>NZ_JBIVOE010000010.1:0-152201 GCF_044753985.1 Lysinibacillus sp. NPDC093210 | reverse complement strand
GTCCTGAGCCAGGATCAAACTCTCCATAAAAGAAATTTGATTAGCTCAAATTGTTTTGCTGGCATCAATTTTGATGTCCAAAATTTTGTTTCGTTTACTAACATACGTTAGCTAATAAAAACTATATTGATTACGTTTTGCTTGTTCAGTTTTCAAGGTTCATGTTGTTTGTCGTTTTTCAGCGACTTCTTTATCTTAACATCTTATCCAACTTGCGTCAACAACTTTTTTAAAGTTTTTTTCACTCGTTTTCAAGTGTTCTTGTTATGTCTTAGCGACAATTAATATAATACAATATTAATATATTAAACGTCAACACTTTTTTTAAAAAAATATCGAGGTATTTTCTATACCTCGATTACTAGCATACTATATGACTTATTCAAATTCTATAGACTCTTTATTCACCTTATAATGCCGGTGGAATATCATTTCACTTTTTGCAACGACAGGTTCAATTTGTATGTAGCCTTTATCCACTAAATACTCTACAAATACTTCTAAGTCTACAGAATAATTAACAAGCTCATGATGATCATGTAATTCTTGAATAGTCCATGTCGCTTTTGTTTGCATTACTTCTAATATATGTTGAGCTCCATCCTGTGTTCGTGAATGAATTAAAAACTCACTTGCTAAAAAAAGAAGCTCTAATCGCTTTTCAATTGGCTCACTACTCATTACAAGTTCTTCATATAACTTATAAATTGCAGGCTCTATCTTTTTCACTTGCGCCCATACTGTTACTTCTGGATACAGCCCACTATCTATAATGGACAATCGCCCTAAATGATGCAATGAATCAACAACATGATTGTAGGCATCCAGGTAGCTTCCCTTATCAAAATATTCTTTTCCTTCTAAATAACGTCGAATTAACTTTGAAAATTGAATACCCGTTTTAATTTTCCGACCGCTAAACGGGAACTCTTGTAGTTCGATTTTTAATTTATGAAGGAATTCATTGCGATCAAACAACACTCTGCCAAAGAAAATCCAATCAACTACTTTTTTGTTAGAGCCGACTAGTAACCACTTGCGTAACAATTTCTCTGTAACAGTATGTAAGGCTACCTTATTCCCCTCATATAAATAATGCTTTGAATAAACAGGTTGATCCGCTTCCTTCACAATAATTAGTAATATCGTATCGAATGTGTCAGTAACGTTACTTTGTTCTTCACGCTTCTCCATTAAAATGACACCTAATGTATTAGACTGACTCGCACGTTCTTGGTATATCGGGCGCAAAACTTGCTCCATGTTCAGTCCTCCTCTATTTGTTATATGATTTCGTTAAAATTTCGACATACTCTGAAAGTATTCCTTCTTTGCCTTTTAGTCAAAACTAAAATACTTTGTTCTTATATGTTATAGTAGATTTTAGATTGGGAGGCAAGATATTGTATGAAACCTTATAAAAGTAAAATTAATAAAATCCGTTCATTTGCATTAGCACTTATTTTTATCGGCTTTGTTGTTATGTATGGGGGAATATTTTTCAAAAACAATCCTATCCTTGTCTTAATCTTCATGACGCTTGGTTTACTATGTATTATCGGTAGTACAGTTGTCTATGCTTGGATCGGACTTCTCTCAACAAGAGCAGTTCAAGTAGAGTGCCCGAATTGCCATAAGCATACGAAGGTATTAGGTCGTGTCGATATGTGCATGTACTGTAACGAACCATTAACACTAGATCCTTCACTCGAAGGAAAAGAGTTCGATCAATCTTATAATAACAAAGCAAAAAATTCCTAGCCCTCATATAAGAGCTAGGAATTTTCTTATTATTGCCACCACTACTATTAAAGAAATAACCGATATTAGATGCTCACTATATATTTAGAAATTTGTTTTTCTTTTAGACCAGCTATTCCAGTTTTCAAAATTTTTTGTTGGTTCTGTCTGTCATCGAATGATTGCATCATTTGCTCTACTAATTTGTGCGTAACCATATCGTTTACCTCACCCGAAGAATGTTCTTGTTCTTCTTGTTTTGAAATTTTCACTTCTCTTACAATTACTTTTTCGCCATTTTCTTTCGTTACTATATGGCGTATATAACCATTCTCTTTTTTTATTTCATATGTTGCTTTTCTTTTTTTGTTTGCTAAAAACAAATTATCCGATAAACGTTCTTCTTTTTTTAATGTAATAAAGTAATTACTACTCCCTAATTGTACATTCATTGTATCCCTCCTATTAACTGTTCAATTGTCAGAGATACTCATTTGCCATGCTCCAATCTCCAACGCTTTATTCTTAACGTACATTATTTATATCGAGAATGTTCAGCCTATTTAAAGTGCATCTCTTCCGTTCCATAATAAAAAGCAAGTGAGCTCATTGCCCACTTGCTTTTCTATGTTTATACTTTTGTAAAAATCCAAGAAAACTACTTATTGTACTTTTGCTGCTACATCTTTACAAGATGGACACGTGCCGTAAATTTCTAGACGGTGTGTGTGCACATCAAAGTCTGTTACTTGTGAAGCGAAGTGTTCGATTTCATCTAAACCTGGATAATGGAAATCGACAATTTTACCGCAGCATTCACAAATCATATGATAGTGATCATTTGTAACAAAATCAAAACGGCTAGAGGCATCTCCATAAGTCAGCTCTTTCACTAATCCTACTTCACGGAATACACGTAAATTATTGTAGACAGTTGCCACACTCATATTCGGAAATTTTCCTTCAAGCGCTTTATAAATTTCATCCGCAGTCGGATGTGTCATCGATTGAATTAAATATTCTAAAATAGCATGACGCTGAGGAGTAATGCGTACACCAGTTGTTTTTAACGTGTCAAGTGCATCTTGTAAATGCGGTATAGACATCGTCATGCACCCCTTTTCATAAGTATTATTAATTTATAATTGTTACAATTAGTGTATCGAATTAAGCTAACATCTGTCAACTTCCGTCCTATGCATCAGCTAAATTAAATTACTTTTTAATATCCTCTCGGCAGATCCACTACATTTTCTAGAGCTGTCTCTCCATTTAACCATTTCATCAAACTAGGCTTAAAAATATCTAAGCTGCGTTCCACATAGCGAGAAGAATGACTTGAAACATGTGGTGACACTATGACATTCGGACAAGACCATAATGGACTATTTGCACTAAGTGGTTCTTCTTCAAACACATCTAATACTGCGTAGCCAATTTCAGCTGTTTCCATAGCATGAATAAGTACCTTTTCATCCACTAAATTCCCACGTCCAAAATTCATGAAAATGGCATCATTTTTCATTGCGCTAAAATGCTCTTTCTTCAATAAATGCGTAGTTTCTGCTGTTTTTGGCAATACAGAAATGACGATATCAGCCTTTGGCAAAGCTTCTGTTAGCTTCGCGAAACTAACCATTTCATCCATATAAGGTGCTGCTTTACCTGAACGGTTACAGCCAATTGTAGTTACACCAAATGCTTGTAATAAGCGACCTACTTCCGAGCCAATCGCGCCAGGTCCTAATATTAGAGCTGTATTATCACGTAATTCAGTTTGTTTCCCTTTCTTCGACCATTCTCTTTTCTTTTGATGCTCGTATAACCACGGCAAAGCGCGTTTAATGGCTAAAATATGAGCAAGCATCGACTCAGCCATAGGTGATTTATGAATTCCACGCACATTTGATACTAAAATACCTCGATCAATAATTGCTTGAGCTGGCATTTTTTCTACACCTGCCGAAGCTACGAAAATCCATTTTAGTTTCGTCGCGTATTGCATATTATCATCATTTAAATCTTCGCCGTATGTAACTAGTACATCTGCTTTTTGAAGCTCATCCGTAGATAAACCATTTTTAAAAACAAAATCACATTGTGAAAATTCCTCTACTAACGGGTCACGTAAATCGGGTCTTGGCTCAAACGTAAAATAAATTCTCATTTATGTTCCTCCTGATTTGCTAAATATGTGTATACTTCTTCGATATGATTTTTCACGCGCACTTTGCGCCATGCCTTTATAAGATTACCCTCTGTATCAATTAAAAAGGTAGAACGTTCAATCCCCATATATTCACGTCCATACATTTTCTTTAACACCCATACACCATAAGCCTCCGCTACTGTATGATTCTCGTCCACTAATAGAGAAAAAGGTAGGCCATGCTTATCAATAAATTTTGTATGCTTTTGGACATTATCAGGGCTCACACCTAATATAACAGCGTTTAACTGACTGAAGTCTTCATACTTATCACGGAAATCACACGCCTCTGTTGTACAACCTGGTGTCATATCTTTCGGATAAAAGTACAAAATTACATTTTTGCCCCTGAAATCTGCTAATTGTACGTACTCCCCTTTGTCATTAACAAGTGAAAAATCGGGTACTTTCTGTCCTTCTACTAATGTCATAACAATCTCCTCCTTTTGCATTTCTTATTTTACTCTAAGTAACAAATCAAGTCATATCCCTTATTTTCTTTGGATTTCTTACACCGATAGGTCTACAATAGATTAAGTATAATTACTTAGGAGGCATATTTATGAATCACTCAAAATCCGAAGCAGTACACGCAGAAGCGCTTTTACATATCGTTGGTGGTGTGAATAGCCCTTCTCGTTCATATAAAGCAGTCGGTGGGGGCTCTCCCGTTGCAATGGCTCGAGGAAAAGGAGCTTATTTTTGGGATGTTGACGGCAACCGTTACATCGATTATTTAGCTGCATATGGCCCACTTGTTACAGGTCATGGCCATCCACATATCGCTAAGGCGATTTCAAATGCCGCTGAAAACGGTACTTTATTTGGAACTCCAACTGAATACGAGGTAACTTTTGCAAAAATGCTTAAAGAAGCCATTCCTTCAATGGATAAAGTGCGCTTTAACAACTCTGGTACAGAAGCAGTAATGACAACTATCCGTGTTGCTCGTGCCTATACTGGCCGTACAAAAATTATGAAGTTTGCTGGCTGCTACCACGGTCATTTTGACTTAGTATTAGTAGCTGCTGGCTCTGGACCAGCTACATTAGGCACACCAGACTCAGCGGGTGTAACGACTGCTACAGCAGAAGAAGTAATTACAGTACCATTTAACAATCCACAAGCATTTACTGAAGCGATGGATACATGGGGCGATCAGATCGCTGCTATTTTAATTGAGCCAATTGTAGGTAACTTCGGTATTGTTGAACCGAACCCTGGCTTTTTAGAATTAGTGCATGCTACAGCGAAAGAAAAAGGTGCGCTTACGATTTATGATGAAGTTATTACAGCATTCCGCTTCCATTACGGTGGCGCACAAACACTACTTGGTTTAACGCCTGACCTTACAGCACTAGGGAAAGTCATTGGTGGTGGATTACCTATCGGTGCTTACGGTGGGCGTAAAGAAATTATGGATACTGTTGCTCCACTTGGACCAGCGTACCAAGCAGGTACAATGGCAGGAAACCCTGCATCGATGCAAGCTGGTATAGCTTGCTTAGAAGTATTAGCTACTCCAGGAATTTACGATGAAATGGATCGACTTGGTGCGATTTTAGAAGAAGGTATTTTAGCGGCTGCAAAAAAACATGGTGTAACAATTACTTTAAATCGTCTAAAAGGTGCGCTTACAATTTACTTTACAGATGTGAAGGTAGAAAACTATGAGCAGGCAGAGAACACTGACGGAGAAATTTTCGGTCGCTTCTTTAAACTAATGCTTCAACGAGGCATTAACCTCGCTCCATCAAAATATGAAGCATGGTTTTTAACAACTGAGCATACAGAGGCAGATATTCGTGAAACAATCGAAGCTGTCGACTATGCATTTTCTCAACTTTAATAGGCCGAAAAAAAGTCGACTTCCAATAGGTTTTAAAAATCAAGAAAATAAACAAAAGGCTTTATAATAAAAAGCATTTAATGTCACCAATTAAATAGCTAAAATTTAGAAAGGATAGATGAACAGGGTTGTTACCTGCTAACATCTATCCTTTTTGTAAAACATATGACCTCATTACTAACAATAATTTGATTTACTGCTACACTATTATTTTCTTTTTTTTAATTAAAAAACATTTGAGCATTATAAAATTATCAATTTCAAGTATTATATGTCATGTATTTTAAGAAATCTATTTTTCTAAAATCTTTATTATTATTTTTATCTGCTCTATAACTATCCTTAGAGGAAGCCTCGTAAACATTTAAATATTGCTCAGGATTTAGTAAGTAATATTGAACGTTTTCCTTTTGATGCATTTCTAAATCTTCTAATTTCACTCCTGCAAAATTTGGTAAAGTGTCAAGAATACCAAATTCAACTGATAGTCCCTCTTTAGAAAATTCATGTTCATGCAAATCAATTAAGCTATATTGCATTGATTCCATGATATTCACAATATCAATCCATTTATATATGGATATTTCAGGTGGAACTTCCCATCCTCTTTTATCACCAGGAACATGAATATCTAAGTCTTGAGCTTCCCAATTTTCCCCTGTAATAATTTCTAAGCCAACTGAACCCATTAACAATGGAATAATTTCAATATCATTTAGTTTTTTAGCTATTTTAATAAACTCATCAAACTTTTGATTATCCATTTGCCCCTCCATTTTTTATCTCTAAACTTTTACCTATACCCATCCAACATCTTCAAACAGAATTTCAACATCGGTTCCTTCTCTTATAACTAAGTCATTGAAATATTAGTACATATTTACTCTCATCTTTTATTATATTTATATATACTATTTATTAGGCATTATTTCCTTCTTATAATTTAAGTCATCTTTTAGTTGTTCTGTTTTGTTTTTCGAGACAATAGCATATAAATTCAATAAATCTGATTCAGTATTCTCCAACCTTTCTTGTCACTCCTTCTGTATAAGTCAGGAAACTTTCCAGTTCAATTCCAATGCTTAATCGTTTAATCATGTTTGCTTAAAAGTTCTGCTACATCGTTAACAGTGTATTTTTTTTACACTTACCCACCTTCAAAGAATAATACCCTAAGAATATACGTTCCTGTTTATAGTACATAAAATAATGGTAGTAGATACAACGAATACCGAAATACTGTTGCAGTAATAAAAAAGGTCATTTATAAGGTCTACAAAATAAAAAAGTACATCACAATATATAAGTGATGTCCGAATCATCTTTATTTTTACAAAGTAGGATTCGCCTTTTTATATTACGATATACAAATCTATGTATTTTCTAAGAACTTCCTTCTATAATGTAAAGAAGCATTAATTACGACTCGGCGTAATTGCCTCCAGATTTTTTAAGTCTGCTTGAAAAGCTCTTATTAAAGTCTGAGAGATCCGCTGGGGCCTTTAACTTGATTCAGCCCCACTTATAGAAGTGGAGCACTTCTGCTGAAGCAAGTTAAAAATATTAGACAGAAAGGACATCGATTTTATTATGAAATTAGGTGCCCGTGTATTTAAAACTGGCGTAGCTATTGTCTTTGCTCTATTTATTGCTGAGCTCCTGCAATTACCATCCCCAGTTTTTGCTGGAATTGCAGCAATCTTTGCGATTCAGCCATCCATTTATCGCTCTTATCAAACGATAGTTGAACAAGTACAAGCAAATATTATAGGAGCCTCCATTGCCGTAATCTTCGGCTTACTTTTCGGTCACCACGTCGTGGCTGTTGGTATTGCAGTAATTATTGCTATAGGATTGATGTTAAAATTTAAGCTTGAAAAGTCACTGTCTCTTGCGCTTGTTTCCGTTGTAGCCATTATGGAAATACAGGGCGATGACTTTCTTACGTTTAGTTTAATTCGCTTTCTTACAATTTTAGTTGGGGTTTTAGCAGCATTTGTTGTAAATCTTGTGTTTTTACCACCAAAATACGAAGTAAAGCTTTTCCGTAAAATTTACTTTTTACAGGATGATATTATTCGCTGGACGAGACTAGCTGTTCGTCAAGCTTCTGAGCATACTTCTACTAAAACGGCTTTAAACAAATTTAGAGAACGTATGCTTAGAGTCGACACACTCTATGAGTTTTTCAAGGAAGAACGAAATTACTTTAAAAATAAAAAATACGTCAAAGCACGGAAATTAGTTGTGTACCGTCAAATGATTACTACGTCAAAAAAGAGTCTAGAATTGTTACAACGTCTGCATAATCATGAAAACGAATTAGCACATCTACCGACACAATTCCATTTAATGATTCAAGAGCGTCTAGACTTCCTGCTGACCTACCATGAGCAGCTTTTACTGAAATATACGGGGAAATTAAAGCCTGAGCATTCCGAATGGAGCAACCATATCGACTACATTCAACGCAATCAGTTAATGGAGATTTTTATCCATCAAGTGACCTTTGCGCACGAAGAGGGCGATACAGAATTTTCAAGCTATCACCTTCTGTATATTTTATCGCGTATTTTAGATTACGAAGAAAATTTAGAGCACTTAGATACATTAATTGTGTCCTATCAAAACTATCACGGTGAAGAAATCAACTTGGAGATTGAGGAAGAGTTTATTTAATTGGCCAATTAACAAAGCTATTTGGGCAATCCCTACCACTACTTTTCGTGTTTGGGGCTTGCCTTGTAAACTTCTATGTACATGTTGATGTCCTGTACGGACTGCTCGCTTTCCGCGGGCGTTACTTATGCCTCCTCATCCGCTTCGCTTCGAAAGCCGTTTTCTCCTAAGCTAAGGGAAAACGGCTGCTTTTTATTTTGTTTGTCTTATTCTAAAAGTCGATTCAATTTCGTATAGAATTGATTATTTAACTAAAGTTGCAAATAGGTATTGATGTGATCTCCAACTTTTCCCCTGCTCCACTCGGAACGTGACAGTTTCCGGTCATTCCGCATTCCATCTAACGATTTGTACTATAGACTATAAGTTTCTCGTTACCCTTAGATAAGATAGAGTCTTAACTCTTCCTACTAAGAGCTCACACTGTGGAAATCCCCACGTTCCTATTCGATCGGTACGATGCACACTTGGAAAATAATCATTCCATTTCGCTAGACTCGGGGCTGTTCCTCCACTCCCATTACAGAGAGCTTCCTCAGTCATCCCCTCCCCTCATCCTGATTAAATGCTCTATTCAACTCATTTTTCTGCATGGATTCATTACAACCTTTTGAATGAGACTTAACTGGGCTATTGTATATGTCGACACCAATCCCTGTTTGGATGTAAAAAAGACCATCTAAACGATGGTCTTGCAGACTGTAGACAAATTCATAAATTAACGGATGAACCTTTCTTTGAACACTTACTTTACTTCTTTCATAAATAGTCTAACGTTTTCAGCGATTTCTTTAAATTTGGTATGGTGTAAATAATGTGATCCATCCATGGTTACTAGTTTTCCATGTACAGAGTCTTTGATCTGCTCTTCATGCAGAGGTAACCATCCTGCTACATCTTCATTATTCGCTTGTACAAAGAGAAGAAGTGGAAGATATTTAGGGAAGGTTAAACCTTGAGCCCCTTTAAAATTAGACGAAAAATGGTCCATCTCATTCAAGGTTGTGTCATTATACATGTTTTTATTTGAAATCATTTTCATTTGCTCTACGGTTTTTTCATCAAATGCCAGTCCAGCATAGGGGTCAGCACTGATTTTCATAGCCAATCTTAAGAGACCTGATTTTTTGAGATATGCAAACGTTTTTAATGGGAAATTCATATCCATACCCGGTTGTGTTGCAACACTGCTATCGATTCCGACAAATGCAGTCACCTCGTTTGGATATTTGTTCACATAATCAATTCCATAAATGCCTGTAATGGAGTGGCCCATGAGCATGTATCTGTTAATATTAAGCTGCTGTAGAGCTTCATGAACTTCACTTACAATGTTCTCCGTGGTCCGCTCTTTTATAGTTTCATCACTTAATCCATAACCGAAAGGCTCTACCGCAACAACTTTGTAAAATGGAGATAATTCATCGATAAGAAGCTTAAAATCAAGCCCTGGAGTAGCTGTTCCATAACCAGGCAGGAGCACGATTGTTTCCTTGCCCTCGCCTTGAATTAACACATTCATGTTTTTCCCGTCTACAGATACATGCTGCCCGTATGGCACTATTCGTTTTTGTTCCGAATGACTACTCATCACATTTACGATATAAACAATACCTAAAAAGAGTACAATGGCTAGAACGATTGCTCCTATGATTTTAAGTAAGATGTTTCGCGCTTTCTTTATTTTCATTCCACTCAGCGTTTTCTTTTCCTCTTGTTGTATCACTGTCATCTTCTCCTGTCCTGATCTGGTTGATTGTCTTCCTTCATGTGCCTGTAATGAAACCTTAACAAATGAAGATGTACTCCTTATGACGACAATATGAACTGAATATGAACTGTCAAAAAAAATGCTACGGCTCTATATGCAAATAAGCTTGCATATGAGTCGTAGCATAGAGAATGAATCTAACTAATCTATTGGTGTAGTGATTGGCAAGGTGACAATGAAGGTCGTTCCTTGACCAAGTTCACTTTTCACTCGGATATCACCTTGATGAAGCGACACAATCTGTTTAACGATAGCGAGTCCCATACCACTTCCATCATACTTACGACTGTGGGAACGATCGGCCTTAAAAAAACGCTCGAATATACGCTTCTGGTCGTCAAGGTGAATACCAATACCAGTGTCGGATATTAGGATTGTCACGTTTTTGATATCTTGTTTAATGCTTACGTTAATTACGCCGGCATCCTCGGAAAATTTGATGCTATTTCTAAGGATATTCGTCCATACCTGATTTAACAGGTCATGGTCAGCCGTTACTTTAACTGTCTGTAAATCAAGCTCGAAATGTATATCGCGAGCAGACCATTGTGGCTGGAGCGCCACGATTATACGTCGGATTTGTTCATCGAGGCTGAACGTGACGAGCTGCAGTTGCTTTGACTGCGATTCAAGCAAACTCAACTTTAGCAGGCTATCGCTCATTTTGGACATCCTTTTCGCTTCAGCGATGATAATATCAAGATAACGGCTTCGTTCGTATTCTGAAAGGTCAACTTGCTTAAGCACTAGAGCATAACCTGATATCGAAGTGAGCGGAGACTGAACCTCGTGCGACACGTTCGTTACGAATTCCCTGCGCATCTGCTCAAGTTGCTGCAGATCGTGCATCATTTCTTCGAAGCTGCGAGCCAAAGTACCCAGCTCACTCGTTTGCTTAATATTCAACTTGACGTTGAAATCTCCAGATGCTATCCGCTTGGTCGCTTTTGTCAGCTTTTTGATTGGTTTTACCAGGTATACAGAGGCAACTAGAATCAATAAGCTTCCTGCAATCAACGAACATGTTGCAAAGACCAATGCCCACTTTGTGACATAAGTGGCCGAAGGAGGGGCGAGCGCTTCCAGAAATATCGCTTTCGTTCCCATTTCCGTTTTCAACGGCAACCCTAAGAGGACCGTGGCAATGCCATTAGGAGTGTCTTGAACAACACCTCCATCTAATGCTTTCTTTAGTTGCTCCCTCGTCACATGCGCAGGTTTGTGTCCGTGAAGTTTACCGTAAGACTTGAACTGACCCGTTGTTTCGTAAATTCGAATATAATAAGAATCGAGTTGCTTCATTTCACTTACGAACATGTCCGCTTCATGTAACGGAAGGGTGTTGTAAATCTGGACGATGTCTTGACCAAAGTTACGTAAGTTGGTTTGAGCATTTTCGTTCAATTTATCTTCGAATATCCAAGTTGACACAAAAAAAGAAATGATCGTGCCCCCGATGATGGAGACTAAAAATGTCAGGATAACACGTATATATAAGGATCTGATCATTCATAAACCTCAAGCCGATACCCAAGCCCGCGCACCGTTTCGATCCGAAAATCGGGTGTAGTCGCGAACCGTTCACGCAGCCGTTTAATATGTACGTCTACCGTTCGATCATCTCCAGCGTAATTGATACCCCAAATCTGATCGATCAACTGCACGCGCGTATAGACTTGTCCTGGTGTTCCAGCGAGCTTATACAGCAATTCAAACTCCTTTAGTGGCAACGTAAGCGTCTCCGTCCCTTTCGTCACCTTATAGGTCTGTCGATTAAGAATGACGTTCCCGAAATGGATCGTCTGCGTGGAGCCAATCTTGTATCGTTTGAGTAGTGCCCTAACACGAACCGTCAACTCTAACGGATCGAATGGTTTCGTTAAATAATCGTCCGTCCCAAGTTCGAAACCTTTCACTTTCTCCCATGTTTCTCCTCTCGCAGTCAGCATAAGTAAAGGTAGATCAGGATTAGCTCTTCGGAGCTCCTTGCTTAACGTCCAACCATCCATAATCGGCATCATAATGTCAAGTATGACAAGATCGACATTCTTTGAGTTGTAGACGGCCAGTGCTTCCTTGCCGTCCGCTGCTTCAGCTGTTGCGAATCCGTCGTTGCGTAGAAATAAACAGACGAGTTCGCGAATGTTCGCATCGTCGTCAGCAACTAGTATAGTAGGCATCGGTTCCCTCTTTTCCCTGTTTTCCACCGCATTATTTCAAGTAATCATTATACTATAAGCTAACATGTATGATGATTAACCAAAGTAATACAGTTTCTTGATTTATCGACCTGTAGATTTCATGTGTTTCTTTCCAACTAATTTGCCACTCAATTGACAAGGCTTCGCAAAGAAACAGGCGTGTGAAACCTGCAAATGAAGGCCAATAGACAAAACAAACGTTTGAAGCTGACACCTTAAGATGGTGTCAGCTTTTTAAGGCTTCACTATTTAATGCCATTAGTTGTTGCTCTATTTGTTGACGCTTAGTTGCTTGTTCAGCTCGTATTTGACGATAGCTTGCAATACCAGTAACGATTGTCTCCCACATTTCTTCGAGCGTCATTGTCGTCTCACTTTGTTGCGCATATTCTACACTTTGCAAAACAGCACGACTGTTTTCTTCACCAAATTGCTTCATGCGCTTTTCAAAAGCAGCTGCGGATTCTTGATGTAGCTGTTGCCGCTTTTCATTCATCGCATTCATAATACCCAATTTAAAAACGGGAATTGTCGTGACAAATGCTCCGTTTATTTGCTCCATTAACTCACTATTGCCATTGCGTAGCATATCCATTTGTGTTGCCCCTAAGATTGCTACCATACGCGATTTTTCAAGCTCATCAATTTTTTGTGCAAGTGTTTCAGCAATTGCTTGTAAAGTTGTAAGCTCCATTTTAGCTATTTGATTACCTGCTTCACTTTGCTTTTCATACATTGGGATTAACGTTGTCTTTATCTCATCTAGTTTCATTTCAGCAGCAACGATATATTTTTCAAGCTCCATATAATAAGACAAATTTTCGTTATATAAACGAGCTAGCATACGATTATCATTCGCCAATGCTTCTTCCATTAGGACAAATTGATAATGGACTTTTTCAATATCTCTACCAAGAATATTATATTTAGCATACAAATCTTCCTTATTTTTTGGAGCACGTTTAAACAATCTCCCAAAAATGCCTTGTTGCTCAATGACTTCTTTTTTATCAAACTTAGACATTAGGGCTTCAAGCTGTTTTAATAATTCGTTAGATTCATTTACTTTTGAATGGGCTATCGTTTTTAAAATTTGGTCTGAGAAACGGGAAAGCTTAACTGCCGGCTCCTTACCGAGCTCCGTTAATTCAAGTCTGTTTTTTATATTGATATGATTTGCAATATGCTGTACTTCTGGACTTTGACATAGCTGTTGTTTTGTTTGGTCAGCTGTTTCAGCTGTCAATCGTTCAAGGACAATCGCTCTATTTGACATCGTGTTCCTCCTTTCCAAGCCGTCAGAAGAAACGGTTAAATAATTTTTTGATCATTTTATCAGGCTTTGCCTTTTGTTGCTTCGGCTCTTCAAATTGTAAGTCAAACACCATATGCTCTAGACGATGTCCATCAAACGTATCCTCTAGCAAATGTTTTTCTATATCAAGCTTTCCTGTTGGATTGTAAAAAATAATATCCACGCCAAAACGATTTAAAAATGCTAAAAGAGCAATATCTTCTCGTGATAATGACGGCTGCTGCGGAGCTTGATAAAGCACCACTTTGGGAACTTCCTGAGCATAATCAAAGCTTTGTAATAGACGCAATATGTCTTTTGGAATCATCGTCATTTGTTTAAATATAAATAATTGCAAATCGTACTGTGACTCATTTGGCTGCAGTTTAAGCATAGGCTGTTCACAGGACGTTTTAATAGTATGAGCAATTGCTGATTGTAGCTCCAACGTCAAATCATCATATTGCCACCAATCACTTTGCATAATCCGCTCCGTAGATAGTTCACCATTCACTAAACAATGCTTATAGTGAAAATGAAAATTAGCTCTACTCGTTTTAGCATATGGAAATGCCTGCACAAATACAGCTTGTGGGCTAGCAAGCAATTGATGCATATACCCCCAATATTCTTCACGGCTACTAGATACACCACTAATTTTCGCGAAGATTACAGGAATGATTACTTCATCCCTAAGCACCTCAAATTTCGGACGAACCATCGCCTTTTCATTGGCATAAATAAAAATATCATCATATGTCATACGTAGTGTTAATGAACGCGGCAAATGATCTTTAAATTGCCATGGTCGATAAACACCAGAATGCTGGTCATGCATTAAGTGTTCAAAATGTTGGCTAGAGCTATAGCCAACTGTAGCTTGACGATCACGTAATTTATCAGGGAATGGTTGTAACGCTGTTTGACTTACATAGGAGTGCGTAACAGAAAATGCATCTGTTGGATCTACAGTAGCAAATTCATCAATCGCCGAGGGATGGAAGATTAAAACATCGCAACCAAGCTCCATTAATAATAGAAGAAAATAGCGCTGACTAATTGTTGTTTCACCATACCAAACGACCTTCGGGAAATCATCTGTCGGTTTCATTGCTTTTGTCCACTGAATCCAATGGTTTTTGAGCCACTTCACCATATCAATTAAAAAGCGTCGAAAGTCATTCGCTAGTAATCCAAGTGATTGCTGATCTCTGAAGCGCTCCACTACTCGCATCGTCACTAGCTGTAAATGACGATTCATCGAAGGATCATCATGCTTAGGAATTAGTTGATGACCATACATCATGGCAATCAGTCGATTAATCGACAAGCCTTTAGGGGATTGCTGATGTTGCTCTAAAATCGTTTGCAATGCCTGAAAATCCTTTTGCTCAATATGTTTGTTTAATTCTTCGCTTAAAATATGGACATTTGGATTTTGTGACATTGTATATAAGGAATTAAAATAATCGTCTTCTTCTATCGGGACACCTAATATACGTACAGCAATACGACTAAAACGTACGTGTTGTGCTGTTACCTCGTAAACTGTTCGCGCGTTAGCTGTATCTTGGAAGGCTTGTAGCCAATCATAAGAATCTCTTTCTAATACCGATTCAATTGTGACTGTTTGCATACAAGCATCACCTCCTTACATCATACTTCCACAATCGGTTGCTTGGCAGCCAATTGTAAAACATCTTCCAATAAATATTTTGTAAATGCTTCACCGCTATGAGCCGAATAAATTGTGTTCTTTAGTATTTGAGGTTGTTTGTCTTTTAAGTCACCGTGGTATGGCGTATAACCTCTATCAGCCAAAGCGAGCATTCCATAATCCATTATGGAATCACCCGCTGCCAAGTGCATATTATATGTACAATGCTCCTTCAAATACGAAATTGCGGCTTCTTTCGTAAGCGCCTTTGGCATAATGTACAATTTTCGTCCTTGCAGCAGTACATGCCAACCATGTACTGCAAAGTCTTGAATTATTGCCTGCACTTCGTCCTGCTGTAAAATATTACAATCCACATAATGAACATAAAATAGCTCATCAACATAGAACGATTGTTGAAGCCAATCATCTGATTTTATGCTATTAAATTGGCGTAGCAAATCTGCTTGAGGAATTGAGGAATCTTCAATTCTTTTGCGTAAAATTTTGGACCATTCCATATTAGGGCGTCCTTGTTCTATTATTGTACCCCCATTACTCGTAATTGCAAAAGTAGGACGCAGCTCTTTTATTACATGTATTCGTTCATACTGATGTATTGCACGTGTTGTAACAGGAACGAATAATGTTTGTTGGTGGACTTGTTGCAATAATGACATCGTTACTTCAGTCATCATACTAAGTGCTTCCCCATCTTTTCGTTCAGCTGTAATTGGAGCTGTATTTGGTGGATACTTATCCATCATGCGCTGGGAGTAAATAAGCGTACGATCTAAATCAGATGTAAATAGTAGCATGTCTTCTCTCCTCTACACTTCTTTTATTAAGCCACAGCATGCATAGGACATTTGTGGATATTCTTCAATTTCCACATTTTTTTCCTTAGCTAATAGTAAAATGTGCGCTAATTCATGCACATATTTAGGGTTAATTAAAATTTTCCAAGGGACTCTGCGAAGTAATACCCGTGTTGTTTCCCCAACTCCTGGCTTCACAAAGTTACTATTTGTTATGCCATAATGTTGTTGAATAGCAACAACGGTTTCCAACCCTTGCCACGTAATTGTAGATGGTATTCGTTCACGAAGCTGTTGCTCCACATCGTTCTCTACTTGTAAAAAATACGCGCTAATACGGTCAATATATACATTGGATACATCAGCCACTTGTAGTTCTTTATAAAATTTTGCCCCGTGAAAATCATTTACATCCATGAACTGTGCGTTCCATACTGTTCGACTAACTAAGCCCGAAACAGTTGAATTTAAACATGCGGATGGTATTAAAAAATCATTACGTGTACCATAAATTGCTGCACAATGTCCCGGATCAGCAAGCACTGCTAATGTCGCATCCAACTGTTTATTGTTTTGCTCATTAAAGCTTTCACACGCCTGTTGTAATTCTCTCGTAATCGCGCCTTTCCCTGTCCAACCATCAATAAATTGAATTTGTGCAAGTGGGTGCTGAGTAAATATGTATTTGATAGCGTAGTCATCAATACCCCGACCTCGGAGAATCGAAATAGTATAGTGAGGAACGTCCACGTTATAATGCATTTTTATATAACGCTTAATTAAAATACCAATAGGCGTTCCGGCTCTCGCTAAACTAACAAGCACTAAATGTTCTAAACTACAGCGCTCTACAATTTGTTGAGCCACCAATCCAACAGCAACCGCAATACGTTGAGCATAATCATCTAATGTTCGATAAAACAGGTTCATATATGCTTCAGAAGGAAGATACTCTACTGGCAACATTTCTGAATAGTGGGTACCCGATTGAATAAGTCGTTCACGCTGTTCATTATCTATTTCTAAGTTAACGTTACTAATATCTCGTAGTAAAAAGACAACATCTTCAGGTGAATAGCTTCCCATTTTATCTGGTTGCTTCATTTCATGCATTATTCAGTCCCCCATTCGTGCATACAAATCACATAAATATTTGCGTTACTTACAGATTTCAATGCATGTACTGCCCTTGCCACTACCTCTTCATTGGCTATACGTTCTACGACTAAAAAAAGTTCCGAATATGAATGGCTATGTAAGTTGTATAAGTAATTTTCAACACCATTATTTTCTGGACTTTCGAAAGCAATTTTTTCTGTTATTGTATAGGATGGATTATTTTCACAATAAATTGGGCTACGTGTCGTTGATTGGAAATAAACATCCTCTCCTAAACAAGTCGCTATTTGCATTGGCACATACATAAACTCCCCTGTACCGATGACAAGTGCTGGTCCGTCTGTACGAAGCCCTCGTAACTGGTCCGCGATAGTTTGATACAGCTTCTTTTGTGCAGCATGTTGCTCAGTCGTTAACATTAATCGACCTGTCGCTAACATATAAGGTGCTCTATTTTTCACACCATTTTCAGCGATAGAATAGTAATGTTTCTGTTCAACTACCTCGTTCACCGATAGCAACTTCATGTCTGTTGTTGCTTGCGATGTTATTTGCACCTGATGATTTGTTAAAAGTGGTGTGCCATCACAAATAAATTGCCCACTCATAATCGATACAAAATCAATCGTTACTCCCCACTTAGCTTCTAGCTCCGCAAACATCGCTTGTTGCTGGGGCGAACGCCAATCTAAAATCGATAAAACCGAATAACGCTGAACAGTAGGGAACTTTTGGCGCAGTGTTTCAATAATGTTTACCACTGTATTTCCTGTTGTAATTTCATCGTCAATGAGCACAATCTGTTTTGCCTGTAGTAGTTTTTCAGGTTGCTCGCAGTACACGCGATGACTCGTCGCGTGCGAATGTTCTTCTTCGAAAGTGACAAACGGTTCGAGCTCTGGTAGTAGTTCTCGCGTCGTATGGACATACGTTGCATTGGACTTAAAAGCATTGAAAACAGCATGACCAAGAGCTGTTGCTGTTTCAGCAAAGCCGATAAATAAAACTTCCTCCGCTAGTTCCAGTCTTTGCTCCTCTACTTGCTGTAAAATCCCTTGCATATTTTGCTGATTTTTTATCGCCTGTACAACTGGCTGTAATAACAAAGACTCATGACCAACCAGTTTTTCATGATACATCATTGCTAATAGTGCGCCTGTCAGAATCGGCACCTGTGGACGAACTGCTAAATGCTTACCAAGGACGGTACTCACAAATAAAAATTGTCTCTTTTTATTAATACGTGTCGCCATTTTGAATAAATCCGTCATCGCAAAATCATAAGGATTTTGGGTAAGCTCAATCTCAATTTTATAATCTTGAATAATGTTCAACTTGTTGTTGAGCTTCGTCATCCGTACTTCCTCCTACACTTGCATTCAATAAAAGAGAGGCAAAATCTGCAGATTCATTGTATACACCATATATATGTGCTTGGCGTAAAACTTTCTGTGCCCATCTCATATGTGGCTTCATTTCATTCATTTTATTGGCATAATGGCTTTTTAAAACACCCTTATGCCCTTCATTATCAATAATACTAGTGGCATCTACATATTCCTCATAAGAAACAACATAAAGTGCATGTACAATTCGAATATGACTTGGATGTATAATTGTTTTACCTAAAATGCCATTTTGTCTGTCTAAAATTACTTCCTTCATCAAGCCATCCAAATAATCATCGAGTAGTGCCTTCCGTGCATATAAAGCTCCCTTTTCACTGAATGGTGTGGCTCTTAGCGTTGGTTTTAATAACCGTTCATTGCTGAAATACTCCCATACTGGTCCCGAAATAACAAAGTCATCTTCTTCACGACCTAGTACATTGACGATATCTGCAATACAATCTCGAATAACAGCAATATCATAAATTGTTGAGTCTACTCGGCGACGAATTCCATAAATTCCGCAAAAATCAGTAGCACCGATACGTACGTTAAGTACACGTTTTCTATATTGACGCAGCACGTCACGTATCGCAAATAAAGCTTCCATTCGAGACTCCTTATATAAAATGTCTCGGCTTTCTAAAATAGGCATCCCATATAGTGTTAGTTGATGCTGTTCAATCGTTTGCTCGAGTATTTCAAAATAGGTAGCTCCTTGTATCACTGTGAACTTAGGAAATACATAGCCCGTAAGCACTTCCTGTCGCTTTCCTAATACAGAAGTCAAAACTCTAAATTGCTCAACACTCCGCACACGAATAAATAGAAGTGGCAAATCTTCAAGCAAAATTTCGTTATGGACATAAAGTGTGTAGAGTGCACTTATATCCTCTATTATTTTTTCTTCACAGCTCGTTAACTCTGCATCTCCAACTGCATCCTCTAAATCTATAACAAACGACTTTAAATCTTGATATTTTTGTGCTTGTACCATGTCAATAATGTTAGGCATAGATGCAGGCATATATAGCGTAGCACCTAATGCATACGATAAAATATCTGGTGAATCTAGTTTAGTAAATGTGCGTGGTTGTTGATAAAAAATCGTCTCCGCTTCAGTTGCAAAATATTGCATCCTATTCTCTCCCTCATCAAAGAATGATCTTTGTAAAAAAGACACTGCATCAACCTGTTTATACAGACTAATACAGTGCCTTCCGTTAAGTTCATCATGATTTAAATTAATGCCTATTAGTGGCCATTGCAGATATACATCGTACTTTAATTACTCTAGACCATAGGCATTGATTAATGAAGCGAGCCCACCTTGATAGCCAGAGCCAACAGCGGCAAATTTCCATTCGCCATTATGACGGTACAGCTCACAAAATACGACCGCGGTTTCAATACTGAAATCTTCTGCTAAATCATAGCGAAGAACTTCTGAACCAGATTCTTCGTTCGATAAACGAACATATGCATTTAGTACTTGTCCGAAATTTTGACGGCGACCTTCAGCATCGTAAATTGTCACTGTTACAACAATCTTTTCAATTTGAGGGGATACTTGCTTTAAGTTCACAAGAATTTTTTCATCGTCTCCATCACCTAAACCAGTACGGTTATCACCCATATGCTGGACCGATTTATCGGGACTTGTTAGATTATTATAGAAAATAAAGTCTTGTTCATTACGGCATTTCCCCGATGCATCCAATAAAAACACTGATGCATCTAAGTCAAAGTCACTTCCTCCATCGAATTGTTTAACATCCCAGCCTAAACCAATCCCTACATTATTTAAGCCTGGATCCTGTTTCATTAAATCAATGCGTTGTCCTTTACTTAACTGAATACCCATTAGAAAAAAACTCCCTTTCTCGTGTAAAGTTAAACCGTTAGTTTACGCTTAAGCCATAATCATTACAAAGTGCAGCTAAACCGCCTTGGTATCCAGCACCAATCGCGTTAAATTTCCATTCACCATTGTGACGGTATAATTCACCTACAACAACAGCTGTTTCAATACTAAAGTCTTCACCTAAGTCATAGCGAACGATTTCTTCATTCGTAGCGGCATTTACAATGCGGATAAATGCGTTAGACACCATACCAAAGTTTTGGCTACGTGCTTCTGCCTCATGGATTGTAACAGTGAAAGCTAAGCGTTGCACATGTGCAGGTACTTCTTTTAACGAAACTTTAACGATTTCGTCATCCCCTTCGCCAACTCCTGTTAAGTTATCGCCAGAGTGTTCAACAGAACCATTACCACCAATAGTATTGTTGTAGAAGATGAAATCATTTTGATCTGCTACTTTACCTGTATCAGCAAGTAAAAAAATCGACGAATCTAAATCAAAATCATGTCCACCATCGTATTTATTTGTGTCCCATCCTAAACCTACAATCACATTTGATAAGCCTGGGTTTGTTTTTGTTAAATCTACTTTTTGCCCTTTTTGTAATGAAATACCCATTTTTATTCCTCCTCAAATTTATATTTATTGATATCTTCGAACTACATCACCAAGTTTTACATCATTTGTACCGTTACCAACAGCAGCAAATTTCCATTCGTTACCGTGACGATAAATTTCACCACACACTAGCGTCGTTAAATTCGAATAATTATCAGTTAAATTATAACGAATTAGTTCATTACCTGTCTTGTCATCGTACACGCGAATATACGCATTTTGAATCATACCGAAATGTTGATTACGTCCAGCTGCATCATAAATGTTAACGACGAATACTAATTTATTGTATTGAGCAGGTACTGCCCCTAGCTCAACTGTAATTACTTCATCGTCACCATCACCAGCACCAGTTAAATTATCACCAGAATGTATAACAGATCCACATTTACTCGATAATTTTCCGAAGTAAACTACGTCATCTCCTGCAACTATACGATCATCCTGTAACATTAAAACTGAGGAATCACAGTCAACATCTCTGCCTGCTGTTCTACCACTCGAAAATAAGCCTCCTAAAAAGCCACCGCTTTTTGTTTGACTTACAGGGTCCCACCCTAAGCCTACTTTAATTTTATTTAAACCAGCATTGCCTTTTGTTAAATCTACACGCTGTCCTTTTTGTAAATTAATCCCCATTTTTAATGCCCTCCTTATTTGAATGCGCCTCTGCTAAAAAGTTGCTAACAGTATAAGCATCGATAAACTTCTTCTTAATAATAGGTTTTGTACGCGTCTTCAAAACCTTCATTGAGCAGTAGCTGCGTCAATAAAGTATGTATGTCAGCATAAATTAAGTCTAAAATAATATTACATAAAATTCAAATAATGGCTCCAGGATGAAATTGTAAATTTATAGTTAGCTCATTTATTCGTCTTAACAGGTAAAAAAACCTTCTAGCTTTTTCAGTAGAAGGCTATTTTACATATTAACTTTTCATTTTCGGATCTAGCGCATCTCGCAAACCATCACCCATTAAATTAAAACCTAGTACCGTTAGCATAATCGCTAAGCCTGGGAAAATCATTGTCCATGGCGCTTTTAATAAGTAGATTCGCGCATCAGCTAGCATTTTACCCCATTCAGGGGCTGGTGCTTGAGCCCCTAAGCCTAGGAAGCCTAGTGCAGCTGCTTCAATAATCGCTGTCGCAATTGCTAATGTTCCCTGTACAATAATTGGCGTCATTGAGTTGGGTAAAATGTGGGAAAATAAAATACGCGAATCTCGCATTCCTATCGCTTTTGCTGCTACGATATATTCCTCTTCTTTTACACTTAACACTTTTGACCGAATTAGTCTCCCAAAATTTGGTACGTTAATAATAGCAATTGCAATTAAAGCATTTTGTAATGACGGCCCAAGTACAGCCACTACAGCGATTGCTAATAAAATACTAGGAAACGCCAACATAATATCAAAGATTCGAGAAATAATTGTATCAATCCATTTTCCATAATAACCTGCAAGAATTCCAAGTGTACTTCCGACAATTACCGAAAGAATAACGGCAAAAAATCCGATCCTTAACGATATACGTGCACCATGAATAATCCGAGAAAAAATATCCCGCCCAAAGTCATCTGTTCCAAACCAATGCGCACTTGAAGGTGCCAATAAGCGCTTTGATAAATCCTGTTCATTAATTCCTTGTGGTGCAATGTACGGACCAAATACAGCAAGAAGTATAAAAAATACTACAATCCCAGCACCAACTAGGGAGATTTTACTTTTTTTAAAGCTACGCCAGCCTTCTCTCCAAGGACCTGCCGCACGCTCTCGACTTGCTACTGCTTCTTTTTTTATATCTATCGCACCAGTCATTATCGCATCTCCCTCCTATTTGTATTTAATGCGTGGATCTATCACTGTATAAAGTAGATCGACAATTAAATTGATCATGATGAAAATAAACGCAACGATTAAAATACCCGATTGGATAACTGGATAATCACGGAAGCCAATGGCATCGTAAATATAACGACCAATACCCGGCCAACTGAAGATGGTTTCTGTTAAAATGGCACCGCCAAGCAGTAACCCTGTTTGCAAACCGATTACTGTTAACACTGGAATAACTGCGTTTTTCAGTGCGTGTTTATAAACGACGATAAACATTTTTTGTCCTTTTGCTCTAGCTGTACGAACATAATCGGAGCGCATTACCTCAAGCATAGACGAGCGGGTAATCCTTGCAATAATCGCCATCGGTATCGTCGCAAGTGCCACACCTGGTAACACTAATCGCTTAAACACTTCCGTAAACTGATCAAATCTCCCTTGAATAAGCGTATCGAGCAAATAAAAATGCGTAATGGCGGTTATAGGGTCACGGACATTATCACGTCCCGATGTAGGGAACCATCCAAGGTTTATACTAAACGCCCATTGTTCCATTAAACCTAGCCAAAAGACTGGCACAGATACCCCAATTAAAGCAATGACCATCGCTACATAATCAAACCATGAATTTTGGAACCAGGCTGAAATAATACCTGCATTGACTCCAACAACAATTGCAATAATCATTGCAAATATGGCTAATTCTGCTGTTGCCGCTAAATAAGGAAATATCTCTTGTGACACAGGTAACTTTGTACGCAATGAAACACCTAAATCGCCCTGAAAAATACCACCTAAATAGCCAAAATATTGTGTGTACCATGGCTTGTCTAATCCTAAACTTGCGTTTAATGCCTCAACCGCCTCTTTCGTCGCCTGCTGACCTAAAATCACTTGCGCGGGGTTACCAGGAATTAAACGAATTAACATAAAGACGATAAAAGTCATTCCAAGCAAAACTGGGATTAATTGAAATAAACGCCTTCCCATATAGTGAAGCATCTTTTTCACCTCTCTGTAATTTTCTAATTATACTTTTGCTATGAAAAGCATTGAAGTCTATACACATACTGTAGAAAGGGACAGCCTTCAACAAACGATAGCCGTTTAGATAGTTTGTCTTTCATACAGAAAAACGGGTTGCGACCAACATAGTCACAACCCGTTTTTACAACGCTAGACAAAGTCCAAAGCTGTAAAAATCTTGTTACGTCACTATGAGTAAGCGACAATTTTCATTTCTCTATTGTCTAATTCATATCTACTGCTTCTAAACGGTCAGAGCCAGTTGGATGTGCATGGTAATTTGAAACTTTTGTACTGGCAGCTAAAATAGGAATTGAGTGTGCAAGTGGAACCCATGGAGCATCCTCAGAAATGATTGCTTGCGCTTGTTTGTAAAGTTCAATACGTTTGTCTTCATTTACTTCTGTTTGTGCAGCAACAAATAATTTGTGTAACTCTTGGTTGTCATAGAACGTGTAGTTATTTGAACCGATATTATCAGCGTCTAATAATGTGTAAAGGAAGTTGTCTGCATCGCCGTTATCACCTGTCCAACCAAGTAAGAACGCATCCGCTTCACCATTTTGAGCTTTTTCTAAATACGTTGCCCATTCGAATGAAACAATTTTAGATGGAATGCCTACATCAGCTAAATTCTTTTGAATAGCTTCTGCAATTTTTTGTCCATCTGGCATATATGGACGTGGTACTGGCATTGCCCATAATTCAATTTCTTTACCGTCATAGCCTGCTTCTTTTAGTAATGCTTTTGCTTTTTCAGGATCATATGCGTACCCTGTAATATCATCGTTGTAGCCAGCAATAACTGGTGGCATTGGGTTTTTCGCAGGCTGAGCTAATCCTTCATAGAAAGCATCAACTAACGCTTGCTTATCAATTGCATAGTTTACTGCTTGACGAACTTTCACATTATCAAATGGTGGGCGTGTTACGGTTAAACCAAGGTAACCAACGTTCATAGAAGGACGTTCGATTAATTGTAAATCACCATTTGATTCGATTGACCCTTTATCCGATGGACTTAATCCATCGACAACATCTACCTCGCCGTTATTTAGTGCATTTAAGCGAGCAGAGTTATCAGGAATCGAACGGAAAATTACTTTATCTAATTTCGGGAATCCTGCAATACGATAGTCAGGATTTTTCTCAATTGTAATAGAATCATTACGTGTCCAACTTACAAATTTGAATGGACCTGTTCCAACTGGATTATCGATAAGTGCATCGTCATTCGCTTCAAATGCAGTTGGAGAAGCAATAGCGAATGGTGACATTGCTAAGTTTTTCAAGAATGGTGCTTGTGGCTGCTTCAGTTTGAATACAACCGTTGAATCGCCTTCTGCTGTAATTGATTCAATTACTTGCTCACCGCCCATTGTGAATTGGGACATGAAGTACGGGAACTTATCAGCGCCAGCTTTCCAGCGCTCGAAATTTTTCACGACTGCCTCTGCGTTAAAATCAGAACCATCGTGGAACTTTACACCTTCTTCAAGTTGGAATGTGTAAGTTAGTCCATCTTCTGAAGCTTCCCAAGATTTTGCCAAACCTGGATGCAATGTAACATCTTCATCTCCAAAGTTAATAAGTGTTTCATAGAGATTCACTGTAACTTTAAAAGATTCACCTTCTGTTACTGTTGCAGGGTCAAGTGCAGTGGAATCCCCACCTCGACCATATACTAATGTTTTTTCACTGCCGTTAGCTGAATCGCCGCCAGTAGACGTATCTTTTGAACCTGTATCCTTGCCATCAGAGCCACCACCACACGCAGCTAAGATTGTCGAGAGAACAAGGATTAGCATTACGCCTAATGACCAAAGCTTCTTTTTCTTCATTTATTTTCCCCCTAAAACTTTTTTATATCATTTAATGTTGAAGCGCATCATAAAGATGACAAGCAACATAATGACCCTGTTTCACTTCTTGCAGTTTCGGAACCACGCTTGAGCATTGTTCTTTCTTAAAAGGACATCTCGTATGGAATGCACAGCCGCTTGGCGGATTGGATGCACTCGGAATATCACCAGATATAATCAGCTGCTCACGTTCAAAAGTTGGATCAGGCACAGGAACCGAAGATAATAATGCCTGCGTATATGGGTGGAGCGGCTCTGCATATAAATTCTCACTATCTGTCAGCTCTACTAACTTGCCTAAATACATAACCCCGACACGATTACTAATGTGTCGCACAACCCCTAAGTCATGTGAAATAAATATATAAGTAAGCTTTAATTCCCTTTGCAATGTTTGCATTAGATTTAAAACTTGAGCTTGAATCGATACGTCCAGCGCTGAAACAGGCTCGTCCGCAATAATTAGACGAGGATTTGTCATAAGTGCACGAGCAATTCCAATACGTTGTCTTTGTCCTCCACTAAATTGATGTGGATAACGTTTTACGTGATATTCATTTAAGCCAACGA
The DNA here is from genome assembly GCF_044753985.1 of Lysinibacillus sp. NPDC093210. NCBI lineage: Bacteria > Bacillati > Bacillota > Bacilli > Caryophanales > Bacillaceae > Lysinibacillus > Lysinibacillus sp. NPDC093210. The sequence goes on along the minus strand of NZ_JBIVOE010000010.1, from coordinate 125,694 downwards.
TTTCAAGAAGCTCTATTACTTTCTTTTTTCTCTCTTTTGCATTGCCCATACCATGAACAATGAGCGGTTCCTCTAAAATCTTGCCAATCGTATGGCGTGGATTTAACGAGGCATAGGGATCTTGGAAAATCATTTGAATATCCCTTCGCGCTTTCCGCATTTCATTGTTTGATAGTGTGGAAATCATTTTGCCTCCAAATTCAATGTTACCTGCTGTCGGTTCAAGTAAGCGCATTAATAGGCGACCTGTCGTTGACTTGCCACACCCCGATTCACCAACGATGCCTAATGTTTCCCCTTCATATACTTCAAAGGAAACATCGTCCACAGCTTTCACATCCCCAACCTGCGTATTAAGGAATCCTTTGCGAATAGGAAAATACTTTTTTAAACCATCAACCTTCAACAACACTTTCGACATAATGAACCACCTCCTGTTCTTCCATTAAAAAGCACCTTGCTTTATGTTGCGCTGTCGCTTCATATAAAGGTGGTGTTTCCTGTAGGCAACGCTCCATCGCAAACTCACAGCGTGCTGCAAATCGACAGCCGTCTTTAATTGTGCCCGGCTTTGGTACACTACCAGGTATCGAATAAAGACTGTCTTTTTTATAACGCATATCTGGTACCGATTTAATAAGTCCTTGTGTGTAAGGGTGCTTTGGCGTTTTAAAAATTTCCTGTATAGATGCTTCTTCAACAATTTGTCCAGCGTACATAACGATAACGCGCTCACAAGTTTCTGCTACAACACCTAAATCGTGCGTAATTAATAAAACAGCGGTATTCATCCGCTTGTTCAAATCTTTCATTAGTTGCAATATTTGAGCTTGAATCGTCACATCTAGCGCTGTTGTAGGCTCATCAGCAATCAGTACCTTCGGGTCACAAACAAGTGCCATCGCAATCATTACACGTTGGCGCATCCCACCTGATAATTGATGAGGATAATCCTTTAATAGTTCCTCCGCACGCGGTAAACCTACTAGTTTCATAATTTCTATTGCTCGTGCAAAAGCCTTCTTTTTAGACCACTTAGGATTATGAATTAAAATAGCCTCTTTCAATTGATCCCCAATCGTAAATAAAGGATTTAAGGAAGTCATCGGCTCTTGAAAGATCATCGCCACATCTTTCCCACGTACTTTTTGCATTTGCTTATCAGTTAATTTAGCTAAGTTTTTGCCATCTAACAGTACTTGTCCGCCTGTGATTTTTCCAGGTGGCGACGGTATCAATCCCATAATGGACAAAGATGTTACGCTTTTGCCACTGCCCGATTCCCCAACAATCCCCAAAATTTCCCCTTCATGGACCGAAAAATCAATATCGTCAACGGCAGGAATCTGTCCATCATCTGTGAAAAAGGTTGTTTGTAAACCTTTAATCTCTAACAGCTTTTTTCGCATGTTCAACCGCCCCATCCTACCAATATTTTTTAAAATTGCAAATTTATAGTTTATTATATACTAACTATCAATAAATTCTCTATTTTCAGATAATTCTAACTAAATTTCCCCTCTCTTTCAATCATTATTTTTCTACCAATAGCATATATTTTCTACATTTTTCTCCTCACATATAAAAATTTCGTGATTTAACGATATTTTTCTACAAAAATAGCTTCCATTTAACTTGGAAGAATAAAAGAAGCCATTGATAGCTGAAATAAGCAATTGCATACAAAAAAGCCTTTCATTCAACTAGGAATGAAAGGCTTAAATTATACAAGTGCCAGGCACTCAAACAAGGCACTCAAACAATTAGCTCGACATCTGCGGGGACAAGCGCGAGATTGAAGACCCTGTAAAAAAGTGAGCAACCCGTAACGAAAATTAACGATCTTTCAATACTCAATCTAAGTGTTGCACTTGGAATAAATTAAAGTATGTGCCTTGCTCCTTCATTAGTTGCTCATGATTCCCTTTTTCAATTAATTGTCCATGATCAATAACAAAAATATTATCGGCATGTGTAATAGTAGAAAGTCGGTGCGCAATAATAATAGTTGTTCGGTCATGCACTAAGGCATCAAGCGATTCTTGAATGAGCGCTTCACTTTCTAAATCTAGCGCTGATGTTGCTTCATCTAAAATTAAAATCGGTGGGTTTTTTAAAAATACGCGTGCAATGGCAACACGTTGCTTTTGTCCACCTGATAATTTTACACCTCGCTCGCCAACCTTAGTGTTATAGCCATTTGGCAAGCCCATAATAAAGTCATGCGCATTAGCCGCTTTTGCAGCAGCAATTACTTCTTCTTCGGATGCTTCAGGTTTGCCCATCAGTATATTTTCTTTTACTGAATCACTGAACAAAATATTATCCTGTAGCACGATTCCAATTTGAGAGCGTAATGAATGGATTGTGACGTCCTTCACATCATGCCCATCTACATATACCGCTCCATCTGACGTATCATAAAAGCGTGGGATTAAGCTGATTATGGTAGATTTCCCACCGCCGCTCATCCCTACAAATGCGACCGTCTCCCCTGGTTTTATGGTGAAATTCATATCTTTTAAAATTTGCGAACCATCCGCTTCATATTGAAAAGCGACATTCTCAAATCGCACCTCACCTGTTGCAGGCGATAATGGTAGTGCATTTTTTTTATTTTTCACTTCATAGGGCTCGTCTATTAGTTCAAACATACGATCCATCGAGGCAATTGATTGTGTTAACGTTGTAGAAGAACTTACTAATCGGCGAAGTGGTCCGTAAAGGCGTTCTATATAAGCGATAAAAGCAACCATTGTTCCGAGCGTTAACTGCCCATTTATTACTTGATAGCCAGCATAAGCAATAACAAGTAGTGGCGCTACATCTGTAATCGTATTGACGACCGCAAAAGATTTAGCATTCCATCTTGTTTGATCTAGTGCTTTTTCCAAAAACTCGCCATTTGCTTCGTCGAATAATTTTTGCTCATGCTTTTCGAGCGTAAAGCTTTTAATAATACTCATGCCAGCTACTCGTTCATGAAGATAACTTTGAACACCCGCTAGCGCCTGCGAACGTTTGCGAGTTAAATCACGCAGTTTTCCGAAGAAGAACTTTACACTAATTGCATAGAACGGAAATGCAATTAGTGCAACAAGCGTTAGTTTGACATCCATAGCTAACATAATAAAGACGGCAATAACGATTGTCGCTAAGTCTAGCCAAACATTCATCAAACCTGTCATAACAAAGTTCTTCGTTTGCTCCACATCATTAATTACACGTGAAATTACCTCACCAGCTCTTGTATTGGCATAATACTTTAAGCTTAGGCGCTGTAAATGCGCATAAATCTCTTTGCGGATATCAAAAAGGACCTTGTTACTCACATGCTGTGCAAAATATTGACGGTAGTATTCTATTGGTGGTCGTATTACAAAGAACACAATAATTGTACCGCCTAGCCAGTAAAACAATTCCTTTGTTTTTTCTGTATCCGTCAAATCCTCCGCACCAATAATATCATCAAGTACTATTTTTATGAGCAGTGGAATGAATAACGGGATTGCAAATTTCACTATACCGATTAAAACCGTTAAAATAATTTCCCATGTGTATGGTTTTACAAAACGCATATAACGCTTTATACTACTCATTTTTCATCACTTCCTTATTAGAAAACCTCATCCCTTTATGGCTTTCTATACATTAAAAAAAGAAACAGACATTCTATTATGAATGCCCTTACGTATTATAGCAATATTTAGCATGAAGTACAGTTAGTTGACTTTTAATGCTAACTATTTTTGATTTACATCAATTGTTCTATTTATAAAATACCCCTTAAATGCAAAAAAACACCCATTAGTTTAACTAATAGGTGTTACTGACAATCATCTGCTTGCATATCGAGCTGAAACTTATAACGGCTTGTCCACGCATCGATAAAATCGGGTGCAAAGGGTCCTCTTTTTTGTTGTATCCAGCTAATTAATTTTTCGACATTACGCTTTAAAATTTTATCGATGACATCTGGGTAAGACATTTCCTGGCGATGCTGTTCATATTCATCTTCATCTAAAAGGGTATACGACATATCTGGAAAAACCTTAATATCTAAATCGTAGTCAATGTATTTAATGGCATTATTATCGAAAACAAATGGTGAGCTTAGATTACAATAATAATACACACCGTCTTCACGCAGCATGCAGATGATGTTAAACCAGTGCTCCGCATGGAAATAACAAATAGAAGGCTCTCTCGTTAGCCACGTACGACCATCGGATTCTGTCACAAGTGTTCGTTCATTCGCACCGATTATAATGTTTTTAGTTCCTTTTAAAACCATCGTTTCTTGCCAAACACGGTGGATGCGGCCATTGTGCTTATAACTATGTATTTGTATCGTTTCTCCTTCTACCGGTATTGCCATTTTTGAAGCCCACCTTTTCGTCTATGCTACCTAAATCTAGCAGTCTCTAGTATATTATAGCAATCTGTACGCGAAAGGTGTAGTTGAAAACTACAAATTTCACTGTGTCATGTTATTTATGTACAAATTTTCGAAAATTAATAGCAATTTCCATCATAACAACAACTTTAATGGAATTTTATAACTTTCGTTATAAGCTTATGCGTTTCGAAGGAAAAATAGAAAAAGGGCTGTCCTTTTCATCTTTTCGATTTTTAGACAGCCCCTTTAGAAGGTAAATGCAATTATGCAGTTACAAAGTGCTTACTCGCTCGCGTTTTGGTTATTCTTAGCATATTTGCCTGAAGCTTGAGCTTTATTCTGCTCAGCTTTAGCATTTTGCTTTTGCACTTCGTTGAAGTCCGTTTCGTAACCAAACTCTTCACTTTGGCGTTGCATGTTTTTATTTGCTTGTTGGTTTGTGTTTTGATTTTTCTTCATCAGTCATTCACCTCCACGCTAATTATTGTGTACAGAGGTGATTACTTTTATGCTCATTAATTTTTTTATTTTCGTTTGCTTAATTATAGTGTCGCCCCTATTTTATCGCTTGCCATATTTTTAACATTGGCACAGGCATTGGTAATAATTCTATTTGCTCCTGTGTCAGCCAATCACCCTTTTCAAATGATTTACACTTCATATAATAAGCATTCACATGCCAAGTTAAATGTGAGAAAACATGTTTAAATGTTAAAATTTCTTGTTGTGCTTGCGCCTCTACTTCATAATGCACAGCAAATTTTAATAATGAGTCATCTGCTTGCTCAACCATCGGAAACTGCCACATATTTGCAAGTAAGCCACTTGCCGGACGTTGCTCCATTAAAATTCGACCGACCTCATCTTCACAAACAAAAACGTCGTATGAAATATGCTTCATCTTCACTTTTTTTGATTTAACAGGCAGTTTTTCTGGTTCTCCTTCATTAAAAGCTGTGCAATATTCACGGACAGGACATAACAAACATTTCGGTGATGTTGGGGAACAAATAAGTGCTCCAAGTTCCATTAAACCTTGATTAAAAGATGATGCATTATGTGGATCAATTAGTTCTTCGACAGCTGCTTCGAAAATTTTCTTTGTCTTCGGCAGTGCAATATCATCATGTATATTAAGTACACGACTTAAAACCCGCATGACATTACCATCAACTGCATGTTCGGGCTTATTATAGGCAATACTTAATATAGCACCTGCAGTATAGGGGCCAACCCCTTTTAACTTTGAAATTTCATAGCGATTATCCGGTACGATTCCGCCATAGTTTTCTAGCACCTCACGAACCCCTGCTTGCAGATTTCTCGCTCGTGAGTAATAGCCAAGGCCCTCCCAATGTTTCAATAAATATTCCTGTGGTGCTTCAGCTAATAATTCTAAAGTTGGAAAGCTTTCCATAAAGCGATTGTAATAAGGAATAACTGTATCAACTCGTGTTTGCTGTAGCATGACCTCAGATACCCAAATTTTATAAGGGTCTTTAGTATGCCGCCAAGGTAAATCTCGTTTCTCTTCTTCAAACCATTCGACTAAAGATTGTCGAAATTCTGCTACATATGGATATTTCACAGTGACCTCCCGTGTCTTTACGATTTAATTTATGATTAAAAGGGTATACAATTAAGAAAAGCTATTCGCATAATATGACAAAAACGTATAAATTTATTGCAGCTAAGCGTGACATCCGTCGCGGCGTTTCCTTGATTCAACCAAGGTTTCAACTTACTAATACAGGACGAGGACTTTTGCTAAAACAAAAAAACTCCATTATTTACCTCTTGTGCGAGTGAATACTTAGAGATTGAAAAGCAAATTTTATAAGCACTACCATTATTGAAATGAAATATACATGTATGCATTGTACGCCTTTTTCACGCATACAAGGAGTGGATAATTTTGGATTCAGGTACACATTTCGTTATGGGAATAGCACTCGGTGGTCTTGCTTTAGCTGACCCTATAGTTGCCAATCATTCAATGACCTTTACTGCCGTTATGGCTGGTACCATTATTGGCTCACAAGCACCTGATATTGATACAGTATTAAAACTTCGCAATAATGCGATTTATATTCGACATCATCGCGGTATAACACATTCAATACCAGCAGTAGTCCTATGGCCAATTTTAATTACAATCGTGTTATCACTAATTATTCAGGACGCAAATGTATTACATTTATGGCTTTGGACATTTCTTGCAGTAGCTATTCATGTTTTCGTTGATATTTTTAATGCTTACGGAACACAAGCTATTCGCCCATTTTCTAGGAAATGGGTAGCACTTGGTGTTATCAATACATTTGATCCAATTATTTTTTCCCTTCATTGCCTTGGAATATTACTATGGGCATTTGGGGCAAATCCAGTCTGGACATTTAGCGTCATGTACGGCGTTATTATCGTCTATTATATTTTCCGCTTTGCTGTTCAAAAAGCAGTTAAAAAAGCAGTGCACAGTACAATTCAAGATGAAGATTATGTTATTGTAGCACCTACAATGCGATTTTTTCACTGGCGTATCGCCGCAAAATCAAAAACACATTACTATGTTGGTCGCGCTTATGGGCGAACTGTTAATATTTACGATAAATTTGAAATCAAATCACTTCCAAATACACCTACTGTTAAAGCTGCTATGAAAGACCCTAATCTCGCTGCCTTTGTGTCTTTCTCACCATTGTACCGTTGGGAAATTTCCGAACTTGAAAATGGCTTAACAGAAGTGAGGTTAATCGATTTACGTTATCGTAGTGACAATCGCTATCCTTTCGTTGCAGTTGCTCATTTAAATGAAGACAACGAAATTATTACCTCTTACACTGGTTGGATTTTTACCGAGGATAAGCTTCAAAAAAAATTACAAATTGGCGCAAGCAATTAATTAATAAAGCCGGAGTATCCTGATTGAAGGGAACACCGGCTTTGTTATGCTTATAGCTTACAATTAATTTTTGCAATGCAATGAAATCTATTTGTTATTGTACCATATCATCACTTGCATCTAGTAAATGAGCGTATTTTGGATTACGTCCTGCAAATTGATGGAGCTTATCGCCATAGCTAACAATTAATTGGCGCACTAAGTTTTCAGTGTAATCAGCCCCACGATAATCATAGCCCGCTTTTGCAGATGTAGATTCAAAATCACTCCATAAAAGTTCAATCCAAACACGGGCACGCCCTGCTGACATTTGGGGATTTTTATCAAGTAATTCTGCTGTTAGTTTGTCGATTTTTTCTTGCATTTATTTCCCCACCTTTATAGGTGATAAAATAGAAACAGGCAAGGCTTCCTGATATTTATCGCCGCCTAGGCGATGCCCCCATGCAAAACGTCCTTTTAAATAATCAACTTGGAAATAGTTGTTGTCCGAGCCATCGATTCTGTACATTTCTCCCGGTACAATCGTATCTAAATCAACTAAATAAGCAGCTGCCATTAAAGCTTTACGCTCATAAACTGCAAATTCATTAAGTATGCCTAGCTGTTCTGCCTTACGAGCCTTCTCTTTTAGCTTTGCTACTTCTTCACGTAGTTCATGCTCTGTCATTGCAGCATAGTTTTTTTCATTCATTCCCCATTCTCCTTCTCTTCAATAAAACGATCTATAACTTCTACAGGAAATCCCTTTTGATAAAGCGCCTGCTTCGTTTTCATTTTTAATTCATAACCAGTATACTTCGACGCATACTTTTTCCAAACTTTTTCGCCTTGCACATCGAGTAAGGACTGCCATTCATCCTCTGCTTGCTCAATTTCAACCTGTCCAAGTACTTCATCGACAACAGTAAAAGAATACCCTTTTCGCATTAAGAAATCTTGTATCTTAGCCTTTACTTGCGTGGGAGTTTTCTTCTTCTCAGAACGAATTACTTTTTCTGCAAGCTGTGTTGCAAGCTTTACTTGTTCATCATGGCTATATGTTTCAAGCACCTCATCTTGCAAACTTTTATCGATTCCTTTTTTGATGAGATCTTGTCGAATTGCTCGAGGCCCTTTTTTCATCGTGGCTTTTTTTGTATCAAGCAATGCTTTCGAATAAGATTCATCATTTAAAAATCCATATGATTTTAACTTTTGAATCGCTTCTAATATTACTGCTTCCCCAAACTCTAGGGAGCTTAACTTTTTCTTCACCTCATGCTCACTACGCATTTGATAGGATAAAAAATTTAGCCCTTTATTAAAAGCTTTGCGAATTTCATCTTCATAGGCAATTTCCTGAATATCAAATTCTTCAAGCACTTTTCCTTTTGTAAGACCATATTGTATTAAAATCGCTTCGTCTACAGGAAAAGCGTATTCCTCATTTAAATATATATTATAGCGTTCTGGATTGTTTTTTTGACGCGCAATTTTTGTAATAACACGCATAGCGAAATCACCTCTTTGCCTAATCATTATAACATCTTTTTCTTTTTTTCTATCTTTGTGTATAGTTGAGTTACATCTATTGGTAAAAGGAGGGGTTCTTATGAAAATTGTCATTGCTGGTGGTACTGGTTTTGTTGGGAAGGCTTTAACAAAACTGTTGCAAGAACAAGGACATGAGTTATTCGTTTTATCCCGTAGCAATTCGAAATATGAAAACGGCATTCATTATGTACAATGGCTAAAAGACGGTGCTCGACCAGAAAAGGAATTGGACGAGGATATTGATGCAGTTGTCAATTTAGCAGGAGTGTCACTAAATGAAGGACGTTGGACAAAGAAGCAAAAGAAAGCTATTTATACAAGTCGCATGGAAGCTACGCTAGAAATTGTACGTATTATGGAACAATTTACGAAAAAACCGAACGTACTTGTAAATGCCAGTGCAGTTGGAATTTACCCACCTTCCACAGTGGCCACCTATAATGAAAACGCTAGCGACTACGCTAAAGATTTTTTAGGATGGACGGTTCATGATTGGGAACGTCATGCAAAGCGAGCCGAAAAATTAGGTGTTCGCGTAGCACTTGCTCGTTTTGGTGTTATTTTAGGTCGTGACAACGGCGCACTTCCTTCTATGCTATTGCCCTATAAATTACATATCGGTGGCACGATTGGTACAGGCGAGCAATGGTTATCTTGGATTCATGTAGAAGATGTAGCGCGAGCTATTTATTTTGCCATTAGCCATTCATCTATTAACGGACCTTTTAATGTGACAGCTCCGCATGCAACACGTATGAGGGAATTTGGTCAAACAATTGCACAAGTATTGGGACGTCGTCATTGGATGCCAGTCCCGAGTTTTGCCATGCGTTTGGCTCTTGGAGAACAAAGTATGCTCGTTTTAGAAGGACAACATGTATTACCAACTGTTTTAGAAACACAAAATTTTGAATTTAACTATCCTTATTTAAAAGAAGCACTTGAAAATTTATTATAAAATCCGTGTGAAAAGTGAAACGAGAAACAGGATAAATTTTTGAAAAGAACGCATCCTAAAAGAAAAGGAAAGGATGCGTTTTTTATGTGGAAACAACATATAGTAGGTGCAGTAATTGCTACTTTTATTATTGCCGCAGCAATTAGCATTAATCCATTCTTTGCATCTGGCTCAGATGAATATCATTGGGGCATTAAACGAGCAAAGAATGGCGAACCAGCACAGGCAGGAGCACAACTTGATAAACTACTCGACCAATATGGAGCAATTTATAAAGGAAAACCCGATAAAAAAGTGGTCTATTTAACCTTTGATAATGGATACGAAAATGGCTATACAGAAAGTATATTAGATACGTTAGAAAAAGAAAAAGCACCAGCAACCTTCTTTCTAACTGGTCACTATTTAGAAAGTGCTGGTGACCTTGTTAAACGTATGGTGCAAGACGGTCATACAATCGGTAACCATTCCTATGGTCATCCGAATATGGCAAAGTTAACGCGAGATGGTATGCGTGCGGAATGGCGTAAGTTTGATGGGAAACTACGTGAATTAACAGGCATAGACCGTACAACTTATGCTCGACCACCAGAAGGAATTTTCAATGCTAAGTTGTTAGAAGTCGGCAACGCAGAAGGTTACCGTCATATTTTCTGGTCTGTCGCTTTTAAAGATTGGCTAAAGGATGAACGACGTGGAGCAGATTATGCTTATAATGCTTTAATGGACCAACTTCACCCTGGCGCTGTCATTTTAATGCATACAGTAGCGCAAGATAATGCGGAGGCTCTACCTTTATTCATTGCTGAAGCAAAGAAGCAAGGCTATACTTTTTTATCGCTTGACGATTTAGTATTGGAGTATGAAGATTTCCCTGTCACTATGCAATCGTCCACTCCTTAGTTATAATGGGGAAATGACATCAGCATGTTATCAATACCTACGTGCTGAACAAAGTTAAAGGACGTGGATCGCTTGACGCAACAAACTACGATGGAAGTGGGACAAAAATTCCCATTAACTATAAAAAGACTTGGGATTAATGGCGAAGGCGTAGGCTTTTATAAACGCAACGTCGTCTTCGTAAAAGGCGCTATTCCAGGAGAAGAAATTACTGCCCAAGTTACGAAAACACAACACAATTTCGCAGAGGCAGATATACTTGCCATACGGAAAGCCTCACAATTTCGTCAGGAAGCACCCTGCCCAGTTTACAATGAATGCGGTGGGTGCCAGCTTCAACATATGACATACGAAAAACAGCTTATCGAAAAACGGGATATCGTTATTCAAGCGTTAGAACGCTATGCTAAGCCATTAGCAGAAGCCGTAGAAGTTCGCAATACACTTGGTATGGACAACCCTTGGAATTATCGCAATAAAAGCCAATTCCAAGTACGCAAAGAAGGCAAACGTGTCTATGCCGGACTTTTTACAGAAGGCAGCAACAAGCTACTGAATATTAATGATTGCCTTGTACAACATCCAATCACATCGAAAATTACTGTAGCGACACGTAAAATCTTACAAAAGCTAAATATTACGATTTACGATGGTCGTACGCTCGATGGTTTAGTGCGTACGATTGTTGTACGTACAGGAATTCGCACTGGTGAAACACAGGTCGTGCTTGTTACGACTCGTAAAGAAATCCCTCACCTTGCTGAGCTTTTAACGCGTATTAAAAAAATAGATCCAAGTATCGTATCGATTGCACAAAACATCAATCGTGAAAAAACATCACTTATTTTTGGTGATGAGACGATTGTGCTTGATGGCAAGGACACAATACATGAGGAACTAGGAGAATTAGCATTTGATCTATCTGCTCGAGCATTCTTCCAATTGAACCCAACACAAACTGTACATTTATACGATGAAATCAAAAAAGCAGCGGCATTAACGGGCAAAGAAACCGTTGTTGATGCCTATTGCGGAGTTGGTACTATCGGTTTATGGCTGGCTGATAAAGCGAAAGAGGTTCGTGGTATGGACGTAATTCCAGAAAGTATTCAAGACGCGCGAACAAACGCGCGCAACCATGGCTTTAAACATACGAAATATGCAGTCGGCACGGCTGAAAGTGTTTTAGCAAAATGGCGCAAAGAAGGCTTCACGCCTGATGTTATTACAGTAGATCCGCCACGCACAGGTCTTGCACCAGAATTTATCCGCACTGTCCTTAAGCTAAAACCGAAACGTTTTGTCTATACGTCTTGTAACCCATCTACATTAGCTAAGGATTTACAGGAATTATCAAAGCTTTATGATGTAGAATATATCCAACCAGTAGATATGTTCGCACAAACCGCACAAGTCGAATGTGTTGCTAAGCTTGTGTTAAAAAAATAAATAAATTTGAGCATCTCAAGTAAAAAACTGTTGCTTCCGCGGAATTATTGCCTGCTTCCGCGGAATTAACGCACACTTTCGCGGAATTAACGCCTCTCTCCGCGGAATCACTGCCCAATTTCGCGGAATTCCCACCCGCTTTCGCGGAATCACATGCTTCCCCAGGCATGCCATTATAATCTAATTGCTTTTATGATTGCTTGTCTGTATAATGTATTTCTAGGTGCCAAACCTACGTGGCATGGACGGAACATCCGTGTCACACCGAAAAACGCCATTACAGCACGGATTTGCTGGGCGTTTTTTGTTTTATGAGCGGGAGATGAGCCCCGCTCTTTTATTTTGTATTTAAAAAGCGACCATGACATTAAACAGTCACTGATCGCTTATTTTTATTTTTCCCAAATACGAGTAGAACTGTTGCTACAGCTAGTAATAGAAGTGATACAAGTAAAAGGAAGCTATAATTTTTTACAAATTCTAAATAAACTCCACCTAAAAACGGCCCTGTTAAACTACCGATACTTAAGGCAATACCACAAAGAAGATTTCCGGTTGGTAGTAGCTCTTTAGGCGTTAAATCAGCCATATATGTAATACCAAGAGAAAACATTGAACCGACCAATGTACCTGCGAAGAAAAACGCGATGGCTACAGCCATTTGTGAGTGCTCTAAAAAACTAGCAATACTAAATAAAATAGCGCCTCCAAATGATCCGAACATCAGTATATTCCGTCGCCCAATTTTATCGCCAAGTGCACCAAGTGGCACTTGCGTTAAAATGCCCCCAAATGTAAAGACTGATAAAATAATCGGAATCATGTCTACCTCAAAGCCTATACGTAATGCGTATACTGGAAATAAGGCGTTTAATGAAGATTCTAAAAATCCGTATACAAACGGACCTAAAAATGCTATCCATCCAAAGACAATTGCCACCTTATAGCGATTCCATCCTCTTGCATTCATATCACCCGTTAAACGCTCTGGCTTTTCATTGCGTAAGAAGAATACAAATGACCAAGCAAATAAGCACATAATCGATGACACAATAAACGGCAATGCTTCTGCAATTTGTATAAGCTGTACCATTAATGGCCCTACCGCAAAGCCCATACTAAAGGACAAACCATAAATAGCCATACCTTTTCCTAAGCTTTTATGATCAGCTGTGCTCGTAATCCATGTTTGTGTAGCATAATGTAGCGCATGATCTCCGACACCTATTAGCAAACGTAACACAAACCAAAATGTGACACTCTTCCATAAAGGGAATATGATAAGTGATACAAAGACCAATGCCCCACCGATTAAAATAATTGGTTTGTAGCCCCATTTTCGTAAAGGCTGTTCGATAAACGGTGAGATTAATAAAGTTCCTATGTATAGTCCCGTCGCATTTAAACCATTTAAAGCGGAGGATACACCATCACGCTCAAAAATAATGGAGATAAGCGGCAGTAGCATTCCTTGTGAGAATCCCGATATAGATACAATTAACACTAAAATAGTAAATCTTTTTTTGCTGTAATCTGAGAAGTAATTCATTTTTTCCTCCAACATCAAGTCTTCTTCCACATTACAGCATACCAAAAAGCCTTAGCGCTCACCACATGTGATTTTACGCTAAGGCCTAACTAACACTTATCTTCATTCAACTTGTATAAACACGAATTTCGGCTTTTTTATTTGACCGATTACTTGTTTAAACTCCCTCCTTTTCGAGTTAGAGTTCACCGTTTTGTACCATCAGCTCCTTTACTATTTCTTAAAATAACTTTAACACACAACATCAATATTGTAAATATTCTGTCTATTGATTTTTAAAAATAATCTCTAAGTCCTAGGTGTTAACCTAGGCATTGAAATTTAGTCCCAAATCAGCTACTATGTAAGGGACGAAATGAGGTGTATGCATGTCAAAGTCAATCACGGATAAAGAACAACAAGTGACTTACTTAAAAGAACGTCTTGAAATGTTTTTAGAAGTATTAGATGCCATCGACCCAGAAAAAACTGAATTACAAGATATTGATCGTTTAATTCAAATGATGGATGATTTAGAAGATAAAATGGAGCAATTCAACGCTCGTGAACAATAGTAACAATAAAAAGCAAGCGAGCATATAAATTGCTCGCTTGCTTTTTTAATGACAATCCCAATTGTAAACAACTTTGCTGAAATCTTTATTTTTAAGTTCTTCCTCTGTAATGAAGAAATTGCAAACACCACAATCTCCCCACATAATATGATCTCCTTCACTATCTATTTGAAGTAACATCGTTGTTGAATCCGTATAATTGCCGTATGCTCTAGGATCCTCCTGCGTAAAGAAAGGATAACCTCCAATTTTATGACCATCACCAGTTAATACATCATATAATACATCTGTCAGCTCTTCGTCTTCTTCAGCAGCAGTTTCGATGCTTGCGTATATTTCATTGCTTCTAAAGTCATCCATAGATAAAGGTTCAAATTTTGCTTTAAAGGACAACGCCATTTCCTTATCTACTGGAAAATACAATTCTTCTTCCTTATTTTCTACAAATGAGAAATCTTGAATAAGCTGCGATTCATCCTTGACGATTGTATCGTGGAAAATAACTCGAAAACCATTTTGATTTTTCCCATTATCGAAATCCATTCCAAGTACATCATCATAGCCATCAATATAAAATTGCAGTATTCCCTCGTTAGGGAAATGTGGTAAGTGCTTAGGTACTTCAGCAAAATTAATTTGGGCTAAAAGCTTTAATGGTTGATGTTCCGCGTTTTTTGGATATTCCATAGAAAGTGGAAAATACGGATTACCTGCAAACTTACTTTCAAATAAAGTTGTTTCTTTTTCATAGGTTTCAATTACAACAACAGGCTCCATTGTTCCTTCTATTATATTTCGAAATTGCTCAACTTCCTTTGGTAACTTCAACGATATTGTTTCAGACATGAAATATCCTCCTTAAAGTAAAGTTAATTCCATTTTAGAACAAATGTTCCCAAAAATCAAATACTATTTTCTTTGAACATTTAAAGGTTAATGAATAAACATTACAAAATCTATAAAAATAATCGCTAATTCCTACCACAATTAGATGGACTCTTTTTTTCATTAGTGGAAAAGAGTATAATGTATCGTGGAAATAATCAATTTTTCATTGGGGGGCAATATCAAAATGAATCTTCAAACTTTGGAGAAAAGTCTTTACAATTTAATTACTGAAACATCAACAAACTTACCAAAAGATGTACGTCGTGCCATTAAAAAAGCTAAAGAAGCTGAAAATGCGGGCACTCGCGCAGCAATGAGTTTAGAAACAATCTCAAATAATATTATTATGGCAGAAGACAACGTATCACCAATCTGTCAAGATACTGGTCTACCAACATTTAAAATCTACACTCCTGTAGGTGTAAACCAATTAGAAATTAAAGAAGCGATTAAAAAAGCAATTAACGATACAACAGCTGATGCAAAATTACGTCCAAATGCCGTTGATTCTTTAACTGGTGCAAACAGTGGGAATAACCTTGGTGATGGTCTGCCAGTTATGAAATTCGAGCAATGGGAAAAAGATTATATTACGATTAAATTAATTCTTAAAGGTGGCGGCTGTGAAAACAAAAACATCCAGTACAGCCTACCATGTGAGTTAGAAGGTCTTGGCCGTGCTGGTCGTGATTTAGATGGTATCCGTAAATGTATTTTACACTCTGTTTATCAAGCACAAGGACAAGGCTGTTCTGCAGGCTTTATCGGTGTAGGTATCGGTGGCGATCGCTCTTCTGGATATGATTTAGCAAAAGAGCAATTATTCCGTCATGTTGAAGATACAAATTCAAATCCTGACCTTGCAAAATTAGAAGAATATGTTGTGAAAACTGCAAACACTTTCGGTATCGGTACAATGGGCTTCGGCGGTGAAGCAACTTTACTTGGCTGTAAAATTGGTGTAATGCACCGTATTCCTGCTTCATTTTACGTATCAGTAGCATATAACTGCTGGGCATACCGTCGTATGGCAGTTGATATTAATCCTGAAACAGGCGAAATCATCAACTGGCACTACCAAGAAGGTGAAAAAATTACATTTAAAGAAGCAGAAGAAGTTGCTGCAACAACAGATGAAACGTTGACAAATGTAGTAGAGCTAACTGCTCCAATCACAGAAGAACAAATTCGTTCACTTAAAGTAGGTGACGTTGTATCTATTACTGGTCGTATGTACACTGGCCGTGATGCAATTCACCATCATTTAATGAGCCATGATGCACCAGTCGATCTTGACGGACAAGTTATTTATCACTGTGGTCCTGTAATGGCTAAAGACGATGAAGGCAACTGGACAGTGAAAGCTGCTGGTCCAACTACTTCTATTCGTGAGGAGCCATATCAAGGCGATATTATGAAAAAATTCGGTATCCGTGCTGTAATTGGTAAAGGTGGTATGGGTCCTAAAACGCTTGCTGCTTTAGGCGAACACGGCGGTGTTTACTTGAATGCAATTGGTGGTGCTGCTCAATACTATGCAGACTGCATTAAAGGTGTAGATGGTGTAGACTTAATGGAATTCGGTATTCCTGAAGCTATGTGGCACTTAAATGTTGAAGGGTTCACAGCTGTAGTAACAATGGACTCTCACGGTAAATCGCTTCACGCTGATGTAGACAAATCTTCTCTAGAAAAGCTTGCTCAACATGCAGAAAGAGTTTTCTAATCTAGTTGAACATTTTTAACTAAAGAGTTTTACCTGGTACGTACACAAAATGTAAAGGCACAGAATATTCCTAGTGAATATACTGTGTCTTTTTCTGTTCTCAATGCAATGTTCAGAATGGGAAAATCAACAATCAGTTTCTTGAACACATTATTATATTTAATTGATATCTTCCCTAGACCATATCCTCTAAAAGTTATTGCTTTCATTTTCCAAAAACCTTTGTTATAATAATTCTAAATTAGAAAAGATGTAAATGAAAGTGATTATCAACTACAAGAATGTTTATATTTCCTTATTTCATAAGGTTTTTGATATTGATTTTCATTATCAGGGGGGATATTGATGGAATATACTAATCGAGAAAATGTAAGTCTAATTGAGAATATAAAGATACATGCTGAACTGATTGCTGCTGTTATGGCTGGATTATTTATTTTACTTGCATGGCGTTTAGATACAAATGATCAAACAACAGCTTCTATTCTCTTATATGTTGTTGCTTTTTGTGTCGGAGGATTTGCAAAAGCAAAAGAAGGTATTGAAGAAACACTAGAAGAAAAAAAATTGAATGTAGAATTACTTATGATATTAGCTGCAGTCGGCTCTGCTGCTATTGGCTATTGGACAGAAGGCGCAATCCTTATTTTCATCTTCGCTGTCAGTGGTGCTCTTGAAACATATGCTATGAACAAAAGTCATCGTGAAATTTCTGCTCTTATGAATTTACAACCTGAAGAGGCTTGGCTAGTACGGGGTGGATTTGAACCGATGAAGGTTGCTGTCTCCACATTAAAAATTGGCGATCATTTACTTATTAAACCAGGTGAACGTGTTCCAGCAGACGGTATTATCTTTAAAGGACAGTCATCTATTGATGAATCAGCGATTAGTGGTGAGCCACTACCTATTGCTAAATTTGAAGGTGACGAAGTATTTGCAGGGACAGTTAATTTAAATGGTGCAATTACGATGGAAATGACGAAACCAAATTCCGAAACATTATTCCAAAAAATTATTATGCTTGTACAAAATGCTCAAAGCGAAAAATCGCCTTCTCAGCAATTCATCGAAAAATTCGAAGGCACATATGTAAAGTTTGTATTACTATCTGTAGCACTTATGATGTTCCTTCCCCACTTTTTACTCGGTTGGGATTGGACGACTACATTTTATCGAGCAATGGTGCTCTTAGTTGTTTCCTCCCCTTGTGCACTCGTTGCATCCATAATGCCTGCAACATTAGCAACTATTTCAAATGGCGCTAAAAATGGGGTGCTATTTAAAGGTGGCTTGCATTTAGAGCATCTAAGTGTATTACGTGCATTAGCTGTCGATAAAACAGGTACTCTTACACAAGGAAAACCAGTCGTTACAGAGTTTATCGTACGTGAAGGCTTAGATCGACAAGAAGCACTAGCTCTTCTTGCAGGTATTGAGGCACAGTCAAATCACCCATTAGCCCAAGCAATTACAAGCTACGCAAAAGCACAACATATTTCACAGTTTGCGCAAGCAACAATTGAAGATATCCCTGGTTGGGGCATGAAGGGCTACGTTAACGAAACAGAGTATCTTATCGGTAAACCCGATTTTGTAGGTGTGGATGAAGCCAATGCTTTTGCGAATAATGCATTAGCGAAGCTTACCTCAGAAGGTAAAACGGTAATTTTCATGCGTGACAAAGATGGTATTGTTGCACTTGCTGCGTTAAAAGATACAGTTCGTGATGAGGCAAAGAAAGCCGTCACATTATTAAAAGAATTGGGTATAGATGTCGTCATGCTTACTGGCGATAATGACAAAACAGCAAAAGTAATTGCGAAAGAAGCTGGCGTTACTGAATACGTTGCAGAGTGTCTTCCCGATACAAAAGTTACTGAAATGAAACGCCTACTTAAACAACATAACTTTGTAGGAATGGTTGGAGATGGCATTAATGACGCACCTGCATTAGCCACAGCTACTACTGGGATTGCAATGGGCGAAGGTACTGATGTTGCTTTGGAAACGGCAGACGTTGTGTTGATGAAAAATGACTTATCTAAAATTGCTTATGCAGTACGTTTATCTCGCAAAATGCAACGAATCGTCAAACAAAACATCTTCTTCTCTATTGGTATCATTGTTTTGCTAATTGCCTCTAACTTTTTACAAGCTGTTGATTTACCACTAGGTGTCATCGGACATGAAGGTAGTACAATTCTTGTAATATTAAATGGCTTACGAATGCTTAATAAAAATGTATAAAAAAAGGGTGGTCTCAAACTGAGCCCACCCTTTCAATGTATAGACAAACCGTTGATTTCAATTCCTGCGAGGTGCCACATATGAAGTGCCTGGCACTCAAACAATTCTGAATTTTTAACAAAGCAAAAATCCACGTAGACTCCTGCGGGAACGCACGCAAAGTAAGACGCAACAGACCGCGCGACAGCGAGGGTTGCGGCTTACAATGTGCCCGCGGAAAGCGTAGTGGATTTTTACGTTTTGAAAACCTAATAATATGCCCTGAAAATCAACCGAGTTAACTGTAAAAAGAAGGGTGGTCTCCAATTGAGACCACCCTTTTCTAAAGTTATTTAATAGCACCTTCAGCTTTTAGCAAGGCTCTTTTTTGCATTGTGGCATTTAACACACCACCAAAAATTAAAATCATCCCTGTAAAATACAACCATAGCATTAAAATAATAACGCCACCAATACTACCGTATGTAGCAGAATAGTTTCCAAAGTTACTTATATAAAAAGAAAAACCATATGTTACAACGAGCCATGCAAGCGTAGAAAATATTGCTCCTGGCCATACACCCATTATTTTCAATCGTGGGCTTGTATTCGGTACTAACCAATAAATTGCCATCAACACTAAAAAGATCAGTAATGGCGGCATTGACCAACGAATATTACGCCAAAGAGATTCAAACTCATCTTCAATGCTAACAATTGAAAATAAAAAATGCCCAATTTGCTGTCCAAAGACAGGTAATAGAAGAGCTACTGCAATGACAATAACTAAAGCAATAGTAAATACAAGTGATAGCCCTCTGTCTACAAAACCTACTCTACCTTCCGTATCATACGCTTTATTTAGAGCTCTTATTAACGCATTTATTCCTTTTGAAGCAGACCATATCGTCCCTAGTACCCCGATGGATAATAAACTACTATTGCGATTTGTTAAAACTTCATTTAATGTACTTTCAATAAGCCTATATACTTCATCTGGCATTAGATTGACTAAAAACGAGTACACTTGCGTTGTCTCTAAGTTTAAATATGGCAATAGGGTAACAAGGAAAATTAATAGGGGGAAGAAAGAAAGTAAAAAGAAATAAGCAAGTTGTGCCCCAAGAGCTGATATTTCAACGCGTTGTATGCGAAGCATTAAATCTTGGATAAAGCCCTTCGATGTCATCACATCTACCGCATCTTCATTTGGTGAGAAAAACGCCTTAACCTCACCAATCGTTGAACGTATGGATGCTTTTCTCTTTTCCATTT
Organism: Lysinibacillus sp. NPDC093210; assembly: GCF_044753985.1. Classification (NCBI taxonomy): domain Bacteria; kingdom Bacillati; phylum Bacillota; class Bacilli; order Caryophanales; family Bacillaceae; genus Lysinibacillus; species Lysinibacillus sp. NPDC093210. The sequence continues at coordinate 105,326 of NZ_JBIVOE010000010.1, read as the reverse complement.
AATCCCCTCCTTTTACTACAGCTTATTCTTTATCTGGCGAATTGAAGGCTGATTTAGTATCGCTAATCATCCCTTGAATTGTAGAAGGCAATTCTTTAAACTCATCCACTTTCTCGGCTAGCGTGTTGACATTATCTGATACGCTATCGCAAAGTACTTTTGCTGCTAACACCTTTTCTTCAATTAGGTCTTGTAGTTCACTTCGATGTGATGCGTAATAAGATACCGCTTCTTTCATTCTTTTTGTAGTAGCGACTGTTTTTTCTCGTGTAGTACGATCAAACATGCTTATAGCGGCTCCTACAGCTGCGCCTACGACGATAGATGCTAATAATTTACTTTGTCCCATATTTTATTTACCCCCTGCTTGTTTAATGTGTATTCCCTTTTTTAAAAATAACTAAACAGCTTACTGCCCTTATTCTACCCAATAACAGTGCATTTTTAAAGCAACGCCCAATTACAGTATTGACATTTTTTTTATTCAATGAAATGATATTGGCTAGGATTATGAAAGGTAGGTTTAATTGAATGGATTTATCAGTGCCGTCAAAAGAAAACGTTATTTATATGGTCGATCAAATGAAAGATAAGCTCCGCATGGTAAATGTAGATGCTATGAAATCTGAGAATTTTGATGAAGCAAATTATGAAGATTTAGTCTATCTGTACGAAATGGTTATGAAACGTGACACATTTAGCCCAAGTGAAATGCAGGCTATCGTTGCCGAATTAGGCTCTTTACGTAAATAATTGTTCAGCTCACTAAAAAAGCTATTAGCAAGGACGTCGAGTCTATTGCTAATAGCTTTTCTTATTACTGTGTGTTTTTCGCTGCAGAACCGTCTTCGGCAACAAGTGGTTGAATTAACACTTCCACACGACGATTTTTTGCGCGACCTTCAGCCGTATTGTTTGGTGCGATGGCTTTATATTCACCATATCCTTTTGCACTAAAATAAACCGGATCAAGATTTGAGTTACTATCCACTAAAATTTTCAAGAAGTTCACTGCACGCATAACCGATAATTCCCAGTTTGAAGCAAATTCGGGACCTGTTTGAGGAACGTTATCGGTATGACCAGTAATGACAATACTACGGGCAGGATCGGATACTAATACGCCTGCAAGTTCCTTAGCTATTGTATTATACTCTGGCTTAATGGTTGCTCTCCCTGGGTCGAACAAGATGCTATCTCGAATTGTTACTAGCAATCCCTCATCAGTCATTTCAGTTGCGAACTGACCTTCCATCTCATTTACTGCGATAAAATTATCTACACTATCTTTAATTTCAGCTAACTCCTGCTGATCCTTTAAATACGCTGAGTTTTGCTGTGGCTGTTGCGGTGTTTGGTCATTATTTGCATCAGGCGTTGGCAGTGGCGATGGCTGTTCTAAAAAGCTCGTACCACCATCAAAAACCTGATTAAATACTGCTGACATACGATCTAACTTTTCTTGGTCAACTGAACTGGATGCAAAAAGTACGATAAATAACGCTAATAATAACGTTAAAATATCTGCATACGGTACTAACCAAGACTCATCAACATGCTCTTCATGCTTCTTTTTCTTAGCTTTCTTTGCCAAGGCCGCCCGCCCCGCTTTCACCCGAAATTTGACGACGCTCTTCCATCGTTAAATAAGAAGATAATTTTTGTTCAATAACACGTGGAGCTTCCCCTTCTAATACAGAAAGGATTCCTTCAATCATCATACGTTTTTGCTTCACTTCAACTGCTGATTTACGTTTTAACTTGTTGGCAAATGGATGCCATAGTACATAACCTGTAAAAATACCTAATAATGTTGCCATGAAAGCAGCTGAAATGGCATGTCCTAACTTATCAATATCGTTCATATCTGCTAACGCTGCGATTAAGCCTACTACCGCACCGAGTACCCCTAATGTTGGGGCATATGTACCTGCTTGTGTAAAAATGGCTGCGCCACTTGTATGTCGGTCTTCCATCGCCTCTACTTCTTCCGTTAATACATCACGGATATAATCTGCGTTCTGACCATCAATTGCTAATGTAAGACCATTTTTTAAAAATGGATCTTCAATTTCTGAAGCCTTACTTTCTAACGCTAACAAACCTTCACGGCGTGCTAAATCGGCCCATTGTGAAAACATCTTAATGATTTCAATATCATCCGCTAGTTTTGTTTCTTTAAAAAGAATTTTAAACAGCTTTGGCACCCGCTTTAATTCCTTCATTGGGAAAGCAATTGTTACAGCAGATATTGTACCGAAGATGATAATTAAAATAGCCGCTGGGTTATAAAAGGCACTTAAATTTACACCTTTTAACACCATCCCTGTTAACAGGGCGATAAACGCTAAAATTACCCCTACTACTGACGATAAATCCATTCTCGAACCTCCAAATCTTCTATCTTACTTATTTTCGTCCAATTTTCCATAATTTAAATAAAGATATTATATAGTATAAATGTATTTCACTAATTTTTCGATGAAATAAATGCTTTTTATTCACATTTCGACCATATTTGATTATATTGAATTAAGAATAATACACTAAATTGTCTATAATCGAGAGGGGTTAAGAATTTGTTATTATCATTTAACACAAAATTACTAAGATATGCCGAATTAGCTGTGAAAATAGGTGTAAATATCCAGAAAAATCAATACCTTTACATGAGTTGTTCGACCGATAACTTAAAATTAGCAGAAATAATTACTAAAATTGCCTATGAAAATGGTGCAAAACAGGTTTTTGTCGATTTATCGGATGATAGACTTGTTCGTACACGCTATGAAAAAGCTCCAAAAGACTCATTTGATTTCTTCCCACCATGGAAAATTCAAGAGCGTGAATGGCTAGCTGAACAAGGTGCTGCCTTTTTAAGTATCGTTTCACAAAATCCTGACCTTCTAAAGGATATAGATCACGAAAAAATTATGACTTTCCAAAAAGCCTCAGGTAAAGCACTAGTAAACTATTATAATATGCTGCAGGCAGACAAATTTAGCTGGACAGTTATCGCTGCTCCTTCTAAACCTTGGGCTGCTAAAGTATTCCCACATCTACCAGAAGAACAACAAGTGGATGCCTTATGGGAAGCAATTTTCGCAGCAACACGCACAGACCAAGAACATCCTGTAAGTGCATGGGAAGCACACGATTTACAGCTACATAACAAAGCTGACTACTTAAATGGGAAACAATACAAATCCCTTCGCTATACAGCTCCAGGTACAGACTTAACGATTGAATTACCAGAAAAACATGTATGGACCGGTGGTAGTAGCGTCAATACACAAGGACAGACATTTATGGCGAATATGCCAACAGAGGAAGTTTTCACAGCACCTCTAAAGACAGGTGCTAATGGCTATGTATCAAATACGAAGCCTTTAAGCTATGGCGGAAATATTATCGATAACTTTAAAATAACATTTAAAGATGGCCGTATTGTCGATATACAGGCTGAACAGGGGCAAGAAATTTTAGCTTCGCTAGTAGCGACAGACGAAGGTGCTCATTATCTTGGGGAAATAGCACTTGTTCCACATCAATCACCTATCTCGCAATCAGGGTTATTATTTTACAATACATTATTCGATGAAAATGCTTCTAACCATTTAGCAATAGGTAATGCCTACGCATTTTGTATTGAGGGCGGCAAAGAAATGTCTTCGGAGGAACTACTGAAACATGGTTTGAATCAAAGTTTAACGCACGTTGACTTTATGATTGGCTCAGCAAATATGAATATTGATGGCATTAAAGCTGATGGTCAAATTGAACCGATTTTCCGCAATGGTAACTGGGCCTTTTAAGAAAATAGTCAGTACTATTAATATTATTCTAGGCTAGGTATCTTATGGATGTCATAAATTATCCTTACATTTTCCTAGCAACCTATTGTATAATTAGTATAGTTCTTATAGTAGATTATTTAAGTAGAGAGGAGCTTTTATTATGTTCATCACAACTGTACTTGGCTTTTCAGCCGTATTATTAATTTCTACAGGATTCTTCATCCACTACCTACAAGTTGGTTTAGATACTAAATCTTCAGTAACTATAGACCCACAACCAAAAGAAAAATATTAATCATATAAAAACAGCTACTTTCCGTAGCTGTTTTTTTGCATATATGCAATCGCCTTATAATTCGCTAATTAACTAAGCAAACTTCTTTTTTTTTCATAAAATTGCATGAATATTGTTATTATTATTTGCATATTTACGTTTTTGCTCTAAAATATTTCTGTAGGGAAGGGAGCAAACTTTCATGACAATGTTAAATGATATTTTAAAGTTTAATGAAGATTTCGTTCAAGAAAAAAAATATGAGCCTTTTATTACAACTAAGTACCCAGATAAGCGTATCGTTGTTTTATCTTGTATGGACACTCGCCTTGTAGAACTATTACCAAAAGCGATGAACTTAAGAAACGGCGACGTAAAAATTGTAAAAAGTGCTGGTGCTTTAGTAAGTCACCCATTTGGTGCAGTAATGCGTAGTTTACTTGTTGCTGTTTATGAACTACAAGCTGATGAGGTGTATGTAGTTGGACATTATGACTGTGGTATGAGCGCAGTTGATCCAGATGCAATGCTTAGCAAAATGGTTAACCGAGGTATCAAACCAGAAACTATTAAGATGATGGAATACTCAGGTATTGATTTAAAAGACTTTTTACGTGGTTTCGGTGACGTAGCGACTAGTGTTAAGAAAAGCGTTGATACGATTCGTAATCACCCACTAATGGTACAAACTGTACCTGTTCATGGTTTAGTAATTGATCCGAATACTGGTCGACTTGATTTAATCGACGATGGTAGCAAATAATATACAAAATTAACTGAGCATATTTGTAGCTCATTGTTCTATTGGCAGACAATCATTCAATATAAAAAAATGTGTCTATTGTATCGAAAGGTCGAACGATAGACACATTTTTTTGTTGCTCTATTTAATTTTATTTATAAGCTCTACATATTGTGTATCACCATAGCCTACTGTCGGAAATAGAGCAAATAATTGCTTCAATAATTCGGTTGTTGGCACATCTTTATTTTTGGCAACAAATTTTACTACTGCATTATCTTCGTTTAGCATATCTAAATATATGCTGATTGCCTGATACATTACGGGTAATACTTCGTTAGACGGCTTATTGTGGTTGACCAATACTTCGTTGTATACAGCATCATAATGTCCTAATTGAAGCTCAGTTTGATTAACTTTAAACTCGTCCTCCCTGAAACTATTTAAGAACACTTTCCCTTCATAGCCTGACTGTTCAAGATAAGACAAGATAGTCAGAAGGTTCATTTGACAAAACATGTCTTCACCAAACCATAAAACGATACATTTATACTCTTTGTTAAAAAGACTCTCTAATGGTGCAATTACCTTCTGAATATAATTCTCTACAGAATCATGATGTCCGTCAGCTCGTTTGTTTATAAACGCTTTATTAAAAACTTGTGTAGTAGTGGCGTTTACACACATAGCTTCATTAAATGGAGCGTAATCGGAAGCCCCCATTAGTCTATTATTCTTAAATTCCTCATACATCATTTGTCCGTTCAAAATGTTAAGTACGTCCCTCTCAAACAACTCCCTTTTCGTATTTTGTAACCGCTCTACCTCAACTATTTGATTAACATTCATTCCATACCATTCCCCGTCTTTATTAATAGTGAGTTTAACAATTGACTGAACAGGCAACTTGCTAAGTTGATATTCTTTCGGGCTAATACCAAAAACAGTTTTAAAGGCTCTGCTATATGCTTCCTGTGAAGAATAATCGTACTCAAAGGCGATGTCAATTATCTTCCTGTTTTGCGCCAAATCTTCTGTAGATAAATACAATCTTCTAAGATGAATATACCGTCGGATACTTATACCTGTTACTTGGTGAAATTTAAAAGAGCAATAGTAAGGGGAGTAGCCCATGAAATTAGCAAGCTCATTTAATGAAAATTGATTTTTTAATTTACATTCAATCCACTCAATCATATTTTGAATCTGTTCATCCATTTATTTCACCCCCCAAATAAAATTATAAGTAGCATCTATTTCTTTTATATGATATTTCTTGTGTTTTTTTAAAATAAAATTAACTAAATTATGTATAATAATACTATAAATAGTAAAAATAATTTAGTTGGAGGAACATATGCAAACTTATCATTCTATTTCAGCAGAAGTATATAATCTTGATAAACCAATTGGCAGTTCGTTTGGAGATGTTGAATACTATAGCCAAAGACTTTCTCATGTAAAAGGAAAAATATTAGAGCCAGCTGTTGGAACGGGCCGTATTTTAATTCCATTACTTGAGCAAGGATTGGCAATTGAAGGTTTCGATCTTTCCGAAGAAATGTTAGCGTACTGCCGAAACAATTTGAAGATGGCAAATAAAGAAGCAAACATCTTTCTTGCCAATATGGAGACCTTTCAGTCAGAACAACAATATGAAGCAATAATTATTCCTGCAGGAACATTTTTATTAATTGATGACGATGAAAAGGCTTTTCATATACTAACTAATTTTTATCATCATTTAGAATCAAATGGGAGATTAATAGTAGATTTATTTTTACAACCCGATTTTAGTGAAGGTAGCTCACACTATCGAACGTTTACAAACAATCAATGCGAATTAATTACATTGCAAGTAACACAATCTGAAATAAATTATATTAATCAAACGACTACTTCGCATCATCGCTACGATAAATGGAAAGATGGTAAATGTATCGAAAGCGAATTTGAAATTTTCACTTTGAAATGGTATGCGATCAATGAATTTAAAAGGCTTTTAATGCAAGTTGGTTTTAGAGATATCGTTATTTCAGCAGACTATTGCTATCAGCAATACCCAACAAATCGCAATCAAGTCATAACATTTGAAGCTGTTAAATGACAATCAATCCCAGAAACACAAAGAACAACTTCAAAAAAGCATACTAGGCGTACCTAGCATGCTAAAATCTTCTTTCATTTCAAATTAGAGATGCGTTAATTTCCGCGGGCACACACGTAAGCCGCAACCCTCGCTAACGCGCGGTTTGTTGCGTCTTACGTTTTGTGCGTTCCCGCAGGAGTCGCGACCCTCCGCTCCAATCAACAGGGCAATGTAGATTTTGATGACTCCAAAAAACATGCAAAAGGTTACTGCCGATATATGCCATCATCACAAAAATTAGGGATATTCCATTTCCTTACTATAAGAAGGATTGAAAAATTAGCACCAGCTTTAGATGCTTTTGTCGACACGCTATAGATAGCTTATAGCGTGTTCATAATGATGGCTCTAAGCGTGCATACATATAGTGATCTACCCATTGACCATTGATGTACAATAACTTCCTTAATAAGCCCTCTCGTTGAAAACCTGATTTTTCTAAGACGCGGATAGATGCATTATTTTCAGTTGATACATATGCCTCCACACGATGTAATCCTATTTGTTCAAAGGCAAATTGTACAACTAATTCTACAGCTTCTGTAACGATTCCTTTTCCAACATAGATTTCATCCATTGCGTAGCCAACAAATGCACTTGAATAAGGTAAACGTTTGATAGCGTACAACGAAATGTGTCCTATTAAATTATTTGTACCTAGCTCATATATACCAAATGTATATTCCCTCTTCGAGTTCATTAAATATAAACTTTCTTGAATTTTTTTATATTGTGCATCAACTGTATAGTATTCAGGACGCTGTAACGGCTCATATGTAGACCAAAAGTATTTATTTCGACTTACAAGACCCATTAAGCTTTGTGCATCTTTTTCTTGGAATGTGCGAACGTAGCATTTTATCCCCTGAATCGAGACCACATTTCCACCCTTTTTCCTTAATAAATTCCAAATTTTAAGCACCATTTCTCCCCCACAAGCCTTCCGATAAATGTCAATACATATTCATTGTATGTAAAAAAAGATGCTGCTACAACTAAAACAGCCTTGTCTTGTTATCACAGCATCAGTCAATTTATTTACTTGTTTTTACTTGTTTTTTAGAATGTATTTGTAATTCGATACTTGATGATTCAGCGTCTTCTATATGGGACTTATCTAAAACATTCGATAGATGTAGACCTCTTTTTTGTGCCTCGCGTTCAATATGTGCAAGTGTTTCTTGTAGCACCTGTACTCGTGCATGTTTTTTATCGTTTCCTGCCACCAAAATCCAAGGAGCATTTTTCTTATCTGTTTTTGCAAACATTTCATTGGCCGCTTCTATATACTCAGGTGTTTTCTCACGATTTCTCCAGTCTTCATCCGTTAACTTCCATGATTTATATGGATCCTGCGCTCGCTCATTAAAACGCTTCAACTGCTCTTCATCTGACACATGTAACCAAAATTTTATAATAATGTAGTCTCCAGCAGTTAAAATCTTTTCAAAGTTGTTAATCTCTTCATAAGCACGAGACCATTCATCCTTTTTCGCAAACCCTTCAATACGCTCTACTAGCACTCTTCCATACCAAGAACGATCGAATATAGCGATTTGTCCATGTTGCGGTAACTTTCTCCAAAAGCGTTGCAAATAGTTATAGCGTAGTTCGTGAGGCTGTGGAGCTGAAATTGGATGGACTATGTAACCTCGAGGGTCTACACGTTCAATTAGACGTTTAATGGCGCCACCCTTACCTGCTGCATCCATTCCTTCAAATACTAGAATAAGTCCGATTTTATTGTTTAGTAAAAATTGCTGTGCATTTAACATTTCGTATTGAAGTACTTTTAATTTCTTTTTATATAATTTTTTATCTAGTTCAATCGATAGGTCAAGATTTTTAAGATTTTGAGCCATAAAAATTCCACTCCTTCAAATTGGTTATTTCTATTGTACTAAAGAAATATTTGGATGCATATTCAAATGGTAAATTGTAGATTTTTTAAAGCAAATTCATATGATACATTGTAAGGGTTTTCCGCTATAATAAAATAGATATTATGTGACAGTCATATACTTATTTGTCTTTTCCCTATACAATTTAACACGAAGGGAGAGGAATCCTTGCCTAAGTTTATTTTAATGACAATAACCTTTATTGTCTCGCTCATCCTAACCTTTTCATCCTATTTCATAAAAATAAATGGTCAATCTTCGTTAGAAATCTCAAATCGTTTTCCCGTAATGTTTGCACCTATTAATATTAGTTATATGATATGGATATTAATTTACATTTTACTTGCTTATTGGTTAGTTATGAATTTTCAAAAGACATCTATTAAACAGACTGTTCTCTTTAGCAATGTATGCATTTTACAGGCGCTCTCTATTTTATTTTGGCATTATGAATTATTCATCGTATTTTTCTGTTGTTCCGTAATTTTAGTATTGTACTTGTTCATCCTTTACAATACTTTCCCGCATACAAATAATGCTTTAACTGGCCGTTTGCCCATTTCAATTTATTTTGCCTGGTCTACATTTATCATGATGACAAATGCAAGTTTTACGCTAACATCTTATGAATGGCATGGTTTTGGGCTTAGCAACCCACTTTGGGCAGTTATTTTACTGTCAATTGGTGTAGCCATCGCCTTACATATTCGCTACTATCATTTCGACATTGTTTATCCTAGCGTGTTTATATGGGCCTATATTGGCATTGCATTCCATAATAACCTTGATGAATTACTTGTGACGACAGCGGCTTTATTTTTATGTGGCGTCCTAATTGTTGGTATCCTATTTGTCAAAAAAAAACCTGCTCACCGAAAATAAATCGGTAAGCAGGTTTTTCATTTAGCCTTATTTATCACTTGGCTATTTTATGCTTCATCTAACGAAGTTAAAATGATTGGTTTGTCTTTTGTAACAATAATAGAATGCTCAATTTGGGCAACTAATGATTTGTCAGGTGTAACAAATGTCCAGCCATCACCAGCTTCAACGATATGTTCTGCTTTCGCAGAAATAAACGGCTCAACTGCTAGCACCATACCTTCTTTCATAATTGTTGAATCCCAAGCATCGTAATAATTTAAAATATGGTTTGGCTCATCATGTAATGAACGACCTAATCCATGACCTGTTAAATTCATAATAACAGTTAAATCATTTGCATAAGCTTCACGCTCTACAGCTTTCCCAATTTGGTTTAATTTAGAACCTGCTTTTACTTTTGTCATAGCGCGATCAAAGGCACTTTTTGCTACGCGGCAAAGTTTTTCCTTATCCTCGTAACCTGCCCCTACTACAAATGAAATACCAGTATCTGCAAAATAGCCATTTAGAGAACCGGATACGTCAATATTTACAATATCCCCTTCTTGTATAACACGTTGTCCTGGAATACCGTGGGCAACTTCCTCATTGACACTAATACAAGTGTATCCTGGGAAATCATATTCACCTTTAGGACCAGAAATAGCTCCTGCTTCAGCAAACATGCTGCCTGCAATTTCATCTAATTCAAGTGTTGTCACACCCGGTTTTGTAGCTGCCTTCATTGCCTCACGAATTTCTGCACAAATGCGACCAATTTTTTTAAAGGCTTCAATTTCTTCTTGCGTTTTTACAATCATTTTTAACGTCCCTTTCATCTAATATCTATTCATTAATATAACATAACTTTATATGTCCATAACGCCAAACGCTTTAATTATTCTATGCTAACATTATTTCATAAGTACCTTGTAAATAAAAAACAGACCTTTTTATAAGTTCTTCGTCTAAAAAATAGCAACCCAATCACGTGGAGACCTTAGATTATAAAAAAAATAGCATACTAAGTAACACTTAGCATACTATTTTCACTTTTAGGACATTCTTATAGTGTTTAAGATTTCCGCTGCATTAATTGTGGCGCCGCTGTAAATAATAGCACAGCAACAATTGCTGTTAAAATTGTTGCTGGAAGCATGTATGTTCCATTGTAAATGATTGAATAAATCCATGCGTTTTGCTCGCCTGCATATTCTGCAAAAAATACCGCACCTGCAAACGTATGAGCTAAATAACGTAGGAAGCCTGCTAACACCGTACCGATTACAATGTAAAGGGCCATTTTCTTTTTGTTTAAGGCTGTTGTCGCTTTAAATACTGGTTCGCGTACTACTGCCGCTATCCCAACTACTGTAAATGCTACCCCGTAATCTAGTAATCCTTGAAGCCAATGCACAATGTAGGAGTTAAACATCGTTTGCATAACACCAATCAGTAAACCTGTTGTTAGCCCAGCAAAGAGGCCCCAACGAAATGCCATTAAGATGATTGGTATCATTACTAAGCTTACCGAGCCACCTTGTGCCCATACTTTAAAGGAAACTTGATCGAGTACAAGTCCTACCGCTGCGAAAATTGCAATTTCCACCAGCATGAGTAATCTTTTTTTGTCCATATTATTATTCTCTCCTTTGTTCCGATGTAGGATACAAGAGCAGGAATAGAAATCATTTTGAGATGCATGTCAATCCGGCATAAAAAAACGATGCCAGGACAGAGCCTCACATCGTAAAAGTGTCGGTTTCTATCCACATCCCTACGCAAGTGTTAACTTACAGGTTCGAAGAGTAAAGGCATTACGTGCCCAGTCTCAGCTGACATCATCAGCTCCCCTTGTGGTCGTTACATCTTATTTTTTTGTTGAACACCCTCATTGTACGCAAACACTTTTGTAATTACAACCTTTTCAACATTAATTTTTTTGAAACTTTCGAGTTTTCTATGCGTAAATAATTAAAAAGGAGGGACTACTATGGAGAATCAAAAAATTTTATCTGCCTTTAGTTATCTCAGTATTTTTTTTGCACCATTTATCGTTCCGTTAATCGTTTATTTTGTGTCTAAAGATAGTGATGTCAAGAGACACTCCATCAAAGCACTTATTTCTCATTTAATACCATTTGTCTTTGGTATCATTTTCTTTATCGTCTTTGTATTTTCTACTATGTCATTAAACACGTTTGATCCTTCGTCTAATGGGAATACATTTATTATCATATGGTTTGTATCTTTTGGTATTTATTTACTCGTTTCATTAGGCATTGTCATTTGGAATATTGTTCAAGCTGTACGCGTTATTCGTTAAAATTTTGTACTAAGGAGCTGTCGTATTCATGAAAGTATCGAAGGTAGTTAAAACTGCTATAAAATTAGCGCCCATCGTTATTCCTATTGTCAAAAAAGTGGTCGCAGCAAAAAAAGGAACAACACCAAACGTAACGACACACAAAAAATAATAGCCAATAGGCTCCTATAACGTAAAAACCCACTTGGCTTTCCTGCGGCGCAGCATTCTGTATGCCGCAGGAGACTTCGTGGGTTTTTACTTTGTTATGCATAAATTGTTTGAGTGACTGGCACTTTTGTTTGTCTAACCCTACTGGCAGTGCTATGAAAATTCAGAATTGTTTGAGTGACTGGCACTTATTTTACTTCAAAATGGGTTGTACTATGTCCGCTCAACGTTTTTTCAACGTGTAATACTGCCGGCATAGCAGCCTTTAACTCGGCCACATGTGAAATAACACCAATCATTCTTCCAGAGTCTTGTAAATCAATTAGCGTATCAATTGCTTTATTTAACGCTTCCTCATCCAATGAACCGAAGCCCTCGTCAATAAACATTGTTTCGATACGAATATTGCCTTGGAAGCTTTGAATTACATCGGCCATACCTAATGCAAGACTTAGTGATGCATTAAACTTCTCCCCACCTGATAATGTTTTGACATCTCTTAATTGATCTGTATACGCATCATAGACATCCAACCCAAGCCCACTTTGCTTCGCATGTTTCTCTAACCGATCTGAACGACGCAGTTCAAACTGTCCATTCGATAAATGGACTAAACGAATATTAGCTGCCGCAGTGATTTTATCTAAATAATTTATTTGAATATAACGCTCAAAGGAAAGTTTTTTCGGATTTTGACCATTCAACACTGTGTAAAGCTCTTTTACACGACCTGCTTCTTTTTCAAGGACACGGATTTCCTTTGCCGTTTCCTCTACTTTATCAATAAAGTCCGCACATGCCTTTGCATAGCTTTGCGTCTGTTGTAAGGTTTTAAATGCTTCCTCATATGTGGTACGGAGCATCTCAAGCTTTTCCTCTAATACTGCTAGATTTTGTTTCTCTTTTCCTTCAAGATGCTTTGCTCCATCTTCAATTTGTTGCTGTAAGGAATGCAGTTGTAATGTATAATCTCGACTTTCTTTACGTAAATCATCAATTTGACTAACGCTACGCTTTGCAGCAGCATAGTCTTCATAGGTTGCAAAACCAACATCTTTCATGCTTACTAAAAACTGTTCACGCTTGTCATTGAGTTTATTTAGCAATTCCTCATATGCTGTTTTTGCTAGTTCTTCTGCCATTGATGCTTTATTTGTTGCTTCCTTAGTCGCTTGTAAGTTTTGTTGTATTGCATTCCAAGCTGCCTGTAACGCCATTTTTCGAGATCCCACATCTGCAATCGTTTGTTTTAAAGCTCGTAATGACTGTACGTGTTCTGGTATTTGCTTTTGCTGTTCTTCTATAATCGCTTGCTGTTTTATTAACTCTTTCGATTGCTCTGCAAAATGTTGCTCTAATTGTAATTGTTTTTGTTGTAGCTGTTCATTTTTTTCTTGTTGCCCCTTTAGCTTAGCTCGCGCGACAGACAGTTGGTCATTCACTATTTTTAATACAGTAACTTGTTGTTCAATAGCGTGTAAAGAGGTTGTTAGTTCTAATCGATCAGCTACTGAAATATGATAAGCATCTACTTGTTCAATTGCCTCTTGAAGCAGTTTTTTAGTCGATTTTAACGTCGCCTCTTGTTCCAAATATTTACGCTCAATTGCATTGGTCATCGCTCGTAAAGATTCTAGCTCCGCTTCATCTACTACTTCTGACGGTTCTCTATGTGTTAGTTGATGTGTTGTGCTACCGCAAACAGGGCATGGATCTCCATCCTTTAACTTAGCTGCTAATATGCTTGCCTGACCGGAAATCCATTGCTGCTCTTTTGTTTGCAGTGCTTGCTTACTTTCTTTGTATTGTTGATGTGCATTATTAACAGCTTGCTCAGCTACTTCAATCGCTCGCTCATATTTTTCGATTTGAGCTAATAGTGTTACTTGCTCTTTCAGTAAGGGAAGCCGTTCTAAATAGCCTGCATATGGTTCCATCTGTTTTTCATATTGCTCAATCGTTGCTGTTAATTGTCGAACTTGCATTTGTTCTTTTTCTAAAATATCAAGATTATCAGCTACTGCACGCTTGGAACTTTCAACAAGCTGTTCTGTTATTTCTAATTGTTGCTGATTACTTTCAAATGCCTCAAATTTCGGTACCAATGCTAATAGCTCTATTTCGCGTTGCAATATTTGCTGACGCTCAGGCTCTTTTGCTTCTTCTTCTGTATACAAATGTTGCGATTTCTTCAGCTGTTCTACTGCATTTTGATGATTCATTGTAGCTTGCTGATAAAGTTGTTCTTTACGATTTTGCTCTGTCCGTAAATCTACACATTGTTGTTCAAGCATAATGAGACGTTCTGCTTGCTCAGCTAACTGTATTTCCTGTTCCATAGCTGTATACTTTTCTCGTTGTTGCATCAACAATTGCAAACGCGCTTGCCGTTGTGCCTGTTGATTGAATTGTTCATTGAGCGCCTTTGCCATACTGTAATATTCTTGTTCTTTTTGATGATTTGCATAAGCTTCTTCATAGCGCATTTGTTCCGCTCGGATACTAGCACTATAAAAGAATTGCTCCTCCTCAAGGGCATTTTTTAGCTGATGCATATTGTCGGTATTATTGCTTATACAAGTAAACAGTGTTGATGATCTGTGCGGTAAAACGCCTGCAATTTGCCCAAGTAAATGCTCTTTTAATTGCTGGGCTCGTTCTAAATCCATTTCTGCTTCTTTTCTTTTAAGATCTAGCTTTTTTGTCATTGCACTGAAACGATCCGTTTTAAAAATCTTACGTAAAATCACTTCTTTATTGGTAGAATCTGAAGTTAAAAGTTTGCGAAACTCGCCTTGTGGCAACATTACAATTTGACTAAATTGATCTTTTGTCAGCCCAATAATTTCTAGTAACTTTTTATCTACTTCATTTGTTTGCTGCTTTTCTACAATACTAAAGTCAAATTTACCATCCTTCATTTCTGCTAATTCAACTTTTTTTCCTGTAACACTTTTGTTTTTTGCTTTAACATGGCCCGGCTGACGTACAATTTGATAAACTTTACCTCTCATTTCAAAAATCAATTCTACTGAAGTATAAACATCATCTGCAGCAAAACCGCTTCGAAGCATCGCTGTATCCTGACGATCTTCGCCACTTCCTGATCCATAAAGTGCATAACAAATGGCATCAAAAATTGTCGTTTTACCAGCACCTGTTTTTCCTGATATAGCAAATAATCGATAATCACCAAGCTGTTGGAAATCAATAATCTCTGTATGTTTGTAAGGACCGAAAGCAGTAATAGTTAACTTGAGTGGTTTCATCGAACTGCCTCCCGTTCCTCTTCTAATAATTCCTGTAGCATATTTATAAATAAACGCTCAGTTTCTGAGTCAGGCTGTTCACCCAAAATATCAGCATAAAATCCTCGGAATAAATCAATGTCCTCTACTTTTTCCATTTCAATTGCTTGTATTTCATGGTCTTCTTGCATTCGTGACGCTTTTCGTTCAATATGCATCGCATGTGGAAATACTGTTCGAATTCGCTCCATCGGTGAAGCAACAGGTGTGGTGTCTGTTAAACGTACGAAAACATAATCATCACTTGGCGGTAGTTTTAATAAATCGTCCATCGAGCCCTCTACCACTCGTAGATCACGTCTTGGCACAAGTTTTTGTTTAGTGACTTCTACGTTTCCACTTGCATCTAGTTCTACAATTAGAAAGCCTTTTTCATGTAAATGTTCAGACAACGAATATTTTAAAGGAGAACCCGCATATCGAATCGATTCATTCAATACAAAATGGGCTTTATGGAGATGACCCAGTGCCGTATAGTTGAAATGTTTAAATAGCGTTGCATCCACACAATCAGACCCACCGATAGATAGTGGACGCTCTGAGTCACTCGTGTTCTCTTCCTCATAGCCATATTTCGTCACAAAGGCATGTCCAATAAAAACATTACGCTTTGTTGTATCCATCGTTTGTTTGATATGTGCGATAATTTTTTGCATTGCATCTTGATGTGATTGAATCGTATCATCTTCTAACATAGTACGGACTGAAGCTGGCTCTGCAAACGGTACAAGATGAAAATGAACCTCACCAAATTCGTCAGTTAGAACAATAGGTGCATGTTCTTTTGTGAACTGACCTACTATATGTAATCCACTATCACGCATTACACGACTACCAAAATTCAATCGACCTGCACTATCATGATTTCCTGCGACCGCTAACACAGGAATTTTCTTTTCCAGTACAATTTCTGCTAAAACATCATTCAATAAATTAACAGCCTCTACAGGTGGCATTGAGCGATCATATAAATCTCCTGCTACAATAATTGCATCTGGTTTTTCTTTATCAATGGCTTGCATAAATTGTTGTAAAATATAGTGTTGATCCTCAGTCATATACATCCCTTGTACAAGCTTGCCTAAATGCCAATCGGCTGTATGGAATAATTTCATTGTATTTGCGCCTCCTGTCTTTTTCTTTTATTTTATCATGCATTTAACTATATTCTTACTTTAAGAGAACTTCTTTTATTTGGAAGAATCCTCAATTGTTTCGGTGCCTGTCTGTTTCGGTGCCTTGTTTCGGTGCCTGACACCCATAAAATTCAGAATTGTTTCGGTGCCTGTCACTCGTTACAGTTACTCGTTACAGCACTTGGCACGGGTACCTAACAATATTTCAGCCTTCTATTCCGTAAAAATCCACTTCGCTTTCCGCGGGCACAGTGTAAGCCGCAACCCTCGCTGTCGCACGGATTGTTGCGTCTTACAACGTGTGCTGTTCCCGCTGGAGTCTTCGTGGATTTTTACTTGGATATTAGAAACGCCCTACTAAAAAAAAATTCAGAATTGTTTTGGTGCCTGTCACCCGTTACAGTTACTCGTTACAGCACTTGGCACGGGTATCTAACAATATTTCAGCCTTCTATTTCGTAAAAATCCACTTCGCTTTCCGCGGGCACAGTGTAAGCCGCAACCCTCGCTGTCGCGCGGACTGTTGCTTCTTACAACATGTGCTGTTCCCGCTGGAGTCTTCGTGGATTTTTACTTGGATATTAGAAACGCCCTACTAAAAAAAAATTCAGAATTGTTTCGGTGCCTGACACTCGTTACAGCACTTGGCACGGGTATCTAACAATATTTCAGCCTTCTATTCCGTAAAAATCCACTTCGCTTTCCGCGGGCACAGTGTAAGCCGCAACCCTCGCTGTCGCGCGAATTGTTGCGTCTTACAACGTGTGCTGTTCCCGCTGGAGTCTTCGTGGATTTTTACTTGGATATTAGAAACACCCTACTAAAAAAAAATTCAGAATTGTTTTTGTGCCTGACACCCGTTACAGTTACTCGTTACAGCACTTGGCACGGGTACCTAACAATATTTCAGCCTTCTATTCCGTAAAAATCCAATTCGCTTTCCGCGGGCACAGTGTAAGCCGCAACCCTTGCTGTCGCGCGGACTGTTGCGTCTTACAACATGTGCTGTTCCCGCTGGAGTCTTCGTGGATTTTTACTTGGATATTAGAAACGCCCTACTAACAAAATTCAGAATTGTTTTGGTGCCTGTCACCCATAAAACACCCATAAAATTCAAAATTGTTTCGGTGCCTGGCACTTTATGTAATAAAAAAGCATGCTAAGTTACTTGAATTGCTCCTAATTAGGAGGCAGTTCATTTACTTAGCATACTTTTTTACTTTACAGCTTTTTGTATCTTTCATTCCCTAAATTCGTTGTAGTTTTAAGCGCTGATTGGCTCTGGCTTTTTCTATGAAAGTAGCATAGCCAATAAAGCCCTGAATGTTCCTGACAGTTGAAACTTTCTCCTGTTTCGCTTCTACGGAATTTCCCTTTGACTCTGCCTGTTTCTCTAATATCTCCTGAAATGTCATTGGATTAGGCTGTGGTAATTCTGTTGTAGAGATTGCAAACATATCACTACCACTATAAGAGTTTAAAAAGGCATTCGCCATTTGACGATAACCTTCAAAATTAGGATGGACATCGACAATATTTGGCAAGAACTGAGTAGCTTGCAATCCAAAAGCATCGTAGACATTAATGTAAGTCATCCCTGCCCGCTCAGCTTGTTGCTTTAAAATCGTATTTAACTTCATGAGCTGTGCATTCGTTCCCTCTTTTTGTGTTGCATGCACATTTGGATAGGCAAAATAATAACCCATGACGTACACTTTCGCATTGGGTGCACGTAATTTTAACTCTGCTAACATATCCTCCATATTTTTTCGGGCTATATTTAAAGCATAGTCTACCTGAAGCTGCGAAAACGCTAATGTACCAGCCGTTGGGTTGACCTGCACAAGACGTAGTAAATCATTGGCACCTGCTGAAATTGTAATAAGTGTTGCGTTTGCTAATACCTCACTTGCCTCTTCTGATTTTACTCGCTCTAAAACGTCCGTTGTTGTGAAGCCTGGGAAAGCGAGTTCTTTTGTATAGTGACTCAGTTGTCCCATCTTTCCTAAACGCATCGCGATAAAATCACTATAGCCTGCATCAATTTCCCGATACGGTGTTTGACCAGCTGCCAATGAATCGCCAAGTGAAACATAATTTTCAGCGCGTGCAAAAGCAGATGAAACACCAAGTGTCAACGAAAGCACCGTTATACTTACTAGGCTCAATAGTCGTTTCATCTGCTCACCTCACATTTATTTACGTTAGTCTATTAAAAAGCCCAGCTACCCTTACGGAAAATCGGCTCCACAGTACCATCTGGTAAAATACCGTCAATATCCATATCACCGCTACCAATCATAAAGTCCTCATGTGTAACTGAAATATTCGCCCCTAACGCTTCCAGTTGTCCATTTTCTAAATCTCTTCCACCTTCTAAACAAGTTGGATAAGCTTCGCCGATAGCTAAATGGTTTGATGCATTCTCATCGAATAATGTATTGAAATACAGTATCTCTGAAGCTGAGATTGGGGACTCATGTGGAACAAGTGCTACCTCTCCTAAATAACAAGAACCCTCGTCGACTGCAATTAACTCTTGTAAAAGGTCTTGCCCTACTTGTGCTTTCGCTTCAATAATTTTTCCTTCTTCAAATGTAAGCTTAAAGCCGTCAATAATATTGCCTTGGTAAACTAATGGCTTAGTATTGCTAACATAGCCATTTACGCCTTGCTTCATTGGCAACGTATAAACTTCCTCCGTCGGCATATTAGCGATGAAAATAGTATCATCAGGAGTTTTACTGCCACCTGTAAGCCATTTATGCTGAGGTGCTAACGCGATCGTTAAGTCAGTACCTGGTGCAGTATAATGAAGCTTTGCATACTTTTTATTGTTCAGTAATGTAGCGCGAGATTCTAAATTGGCAACATGTGTACGCCAGTTTTCAACAGCGTTCCCCTCACCAATATGCACCGTTTTAAAGATGGCTTCCCAAAGAGCTGGTACTTGTTTTTCAACTTCTAAATTCGGGAATACTTTTCCTGCCCACTTTTGTGAAGGTACTGCTACGATGGACCATGCAATTAAATCCTTCATGACTGCATTACGATAGTTTTTCAATGCTGCGCCTGATACCTTTTGATGTGTTGCTAAACGGTCTGCTGGAATACCAGTTAATTTATCTGGATCTGCAGCATCTATCCATAATAATGCCCCTTTGCGTTCGATTAGCTCATCACGCATTTTAACAACCCAATCTGGAAAACGATTAAATTCCTCATCAGACGCATGCTCGAAATAAGCACGATCCATTTCATCATCTGAAAAATTAACATGAACACGACCAGCTCCAGCTTTGTATGCCTCCTTCACCACTAGACGAGCAAAGTCTAAAGCTTCCACCGATGTATTCACTAATAAGTATTGCCCTTGTTGAATATTGACACCAACCTTAACCGCTAGTTCTGCATATGCCTGTAATTTTTCTTCAAATGTCATATTAGTTCCCTCGCTTTTGTCCAATTGTTTTTGAATTACCTTCTACGAGCTTGCCATCATGCCATACCTTCTGCACTGGTTTGCCTGGAATTTCACGTGTCCACTTTTTATACGTTTTTTCATCATGGTATGATAACAATGTTAGTACTTCACCATCTGCACCTGCACGACCAGTACGGCCAGAACGATGCAAATACTGTTCAATTGTACGTGGAACATCGACATGAATAACATGTGTTAAACCGGCAATATCTAAACCACGCGCTGCAATATCTGTGGCAATTAAAACACGTGCATCTCCTTTACGGAATGCATCTAAAGCTTTTTTACGTTCTTCCTTTTTCATGTCAGAATGTAATGTCACAATTGGTGCTGAACGATATTGTAGCTTGGTTTCTTTCATTAGCAATTGATCAATATTATTGACGAAAGCAAGGGCACGTAAACCTTCTGTATGTGATAGTCTACGTAGGAAGTCTGTTTTATCACGTTCTTCTACTTTCAAGAACGAATGCACAACTTTACCAAACTTCACCATATCCTCAGGTTTAATTTTAAAGCGTAATGGCTCAAACATCATACGGCTTGCGACTAATTCAATTTCCTCAGTAATTGTGGCAGAAACAACAACTACTTGGCGACCAAACGCTGACCCTTCGATAAAGGATTTCACCACAACGCGATACTCGCGGCTTAGTAGCTGATCACACTCGTCTAAAATAACTGTTTCAATTTCTTTTAGCTTTAATTTACCTGAACGCACTAATTCATTTAAGCGACCTGGTGTACCAACTACGATTGTTGGCTTTTTCTTTAGCTTTTCAATTTGTCGTGCAGAGTTTGCACCACCAATAAGTTGTTGTACGGTAACATCAGTACCCGCTATCCATTCACGAATTACTTCGACGATTTGCATTGCTAATTCCTGAGATGGCGCAACAATCAGACCTTGTGTTTGCTTTTTCGATCCATTTACTTTATTAAGTAAAGGCAACACATAGGCCAATGTTTTCCCCGAGCCTGTTGGTGATTCTGCTACAATATCTTTGCCTTCAAGCATTGCTGGAATCATTTCTTCTTGAATTTTCATTGGTTCTTCAAAGTTCCATTTTGCTTGTAATTCTTCTTTTAATAAATTTATTACTGACATGTTAATTCCCACCTTATTATCCTGCTTGACATTAGTTTAACACACTAGCTGTGCACAAGCATTTTCCTTCTATATATTGTGCAATACTCATTAATTTTTTAGACGTGTATTGAAAAAGCTCACCTTTTACAATAGGTGAGCCAAATGTTACTCCACTAATTCATAGCCGCATGCTAAAATAGCACATTCAGCTAAAACGATTAATGAATCTATATATTTGTCACTTAATTTTAAGTCTCGATTGACGATTGATAACTCTGTACAGCCTAGTACGATACGATCACAATTCAAGGCTAGCATTGCTTCTTCGATAGGCTGCCAATCTTCTTGTGTGACATCCTTACCAGCCTTCACATAATCGTAAATAATCGCCATCACTTTTTCTTTCATTTGATCATCTGGTATTACTGGTATAATACCAAACTCCTCTAATGCATCTTGATACATGCGTGACGTTAACGTACCTGTTGTCGCTAAAATACCAACACGTTTTGCCCCTAGATCATTAGCACGCTTCGCCGTTTCACGAATCATGTGTAACACAGGAATTGGAGAGCCTTGTGCTATTTCATCATAAAACGTATGTGCCGTATTACACGGAATGGCAATCAAATTTGCTCCAACAGCGGCTAGTTTTTTTGCATCCTCTATTAATACTGGAACAGGGTTTTCTTTTGTTTTATCTAATATAAAAGCCGTTCGATCAGGAATATTTGTATCATTATCAATAATGGTATGTACATGGTCCTGATCTTTTGTTGCCTTTGTACGTCTTACAATCATTTCGCCGATAAACATTGTTGCCAGTGGACCGACGCCACCAATTATACCTAAAGTTTGTTTTTTCATGAGTTAGACAGACCTTTGTTGTTAAAATATTTCTTATACTTGCGATAGAAGCTTAAATTATCAAGCGTTACATTCAACCAACGCTTCGCATTCATATCTTTATAATTAAAAATAGAATCCGTTGCTAAGCCTTGTCGAATCAAACTTTTAGCTTCAATTACAAGTTGTTCATTTAATACGTATTTAAATAATACACCATTAGGCACAATCGTCCAAAGGTGCTTGTTTTGCACATATGTTAGCTGCTGTTTACTTCCCCGAATAAAATCATCCGCTACATACTGCATTAAATTATAGCCGCTTGCTGTCACATAATAATTCGATAGTTCATTATGTAATTCCATACTTAATAATTTGTACAGTCCATCACGTTCATCATATTTCATATCAAATGTAGCAAAGCCTTTAAATTGTAGCGCCTCCAGAAACGTTTTAACACAATCCATTAGTTCCTTGTCATAAGTCGTCATAATAGCGACATAGCGTCCAATACCGTCTGGTGAATGCTCCTCTAAAATCGGGTTCCCTACAGATAGTAGCTTGACTTTGTGATCTTGTCCAACATAAGCATTTACAACACGCATATGGGCATCTTCACCTGGAATATATTGTTGCACCATTAAATCATCACGGTAAGCAGATTCCTTATATATTGCGTGAAAAATAGCATCTTTTTCATCTTCATTATGTGCAGTATATACCTTTTTCTTACCTGGGAAAATACAACTTGCGTACTTTGTCATATTCATAGGCTTAATGATAACAGGATATTCAAATGGCATCGTTAATTGCTCGTAGTCATTTACAGTACACACATGCATTTCAGGATAATGGAAGCCATACTTTGCACAAAGCTGATACATACTTTCACGCTTTAATAATTGATTGGCAAGTGGTTCATCGACATATGGAATAACAAAAAAACTCGATAATTCATCTTTGTGCTGCACAATTTTCTTTACATAAAATTCATCACAAGCTAAAAGTAATAATTTCTTTTCTGAAAATTCCTCTGCGATAGCTTTTAAAGCAACAACAAAGCGCTCTTCAATATGCAATCTTGGTACTTCACGAAAAGTTAATAAATCGCTTTGTTGAATTTTTTCCATATTCGTATGATTTAATGCAAGTGGTTTAACGCCATAGGACTCGTAAAATGCTCGCGCCATACCGTAAGCATTCATTTCATCGCCCAATAAAACTGGTAAAAAAGCGTGCTCAATGGCCATTCTACTCAACTCACTTTAGCTTTTTTTATTAGTGTAACATATTTTACTGCTGTCAAAACTGCGCTCCAATAGCTTCTCTTGCGAAATTTATTATTTATGAACCGCTACCGCTTGCATATTTAGCTCCTGATAGCTCTTGAAAAATTCGTCTACATTATATGAAACATTCCCCTGTAATGGGTCCATGACGACAACTTGCTGATCTGAATGACCAGTTAATACTACGGCATGTAAGTTTAAGTATGCAGCGTGCTTCACCGTTTCACCTTCATAAATCCAGCCTTTATTTGCAGTTGTTTTAGGTGTCGATAAATCAAGTGTAACCCAAACGACAACCGGAACTCCCTCTTCTACAAGGTCTAACATTTCACTTTGAGAGGCACCGCTCATATCGGTTACACGAAGGTTGGCCTGCTTATCTGCAATAGCGGCTTCCGCAGCTTTGACAATAGGCGCTGCAAAGACGTACATACCATTTGCCTTATCCCGTGGATTTCCTGCATACGCAAGCGCTGGGTTCGGCCCGTAGCGTTGACCGCCAGATGTATATATATTTTGTTTAGGCAAATAGTTATCCGCCATTTCAAGCTTTGTAACATCCATGCCGTAATAATTTAAAACAGCTGTTAGTGCCGTAATTTCACAACCTTGAGGAAGCTCTGGTTTCTGCATGATTACTGGAACAGCAAGCTCTTGCTCTGCTCTTGAGGAATGCGTTGGCAGTCGATAATACGGCTTTGTCACATCATACGTAAATTTTTCAATTGTCGTATAGCCATTATCATCCTTGCTACTTAACGTTGTTGCGGTAATCGTATATTCTCTGCCCTCTACAAGGTTTGAAAAAGTAGCTTCACCCTCTTCAGAGCCCACTGCTTCTTCAATTTTCCTACCGGTCTCCGTATCTGTCATTGTTATATAGAGACTTGGAATTGGTGCACCACTATTAAATTCTACCGTCAAAACAGTTAATTGATTCTTTGGTCGACTCTGCTGTGTTAATTGATTACAACCAGAAAGTAGCATGATAATCATAATACTTACTATTAAAAGGCGTTTATAATCACTCCACAAGACAAATTCCGCTCCTATCTCATTCGAAGAAATATATAATCTTCTATTCTATTTTTACAATTTGTCGTAGCTTTATTATACGCTAATTTAATAGGTGTTCATATTTTATCCTGCTACTTTTCAATGTATTGACAAAATCTTATACTTTTAAGATGTTGCTATTTTAGGTCGAAGCGTATGTTTTAACACCTTTCCTGATGCATTACGTGGTAACTGTGCTAAAAATTCTATTTCATAAGGCACTTTATATTTTGCAAGCTGTGAACGACAATAGGCTAAAATAGACTCTTCATCTAACAGCTTCCCTTCTTTTAATACGACAAACGCTTTTGGTACTTCACCGTACACCTCATGTGGTAAGCCAACAACTGCTGCCTCTAAAATTTCTGGCAATTGGTATAATACTTCCTCAATCTCAATTGGATAAATATTTTCCCCACCGCGAATAATCATGTCCTTTTTACGATCGACTATATATAAGTAGCCTTCTTCATCAAACCGCCCTAAATCTCCTGAATAAAGCCAACCATCTTGAATAGCTCGGGCTGTCTCTTCATCATTGCGCAAATAACCTTTCATTACCTGGGGTCCTCTAACGCAAATTTCACCAACTTCTCCTGCTGGCACTGCTTCTCCATAGCTATCTACAACACGTACTTCTGTCTGTGCCAACGGTTTTCCGACTGAGCCAATCTTTGACAATGCATCTGCATCTAAAAGAGAGGTAGCAGCAGGTGAATTTTCTGTTTGACCATATAAGTTTTGAACTTTTACATTCGGCAAAGCTTCTTTAACTTGCTTCACAAGTTCATATGGCATTGGTGCTGCACCATAACATAATAAACGTAAATTCATAAAGGAATGATCCTTAAATTCAGGTGTATTTAATATCATCGTATACATGGAGGGTACACCAAAGAAAATAGTGGCCTGTGTTTTCACAAGCTGTTCTAACGTGTTCTTTGGTGAAAAACTTTCCTCTATAATTACCGTACCACCTTTATAGAACATTGGCATCGCAAATACATGGAGTCCTGCACAATGAAACAATGGTGTACAAATAAACATGCTGTCCTCATTCGTCATATTCATAGATGCTGACCAAATATCTGCTGTCGAAGCAATATTTTGATGCGTCAGCATTACCCCTTTTGGCTTCCCTGTAGTACCAGACGTATACATTACGACAGCCGTATCATTAGCTTGTAATTGTATACTCTTTCTTTGCCCTTTATAGTTTTCGATAACCTCTTTCATTTCTTTTAAGCCGATTACATGTTGAAATTTATACGGAATATCAGCTAGTACTTCTTCTATTCTCTCGTCATATATGAGTCCTTTTGCTTCTGAATGATTAACGATAAAGTCAACCTCTCGTGCTGCAAGTTTTGTATTGATAGGCATCACAACATAACCGGCTAGTTGGATACCGATGTAAGCAATTAAAAACATATCGGAATTTAGTGTATATAGCGCAATGACATCATTTTTCTCATAGCCCTGTTCTTGTAAATATGCTGCAAACTTTTCTGCATACTTATAAAACTCGCTATAAGTTACCTTTTCACCTTCATAAATCGTTGCAATCGCATCAGGTTGCTGTGTAGCGCATTTTTGTAAAATATCCGTCATAATTATCGTCATCATATACCCCCTCATTTTTAGTTGTTACTTACTCCTCAGCGAATTAGCGTTTTGAGCTAGTCAATAGCTACTCCACATACAGAGATGAAATATGTCTGCTAAAACAATTTAAAAGCTTTAAAATAGGAATCCGCTAACATTATTCAGAAAATTTAGATTACATAAACTATTTTATCAAGCAACTTATTTGTTAGCAATTTTCCCACACATTCAAAATATGTAAGTTGTGTCACAAAATATTCTGATACATATTACTTTTCTATCAAATTCTGTTAGGTGTATGATACTTGTAAAATTATTTTGAAAATGAAAGGCATGATTATTATGCTGTATGCACTTTTAGGAGATTTACATTCTAATATTGATGATACAAAGGCAGTATTAGCTCAAATACAACAAACAGCAAAAGATGCTGAAATAATAGGATTAGGCGATTTATATGAATGTACAGTAAGTAAGAAAAAAGCAAAAACGATATCAGGCTTGTCTTTGCAAAAGGCCGCTATTATAAATAATGATTTCGAAAAACTACTGACATTCCCGTCTATTCGAGGCAATCAAGAAGAACGTATTACGCACGTTACAGGAATTGAACGCTTTATTACAATGCCTGAAACAATGGACATTGAAGGTGCAATGCTTATCCATGGACACCAATTTCAATGGAGTATTTCATGGCAGCCTAAGTTTCCTTCAATCGATAAGCAGCTTCTTTTTTTCGGACATAGCCACGAATCAGGAATCTATCGTCAAAATAAAAAGTTGCCGATTCGTATTCATTTCGGTCAACCAATTGAGTTGCAAGCAAAGCAATATCGCATCAATGTGGGCTCTGTAGTTGATCACCGTGAATGGTGCCTATATGATAGCGACAAGCGAACAGTCACTTTTATGTGCGCATCGTCCTTCGAAGCTAAGGATGCAGTTGGCATTTAAATTACAGATACTTAGAAACCAATATAAATCCTTCAATCTCTCATAATTTTTCAAACTTTGAGAAACTACGTTAAAAAGTGAGATAGGCAAATCTTTACTGTTATATTTTTTGTGAGTTAGAGCGAAATATTAAGTAGGGTTACTAGTTGCTGGTAGCGAAGGCGGTTACTCATGTAGGAACAGCACGCAACGTAAGACCCAGCAGTCCTCGTGTTAGCGAGGGTTGCGGCTTACGGTGTGTCCGCGGAAAGCAACCGCCATAGCGGACATCAACGGTCTCGTAGATTTATCCTCATTACATCCATACATGCTACAAGTAAAGTCCATCTACTTATCAATGTGAAGAATATTAGTTGGTTGGAGTGGAATGCACGACACTCCTGCAGGAACAGCACGAGCGAAAAATTAGTTGGAGCCATATCGGCGGAAATAGAGTGCCTGGAACGGAAACCAACTTGAGATTCAATCCCCGTAAGGAGATTGAAGCCAAGCCCGTGGAACGCGTCCACTCGGAGCAAAAATCAAACACATTGATGTTTTAATACATTTCAATTAATTCTATTATCAAAAAATAAAACGCTAAAATTGCGAACAATTTTAGCGTTTTATTTTTAACAATCACAATCTTGTAGCGCATCAAGTAATTTTTGCATTTCTTCAAGTTGACAACATAATGTTTGAATCATACATTGAAGAATTGGAATTAACTCTTGGCATATGCAGAATCTTTGAACGTTTTGTACTAATCGTACACCTGCTTGATGATGAACAATCATATCTTGAATATAATTTACATTGATACTATTAGAAGTTGGTGGTGAGCACAATGCTTGGAACATTGTTTCAGCAATTTCTTTAAATGTACACATATATTCATATAATTCATATTCTGTATTTTGTACGATACAGCATCTGTTTTGTATTGCTTCTAGACTCTCGACTATTTCAGTATGAGTTTGTATAACTTCTAATGCGAAATTTTGAACGGCAATATTCGTTGTATATTGCAATACATTTTCTGACATTCTAATAGCCGCAATTTGATGTGGAATTATTTGTTTAATGAAGTTTTCCGATATGCTACATGTTATGGTTACATAGGTCATACCTTGCATCATCTTATTGATTATTCTTTTGTTTTCCTCTAAATATGCCTGGGTTACATTACTAAGTGGAATTGGTTTAGTCATTAGACACACTCCTTTCAGAGTAATGTATGCCAGGTAGGTTGTTGTGCGATAGACATTTGTACCATCAAATACCAAGATAATGAAACAGAGAAAGCTATATGTTTTTATATGTATGTAAACATTTTTGGCAAATGCACTTTTTAGGTTCGTTAGAGACTGCTCCTATTATATCTTCAGGAAATTTTTCATCCATACACCAGCATTCCTCCTGGCCTTCTGCAACACCACATTGATTTTCTTTCCCACATATAGGACAACATTTTTCTTCATATAGCATATAATTACACTCCTTTCTACGATGGTTGTACTGTACAACAAAAGGAGCACGAAATACAGGCTAAATTTCGCACTCCCTACACTATCACATATTACGCATTGATTGATTATTTTGCGCCTTCACTTCTTCACTATCTGTATCACTATATTTGCCAGTACCATATCCACCCGTTTTAGCTAGTAGCTCTTTCACTTCATTATAGGATAAACCTGCTTCTGCATTTTTCTGTTTTACATCATTAATATTCGTACCAGACGCCGTAAGTTGCTCTTCATCCCTATTTTGCAAGCAAATTCATTCCTTTCTATAATTCATCAGGCTCCATTTCAATCAATTCATCGCCTTCTCTTTTCACCCTTTTATTGAGCTCTTCAACGGGAATGGGATCAACCGTTTGCATATCTTCATGCAAGTCAAAAATACTGATTGTATCTGAATCAACCATGTCGGGCTTATCTTTACTTGCTAAGTTCATAAATTTTCTTTTCTCAGGTGGCACATTTTCTTTATTCATGTTGTCACACTCCTTTATCGTTAATGTGTGTAAACGTGTATAGATTATGTGTACTTCTTTATTGTATATCCACCTTATAGTATTTTAAAACATGCATAACGTGAACTTTCCATGTTTTTTAGATTTGAAAATCAAAAAATTTGACTACTACAGAAAGTTGAATAAAGACTAAATTCATTGTTCGTGTAGATTGCAAGGCTATTAGAGTAAACAGAAAATAGGTGATAATTGCTCTTTTACATCTTGCTTAAGATTGCGTTAGGCAATTTTAAAATTCATTAGGATAAATCCAATGCAAATGGCATATCGAGATTACGTTAAAATACTATTAGATCAGTATATTTAGTCATTTTTTTATTTAAAAGTTCGTTTATTTTATAATCAAGTTTACTTTTATCGGCGTTACTTAATAAAGGAGAGATCGTTAGGCTTTCAACGCCTTTGAAAAGACTATTGTTATTCTCCATATTTATTAACAAATCATATTCTTGATAAAATATATTCTTTTTGAAAGCGTATAGGTTTAATGAGTATATTTGTATATTTGTTCCATATTTAAACTTTAAATATTCTGATATACTTTCTTGTTCAAATTCTGATTCAGTTATTATAGCTATCGATACAGATTGTATCTTTTTTATTCTAAGTTGGCTTATTGAGAGAAAATAGTAAAGAGCAAATATATCAATTTCTTTAATTTCAGGTAGAAAATTATATTGCTTAAATAACTTTAATGCTGCTTCTTTTACAAGAAAATAAAAAGGATGATTTTTACAAATGTTTATGTAACCGCTTAACTCATTTAACCTATTATTCGTTCCTAAACGTAAATCAATATAGTAGAGTTCAGTATATCTACTTAACCCTTCAACGAGTTTTATATCAGAAGAAAAATCAAAATAAAATTTTTCAGATATATATTCTAAAAAATCAAAAATCATACTATAACGCATACTAGTATCTTTTAAAGAATAAATTTCACCTATTGTTAGCTTTCTCTTGCGTATTAAGTAGTTATATAAATTCGTTGCATAATAAATAATCTCACATTGTTTAATGTTTTTGTCCATATAAGTAGGAAAAAACGATTGTAGCTTTTTAGTAATATTTATATAAAGAGAATTTTCTTCAGTTGGGAAATTTTCATATTGAATATACCTTGCAAGTCGACTCCTTATATGCAAAATTTCCATGGAAATTGACAATTTTCGTAGACCTTGTGGTGTCAAATTGAAACTATTCAAAATACAAATTTCGTCAATTTTCTTCACAAAGAGCTCCTTGTTAAAGAATCTTATTTCCGATAAAGAACGAGATAGATAAAAATCATAAAATTGTTGCATTAAATTTCTAATATTTTTTTCATCACCTTGAATTGTTAGCACTGGAGTAGTAACTAATTTTATTTTATATTCGTGTAGCCATTCTTTTATGACTTTAAATTTACGGTACACTGTAGATTTACTCATATTCAGGATATTTGTAATCTCACTTATAGAATATATATTTTTTTCGAAAATTATTGTTATTATTTTAAAAAACACATTATCTTTATATAGTAACTTCAGTGCATCATCTATTAGTGAAGGAGAAATTATTTCTAAATGGACTTCCCCAGATTTTATAAAAAATCTTGTGTTACTTAATGTCTCCATTAAAAAATGAAGTTCTTTTTCTATAGTTGATCGTCCAACTTGTAAATGTTCTGCCAACTCATCAATCTTCGTTTGTCCGCTTTTACAATAAAGATAAATCAGTATTTTTTCTGGGCGATCTAAAAATCTTTCCATAATCTATCAGCTCCTTTTTATTTTATCTAAATATTAAAATTTAAAATTAAAACACTATGATACTAAAATTTCTTAAAAAACATAAAAACAAAGCCATTATAGACTTTGTCTTTATGTAAAACATATTGATAATAGTTTATTACAATATTACTAAAGGCAAATATTTATTGAATGGAGCGTCTTATCAATCTCACTTACTTTATTGAAATTTTGTATCAGCTAAACACCAACAACTATATTATTGAGATCATTTCCAATTTATTTAATTTAAATTCAAAGCCCTTCTAAAGTACTTTTACTGTAGATACTAATTACATATATATAGCAGCATTGAATCGGTACCTGATTCTTGGGTTAAATCAGTATTTGATACCGCTCGCTCCGCAAATATTTCCATTCGTTCACCAACTGATACTGTTGTTGTGCCAACAACCAGTTCTTTTGTATCGACACCTGTTCTAGTTGCAACGGCAGATACACCCGCCTTTGAGCCAGCAACTGATGTTGGTGGATTGGTGAAGGATTACGTTGTTGAACCAACAACTGATTTTGTTGCGACAACAATTGGTTTTGTTGTGTTAATAACTGATTTTGCTCTAACAATAAGTAATTTTGTTGTAACAGTAACTGATTCTGTTGGTGTGGTTGCTGATACTGTTGTTTTGTCAGCAACTGGTTCGCTCCATATAGAGAAGATTTTCTTTTGATCAGTAATTGATTAAATGACATCAATTGAGCTACCACCTCTTCATAAATCGATTCCCTATAGTAGTCTGAAGTAGGGACAGTAGTTGTACGATCACAATTGTGAATTGACAATTTTCCGCCCGATTTTAACTTTTTATGAACATCAACTCCTTGATCTGCGTCTGTTAAATCATAGATGTCATATGTTGCCGATTTTTTTACTATAGGCTCATCCGGTACTGTACTTATATAAAATTCTTTATCGTCTTCTGTATTTGACTAAACGAAGCGTTCTGCCATACCATTGGCCAGTTACCTTTTCACCGTCTATTCTCATGTGAAGGTCTGTTTTCACTTCAAATATCCGCATTGAGTATGCATAGTGGCTTTCGCGTTAATTAGAGTTACTATTGCTGGTGTTACAAATGCTGTAGCAGAGCAAAAATTGCAGTTTTTTTAAATTTATTTATTTCTTTTTTTCTTCGACCCCTTCCTTAAATTTTTTTGCATTTATTTTTTCTTCTGCAATTATCTGAACTATATATTATTTTAAAAGCACATAAGAATCTTATTTTTTCTTCCTATATCTTTTTTTTGAGAAAATTAAAAAGGCTAAATTACTACTTATTCAGCAAAATATTAAATTTTACAAAAGTTGATATTATATAAATTGATTGTTTTTACATTTTTATAATTATAGTTTTTAATAACGATTTCTGTATTAAAATTATTTAATTGTGACTTTATTAAAAATCATATTTTTCTTTTTAATTTTTTATTTTTGATAAAAAAATTGCCCTTACAATGGGGAAGTAGGATGAGTCGTCCAACACATATGCTATCTAAAAAAATGAAAACTGGACGGTTTAAGTCCAGTTTTCGTTTTTGCTATTTTTATGTTAAACTTCGCTGACATTTATGTTGGATTTCACTTAGTTCTTCATTTGAATGACAAAAACACATTCTCCCTTTCTATAATTCATCTGGCCGCATTTCAATCAATTCATCGCCTTCTCTTTTCACCCTTTTATTGAGCTCTTCAATTGGAATGATATCGACTGTTTGCATATCTTCATGCAAATCAAAAATACTAATGGTATCCGAATCAACCATATCGGGCTTGTCTTTACTTGATAAATTCATAAACATTCTTTTCTCAGGTGGTACATTTTCTTTATTCATGTTGTCACACTCCTTTATCGTTAATGTGTGTAAACGCATAAAGATTATGTGTCCTTCGTTTTATCGACCCGATGATATTCGGAAACTTGAACAACCCGAACATTTCTTGTATGCAATTCATGATATATTCCTCTGCTATCTGTAAAAGCAATATATTGATCGCGTTCACTTTTAACCAATTGTTGTGCTTTTTCTTGTGACTCAATATGAATAAAACGCCTAACATAATGAATTTCATCAAAGAAATAGGTTATTTTAAATTCCTTCATTGTCAAACAACTCCTCCATTAATGCACTTATCATATCCAATAGCTGTTTTTGTCATTCCCTGCTCATTTCGTAACTCTTTAAAGGTCCGTAAAAGTATAAGATTGAAAACCTGAGCAATAATAAAACTTATCGGAATACGCTTAAACGGAGGTAATAAAATTGAACGCAACAAATCAAGCACTATCTATTTTTGCACTTGGTGGCATTAATGAAATTGGAAAAAATATGTATGTTATACAATACGGAAATGATTTACTTATTGTCGATTGTGGAGCAAAGTTTCCAGATGAAAGCCTACTCGGCATCGATTTGATTATCCCTGATATCACATACTTACAAGAGAACAAAGCAAAAATTAAAGGTTTGATTGTAACACACGGGCATGAAGATCATATTGGTGGCATTCCATACCTTTTAAAGAAAATTAATGTTCCCATTTACGCTACCAGATTTACATTAGGGTTAATTGAGTTAAAACTAAAGGAGCATAAGCTTTTAAGAGAGACTGACTTAATAGAGATTCGCTCCGACTCCTCGTTACATTTCGGACAGATTGATGTTAGTTTCTTCAGAACAAACCATAGTATTCCTGACTGCTTAGGTATCGTTTTTCAAACACCTGAAGGAAATGTAGTGCACACTGGGGACTTCAAGTTTGATTTAACACCCGTAAATAATCAGTTTGCCGACATACACAAGATGGCAGCTATTGGATCTGAAGGTGTTTTATTATTAATATCTGAAAGTACAAATGCAGAACGACCTGGATTAACACCGTCGGAAAAACTTGTAGGTCACCATATCGAAGAAGCTTTTCTTCATGCCGAACGCAAAATAATCATCTCCACCTTTGCTTCCAATGTAAATCGAATTCAACAAATTGTAGACGCCACTATCGCAACAAATCGTAAACTAGCGTTATTAGGTCGCAGTATGGTGAACGTTGTAGATGTCGCCTTAGAGCGCGGTTATTTAGCGATGCCTGATGATTTGTTACTTGATGCTCGTGAAGTGAAGTATCTCCCTCCAGAAGAAGTTGTTGTATTATGCACAGGGAGTCAGGGAGAGCCATTGGCTGCACTTTCCCGTTTAGCTAGTGGCAATCATCGTGAAGTAAAAATTTTACCAGACGATACGGTTATTTTAGCTGCCTCTCCAATACCAGGTAATGAAAAAGGTGTTTCGCGAATAGTTGATAATTTATTTCAGCTTGGTGCTAAAGTAATTTATGGATCATCCAGTAACACAGGCATGCATGTTTCAGGACATGGTTATCAAGAGGATTTAAAGCTTATGCTAACACTTATGAAACCAAAGTTTTTTATTCCCATTCATGGAGAATTTCGAATGCTCCATCAACACCGTTTGTTAGCAGAATCGGTCGGTGTCAAAAGAGGACATACCTTTATTATGAAAAATGGGGATGTTGTTGATATCGAAAATTCGAAAGCTAGGCAAACACGAAAAATCCCATCTGGTGATACGTATGTTGATGGTATTGGCATTGGTGAAGTTGAAGGAATTGTATTACGTGATCGTAAACAACTATCTGAGGATGGTATGCTTGTCATCGTGTTAACACTTAGTAAGACAGATGGGTCTATTATTTTAGAACCGGATACTACATCACGAGGATTTGTTTATGCAAAAGAGTCAGAAGAACTTCTCCATAAAGTGAATGATCTTGTAAAAGTAACAATTACCGAACTACAAGAGGAAGGGAAACAACAGTTATTTGTTTTAAGAAGAGAAATAAAAAAAGCGGTCGGCCAATATTTGTTTGCACAAACAAAACGCAAACCGATGATTTTGCCTATTATCATCGAAATTTAACTTCATATCGCTTTATGTTAACAAGTCGGTGTTAGGCTTTCCTTTACACACCGACTTATTTTTATTTAGTGTGAGCTCAAGACTTCCTTTTATAATTGTTATTGTGGAACTGATATAGCTCTCCCGTAAAGATTTTGTGAAGTGCCAAATGATATAACGTTTGAAGTTGGTCAAATCCGTCATTTATATGGCTAGCATGTTGTTCAGTTTGCTTTGAAATGTTTTGGATATGCATTGGTAGCTCCTCCACTACAGCTAGCAATGATTTTTTATGTTTCAATAAAAGCTGACTTGTTTTTAACAGCTTGACAATATTTGTTTGTATCTCTAATGCAGGTAAATCTAACATTATATGATGCAATTGTCTCCAGTCTTTATTTGGCTGATACCAATGAAGAAAAAAATATAAATAATCACTTAAAATAATTGATTCATTTGGAATAATTGCCACTACATCATTAGCAATATACACTTCTTGCTCACATTGAAATATAAATTTTTTAGCACAACCCAAGTCACTTTTCGCGAGAATAATTGTTTTAGCTGGCACCTTCGTACACTTAAAATGAATATTAACTGTATCATTCCATTTAGATAATTTACGAATATCACCGTCAAGTGCTAACCATTTTAAATCCTTTGCAGTAATAAGAGGCTGAGCTACGTTTGAGTAATCTGAAATATTAGGTGTTGTTAAACTAGCAACAATAAGAGCTACTTCATCTAGTCTATAACGCTCCAACAAGTTTAGATCCTCCATTCTTAAAGAGCTTTAAAAATTCGCACAATCAATCAAATAATGTTCGTGTAGAAGGTATCAAATACTATAAATTCTTTTAAATCACATTATTATAATGATTATTGTACCATTTTAATGTAACATTATCTACATTATATAACTTTAATGGTATATGCATATTCATTGTTTTTCACTAGCTTTTTACATAGAGGTGAGTGATATGTCAGACTTTTTAAAGCTAGTAGGTGAACAACTCCGTATCATTAGAGTTTCCAAAGGGCTTAGTCAAGAAGAAGTAGCAGAGAGAACGGGGAAGTTAGGTTTTAGTAAAGGTCGCATTTCAAATATTGAGCATGGGCAATCAAATATTACGTTAAGTACTTTAGAGTTGCTTATGAAAGCGTTAGATATTGCACCAGAAGAACTTTTTAATTTCCAACGATTATCGGGTGTTACTGATATTGAAGAAAAAAATCTTATGCTCGACATTCATCGCTCATTATTAAGAGAGCGCAATTTAGACGAAGTAAAATATGTAGTACGCATCACAAGAGATTTTCTAAATACGATTGATGCTCAATCAAAGAAAAACAGCTCCAATGTTGAATAACATTGGAGCTGTTAGACTGTAGACATAGTATAAGGAAGTGCCAGGCACTCGCACAATTTTAAGATTAATGAAAATCTACATATACCTTGTAGGAAGCTGCCACAGCCAAATTATATTTTTGGCGTTACATTCCGAATTTTTGTCGGTAGCCACATTTTCTACATAACTCTTCGACCGCTTCTCGTCTTGAAAAACCATCAACTAAATTATTCGCACGCTCGCCTTCTACAATTTCACTAAAGGACTGCTCATGTACGTTCCCCAAATTAATAACACCTTCTCCATCAAGACAACATGGCACAACGGTACCATCTACAAGAATGGCTGCTTGGCTGCGTAAAGCATGACAAAAGCCCTTGCCTTCATCCTCTGGCTCCAGCAAGCTTGGCCATCTAAATTCATGGTCCTGATTTAAATAAACATTGTTCGCAATTTTTACACCCTTGCCCGGCTGAACTTTTTCCTCAATGCGAAAATCGAGATTATATTCATTTTCTAATATTTCTAATGTCTCACGGTTTCTTCTAGCTGCAAGATCTGATACATGATCCTGCTGTAAATTCCACAGACGATACGAAATAATTGTGTTAAACTCTTTTGCTTCGCGGACAAAATCTAAAATATCCCCTAAATATTTCTCACGATTTTCAGAGCCCTCATGACCATCAAAGCTGTGTAATGAAAAATTAATTTGTCGTAGTGCTGGCTTGCCCAAAAGCTTTTCACGATTCTTTTTAATAAGTGTGCCGTTCGTCGTAATATTCACCTTAAAGCCCTTATCATGTGCCGCATCTAATAGCTGATTAATACGCGGATGCAAAAGTGGTTCACCTTTAACATGTAAGTAAATGTATTTAGTATGAGGTCGTATTTCATCAAGTATTTTATTAAACTGTTCTACCTTGATAAGCCCTTTTGCACGCTCAGTTGGCGGGCAGAAACTACAAGCTAAATTACATACGCTTGTTATTTCTATATAAACCTTTTTAAATGTTTTCAACGTTTATTCACCGTTCCAGTTCCATAGATATTCATATAATCTTATTCATTTTAACAAATTTTCGTTACGTCGCGCAGAAATTCATTATTAATAACTACTGCTTTATATAATATATTCAATATTTCCATAGATGTATAAGGCTACACGTACAAGTGAACCCCTATAAAATTAATACTTTAATAATAATACTTAAAGAAAGGGGAGAAAACTATGACCGGTTATAATAATGCCTCTAGAAATTACAATCACTCTGAGGAACCAGAAAGAGATAAAGAAGGAAAAAATAATATTACTATAAATATCACTTTTAATATTGGCAACACAGAGAACCATTTTGAGCAAAGAGCTGAAGGTGGCGGACAAATCAATAAAGATGTTGGTACAAATGCCAACCAAGGCGGACAAAATGCGCTCAATCATAGCCAAACAAGAAATCTTAATTCTAAATTCGCTGATGGAAATGGCAGAAGTGGTATTGCCGGAGATGATAATGACGAAGCAGGCGGACAACAAGGTATTAAGGTTCGTGATAGTTTAGTCGTTGATAGTGATATACATTCGACTTCTAATCAATCACAAGACGTTGAAGCAGAATTACAAAATTCAGCAAGTGAAGAGCATCCTTCTAACATTGAAAACAACGAATAAAGTTATCTCAATAAAAAAATAAAACTTCTATCTGTAGGTTTTTTCTTCCTACCTGATAGAAGTTTTACTTTAGACAGAGCGCTTATAATTTTTTGTACCATCATACGAATAAAGCATCGGTTTTCCCTCAACAAACGTCTCTAAATGCACAGGACGTCCCCACAATTGATAAATATACGGCAATACATTTTCTAAATAATGTGGATCTAGCTCCATTCCCTCATAACCATGCACTAAATATAACTCCCCGTTTCGTAGATAATCGCCGTTTTTCACAACGATATATGGGAACCCTCCATTGACGCGCATCGATACAAGTTGATCTCGAACCATTTCATGATCTTTGTCTGTAATGCGATATTCATTGCCCTTTTTTTGGAACAAATATAAATCCTCTTGCTTTGCCAAATCCTTTGTTAAATAGTTGCGAATAAAGGAAATATCCGATTCAATTTCACGCACCTCAAACATCTTTTCACGTCCGCTATTTGGTAGTACCCCTAATCTTAGCATCTCTTCACTTGGATTATTATAGCGTTTTTCAATATCCTCAAATATTTTCAATCCCAAATAATAAGGATTGATTGATGTTTTTGATGGCTGCACTACACCAGCGTTTAATTTGGCATATTCAATCGTCTCCACTGTTGTTAAATTGAGCTCCCGCATGATGCGCTGATGCCAAAAGGAAGCCCAACCTTCATTCATTATTTTCGTTTCTAATTGAGGCCAAAAATATAGCATTTCCTCACGCATCATTGTTAAAATATCACGCTGCCAGCCCTCTAGTTCACGACTATGCTCCTCAATAAAAAGTAATAAATCCTTTTCCGGTTTCATTGGAAACTGTTTTATTTTTCTACGTACCGACCTTTGCTCATTTTCCTTATTATCTAAATTCCAAAGATCATCATACGGCGATCTGGAAGTAACAGTTTCTTCTTCATCCTGCTCTTCATCTTCTGATGACAGCTTTGGTCTTAATAAAGAAGGATCAATATGTTCTTGAATAGCTAATATCGCATCTAAAAACTGTTCTACCTCTTCCTTACCATATTCCCTTTCATAGCCCGCAATCCGCTCTGCAGTTGCTGTCATACTCTCTACCATATCTCGTCTTGTATTAGAAAACCGTACATTGTTTTTAAAGAAGTCACAGTGTGCTAATACATGCGCAATAATTAGCTTGTTTTGTGTGAGTGAATTCGTATCAAGTAAAAATGCATAGCACGGATTTGAGTTAATAACAAGCTCATAAATTTGACTTAGCCCTAAATCATATTGCAGCTTCATCTTATGAAATTGCTTTCCAAAGCTCCAGTGGGAAAAACGCGTAGGCATACCATATGCGCCAAATGTATAAATAATATCTGCAGGACATATTTCATAACGCATTGGGAAAAAATCTAAACCAAACCCTGTTGCAATTTCTGTTATTTCATCAATCGCACGGTGAAGCTCCTTCTCCATTTTTCAACCTCCTCCTCTGGAAAAATGAATGCTTCGCACCTTCCTCATATTAATTTTCATTTTGCAACTCATGTTTTTGGAAAAAGCTCTTCAAGGCATCATAGACATCGCCTTTTTTCTTTAAAATATGATACCTAAACTTTGGATCATCAATTTTTTTATACGTATACATTAATGTCGAAAAACGATTATGTTGATTTACTTCGCCATATCCAAACATGCTTGATACGTCCATCAATTCATTAACTAGCTTTAAACATTTTTCATTATCCATTGAAATGTTTTCACCATCTGAAAAATGCACAGGATAAATATTATAACGACTAGGATTATACTTCTCTCGAATCAACTCTAACGCTTTAATATACGCAGAAGAACAGATCGTTCCGCCACTTTCTCCTTTTGTGAAAAACTCTTCCTCTGTAACTACTTTTGCCTCTGTATGATGTGCTATAAATTCTATTTCTACTGTTTCATATTTCGAACGTAAAAATCTCGTCATCCAAAAGAAGAAACTTCTAGCACAGTATTTTTCAAAAGCACCCATCGAACCACTTGTATCCATCATTGCAAGGACTACTGCCTTTGATTCAGGCTTCTCCACTTCATCCCATGTTTTAAAGCGTAAATCATCATTATGAATTGGTGTAATCTGCGCCTTTCCTTCCATGGCATTGCGTTTCAGCGCATTCAATATTGTGCGCTTCTTATCCACATTACCCATAAGCCCTTTTTTCCTTATATCATTAAATTCAATTTTTTCGGTTTTAATATCTGCTTTTTCTTTTTGCTGTAAATTAGGAAGCTCCAGCTCTTTAAATAACACACTTTGAATTTCTTCCATACTTACTTCTGCTTCATAATAATCTTGACCAGGCTTGTCACCGGCTTCTTTCCCATTGCCCTGCTGATTGCTCTTGCTACCGTCACGCGCGACAACATCCCCTACGCTACTATCACCTTGTCCTTGACCTACATGCTTCGAATTATCATAATTGTAACGAATTTTATATTCATCGAGGGAGCGTATAGGTATTTTAATTACCTCACGACCATTTGACATGACAATACTTTCCTCGCTAACTAAATCAGGTAAATTATTTTTAATCGCATCTTTAACCTTTTCCATATGACGTTGCTGGTCTTGGTGCCCTTTACGATGGAGGGACCAATTTTCCTGAGAGATGACAAAACCCTTATTTTCGTTTTCAGTCATTTTTATCCTCACCCATCTATCAAATTCGCTTTTTCTATACTATGCTAGTGATCCGCTTTATTGAACTTTTTTTAGAGAAATAAAAGGAGTGCCCTAAAATTGGGACACTCCTACGTCTATCAATTACGCTTTTCTGCATAATTGTGGCTGCCACTAAAATGAAAATTAACGATTCAGTAAGCTTCCTACATATTGTAATAACTCATTTGCTGACGTTGTATTATAGCCATGTTCATCGACAAGTCTTGCTACAACTTCATTAATCTTCTTCAATTGTGACTCATCAGGCATTTTTGAAGAAGTCGTGATTTTCACAACATCTTTTAAATCAGCAAATAATTTCTTTTGAATCGCTTCTCGCAATCTTTCGTGAGAATTGTAGTCAAACCGCTTTCCATTTCTAGCGTAAGCCGATATACGAATTAATATCTCCTCACGGAATGCCTTTTTCGCATTTTCAGAAATACCAATTTGTTCTTCAATGGAGCGCATTAATTTTTCATCTGGATTCATTTCTTCACCAGTCAAGCGGTCAAAAATTTTATTTTTATTACAAAATGCCTCTACATTATCGAGGTAATTATTCATTAACGTTTTTGCTGATTCCTCATACGAATAAACAAACGCTTTTTGCACTTCATTTTTGGCAATATCATCATACTCTCTTCTTGCCACAGCTATATAGTTCATATATTTTTCGCGATCTTCCTGCGATATAGAAGCATGCTGATCAAGACCATCCTTCAGTGCTCGCAAAACATCCAATGCATTAATCGATGGAATTTCTTTTCGAATAATAGCTGAAGAAATACGATTTATAATATACCGTGGATCAATACCGTTCATGCCTTCGTTAGGAAACTCCTTTTTAAGCTCCTCTAAGTCAACGGAATTAAATCCCTCCACATTTTCTCCGTCGTACAAGCGCATTTTCTTTATAAGATCCACACCTTGTTTTTTCGGAACTTCCAGCCTTGTTAGGACCGAAAAGATTGCTGCGGCCTTCAATGCATGCGGCGCAATATGAACATGGGACATATCACTTTCATTGATCATTTTTTCATAAATCAGTTCTTCTTGGCTCACTTTTAAATTATAAGGGATTGGCATTACAATAATTCGCGAGTGTAATGCTTCGTTCTTTTTATTGGAAATGAAGGAACGATATTCAGTTTCATTTGTATGGGCTACGATTAACTCATCCGCACTAATTAAGGCAAATCTTCCTGCCTTAAAATTCCCTTCCTGTGTCAGTGACAACAAATTCCATAAAAACTTTTCATCTAATTTCAGCATTTCTTGGAATTCCATCATCCCTCGGTTTGCCTTGTTTAACTCTCCATCAAAGCGATAAGCACGAGGGTCTGACTCTGAACCAAATACGCCAATTGTTGAGAAATCAATGCTACCCGTCAAATCGGCTATATCTTGAGATTTTGGATCAGAAGGTGTGAAGGTTCCAATACCGACACGTTTGTCTTCAGAAAAAGTTATACGTTCAATGATGACATTCTCAATACGTCCATCGTATTCTTTTTCAAGACGCATCGTATTTAAAGGCGATAAGCTGCCCTCAATTCGTATTCCATACTCTTCAAAAAATTCATTACGTAAATGATGTGGAATTAAATGCAGGGGATCTTCATGCATTGGACATCCTTTAATTGCATAAACTGCTCCCTCTTCTGTACGCGAGAACTGTTCAAGTCCACGCTTTAGCAAAGTCACGATCGTTGATTTTCCTCCACTTACTGGCCCCATCAATAACAAAATTCGTTTTCTAACATCTAACCTTCTAGCTGCTGGATGGAAATATTCCTCCACCAGTCTTTCAATTGCTGACTCAAGCCCAAAAATTTCTTGCCCGAAAAATTGATACATTTTTTGCCCATCGCGTTCCTCTACTCCAGCGCTTTTAATCATATTGTAGACGCGAGAATGGGCTGTTTGAGCAACTTCAGGTCTTTCCTTCAGAATGCTTAGATAATCTGCAAATGTACCTTCCCACTTCAGTCGATTTTCTTCTTCGCGATAGCTTTTCACTTTATCTAAAATGTTGATAGCCTTCCCTCCATTCAGGGCTTGATTTATAACATAGTATGAAGTTAAAGACATTATGATACCCATTACTTTTTCTTTGATTAAGTTTCTTCTTATTGTTCCTTTTATTTCTTGCTTCAAAAAAAGGCATTTACTGTATTTAAAGCGGACTTATGAAATATAAAATTTCGGTTATTCTAATCTGTAGAAAGGAGGTTCAATTTTGAGTCGTCATTTTATTTTCCTTCTGACTTGTATGCTAGTGTGGAGTTATTTCTTTCCAACAGTTACTTTGGCAAATGAAGGACCTAGTAATGAAGAAATTTTACAACAACGTATGTCTTATTATGTTCAATACGATGAATTACTGATTCCATGGCACTTCTTAGCAGCAATCGACCAATATGAGCGCAATCTCCAATCTGTTCGCAAAGATATTCCTAAGCGAGATGGCTACATCGCCATTCAATTTTCTGATGAATATTGGTCAGGCGCATTAAACCCTGTC
Organism: Lysinibacillus sp. NPDC093210; assembly: GCF_044753985.1. NCBI lineage: Bacteria > Bacillati > Bacillota > Bacilli > Caryophanales > Bacillaceae > Lysinibacillus > Lysinibacillus sp. NPDC093210. The sequence goes on along the minus strand of NZ_JBIVOE010000010.1, from coordinate 62,381 downwards.
AAGGAAGATACGATACCCGAAACAATCAGTTACTTCGGTGGAATGGGGCTTGATGGCAATAATGATGGGATTGCTAGTCCTAAAGATGATGGAGATGTTATATACTCCATGGCAAGCTATTTAAGTAAATTTGGTTCTACAGATGAGGACTTCAAACTGGCTTTATGGGAATATTACAAAAGTGAAGAAGCTGTCAATCAAATTGTAACAATTTCTACTTTGTATAAACATTTTAAAACAACTGAGCTAGATGCTCATACATTCCCTATTCCAACTCGCTACAATTACAGCTTTAGAGGTACTTGGGGCGACAACAGAGGCTGGGGCGGTAGGCGCATCCATGAAGGCACTGATATTTTTGCTAGCTATGGGACACCTATACTTTCCACTTCCTATGGTGTAGTCGAAATCAAAGGCTGGAACCAATTTGGTGGATGGCGAATTGGAATTCGAGATAATCATAATTCTTATCATTATTATGCCCATCTTGGTAGCTATAATAAGGACATTAAGGTTGGAGATGTTGTAGAGCCAGGAACAATACTCGGCTATGTCGGTAGCTCTGGCTATGGGAAAGAAGGAACTTCAGGAAAATTTCCACCACATCTTCATTATGGAATATATAAATTTAATGGTCGAACAGAATGGGCATTCGATCCATACCCATCCCTTTTGCAATGGGAGCGTCAGGCCAAAAAGGATAAGCAATAAAGAGCTTGCAAAGGGCAATTTGTTAGCGTTTATAGACATTCGTACGTAGCGTAAGCAGAGACATAAAGCAAGCCCCCCACGAAAACCATAGTGGAGAGGCTTGTTTTTTTACTATATCTTTTCGCACAGGTGCAACGATGTAGGAAATTGATAATTTTTCGCTTTCTAAAAATGACAATAACATAGGTAAATAGATATACATCTTTTGCAATCTGATAAAAATATAAGAAAATTGTAAATTAATTATGCCAAAAAACCTTTTTTAGTATTTTCAACAAAAAAATTCTACTTTTCTTATGAAATAGTAATAAAATAAAAAAGATAGGACTAATTCTATAGAAAAAGCTAAAGGATGGAAAAAATGAACCATTTATTTCAGTTTAAATCAATCAAAGCGCGCATTTTAAGTAGATTTATAATTTTATTAGTATTATTTGTGTGTTTTACTACTTATACTTATTTTTCTAATACAAACATGGAGAAGCAAGCAACAGGACTTGTTAAGGAAGATTTAGTTGTTTTAGAAGCAAGTAAAAATCTATCTATGTCTATAAGCGTACGATTATCTGCAGCCTTAAGTTATGTTGTAACGGGCGATGAAAAATACATAGATACTTTTAATGAGTACCGTCAGATTGCTGAGGATAATAACCGTATCGTAGAGCAATATGAAAAAACGGCTGAACGTGAAAAGCTAGTAGAATTGGCTCGTGAATGGAGCAACCGTGTGAATAGTGAAGTATTTGAAGTATATAAGAAGGGCGATAAACAATTAGCATTAGAAAATTTAACATCTATTAATCAACTCGTAAATGAAGTTCGTGATGGCTATGAAGAAGTAGCTGATAAACGTGCTGAATTGATTACGCAAGTCGGCAATGATGTCGTTTCAACGAGTTCAAACAATAAATCGATTGGGTCCACAGTAAGTCTGATCTTAATTGTTGCAGGCATTCTTTTAGCGATTTTTACAGCAAGTCGAATTTCTAAACCAATTACGATTGTTTCCAATCGTATGAGAGAATTAGCTGATGGGAATTTGCGCCATAATAAGTTTTCAGTAACAAATCAAGATGAGATTGGGCAATTAATGCTTTCTGCCAATGACCTGAATGAGAAATTAAAGAATACTATAAGCTCTATTCATAATGTTTCTGAAACGGTCGCTGCTAGCAGCGAGGAATTAGCGCAATCTGCCAATGAAGTTCAGACGGGTACAGAACAAATTTCTTATACTATGCAAGAGCTTGCTACTGGAACTGAAACACAAGCATCTACAGCTAGTGATTTAGCAGAAACTATGACAACTTTCCAACGTAACATTCATGAAACAACGCAAGAAGGAATGGAGTTAAAAGAACATTCGGGGCATGTACATGATTTAACAACGTCAGGTAAAAAATTAATGGTTCAATCAACAAAACAAATGGCAACTATTAATGACATTGTATTGGATTCTGTGAAAAAGGTAGAAGGCTTAAACGAGCAGTCTGCTGAAATTTCAAAGCTCGTTTCAGTAATTGATGAGATTTCAAACCAAACGAATTTGCTTGCTTTAAATGCTGCAATTGAAGCGGCACGTGCAGGAGAACATGGCAAAGGCTTTGCGGTTGTTGCCGATGAGGTACGTAAGCTTGCCGAACAAGTACAATTCTCTGTTACTGATATTTCAACAATTGTTCACCGCATTCAAAACGAAACAGGAAGTGTAACAAATTCACTACAATCTGGCTATGAGGAAGTACGAAAAGGTACTGCGCAATTAGATCAAACAAATAATACTTTCGATCAAATTTCTCTAGCTATTGAAGATATGAATGACAATATCAATGTCATTTCAAATAACCTAACAAAAATTTCTCAACACTCTGAAATGATTAATGGTTCTATTGATGAAATGGCTTCTATTTCACAAGAGTCTGCTGCAGGCGTAGAGCAAACAACTGCAACTGTCGAAGAAACAGCCGCGACGATGGATGAGATTTCAAAGAGTGCAAATCAACTTGCAGAAATGGCTGAAGAGCTTAACACACAACTACAAAAATTTACTTTATAACAGTATTACAAGCTATCCGAAATTTTTTCGAGATAGCTTTTTTATTACTGCCACCGTCGAATTGGCACTCTTTCAAGTTCATAGCGCTTTATAATAATACTGATTTTTTGATACCATTGCTCACATAACTCCATTGCCTCTATATACGTATCATCTTCTTTTGAAATCGCATCCTCTTGTTCCAAAAAGGCATATTCAATAATCGGAGCAGTAATATTATCTACCACCATCTTTATAGCTAATTGTGAAACCTCCTCCATTTCCTCACACTCTTCTTCATCAATCTCCTCTTCTTCTCCCATAGAGCTTTCGTCATCCTCTAGTAACGATTCACTAAATAATCCATTACTCGTTCTGGCAATGATATGACCATCCTCAACAATGGCTACTTCATAAATTTCATTAAAATGGACTTCCTTCTTTGCTAACTCAGCTTCCCAATCTTCTTTAACAGCCACTAATAGTGTTTTTGTATGTTCATTGAGCAATAGTGCATGTAAACCGTCACTGGCTATTGTGCCATGAGTATGCGGGATATTATTTAACTCCTCTTCACTTGCTCTTTTTAGCTCTGTCATAATTTTATAAGTATGATATTTCCATTTAATATAACGAATGACCCCAACAATGACTAATGCAATTCCAATTAAAAAATACGCTTTCTTAATTAGTATGGCTTCCATTGCATTTGCTAAAAACAAATAAATTGTACCCAACAATAATAGAAAAACTGTTTTCATTATTATCCCACCTTCAAAATAAATAATAGATAGGAAAAATACATCTATATACTAGAAATCTTATTCAGTAATCTCTCTTTTCATTCTTCATTTGAGAAGCTGACCACTACAAAAAAGCAGCGACAACGTTTTTTAAGACGTGTCGCTGCTCAAATATTAATAAACACTTACCCCTAAATGTTTATTGTAAAAAATCATGCAAATTGTGTTACGAGTAACACAGATGGAATAAAGGATAAAGCAAAAACAAACATATACCATACTGAAGTACGGCGTAATGAAAAACGAACTTTTTTGTGTTCTGCATAAAAAATATCTAACATGATAGCTACTATTAATGGAATACTAATGCAAGAAACAATAATTAAAATAAGATCAAAAAATATCATAAAAGCACCCCTCTGTTCATGAACATTTCTTTTCCCTTTTGTGACAACATTGTGTCAATTCAAGTGTACACAATTTTGTCACATATTGCAATGGTCAAAAGAAAAAAATGGTACTTTTACAATATATTTTTTAAATAAGTAATGATTGTTGTTTTCAATCTCTATATTTATATGTTAAACCTTTTAAAAAATTCCTTACGAATCGATCACCGCATTCTTTGTAGTTACGATGGCTTGGATTTCTTAAGATCGCACCGAGTTCACCTTTCGATACTGACACGCCACCTTCATCTAAAAGCTCAAGCATATCCTCAGTTGTTAATGCTAATGCGATTTTCACTTTTTTCATCAGCATATTATTTGCGCTTTCATTCCCTGTCACCGGTGGGGGTCCTTCTTGTTGACCTTGTGTTGATTGTTGCGGGCCTCTTTTAAATGTAATTAAACCATTTAGAAATGACTCTAACATTTTGTTATTACATTTGATGTAATTCTCTGGGATGTTCTCTTCTTCTTCATCTTTAATTTTTATTAGCATATTTAAAACATCTTCTTTTGAAAATTTCATGCCACCTAGCTTAAAGATTTCCACCATATCCGTATTTTTAATATCTAGTGCATATCGTAAACGAATCAAAATATCATTATTCGTCATATCAAAACCTCCTCGATCTTCTAGCTAAACCTTAATTTTAAGAGCCAGGATTTATTATAACAGAGTGAATTGCATTTTTAGCTAGCTTTCCTGTTATTCCTAACTATAGTATATAGTTTGCACATTTCCTTCTTTTTAAATGTATGAAAAACTAGCTCGCGACCATTCTAATATCACAAGGAGGTGAGAAAAATGGCTAACAACAATCGCAGTTCAAATAAGCTTCAAGTTCCTGGTGTACAAGAGGCTGTCAATCAAATGAAATATGAAATCGCACAAGAATTCGGCGTACAACTAGGGCCAGATGCTTCTTCTCGCGCAAACGGTTCAGTAGGTGGAGAAATTACAAAACGACTAGTAGAAATGGCTGAAAAAAGAGCAAAAGGTTTATAAATAAAAAAAGTGCCAGGCACTAAAACAATTCTGAATTGTTTTAGTGCCTGGCACTTACTTAAGCTATTTTTTACTCTTCTTCGCTCCATTAATCATGACAATAATGAAGACTAATAAAAGAATAAGTAATCCACCTATAATTACGTATCCGACCATACTAGTTATACCCAAAACGTTGTTGCTCCTTCCCATACGTAAAGTGGAACAAAATCTTCCGATAATAATGAAATTGTTAAAATCCCACTTTAGTTTACCTATTTAAAATAACCTTCTACTTCTATTTCTTCAACTAAACTGCTCTATTACTATAATAAATTCAACCACTCCAACTTTATTTTTATTCACAATAATTTCATTTTTCCCGATAAGCGCGAATTATAATCTTCTACTTATGCTTGTGGAATATAATTTCATTTTTAGTGGCCTTGTTTCTCAATGCTTTTCTTGAAAGAACAACACGCCAAATAAACCAATGATGGAGAATAGTACTGGGGCAAAAAAACCGTAGTAGTAGCCATCGCCTAAATTACCTGTAGTGGATTGAAAATAATCCAATAAATATCCGAAAATAATAGGTAGTAAGACAGCACTTAGAAAACCGCCTGTATTCGCAAACCCTGAAACTACGCCGGCTTCATTTAACGGGAATGATTGTCTTACAGCAGCAAAAGTTAAAGCACTTGCACCGTATCCAAAGCCAATAATAAAAAATAGTATCATTAATAAGATTAAAGATGGATGCCCATTGAATAAAAGGAACGAACACCAACCGAGTAAGACGATAATATGAACGGCAATATATGGCCTTTTTATTGTTTCTAACCTACTTGAAATCCAACTAGTTAAAGGAGCTCCAATAAGTGCCCCAATAAGACCTACCATAATTAATTGACTTGCATCCGAACGTGTCATGTCATACATATTCGTCCCATATGGTACAGCCCAAGAACTAATAAATCCCACGTAGCCTCCTACTACACCAAAATGACAGAAGAATAGAGCCCACGCTTGTGGATGTGAAAATATTCTTTTCACTAAGACGAATGGTTTTTCACGTTGTCCTTCTGCTGTGATAGCTACTTGCTCATCCATGAAGAGTGTTTTCGGCTTTTTAACAAGTACAAAATAAAGAACAATGCCACATAAACATAATAATAACCCCGCTGAGAAAAATGCCGCTCTCCAACCAAGTAAATCTATCCATTCGGAAAAAGGGACTGTCGCCAATAAAAACCCAAGACTCCCTGTCATACCTGCTAAGCCAATTAACCGAACAAATTCCTTTCGATAAAACCATTGAGCTAAAATGAGCACCATATTAACCCATATGGTCGCATCCCCTATCCCAGTAAGTATTCTGGAAAAGAACAGCACAAATTCATGTGTACCAAAACTATAAATGATTGTGCCTATACCTGTAAGCGTCGCACCTATAATTAAGAAAAAGTTCGGACCATAACGATCAGCCAAAATCCCCATTGGAATTTGCAAACTTGTGTATACAAAAAATTGTATACTCGTTAACAAGCCAATCGTTGCTGCTGTGACATGAAAATCCCGCATCAATTGCTCTGTAATTAATCCAGGAGCTGTTCGCTGACTTGCCATCAACAAATAAGTAAATAATACAACAACAAATACAATCCATCTGTATTTGCTATTTTGTTTGTCCATTAATATCTACTCCTATTGGCTTTTACTAAAATATATGAAAAAGTGCCAGTCACTAAAACAATTTAGAATTGTTTTAGTGACTGGCACTCATCTTTTTATTCAAATCTATCTAGCAATGCACGTACTTCATCTGTTGTCTTTGTATTCATCAATTGATTTCTTAATTCACCTGCACCGCGGAATCCTTTAACATAAATTTTGAAGAAGCGATGAAGTGCTGTAACTGAACGTGGCAGCTCCTCTGCATATTTATCCTGAAGATCAAGCTGTAATCTTAAAAGATCTAAATATTCTTTACTAGTATGTTCTTTCGGCTCTTTCTCAAAGGCAAAAGGATTTTTAAAAATACCTCGACCAATCATAACCCCATCAACACCATACTGTTCAACAAGCTTCATGCCGGTTTCACGATCAGGAATGTCCCCATTAATTGTTAACAGCGTATTAGGTGCAATTTCATCTCGTAATTTCTTAATTTCCGGAATTAACTCCCAGTGTGCTTCTACTTGGCTCATTTCCTTTCTCGTACGTAAGTGGATAGAAAGGTTTGCAATATCCTGTTTTAAAATATGTGTTAGCCATTCCTTCCACTCATCTACATCACTGAAACCAAGCCTTGTTTTAACACTTACAGGCAAACCGCCCTCTTTAGCTGCTTGGATTAGCTCCGCAGCAACTTCTGGGCGTAAAATTAGACCGCTACCCTTTCCTCTCGTTGCCACATTCGGTACAGGACAGCCCATGTTAATATCTACGCCTTTAAAACCTAGCTCTGCCATTCCAATACTCATTTGACGGAAATATTCAGGATTGTCTCCCCATATATGTGCAACCATTGGCTGTTCGTCTTCAGTGAACAGTAGACGCCCTCGTACACTCTTCTGTCCCTCTGGATGACAGTAGCTATCAGAGTTTGTAAACTCTGTGAAAAATACATCTGGTCTACCAGCTTTACTTACTACATGACGAAAAACAACATCTGTCACATCTTCCATTGGTGCAAGTACAAAAAACGGTCGCGGTAAATCCCGCCAAAAATTATCTGTCATATCTACTTCAAATCCTCTCATGATGGGATACATTAGAAAATTCTGCTCCCTAAAATGCTTCTACTTCTTGCACACTTGTGCCATGTTTAATACCTAAAACGTGCCCGAACAAAGGGCATAATGCTAGGTTCAAGTAGTTAAAGTCATTATTATAGTATAACCTAGCTTTTTTAATTTATCTTCACACAGTTTCATCTTTAACTAGATTTTCATTTTAATTTATTTTTGGAACTTAGAAATAAAAGCAGATGGCCAATTAGATATGCATGATTGCACTTATAAACCGTCTACTTTTTATGCTTTCCGAATATTAAAATAGGAATAAAGCTGTGTACATTTATACTAAAAAGGGCAATTCAAGACGACGGGAAGATATCCTAAAGCAGTCTTATTATAAACGCTTTGATATCCAACACATCTTCTTGAACTGCCCTCTTAACTTGTCATTATTTAGATTCTACACTCTCATCTTTGCTGTAGTTATACTTAGAAGAATCTACTGGCGTGAATCCTGTTGGCGTATAGAATCTCAATAAGTCACCATTTACTACTTTGTCAGATAACCCTAACTTAAAGTCTACTTCTTTTTTCATAGCTTTCGCTGACTCTAATTGACTATCATCTAATAGTAAACCTGTTTTGTTATCGTAATATTTTTCATTAATTGAATAAATCGAAGGACTAACAAAATCACCATTTCTAAATGGTACAATTTCATTGTGCTCTTCTGATAATAAATCTGAACCGAATTGAACATAGTTTTGCGTTTCAATTCCTAATAAATGTAATAACGTTGGAAGAAGGTCTGTTTGACCACCATAAGTATGGTTAGTTTCACCTTGCATTCCTGGAACATGAATGAATAGTGGTACGCGTTGTAAATTAGCACTTTCATATGGCGTAATTTCTTTACCCATAACTTGTTCCATCGCTGCATTATGATTATCTGAAATACCATAATGGTCCCCATAAAGAACAATCATCGTATTATCATATAAGCCTGATTCTTTTAATTGATTGAACATCTGCTCGATTGCTTCATCTGCATAACGTGCAGTTTGGAAATAATTATCTACACTTGCATCTCCAGTACTAGCTTTATCGATTGTTACTAAGTCTTGATTCATTTTATATGGATAGTGGTTCCCTACCGTAATTAACTTTGTATAAAACGGTTGTGGTAAAGAACTTAAAAGACTTTGAGATTGTTCAAAGAATGGTTTATCTAATAAACCATATTCAGCCATGTTATCTGAAGAGGCTGTGTCATAATAACTAGCATCATAAAACTTGTCGAATCCAAATGATTTATAAATAACATTTCGGTTCCAGAAGCTTCCGTTGTTACCGTGGAAGACAGCAGAAGTATAACCATAATTTTTTAAAATACTTGGTGCTGCTTGGTACGTATTTTGTGCTTTCGTAATATAAGCAGAACCTTGTGGTAATCCGAATAAAGAGTTTTCTAACATAAATTCAGCATCAGATGTTTTACCTTGTCCTGTTTGATGGAAGAAATTATCAAAATACAATGTGTTTTTATCTTTTGCTAATGAATTTAAAAATGGCGTAACTTCTTCACCGTTTAATTTATAATCGATAAGGAAGTTTTGGAATGATTCTAAATGTAAATAGACAACGTTCATTCCTTTTGCTGCACCAAAATATTTTGGATTAGGGTTGGCGTAGTTAGATTTTGTATAGTTAATTACTTCTGTAATATCACTACTATCCGCCAATGCTCTCTCTGAAGATGCTTTCATCGTTTCTACTGTGTCATAAATAGTATAGTTATACATTCCTAGATATTTCACAATATAGTTTCTATCAAAGCCTCGAGATAAAAGTTGCGGACGACTAGTTTCTGCTAATCCTAAATTGACGATTGATACTGCTAATGCAAAAGCAATAATTGCAAATGCTTTTTTATATCCAACACGATTTGTTTCTTTTTCTATTTTTCTTGAGAAACGTAGATATATCATGACAAATACATCGACAAAGAACAAAATATCATAAGGTTTTAATAGAGAAAGAATACTACCACCTAGATCGCCAAAGTTCTGTGTTTGGAAAATTGTCGGTAATGTAATGAAATCACTAAAAAATCTGTAATACACAACATTGGCATATAAAAGAATAGACATAAGCGTGTAAATTACAACAAGTGATGTATATCTTTTCTTGCCTCTAAATAAAAATGAGAACCCTAGGAACAGCATTGCTGAACCAAGTGGATTTATTAGTAAAAGGAAATGTTGAAGTGCTCCTTCTACACCTAAATCAAATTGTGCTGTTTGAGAGATGTATGTTTTAATCCATAACATTAAAACAGCTAATATATAAATCCCTATAAATTTGTTTAATAAGTTTTTACTTACTAGATTTTTCATTTTTGCACCTACCTATTACTTATTTAAAATTAAATCTAGATTAGATTATAAGTATAAATTTCGGAAAATTATTACTTCACTATAGCTTTTTTTCGGTGGCTAATGTATAATACTCCCGTTTTTACACTTCTGTCAAGTTGTAGACGATATTGCAATAGAAATAGTTTCGTTTCTCTCTATTACTGGAGCCTTTGCCATCAAAACACCCGCAAACGTTAGTTTTTTCTAACATTTGCGGGTTAAATTTACCTTTTCATTTCTATTAAGTTCAACCACTCCATAGCCTCAAAATATGTCTTGGTGGTTTCAATTGGCCTAATGCCTTCTATAGTAGCACAAAGCTTTTTTTATCATCAAATAGTTTTTCGACGACTTAAGCCACGCCGTTAGCTTAATAAACTAATTACGTTTGTCAAAATTCATATATTAAACAGTAGCAACATCTAGGATAATGAAAAAAGATTAAAGACACGCTCTTCCTTGAGCTCGTCTTTAATCTTTAAAATTTCTCTCTATTTTTTTTCCTTATCGTATAAAATCTCTTCAGCAAATTGTGCTAATTGTTGAGCTTTTAAGCTTATTTCTTGAATCGTTGAAGAAAACTCGTAGATAGAACCAGATTGCGTATCTGTTAATGTGTTGACTTCTGCGAATGATTGATTTAACACTTTTAGAAGCTGTTGAATATTTTTTGTAATATGATTAATTTGATCTGCATTTTGCTTCGAATTTGTAGCAAGCTTACGTATTTCATCGGCCACTACTGCAAATCCTTTACCATGTTCGCCTGCACGTGCAGCCTCAATTGCAGCATTTAAACCCAATAAATTACTCTGATCTGAAATTCCTTTTACTACAGAAGAAATCTCACCAATTTCCTCCGCACTTGAACTCACATCTTTCATTGAAGAGGTCATGTCTTTCACACGGTCGGATAAATTTCCTACTGAGCCACTAATTTCTTCAATAGAAGCAGCCGTTTGCTCTACAATCGCAGAGAAACTTTCAGCCATTTCGAATAGTTTATGAGCCTTTTCCAAACTTGTACCAATGCCAACCCCGCCAATTACTTTCCCAGTACTATCGTGAAGCGGAATAGCTCTTGCAACAAGTGGGAAGCCGAATAATTCTTTCGGTATAACTGCTGATAAAGATTTATTCGCTTTAATCGCATTTGTGATTACATCACCTTCAACAAGTGGATCCCCAGGCGTAACATTTAAGGTGAATGTCTTCGCTGGAATATTAATGATTAATTTCTCAGTATCGTAAATGCCTACCGTAATATCGTCTTGAATAAGCCCATTTAACAAAGGAGCTACTTTAATAAACGCGCTAATTACATCTGCTTCTTGCATATTGACCGACCCCTTTGTCCTTAATAAGGTAAAATTCTTTTGCTATAGTTTACAGAAATCCATTTTAAAGTTGTAAACTCTTCAAGGCTCCATTCTCCGTTTAAGCGACCGATACCTGATTGTTTTTCGCCACCAAATGCAACATTTGGTTCATCATTGATTGTTAAATCATTTACATGAATCATACCTGTATGTACTTTCTTAGCCATTTCAACACCACGTTCAAGGTTAGACGTATGAATTGCACCGCTTAATCCAAAACGAGTATCATTTGCGATTTGAATAGCTTCTTCTTCCGTTTCGAATGGAATAACACAAACAACTGGGCCAAATAGCTCTTCTTGTGCCACACTCATGTCTGTTGTTACATCTGCTAAAATAGTCGGCTCTACCATTCTACCTTTAATATTACCTTTAATAACGGCCTTAGCACCTTCAGTAATACCTTTTTCAATCATTGCTTCTAGGTTAGCTGCTTGGCGGTCATTAATGACTGGACCAATGATTGTTTCAGGATTTCTTGGATCACCAACTTTAAGTGAAGAAACTTTCGCTACATACTTATCAAGGAACTCATTGTAAATCGATTTCTGCACTAAAATGCGGTTTGCTGACATACAAATTTGCCCTTGGTGTGTGAATCGACTAAATGTCGCTGCACCAACTGCATAATCCATATCTGCATCCTCTAATACGATAAATGCACTATTGCCACCTAACTCTAATAATGGCTTTTTGAAATTTTTAATCGCTACTTGACCAATGTAACTTCCTACCTTTGTTGAGCCTGTAAAGGAAATAATCCTTGGAATCGGATGCTCAACAAATGCATCCCCAATTTCATTAATATCCGTTACGACAACATTTATTAATCCTTTTGGTACACCAGCTTCTTCAAAAATCTTTCCAATTAATGTCCCACCTGTAATAGGTGTATCTTCATGAGGCTTTAATACAACAGCGTTCCCAGCACCTAATGCAGGTGCTACAGATTTCATTGATAAAAAGAAGGGGAAGTTAAATGGACTAATGACGCCAACAACGCCTGCTGGAATGCGATATAGTCTGTTTTCTACATCATCGATTGTTGAAGGTAAAATCTTACCTTCCATACGAATTGGGAATGTTGCAGCCTCTTTAATAATATTCTTAACAAGACCAATTTCAAAAGCAGCCTTTAATCTTGTCCCACCTAATTCATCCATAATAATAGATGTAATGGCCTCTTCGTTTTCTTCAATATATTTCACTGCATTTTCAAGAATATCACGCTTTTTATATGGGTTTACTTTGTCCCATTCTTGCTTAGCTTGTTGCGCTGCTTGATATGCATAATCAATATCAGAAACGTTTGCTAATTTAAATTCTGTTATTACTTCATCAGAATAGGGATTTATGTCATGTAAAAGGCTATTACTTTGTCCTTCCCTCCATTCCCCTCCTATAAATTGATTTCCTAATTTTTTTATATCCATTTTATAACCTCCAAATTAAAACGATGTGTGTAATACAAATATCGACAAATATTTATAAAAATTTATAAAATAACAAAAAATTTGAAGGTTTTTCATTTTAATTACATTATGCTTTGTCCCTATTTTTAAAAATCCCCCTCTACAAAAAGGACCTTATCGGTTTAAATTTCTTTTCAATATATAATCTGTTGTACTTATTACATTTGACCCAAAGTCGGTCAAGTTGGAAATGATGGGCGCTCCTTACTCATCTAAACGATAGCCTGAAATAGCATCTTCTTCGTACCCACTGCGAATTTCTGGTTATCTGTATTTATAGTTAGTAGCATTTATTTCAGGATGTTGATGTATCGCTAAAAGAATAAAAAAAAGAGAAAGGTGAAATTGAACATAGTCAATTTCACCTTCCTTACTATTGAAGATTGCTATCGTAGCTCTCCAACATAATTAATATTTATATGATTGTCCACCATCGATTGGCACAACAACACCATTTATGAAGTCTGCTTGATTAGAAAGTAGGAAGGCAACTAAGTAACCAACCTCTGCTGGTTTACCGAAGCGGCGCATTGGGTTTGGTTTTACGAATTCTTTACCTACCTCTTCCCAATTATCTCCACCGATTTGTCGTAAAGAGCCCTCTACCATCGGAGTCATGATGGCACCTGGTGCGATTGCTTTAATAGAAACACCAAATTGCCCATATTCAATTGCCGAGTTACGTGTTAATCCGACAACACCATGTTTAGATGCTGCGTAGCCTGATTGATTACCAACACCACGAATACCACCTACAGATGCTGTATTGACAATTGATCCTGACCCTTGTTCTTTCATTACTTTTAAGACGTATTTCATGCCGTAGAATACACCATTTAAGTTAATAGACACAACTTTTTGGAACTCATCAATACCAAAGTCCTCTGTTAAATTTTGTTTTCCTTCGATGCCTGCATTGTTAAAGAAACCGTCAATTTTTCCGAACTTTTCAACAGTCGCATCTACAAATCCTTTGACAGCATTTTCATCTGCTACGTTTGCTGCAATTAATAACAGTTCAGCCTGTGGTGAAATGGCTAACACTTTTTCCTCTGTTTCTTTTAAACCTGCTTCATTCAAGTCAACTAAGACTAGCTTAGCACCCTCTTCTGCTAATTGAAGTGTTGCTGCTTGGCCAAGACCAGATCCTGCTCCTGTTACAACGACTACTTTCTCTTCAAAACGTTTCATATTAAATTCCTCCGTTATTAAATATTATATAGTGACCCATCTACTGTGTAGGATGAAGAACTTACATAAGAAGCTTCGTCTGATAGTAAAAATGCAATGACATTTGCTACTTCATTTGGTTCACCATAGCGCTTCATTGGCACTGCATCTTGATATGCGGATTGCGCTGCCTCTGCGGCACCTGGTGCAACTTTTGCCTCAATCTGGCGCATCATTTGTGTATTAATAACACCTGGATTGACTGTATTCACTCGCACATTATAAGGAGCAGCTTCTAATGCAGCTACTTTATTAATGCCCATTAGAGCATGTTTTGACGAATTGTATAGCATCATATTTGGCGAACCAATTAATCCAGCAACAGAAGCTGTATTGACAATTGAACCTGCTTTTTGCTGTTTCATAATTGGCATTACATATTTTAAACCGTAGAAAGCACCTTTTACGTTAATGCTATATACGAAATCGAAATCTTGTTCAGTAATTTCTTCTAAAATTTTCGCTGGACCTTCTACCCCTGCGTTATTTGCAAATCCATCAATGCGACCAAATTTTGATACAGTTTGATCAACATAATTTTTTACTTCTGCCTCTTTAGAAACATCTGCCTTTAAAGTCAGTACGCGATCGTCACTTAAGTTAAGCTCCTCTGCAACCGCTTTCACAGTAGCTTCATTTAAATCTACTAGAGTTAACTTAGCTCCTTCTCCTGCAAGCTTGCGAGCAATCTCTTTACCGATACCTCCTGCAGCACCTGTAATAATGACAACTTTGTTTTCAAATCTCATTTTTTGTACCTCCCCTAAAGATTATTGTTACATTTATAGTTTAATCCGTTTCACTTTCTGTAAGCCATCCTTAATATTTGCTATAATGTCGAAGAAACCAACACTTTTTATCAATCTGTCTAATGTAGGAGATAAATTTGATGAAATCTAATTCCAATCAAGCTTTACGTACAAAGCATTTCTTGAAAAAGGCATTTATTGATATGGTACATAAAAAGGGATTTAGTGCTGTTACAGTGAAGGATATTGTAGATTATGCTCAATATAATCGGACAACCTTTTATGTGTACTACCAAAATATAGATGATCTTGTTGAAGAGTTAATGGAAGAAATGTTTGAAGCTATTCAATATAACAGCATGTCTAAGTATGAAAGTAATAGTCGTGTGAAAGTACAGGAGTTGACTACCCATTCCTTTGAATTGTTGTATTACATTTACGATCACCGTGATTACTTCACATTACTACTTTTAGAAGATACGTTACCGCGCATTCACCAGCAATTGCCTGAAGCGATTTTTAATTTACTAAAAGATAAATTTGATATACATTATGGCGTGTCTATTGTTGATGATCACTCCCAAAAGCGCTATATGGCTTATGGGACAGCTGGGTTGATTTTGGACTGGATTGCACAAGATTTTGATGCGACACCTGGTGAAATGACAGAGCGTCTCAATCGAATTTTCAACACCTTTGCAAGAGGCTTTATTATAAAAGAAATCGATAGTTAACAAACAAAAGAACGAATTCCACCGTCGGAAATTCGTTCTTTTAGTTATTATTAAGCTAACTTCACCCATGCAACATGGAAGCGAACATTTTAATTTTACATTTAAATATGTGTTCCGACGTTGCTTTCCTGTATGTTTTTACTAAGATGATTCTCTACATTCTCCGTTTTTTTCGACCAATACGTGGCTAGAATTGGACCAGAAATATTATGCCATACAGCACCAAGAACACTCGGTAATGCAGCTAACGGACCAAAATGGGCAGTCGCTAACGCCACCCCAAGACCAGAGTTTTGCATACCTACTTCAATTGAAATAGCTCTTCGATTACTTTCATTTAGTCCTAACACTAGCGCTGTTAAATAACCCAGCAGCAAACCGAAAGCATTATGAAGCATTACTGCCGTAAATATAATAAATCCAGCTGAAGCAATGCTATCAACATTTCCGGCAACAACCGCAGAGACAATAATTATAATAGCAACTACAGAGATAAGAGGAATGACGTTGATGCTTTTTTCTACAACTTGAGGAGCAACTCTTCTTATAACAATACCTAGAATAATAGGCAAAATAATTACTTGAATAATTGAAGTAAACATTGCCATTGGATCTACAGGCATCCATTTACCGGCAAGTAATAGTAGTATTAATGGTGTTGCAATTGGGGCTAGTAACGTCGAAAAAGATGTCATTGTAATGGATAACGGTACATTACCTTTAGCTAGATACACCATAACGTTTGAAGCAGTTCCCCCTGGAACAGAACCGAGAAGGACTAGCCCCGCAGCTAATTCCGCTGGTAAGTTCATAATATAAGCAATTAAAAAAGCTGTAAGTGGCATAATAATATATTGAGCACATACGCCAATGATGACTGGCAATGGATTCGTTAAGATTAGTTTGAAATCAACCGCTTTTAACGTCAACCCCATACCAAACATAACGATGCCTAGCAAAATCGTAATATATCCTCCAAATATTAAAAATGGATCAGGAACTATAAAGGCAATAACAGCTATACAGATAACCCATACGGCAAAGTATTTTCCCGCTATCGTACTAATGGCTTCTAAAAATTTCATATTTCCACTCCCTATTTCTTTATTTTTAATATTTTATTTGGATTCAAAAGAGCATCAGGATCGAGCGCTTGCTTAATCTTTTCCATCACCAGCAATGCTTTTCCATGCTCTTTCTCTTGGTATTTCTGTTTCCCAATACCGACACCATGTTCTCCTGTACAAGTTCCCCCTCGTTCAAGTGCATACATTACAATCAATTCATTGAATTCATCAGCTTTTTTTATTTCATCACAATCATTCATATCAATCATTAGAAGAACATGGAAATTACCATCACCAACATGGCCCACAATTCCCCCTGTAAGTGCTAATAAATTAAGGGCTTCTCTTGCATGTTCAATGGCCCCTGCTAACTCTGAAATCGGTAAACAAACGTCGGTCACCATAAGTTTTTTTCCTGGGTGTCCATGGACATAGGCGTAAGCTAAATTATGACGAGCTTCCCACAGCTGATTGCGAGCTGCATTATCGGACTCAAATTCAATATTTTCACAATTGTGCTCCACTACAACTTCTTTCATAAAGTCAACGTCTTGCTTTAAGCCAGCTTCATTTCCATGAAACTCTAAAAATAAGGTTGGCTGCTCCTCATAAGCTGTTTTACTATGCAAGTTCACTTGTTTTATCGAATGCTCATCAACCAGTTCTACTCTTGCAACGGGAATTCCCGCTTGTAAAATACTTACGACTGCTTCAACAGCATCATTGACTGTTTTGAATGATGCTCGAGCAGCCATTTCATGTTCAGGAAGCCCATAGACTCTTAGCGTCAATTCAGTGAAGCAACCAAGCGTTCCCTCAGACCCTACAAATAGACCATTTAAATGATAGCCAGAGGATGATTTTTCTGCTAAATTCCCAGTATGAATTACCTCACCATCTGAAAGAACAACTTCTAAATCTCGAACTTGGTCGCGCATAACTCCATATTTAACAGATGTTGTTCCACTGGCATTTGTTGCTGCCATCCCCCCGAGTGTTGCATCTGCTCCAGGATCGACAGAGAAAAACAATCCGTATTTTTTCAATTCTTTATTCAACTGCGAACGCGTTACCCCTGGTTGTACTTTTACGAGAAAGTCCTTCTCCCTAACTTCTAAAATTTTGTTCATGTTGGAAAAATCAATCGTTATCCCGTGGTCGTAAGGAATAACATGCCCTTCTAGGCTTGTTCCTCGACCAAATGGCACTATTGGAACTTTGTATTGGTTTGCTATGTTTATTGTCCTACTCACTTCTTCCGTCGTTGTCGGAAACACAACAATATCCGGTAAACTAACTCTATGATAGGATTCATCACTACTATGTTGTTCTAAAATCGTTTGATTGATTGTTACTTGGCTTTCAGAAAGAGCACCTCTTAGAGCAATCACCAATTCTTCATTTGTTGCAATCATTTTTTTCTCCCCTTTGTACTCTCATTCCTTCACAGTACTTGTTTATGTTTTTTTGCTATTTGAATACTAGATGTCATACCAATTCACATAATAACGAAATTGGTCCAACCATTATTATTATACTTAATATTCTGAAAATATCAATAATTATTAATTTTCTTTAATTGATAACAATGAAGTATTTCTGTATGATTAAAGCGTTTATAATACTAGGTAATTGAGGGGAAGGACATAGGTAATGCTGCAACCAAGAAAAAAAGCCTATCAAGTAATTGTTGATCAGATAAATGAATTTTTTTTAAATGGGGAATTACAACCTGGAGAAAAACTCCCGACAGAAAGAGAATTAGCGAGTCGGTTTAATGTAAGTCGAACATCGGTTAGGGAGGCACTTCGGAAGCTTGAAATAAAAGGAATTATTGAAATTAAACAAGGCAGTGGCAGCTTTGTTAAAACACAGGAAAGCCATTCATTAGGAGAAGAGCTTTCTTCTACAATCTTAAAAACTGAAAAAAAATTAATATATGAAATGTTAGAGCTACGCCAGACACTTGAAGTAGAATGTGCTTTTTTAGCTTCACAACGTGCCACTTCAGAAGACTTAGAACGAATTGGTCATGCATTAGAAATGATGGATCAAGTTAAAAATGATGTGGAACTAGGCATACAAGCTGATCTCAGTTTCCATATTAATATTGTTCTCGCCTCACATAACTCAATCTTCTCGCAATTGTTTCAAACCCTTAGCGAACATATGCAAGATACAATCCGAGTTACCCGAACACAACGCTTGAGAGATGTAGAACGTACGCAAGAGACTATTGATGAACATAAAGAAATTTACTTGGCAATCGCAGCTGGCGAAGCAAATCAAGCTAAACAACTTATGGAAAAGCATATTAAGCAAATAAGAAGAGAATTAACAGAGTCACTTTTTAATCATATTTGAGAGCTAATCAAATAAAGTGCCCTACTCTCTATAGATTTACTTCTTTTTAAAACTAAAAAAACGAATCCCATCTCTTAAGATTCGTCTTTTCATTCAAAAATTTAATTTATTCTAAAACAGCCATTCGAAAAGCCGTCGCAATTATTTGTGTACGGTTTTTTGCATTAAATACAGTTAGTAGCTTTTGAATATAGTCACGAATTGTGTACTCACTGACAACGAGAAGCTCTGCCATTTCTTTATTACTGAATCCTTCCGCTAATAAAAATAAAACCGCCAAGTCTTTATCTGTTAACTTTAAGTCATGCAGTAGCCGTTGTGTACTGCGTGTCCTTGAAAAGTAACAGCCTATTAAGTTCCCCACTTCTTCAAGTAATTGCATTTCTTCTTCATTATATGAAAAGGGCGTTCCACATTGGTCAAATGTTAACCAACCAAATAATTGTCCATTTTGCTGAATTGGAATAAAAATAATCGTAGATACATTCAATAATTCAATTGCAATAGGATTTATATATGGCGCTGGTTGTTCTAAATAAAGAGGTTTTTTAATAGCGAATACGGGCTCATCCTCCAGCTTGCCTTTTAGCATTTGTACTTTGTGTAGCTCAGAACCGTATACACCTGAAAATTCATTAAGCCATGGATTATAGCTATGAAATGTGACACGTTGATAGCCGAAGTTTTCCTGTGCTTTCGATAAAATGGTTGGCATATGATCTACACCATCTAATTGAATGAGCAATTTGCTAAAGCGCTGTAACTTTAGCAAACTTTCACGACTTATTTCAACCTTTATTGGAGATTGTAATACTTTACTGTTTATAAGGCGTAATACATCTAGTACTTTTTCGTGATACTTTAACATTTCATCTGTATACGGATGCTTAATTTGTACAAGGACATCTTTTGTTGCGTAATAAGACAATGAAGGAAATGTTGTTAGTAATTTTTCTGGTAAAAGTCGACTATGCATAGTAGCCCAGTTAATTAGCTCCTCCCGTTGAATCGTTTTATTTTTTAACTGACCATTTAAAAACGTCAACCAAGAGCGGTACCAATAACCAATTTGAATAATTTCCTGCTCACTTAACTCTTTTCTTGATTGCAAATGCTTATTCCACGCATATGCAATATCTTGATGGTGCATTTTATGAAACAATACATATTGAAAGTTTATTTTAGTCATAGTACACCTACATTTACATGTTTGTTTTGAATGAATATACCCCCAATTACAGGTATCTTTGCATTTACTCTATCATTTACACTCTAAAAGTAACAACTTAATTTTGTTATTTAGTTCAACTATTTATATAAGGGTATTCTAATCAAGAAATGAGGTACTAAATATGGAGTTTAAAAAAATATTAGTCGCAGGTAGCGGAGTATTAGGAAGTCAAATTGCTTTTCAAACTGCGTTTTTTGGATATGAAGTAAATGTATATGACATTAATGATAATGCCATTACTACAGCGCAACAGCGCATAGAATCGTTATCAAACACATACGGAGATTATTTTAATGATACTGCACGTGCAGCTAAAGCGTTAGAAGGCTTATCGTTTTTCACAGATTTAGCGCAGGCAGTATCTGAGGTAGATTTAGTTATCGAAGCAGTACCGGAGCGTATTGAAATTAAACAATCATTTTATGAGCAACTAGCGAAAGTAGCACCAGCAAAAACGGTTTTTGCATCTAATTCTTCCACTCTGTTACCTAGTCAATTTGCACAATTTACAGGACGACCTGAGAAGTTTTTAGCATTACACTTTGCAAATACAATTTGGAAAAACAATACAGCCGAAGTGATGGGTCATGAAGGAACTGATCCACAGTACACTGAACAAGTAGTTGAATTTGCACGTACTATCGGCATGATTCCATTCCATTTAAAGAAGGAACAACCAGGCTATATTTTAAATACACTGTCTGTCCCCTTTTTAAGTGCTGGTATGGGGCTTTGGGCAAATGAAATTGCAGACCCACATACAATTGATAAAAACTGGATGATTTCAACTGGTTCACCATTAGGTCCTTTCGGGTTTCTAGATATAGTTGGCATGGAAACACCATATAACTTAAATGTGATGAAGGCAGATATTGATCCAATTGCCAAAATCATAGCAGAAAAAATTAAAGCAGAATATATCGATTTAGGGAAAATGGGTGTGTCTTCAGGGGAAGGTTTTTATAAATATCCTAATCCAGCCTATTTAGATAAAGACTTTCTCAAAAAAAATTAATTTGGGGCAAAAGAGAAAAAGTGTTAGATTGACTACATCAATCTAACACTTTTTTTGCATCACCGTTGATGTCCGCTACGGCAGTGCTTTCCGCGGGCACACTGTAAGTCACAACTCTCGCTAACCGAGGTATGCTATTGACTGAAAGCTTTTCGGTATTTTATAATTCCGAAAAAGTTGGTGGTTTCTTTTTGAAACCTTTCGTCGTAATGAAAGCATAGATAAAACCGATTGCAAGCCACAAAAAGCCTATCTTCAATGTCATGGGTGATAAATTAATGAATAAGTAGAAACAAATTCCGAACCCTAACCCTGGAATTAATAAGTATCGAATTATTTTCTTTTCTTTTTTACGGAAGAAGTAATATACGATTACTGACAAGTTAACAAACATAAATCCTGTCAGGCCTCCAAAGTTCATTAACTCTGCTACGAAATTTGCTGATAAAAACAGCGCTCCTAAAACACTAATTGCACACATCAATAAAATATTGTATATCGGCGTTTGATATTTTGGATGTAAATGTGTGAAAAACTTTTTCGAAAGTACCTCATCACGTCCCATACTAAACATTAATCGAGATGCACTTGCTTGCCCTGTTAAACCAGCTGTCACTGTCGATACAATAATCGCAACCGTATAAAGCGTTGCAAGAACTGCACCTCCTGCTTTTTCCGCTATATCAAATAATGCCGTATCAGCTGAGCTAAAGTTTGTAACATCCGGCCAAACGAGCTGAGCTACATAAGCTTGTCCAATAAAAATAAGTCCTCCGATTAAACAAGCTAAAATAGCTGCCTTCCAAATATCATCTTTTGGATTGACTGCCTCTTCAGAAAGAGTTGTAATCGAATCGAACCCTAAAAACGAGAAGCAAGCCATTGCTGCACCAGAAATAATTGCTGACATAACGAATTTTTCATCGTTGAAGAACGGCAAAACAGTAAAGAGCGACGTACCACTTTCCCCACCGACAACTGACTTCACACAAAAAATCACAAAAATAACGACTACAACTCCCATAAAAATAACGAGGATTTGATTTGTTTTTGCTGCGATACCAATTCCTAAAATATTTACAGTAGTTATAATACCTGCAATTAGTAACACCCATACCCAATACGGAACAGATGGTATTAATGCATTCGCATATGAAGCACCTACCATAAATACAATGAGTGGCACTAAAACATAATCCATAAACATCGCCCACCCAGCAAAAAATCCTAAATGTGGATTGATGGCACGTTGCGTATATGTATAAGTTGACCCTCCATTTGGAAAAACAGCAGCCATTCGACCGTAACTATAGGCAGAAAACATCATTGCAACCATTGCAATCAAATAGGCTAATGGCAACATCCCACCTGTAGACTCTGCTGCAAAGCCATAAATATAAGCTGGCGCAATCGGTGTCATAAAAGCAATGCCGTAAATGACTAAATCTTTTAATGTTAAAACACGCTTTAACTGTGGTGTATGATCATTGGGTGTTTGACTCATAGTCTATTCCTCTCACACATTCACTGGGTTACGTTTTGATAATTCTTCCGTTACTAAATCAATTACTTCATCTGTGCTCATTACTTGGCAATAAATTTGATTCATAATCATTATTTCAGCATCATGAAGCTGTTGCGTTGCAGCTGCACATGCATCTTCAACTAAAATAACTTCAAATCCTGCGTCAGCTAAGCTTCGAACTGTTGAAGCAACACATTGGTCAGTTACAACCCCTGTACAAACTACTGTTTCAATGCCCATATTGCGCAGTAAAAATTCATAATTCGTTCCACTTAATACGCTATCTGTCGTTTTATTTACAACAATCTCGTCATCAAGAGGCTTTAATTCATCCACCATCTCCGCTCCTGGATCACCGATTGGCAATAAAATATTGTTCCATCCTGGACGGCGTTGTACAGGAGAACGGTCTCGTCCATCTTTATGATGGCAAGCAATGCGACCAAATGTTACTTCTAATTTATTAGTACGGAAAAAATCTAAAAGCTTTCTATTGTTCGGAATCGTTAAATTGTCGATACGATTAAAGAAGTATTCCCACTGTTCAAACATTCCCTTTTCTTTTGCAACCTGCGCGTCTAAACCGTCTCGGCTAATAAACTGGTGTTGCATGTCTACGATTAGTAATGCTGTTTTATCAGGGTCCACGTTTATTTTTTGACCGTCAGTCGGTAAAAATTCATAATATAATGTTGATGTATTATCCATAATAATTCCTCCAAAATACCTCTAATTCCAAATTGTTTAGACAAATAAAAAAAAACAGACTCCTTTGTGCAAAAGAATCTGTCTAACACAAAAATGACCTACTCATTTTTAAAGCTAGAAACTAAAAATGAATCGACCATTTAAAATTCCCACTGTTTGTCTAAACAGAGATAGCACAACTTCATAAACAAGTATGTTTACGAAGACAGTCCTGTAACTATTCGTTACAGACCCAGCATATGATGGCGAGAACTCATCACATACTTCGGCGACACTTCCTTCTACCTAACATCTTCATCTTCTCGGACTCCATTAGGTACTGTTAATTGTCGCGCCTCTACCTCACTATCGAAAAAGTGAGGTTTATTTAATTGTTTGAAATAATTATATTATTGCGTTTTTTCTATGTCAACTTTAAATTTACTATATTTTATAAGATTTGCAGCACACTTCTTCAAAAAAATAACATAATAAATACTTTTATACAATAATTATTTGCAATAAATATAATAATATACCACAAATTGTATAATAGCTTAATTATCCACATTCTAATAATTCGATTTACAATATAATTTATAAAGTTGGTACTTCTTCTTTCAGCATGACATGAGAAACTTCGAAGCAATTCCTTGTTTATAAAGCATCGGACTTAGCCAGTGAGAACAGATTGCTTCCTCAGGAATGTAGTAATCTCTGAATATAAAAAAACCACCAATTAAAACGCTAATGCATTTCAAATGGTGGATAAATAAACTTACGTTGTTTAAATAGTTTCGCTTACATTTCCTCTATTATCTTTTTTAAGCATTAGCATGACAATAAAGGATATACAATATAAACCTGCTAAGTAGAGCATCGCAACTTTCATATCATAACTTTGTAGAATATAGCCGACAAGGATTGGTGAAAAACCACCTATAGCTCGACCAAAGTTAAAAATTGTATTTGTTGCCGTACTTCGAATTTGAACGGGATATAGACTGCCAATCAACGCTCCATATCCGGCAAACATACCATTTGAAAAGAATCCGACAATTGCACCACCTATTAGGACACCAACGCTACCCGTAGCATAAGAGTATGCAAACACAGCACATGCTGAGGCAATAAGGAAGACGCCAAAGGCACGCTTTGCGCCAAAACGATCTAGGAATAGTCCAAAGGTTAACATACCAATAATCATGCCAACGGCTGTACTAATTGTCCAGATGGCAGAGCTTGAAACAGATAAACCTTGGGACTGTTGCAACATTGATGGTAACCAAATCATTAATCCGTTATAACCCGCAATTTGAACAGTTGCCATTATGATTAAAGAGATTGTTGTAATCGCTGTTCGAGGCGTTTCAAACAATTGTACCAGCTTACCCTTTTCATCTTTCTTACTAGCCTTTTTATTTTTCTGAGCAGCGAGCCACTCAGGTGATTCATCTAAATTTTTCCTTACGATAAAGGCAAAGATAACAGGTATTACACCAACAAAGAATAATGCTCTCCATCCTAATGTAGGAAGAATGATGGCACTTAGTAATGCTGCTAAAATAACACCATATTGAGCACCTACACTGACATATGAAGATGCACGCCCTTGTTTATTTTTCGGCCAAGCTTCTGCAACAAGTGCCATACCAATACCATATTCTCCTCCGGCACCTATTCCTGCGATAAATCTAAATAGGTACACTTGTTCAATGCTAGTGGCTAATCCTGTTAAAGCCGTCCCAATTGCAAACAAGATGACGGTATAGGTAAAGACTTTTACCCTTCCATACTTATCTGCTAAAACTCCGAAAACAATTCCTCCTAATAGCATCCCTACATTCGTTATAGAAGAAATAAGTCCTCCAGTTGCTAAATCAATGTTAAATTCTGCAATAATCATTGTCATCGCAAAAGAGATAAACATGATGTCCATGCCTTCTAATGTTAAACCAGCTACCGATGCGACCACGGTTTTTTTTCGATAATCCATTCTACTCTCCTCCAGTATGTTCTAGATGAAATAAATCTCTTTTATTTACGAATGAATGGATGTATCTATATAAATATAACGTTTCCATTCTCCTTTTAAGCCTCACTGGACTTCCTTTAAAAGAGGTACGTTAGTTGTGTAATCACAGCTAAAATGCAAAATAAATGCCCTTCCGTCAGAACAGACAAAAGGGCATGAATAAACAAAGATATTACTAACATAATAGCTTAAAGTATCATATAGCCCTTTTCAGCCTCTCTGGACCGTATTAAAGGTAAATTATTTCAAAAGATATCTTAGCAAAATTATTTATATTTTTATACAAGAAAATTTTGGTAATAAATTAATTAAGCCCGTTCTAGTAATGCTTTCAACTCATAAAATAAATTTCAATAGTTGCTCTCAAAAAAACACTAGTCAAGATATGCGGAGATTGTTTTATCAATACTTCCAACGAATTTTACTTATATATGGAAATTGCTCCACTCAACCAAAAATACTTCATTCATTAATCGGGTAATCGGGCGGTTTACTTGTACTCACGAAGATAAACTCCATATTAAAAGGCAACAAACGCAAGGTTAGTTGTCTTTTTTAAAATTAAATGTTAGGCGTTGGTCAGCTAATTCTAGCGCTTCACAATGTGCGAAGTGTATGCGGCAACACAGGGGTGTTGTTGGGTTTAGTTTTATAGGCTCGACTCCAAATTAGTGGAATCGAGCCAATTTTCTTCATCATATTCGGTTTTTGCTTATTCTATTAAAGTCCCATTTCGTTAGCTCAATAAATTCAACAAAAAATATCTTTATTCATTTTTTAATACAAAAAGAACGAATCCCATTAATAAGAATTCGTTCTTGATAAATAATTATATGAACTCCCACGTTGATTAGCAAACAGAGCCAGGCACTGTTCGGCATTAGTATTAGATAGGAGAATATGTCAGTGTCCTGTCATTTTTATCTTTGGGCTAAAGTCTAAATACGCATTAATGCGCCATTAGGCTTTGGTAAATCGTGATCTGTTATTTGATTCATTTTACAAAAATGTTTAAAAAATCGTTGTGCTAGCTCTTTTTCTGTTGGTTCACTCTTCAACGAAACTATATCAAGTAAAATTTGAGCCATCCATAAATTATCAAAATAACGGTATTTGCCTGTATTCCATGTCATTTTGTCAGGGGATTTTTTATCTGTATAATATTTCCACAAAAGTAGCTGATTCGATTCCTGTTCTGTAAGTTGGAGTCTGTATTTTGAATGGGCAGGAATATTTCCATCTTCACACAGCTTACCGATATAATCTTCATTCACCATATAGACACCTAATATACGTCTGTCTTTTTCAGGCATGCCGGAATCTAATGCTGTTAACAGGACAGCACTATTTTGGTGCATGCGAATAGGTTTGTTTGGCTTCCCTTTGTTATTACCACTTTTTATTGCGCCTGAAAAAACCTTCCACTCTGAAACAGAACTATTTTGTTCTTCTATGTCACACCTAAATACCATTTGTGATTCAGGATGGAGTTTATGATGTTTCATAAGTTTTTCGTGTTCTAATCGAAGTTTCTGGTTTTTTCGTTGTAGTTTTTTTTCTTCTTCCTTCTTCCATTCTTCCTCCTTTCGTTCTATTTCCTTTTTTTGTATTATTTTTTCAATTAAATGAGCATCACTTTTATCATGTAGTTTTAGGTACTTTCCAAATACATCAGGGAAAACAAACATTTTATTTTCCGAGGCAAAATGTATTTCAATAATAGACTCATTATGTTTAACTATACTACCCATGCCAAAACGCTTATGTGTAACTTTTTTATTGATTAGATTCATTATTCTAATCCTCCTTTTGGAATAAAAACGCGGTTACTATTAGATAGTAAATTAATTAGTTAATTCAACAACACATTATCTTAAAAGCTCAAATAACTGTTTTAATTTTTTCCTTTTTACTTAATAAAGGATATAAAAAAAACGTATCCAAATTCTATCTGCAAAAAAGGTCAGTGGAATTCGAAATACGATTTGAAAAAAACAACTATAAGACTATTATAACATTTTTTTAAAAAATCACAAATTTATTATTGACACCAAGTTTTATTATGATGTAAAATTAAAAATTATTCTCTAAATCCTCATGAAATAATTTTCAAATAAGAACCTTATAAAAAGGCTCGAAACCTCTGGAAATCCTCTATAAAAAACTGTTTTCCGTTGATAAGCATAGGATATCCTCATGAAATAAATCAATGATATTCTTCAATTAAGCTCCAAATAAAAAGACCCCAATTTAGCAAAAGTTATTTGCAAAATCAGGATCTGTAAGGAAATTTTTTACTTTTCAAATTATATAGTAAAGCTTATAAATTATCCGAATTGTTAAGGAATTGTATGTGTACCCCATTATTAAGATAACTCCAACCACGCAACCGCTTCACAATGTGTGGAGTGTGGGAACATATCGACTGGTTGGATTTCCTGTGTTTTGTATCCGCCATCTTCTAAAATGCGAAGGTCACGTGCGAGTGTAGCAGGGTTACATGATACATAAACAACCCGTTTTGGACGTTGTTCTAAAATTGTTTGTAAAAGTGCTTCATCGCATCCTTTACGTGGTGGGTCTACAACAAGGACATCTGCTTCTTTACCTTCCTTATACCAGCGTGGAATCACTTCCTCTGCAGGGCCTGCCTCGAAGTACGTATTGGTAAAGCCGTTAAGCTCTGCATTGCGTTTTGCATCTTCTATTGCTTGTGGTACGATTTCGACACCCATAACAGCCTTCGCTTTTTGAGCTAGGAATAAAGAAATTGTACCGATGCCACAATAGGCATCAATGACACGTTCATGACCTTGTAAATCAGCATAGTCTAGCGCTTGCTTGTATAGCACTTCCGTTTGCTGAGGATTTACTTGGTAGAACGAGCGTGCTGAAATTTCAAAGCGCACATCACCGATCGTATCAATGATTACATCATTGCCCCAAAGGTTGATCGTTTCATCACCAAAAATAACGTTTGTTTTATCGCTATTGATGTTTTGCATTATGGATGTAACGTTTGGCAATAGTTTTAATATGCTCGCTACAGCCGCTTCTTTTTGCGGGAATTTTTTCTTTTTCGTAACGAGTACGACCATAATCTCACCTGTTGCACGTGCCGTACGGATAACGACGTGACGCAGCATCCCTTCATGTGAGGCTTCATTATAAGGTTGTATACCGATTACCGTTAATTCTTTTTTTAGTCCTGAAAGAATTGCGTCCGCTTCGCCTGTTTGAATTAAACAGCGGTCCATATCAACAATTGTATGGGATTTCGTTTTGTAGAAACCAGCAATGACTTGTCCCGCGTCATTTGTAGAAAATGGAATTTGAGCTTTATTGCGATATTGCCAAGGCTCCTCCATCCCCTTCACTGGTAAAACTGGTGCGTCAATTTTGCCTAAGCGTTGCATAACATTACGCACCATATTTTCCTTCCACTTTAACTGCCCCTCGTACGATAGGTGCTGCAACTGACAGCCACCGCATTGCTTAAAATAATCGCAAGGTGCATCTACTCGATCAGGTGAAGGTTTAATTATTTCTATCACCTTTGCAAAGCCATAATTTTTTAGCGTTTTTAAAACATGAATTTCTGCTGTTTCATTCGGTAAAGCACCTTGAATAAATAATGGATAGCCATCGACTTTTGCGACGCCATTGCCATCATGTGTTAAATCTTCTATATAAACTGTGAGTTGTTCATTCTTTTTTACGGGTGCTGACATTCGTACATCCTCCATTTCAATCTTCTTATTGTAGCATGTGATAGCGGAGGAAAAAAGAACAAGGCATGAATTTATCACGCTATTCTACTTGAACAACTATGACTCGCAATGTGAACGAGCTCCCGTTTTCCTTAGCGTATCTTCATTTGATAGTTAACCTTAGCACAGACAGTGCTAAAAAAGAGCCGCTAGTCGCGACTCTTTTCATTATTTTTCGTTATATAATCATCTTTTGGTGCCCACCAGAACATAACAATAATCCCGATAACGACAACAATAAAGGGTGCATAAAACATTAAAAACTTTTCCATCGCTATAACCTCCTATGCATGATGGTCTTCTTTCCCTGTCACATAATTTTTGTTGAATAAGAATAATTTCAACAATAAATATAATGAAGGTAGAAGCAGGCATAATCCTAAAACAAATACGATGACTAACGCAATGGCCATTTGTGTGTTTGTAAAGCTATCATAAATCGTCAAATATGGATACAGTAAATATGGATATTGTGCGATACCATAAGCGAAAAATGCTACCGCGAACTGAGCGATTAATAGTCCTACAGCAAGCCCATAATTTTTTCGCATCCATAACAATATGACAGTAATAATAAATAATACTGCGGAAATAGCAAACATCCACCATAAGTTAACCATATGCTGATAGCTTTCAGGGTTAATCGATTTCATTTCATACATAATCCCAAGTGCACTAATCATTAAGGGTGCTGCCCAAACTAATGCATATTTTCGCATTAAGTTTGTGGCCTCTACATCTGTTGCCTTATGTGCATACCATGTTAAAAATACTGCGGATATATAAAGGACAGCTGCTATGCTTAATACGACAATACTCCAAGCAAATGTACTCGTATATAGTGTCCAATAATTTAATACTGGTTGACCTTCCACCATATCTACATAGCCGCCACCTGCAATAGCAAATACTACAGATAATGATGCTGGAATAAGTAAACCTGTTAAGCCATATGTCAGAGAATACCCAATATGTCCACGTGCACCATACGATTCAAATGCATAGTACGAGCCACGAATCGCAAGCAGCACTAATGAAATACTTACCGGTACAAGCAAAATTGTTCCATAGTAAAATGCTGTTTGAGGGAAAAACCCTACAATCCCAACAAAGAAAAACACTAGAAAGACATTCGTTACTTCCCATACAGGCGATAAATATCGTTTAATAATATTCGTTATGATATGGTTTTTCCCAATAAGGAGACTGTAAGCATTGAAAAAACCTGCACCAAAATCAATGGATGCGACCATCACATAACCAAAAAGGAAAATCCACAAGACTGAAATTCCTAATATTTCTAATGTCATATGATGTCACCGCCTTTTTCTATATTCCGATCTTCAATTTCACGCTCAATCGGGTTCTTTTTAAACATGCGAATTAATACAACGGTACTACCGATTCCAAGTACGGCATAAACACCTGAGAATAAAAGCATCATTAAATCCACATGATCGCTCGTTGTTGCTCCCTCTGGTGTTCGCATAATACCGTATAATATCCACGGTTGACGACCAACCTCCGCAAGCCACCAACCTGCTTCAATCGCAATTATGGACAGTGGCGCACCGGCAACAATAATCCATTTATATAACCGTGAATGAATAAATCGCCAACGACGTAGTTTCCCTACTACATAAACTAAGGATACTAATGCCATAAACATGCCGATAAAGACCATGATGTTAAACAGATAGTGAATATAAAGCGGTGGTCGGTCTTCCTCCGCATATTGATCTAAACCTATCACTTCTGCATTTGGATTATTAGCTGCCAGAATACTTAATGCATAAGGTACTTTAATAGCATACTTTACTTCCTCGCCATCCAGCACACCGAATAAAATAAGTGACGCTTTATCTGTTGTTTCAAAATGCCATTCTGCCGCAGCTAATTTTTCTGGTTGGTATTCCGCTAAGTATTTGCCTGAGAAGTCGCCTATTATTGCAGCTGAAATCGATGTAACCAGACCAATCTTCATTAATAAAAATAATGATTTTTTATGGTAAATATGATCAGAGCCTCTAAGCATACGATAGCCTGCAATTGCTGCCAACACAAATGCTGATGTCATGTAGGCTGTTACAAGCACATGCGCTACTTTAGTTGGCATAGCTGGGTTAAACATTGCTAAAAATGGTTGAATATTAACGAGCTGACCGTCCACTATGTCAAAGCCTTGTGGTGCGTTCATAAAGGCATTCACGATTGTTATAAAAACAGCAGACATGGATGCACCTAAAGCAACAGGAATTAGAAGGAGCATATGTTTTTTCTGACTATCGAAACGATCCCAAGTGTATAAGTAGATACCTAAGAAAATGGCTTCAAAGAAGAATGCAAAGGTTTCCATAAAGAGCGGTAATGCTATAGTTTGCCCTGCAAGTTGCATAAAATTCGGCCATAGTAACGATAATTGTAATCCGATAGCTGTACCTGTAACGACCCCTACAGCAACGGTAATAACGAAACCTCGTGCCCAACGTCGTGCCATTAAAATATAATGCTCATCATTCTTTTTATATCCAGTCCATTGCGCAATCATAATCATTAACGGCACGCCGACACCAATCGTTGCATAAATGATATGGAACGATAACGTAAGCTCCGTTAATGCACGACTCCAAAAGACTGCTGATTCATTAATCATCTCAATACCCTCCTAACTACCAAATATTCTTCCCAGTATGGAAAGTAGCATGATAATTGCAACACCAAAGCTTAACCAAATAAGCTTTCTTTCCTGTGACTTATACAAATTGCACCACTTCCTTTCCTTATCCATACCCATATTTTCCACTATTTCAACGCAAAAAACCTTTAAAATGGACCGAAACTTCGGCCTATTATAAAGGTTTCAAATTTTGTTCATTTAATATACGCATATTCGCCAAACATTTTTCTTAATTCGTTCACAACCCCAATTTATGAGGGGATTATAAACAAATAAGTGTAAATTTCCAAAACTTATTTACACTTATCTGCAAATGTTCCATAAGAGTAGTTTAAATTCGATCTTCTTCACGAATATCTTCAATTGGTACAAAAATTTCAATATGGCGCTTCAAATTTTCAAATGTTGCAGGTGCATCTCCACCATATTCGCCATCTAGATTTAAATGCACTTCGTTTTCCGTCGTAACTTTCACAACACTTGCCTTTTTATAAATAACACGATCATCCTTTAAATGTTCGCCTCGCAACGCCATTGCCGCAAGCTGAATAAATTCTGGAAGGCTCACTTTTTTCAATACTAATAATGTAAAGTAACCGTCGTTTATGCTCGCATCTGGCGCAAGCTTTTCAAAGCCTCCAACAGAATTCGTTAAGCCACATAAAAACATCATTGCATCTCCATCAAATACTTCACCATCATATTCAATACGCATATGTGATGCCTTAATAGATGGAATCATTTCAACCGCTTTTAAATAGTAAGCTAACTGCCCTAGCATTGTTTTCATTTTGCTCGGCACTTCGTACGTTAGCTCAGTAATACGCCCCCCAGCAGCGATATTGATGAAATAGCGTTCTCCATTTAACAATCCAACATCAACTGGTAAGGTATCGCCTTTAATAATAATATCAACGGCTTCATCAATATTTCGTGGAATATGGACGGCACGTGCAAAATCATTCGTTGTTCCCATTGGGATTAAGCCAATCTTTGGACGTTTATCAAATTGGCCTACACCAGAAACAACCTCATTTAACGTCCCATCTCCACCAACTGCTATGATAATATCAAATCCACGTTCTACTGCGTTTTTTGCTGCTTCTATAGCATCGCCTTCACAAGTTGTTGCGTGACAGGATGTCTCATAGCCTGCCACCTCTAGTTTCTCCAATACTTCTGGTAAATGCTTTTTAAACGCTTCCCGACCAGATGTAGGATTATAAATGATTCTTGCTCGTTTCATAACATACCTTCCTGCTTCATAAGATTCTAATACTTTCAACGAATAAACCATTGAAATGTTGCACTGATGATTTAATACACAGTTCTACGCCTTGCAAATCAAATTCACCATATGCTTCCAATACGCCAGTATGAGCGCGTATTGTACGTTATACCATCGCTTAAGGAAATTGCTCCTTTATTGCAATGCTGCTGTTACATGTTTTTTGAAATCTTCGTATACATATGTCCAATTTGCTTGATTTGTAATATTATCTTCACGTATTTCAGTGTAAAGTGCTTTTTGTGCTTCTTCAAAAGTTGGGTCTTCTTTGTCCGGTAATGTAGCTCTTTTCTTCACAACAATATCCTGTAACTCAGGCGCACGTGGTCCCCATTTACCTATAACTTGACCTGATTCATTAAGTAAAATATACATTGGAATTGCACGGCCACCGTTTGTTAAGTAACGGTCGATTAAATCTGTATCTGCATCGCGTAAAACAGTACGCATATCTAATCCAGCTACCTCCGCAACACGGCGAATAATTGGATTATTTAACATCGCATCTCCGCACCAATCTTCAGTAATTGTTAGAATTTTAGGTTGCTTGTCTTTTAATAAAGCTACAAAACCATCGTTCATTGGTACTTCAAAGCCATCATAAATACGGAAGCTATCTTCTTTAAGCGTTGTCATGTTATCCATATATTGTTGAATTGAAATGGCTTCTTCAAAATATTGTTGTTCAGTTTTCATATACTTATCCCCTTTTTAAATGAAGTGTTTGTTCTATTCTATATTTTGCTATGAATACTCTTTTTAGACAACTATTTAGTGTTACGATTTGTTAGTATGTACAATCTTTGCATTTAAAAAGCCAAGAAAGTGAATTCACTCTCTTGACTCATTGTAATAACAAAAAATTAGCGTTTTGCAATTTCTTGTTGTAATAATTTGTTGACCATTGGTGGGTTCGCTTGGCCTTTTGTAGCTTTCATAATTTGTCCAACTAAGAAGCCAATTGCACGATCCTTACCGTTTTTGAAGTCTTCGATCGATTGTGCATTGTTATCTAATACTTCTGTTACGATTGCTAATAATGCACCCTCATCCGAAATTTGAACTAATCCTTTTGCCTTCACGATGTCATTAGCTGAACCGCCGTTTTCGACTAACTCAGTAAATACTTTTTTACCGATTTTAGAAGAAATTGTACCGTCCGTAATCAAATTCACCATGCCTGCAAGGTTTTCTGGAGTTAACGCAGTATCTTTAAGATCTTTTTGTTCAGCATTTAAATATGCAGAAACATCACCCATCAACCAGTTTGCAGAAAGTTTTGCATCTGCACCTTCAGCTATCATCGCTTCAAAGAAATCTGAAATTTCTTTAGAAATAACAAGAACGCCTGCATCATAAGGAGTTAATCCTAATTCTTCAACATAACGTTTTTTACGGGCATCTGGAAGTTCAGGAATCTCTGATTTTACGCGTTCTAACCACTCATCGTCGATTGACAGACGCACTAAGTCTGGCTCTGGGAAGTAACGATAATCATCTGTTCCTTCTTTAACACGCATTAAAATAGTTTTACCTGTTTTTTCATCAAAGCGACGCGTTTCTTGATCAATCACGCCACCTGACAGTAATACATCCGCTTGACGTAACTCTTCGTGCTCAATACCACGACGTACGTAGTTAAATGAGTTAAGGTTTTTAAGCTCTGTTTTTGTAC
Source organism: Lysinibacillus sp. NPDC093210 (assembly GCF_044753985.1). Classification (NCBI taxonomy): domain Bacteria; kingdom Bacillati; phylum Bacillota; class Bacilli; order Caryophanales; family Bacillaceae; genus Lysinibacillus; species Lysinibacillus sp. NPDC093210. The sequence continues at coordinate 27,402 of NZ_JBIVOE010000010.1, read as the reverse complement.
CGAATTCTTTTTGGCCATATGGGCGAATCGAAATGTTGGCATCACAGCGCAGTGAACCTTCTTCCATTTTACAGTCTGAAACATCTGTATATTGGATAATTGATTTTAATTTTTCAAGGTAAGCATACGCTTCGTTTGCTGTGCGAAGATCTGGCTCAGAAACGATTTCTACAAGCGGTGTACCTTGACGGTTAAAGTCCACTAATGAATGGTCACCAGCATGAGATAGTTTACCAGCATCTTCTTCCATATGAAGACGAGTAATACCGATACGTTTTGTGTAACCATCTACTTCAATATCAATCCAACCGTTTTTACCAATTGGCTTATCGAATTGTGAAATTTGATATGCTTTCGGATTATCCGGATAGAAGTAGTTTTTACGGTCAAATTTTGTTTCTTGCTCGATTTCCATGTTTAGTGCAAGTGCTGCACGCATCGCGAAATCTACAACATTTTTATTTAAGACAGGAAGGACCCCAGGATAACCTAGGTCGATTACTGTTGTATTTGTATTTGGTTCAGCACCGAAGTGAGCTGGTGCTGGCGAGAAGATTTTTGAGTTTGTTTTTAACTCAACGTGTACTTCTAAACCAATGACTGTTTCAAAGTTCATGTTATTTTCCCTCCCAAATTTGAGGAACTTCTTTATGGAACGCCGTAGCTTGCTCGAACGCATGCGCTACACGGTAAATTGTTGCTTCATCGAAGTATTTACCAATGATTTGCAAGCCTAGTGGTAGACCGTTTTCAAAGCCACATGGAATGGAAATGGCTGGCACGCCCGCTAAGTTCATAGGAATTGTTAAAATATCGTTGGCATACATCGTCATTGGGTCATCAACATTTTCACCAATTTTAAATGCTGGTGTTGGTGCTGTTGGTCCAATGATTACATCAAAGTCTTCGAATACTTTGTCGTAGTCTGCTTTAATAAGTGTACGTGCTTGCTGTGCTTTTTTGTAATAAGCGTCGTAAGTACCAGCGCTAAGTGAATAAGTTCCTAGCATAATACGACGTTTTACTTCATCACCAAAGCCTTGTGCACGTGTTTCTTTGTAAAGGTCCATTAGGTTATTAACGTTTTCTGCGCGGAAACCGTAACGGATACCATCAAAACGAGAAAGGTTTGATGACGCTTCAGAAGAAGAAAGGATATAGTACGCTGCAAGTGCATATTTAGAATGAGGAAGTGATACTTCTTCTACTGTCGCACCTAAGCCTTTTAGTACTTCTAGTGCATCAAGTACTGATTGACGTGCCGCTTCTCCAACACCTTCACCTAAAAATTCCTTTGGTACAGCAATACGTAAACCTTTTACATCGCCAGTCAGTGCTGCTGCGAAGTTTGGTACTTCTACATTTGCTGAAGTTGAATCGTTAGGGTCTAGTCCTGAAATGGCTTCTAGTAAAAGTGCATTGTCTTCAACATTACGTGTAATTGGTCCGATTTGATCTAACGAAGAAGCGAATGCCACAAGTCCAAATCGAGATACACGACCGTATGTAGGTTTCATCCCTACGACACCGCAATATGCTGCTGGTTGACGGATTGAACCACCTGTATCTGAACCAAGTGAGAATGACACTTCTCCTGCTGCTACTGCTGCCGCAGAAGCACCTGAAGAACCACCTGGTACGTGATTTAAGTTCCATGGATTTTTTGTTGTTTTATAGAATGAGTTTTCATTTGAAGAACCCATTGCAAACTCGTCCATGTTCAATTTACCGATTGTAATCATGCCAGCTTCGCGTAGCTTATGAACGACTGTCGCATCGTAAATTGGCATAAATCCTTCAAGGATTTTAGAAGCACAAGTTGTTTCTAAGCCTTCTGTTACGATATTGTCTTTTACCCCAATAGGAAGACCAAAAAGTGGTCCACGTTCTTCAAATGGCACTTTGTCCATTTCAGCTGCTTGTGCAGTTGCTTTTTCTTCGTTTGAAGCAAGGAATGCTTGTACATCGCCGTCAAGCTTTGTTACGCGTTCATATGCTTCTTTTGTTAAGTCAGCGATTGTTAGGTTACCAGCTTTAATCTCAGCTTGTAGCTCCTTTGCTGAACGTTCAAATAACGTCATGAGGAATCCTCCTATTTTTTAGTATTACATGATAGCTGGTACTTTTACTTGACCATCTTCTTGTTCTTTAACGTTTAACATCATTACATCACGGTCTAGACCTTTTGTTGCCACATCTTCACGCATTACGTTTACCAGTGGTAAAACGTGTGTTGTTGGTTCAACATTTGTAGTATCTAACTCGTTTAGCTGCTCTGCAAAGTCAGTAATTTTCCCAAGTTGCTCAGCAAATTTTTCCGCTTCTTCTTCAGTAATTGCAAGACGTGCTAAATTCGCAACGTGCTTAACTTCTTCTTTTGTTAATTTTGCCATTTTTTACACCTCCGAATACGATCCAATTCATTGTTTTTGTTGATAACAATAGGGTTGAATAAAGTTAACCATGCCAATAATCATAACATTTTTCCTATTAAAAATCACAACTTTCACCAAAAATACAGAAACTTTCACTACTATAACAAAGTGTTGTCCCAAGATGTCTTCTTTAGTTGAACGAACACTATCATTGTTAGCTGATTTGGATTTCAGAGAAGCCTTACTAGCCATTACTTACGTATGATGTACATTGTCCAAATTCGATAAACGAACACCTATTGGATTTCAGCGCGATTACGCATAAAAATAGCCAGCACAAGGCTGACTATTTTTTACTCATAAACGTGTACATACGGGTCTTTATCATTCGCTTCTTTCATAATTAAAGCCTCTGGACCATTAATTGAAGTAATGCTCACTTCGACATTTATATTATCAAATTGATTGATTAGGGCGCCCGTTAAATATTGTGTAAAGCCTATAATTTCAGCAGTGCCGAAAAATTGGATTGGAATTTCAATTGTTAGCTTTTGTATTTTTTTATTTTGATAGAAGCCTGTGCCAATAACACTTGTATAGTTGGAAAAATATTTATCAACATCTTGCTTGAAATTCTTAAAGTTGTTACTAACATCTCGATAAGTGTCATGTGTATCATCTGTTGGGAACATCACATATTCTTCGTCAAGAGGTTGCCAATCGCCAATATCATTTTGACCCTCTTTTGCAACACCATAGGTAAAATACGTACCTGGAATAATTTCATTGCGGGCCTGCTGTTTAAACAACCCAACAACTATCGGTACATCTTTTAATTCATCACGTGTACGCATACGGGAAACGATTTCAGCCGCCATTTTTTTGCCTTGCTCAACAAGAGCAGATTCAGGAATAGGCTCCTCGTAATACTCACCATATTTTTCTTTTTGATAATAATAGATAGAATTTAAAGATAGCCCTATTGAAATACCAGCTAATTTCACCTTATTATCATCTGTTTTCTTTAAATAATTTTGCTCAACAATATGAGATAAATAAATAGGTGCTTTTGTTGCACGTTCTTCTGGTGTCATAGCATCTGTTGTTGGAGGATTTAAACCATCCTCCGTTTGTGAACTACGTGCTAGCCAAGAGGTTACAGTGCTTTCAGCTAAATATTGGCCTTCTTGGAAGTAATAATTTTCAGTGTCAAACTCATTTTGAGAAAGACGCATTAATCCTGTTTCTACTTCCTTCATATCATACTTCGTGTAAATATTCGAAACGACTAACCCACGGCTTGCACTTTCTTTATATGGTATTAGTGTTTTATAGAAAGATTCATCAATCTGTAGACTTGGAATAATCGTTGTTTCCGCTTTTTCCTGTTGCGTTTCCTGTGTAAGCTCTGTCTCCTTCTTGTTCGAAGGCACACAGCCGACTAGCATTGCAGCAGCTACAATTGCTGGAATGAGTCGAAATGACTTCATTATTTTAGTACCCCTTTACTAATTATCAGATTCGCCTTTGACAAATTTTCTATTACGCTCTCATTTAAGAGCAAACATCTGCCAGTGCTGTATCTTTTACGTATTATTTAAGTTAGTTGCTCAATTAGGTCGTTTTCGTTCCAAACTTCAATACCTAATTGTTCTGCCTTTGTCAGTTTAGACCCTGCATCCGAACCTGCAATAACAAGATCAGTTTTTTTACTGACACTTCCTGTGACAATTCCACCTAACTCTTCTATTTTCGCCTTTGCATCGTTCCGTGTCAATTGCTCAAGTTTACCAGTTAGCACGATTGTTTTGCCTGCAAATGGATTGTCACCTACGACTACCTCTACCTTTTTGCCTTTATATGTCATATTGACACCAGCCTCAGCAAGACGCTGAATAACAGCACGTGCATCTTCATTGGCAAAATACTCAACGAGAGAAGATGCCATTTTATCGCCAATTTCATGAATTGCTACAAGCTGCTCCTCAGTTGCAGCCATCACTGCTTCCATCGTCTCAAACTGCTCTGAGACAATCTTTGCCGCCTTCTCACCAACATGTCGTATCCCTAACCCAATGAGTAGACGTTCCATCGAATTGTCCTTCGATGCTTGAATAGCATTCACTAGGTTTGTAGCTGATTTTTCACCCATACGTTCTAGCTCGACTAACTGCTCCACTGTTAACTGATATAAATCAGATACATCATGAATTAAATCTGCACGCAACAGCTGCTCAACAACTTTTTCACCAAGTCCGTCAATGTTCATGGCGTTACGGGAAACGAAGTATTTAATGCTCTCAGCAATTTGTGCAAAACATGCTGGATTCACACAACGTAGGGCAACCTCTCCCTCAATTCGAATAAGCTCACTATCGCAAACAGGGCAATTTGCTGGCATTTCATATGGAATTGAATCCTCTGGGCGTTGCTCTAGTAATACACCGACAACTTGTGGGATAATGTCGCCAGCTTTTCGGATAATGACTGTGTCCCCAATACGAATATCTTTATCACGAATTAAATCTTCGTTGTGTAAAGATGCTCGTTGCACAGTAGTTCCCGCTACTTGTACAGGTGTTAAAATTGCCGTTGGTGTCACGACGCCAGTTCGACCTACTGTTAAATCGATATCAAGCAACGTTGTTACAACTTCTTCTGCGGGGAATTTGTAAGCAATTGCCCAACGAGGACTTTTTGCTGTATAGCCAAGTTCATCCTGCTGCGCAAAACGATCAACCTTGACTACAATACCATCTATTTCATAGGCTAAATTCGGGCGATTTTCTGTCCAAGTTTCAATAAAGGACAAAACCTCTTCAATCGAAGCACAGCGTTGACGTTCTTTATTTGAAGGGAAGCCAAGCCCTTCCAAATAATCTAGCATCTCGCCATGCCCATCAATGCCGTACGCCTCACCATCTCCTCCAATTGCATAAATGAAGGTTGATAGTTGACGACTTGCTGCAATTTTTGGATCTAATTGACGTAATGATCCGGCAGCAGCATTTCGAGGGTTTGCAAATAATTCTTCACTGTTTTCAGCGCGCTGTGCATTTAATTTTTCAAACGACTTTTTAGGCATATATGCTTCGCCACGTACTTCAATCGTAATTGGTTCTTTTAATCGAAGTGGCACAGCACGAATTGTTTTTAAATTTGCTGTTATATCCTCACCAATCACGCCATCACCGCGTGTTGCTCCTTGGACAAAAACACCATTCTCATATTTAAGAGAAATCGCAAGACCATCTATTTTTAGTTCGCATACATAAGAAAAGTGGTCTCCGATTGCTTGACGAATTTTACGGTCAAACTCACGCAAGTCCGCTTCATTGAATGCATTGGACAGACTTAGCATCGGATAATCATGCGTCACTTTTTTAAATCCCTCTATGATAGCACCGCCAACACGCTGTGTCGGTGAATCTGGGTAAATTAGTGAAGGATTTGCCTCTTCTAATGCAATAAGTTCGTGTAATAGTTGGTCATATACACTATCTGCAACAAGAGGATTATCTAGCACGTAATACGCATACCCATATTCATGCAATAATTTATTTAACTCCGCTATGCGCTGTTCAATTTCGTTCATTTAAGTTCCTCCGCTTACGCTTTTTCAATAGGTGCAAATTGCGCTAGTAATCGCTTAATACCAATTGGTTGTGGAAAAGCGATATCTAGTTCTGTACTATCACCCTCACCTTTTACGCTAACAACCATACCTGTTCCCCATTTTTTATGAATCGCTTTATCTCCAGCTTTCCAACCAAACTGGTCACCCCCAGTTGCTTGCAGGCGTGCCGTTGCTGGTTGTGTATGCTGTTGTGCGCCAAGTGTCCGTTTTTGATAACTACTTGCCGAACGATTACTTGAGCCAAATGGAACTTCAGGCTTTGGACCACCTTTTGAGATGGATTCTAAAATATCCTCTGAAATTTCACGTAAGAAACGGGAAGCATTGTTAAAGCTAGAACGACCAAAAATCGTGCGAGATTGCGCACATGTTAAATACAACCGTTCCTCTGCACGTGTTATGCCGACATACGCAAGGCGTCGTTCCTCTTCCATTTCATCATTATCATCAAGAGAACGAGAATGTGGGAAAATATTTTCTTCCATGCCAATAATGAAAACTACAGGGAACTCTAACCCTTTAGCAGCATGCATCGTCATTAAAATGATATTGCCTTTAGATGCATCTTCCTTATCAAGCGCATCAATATCTGCAATTAAAGCTAAATCAGTCAGGAAGGCAATTAAGCTCTTATCTTCACTACGTTCTTCAAACGCTTTTGTCACAGATAAAAATTCTTCAATATTTTCTAAACGACTTTCCGCTTCAATACTCTTTTCATTTTGCAGCATCGCTCGATAGCCTGATTTTTCAATAACTTGCTCTACGATTTCTGTTACGGACAAGTAATTTTGCATTTCAGTAAAGCCTTTAATCATCGCATAAAAATGTTCTGCTGAAGCAGCGGCTTTCCCTGTTAATCCCATAAACACAAGGTCATTCATTGCATCAAAAATAGAGCGATCCTGATCGATTGCATAGCGTGCCATTTTTTCGAATGAGGTTGCACCGATACTACGCTTAGGCTCATTGATAATACGCGCAAGCGATAAATCATCGTCATTGTTTGCAATGAGACGTAAATAGGCTAATAAATCCTTTATTTCTTTACGGTCATAGAACTTTGTACCACCGACAATTTGATAAGCCATATTAGACTTAACTAACACTTCCTCCATTACACGAGACTGTGCATTCGTACGATATAAAATGGCAAAGTCATCAAATGAACGATTTTCCTTTTCCATCAGCTGTTGAATCGTTTGTACGACAAACTGTGCTTCTTCCTGCTCATTATAAGCTTTGTACAAAGCAATCTTTTCACCATGGGCATTTTCTGTGCGCAGCTCTTTTGGGTAACGGCTTGTGTTATTTTGAATGACGTCATTTGCAGCTTGAAGGATGCGTTTTGTTGAGCGATAATTTTGCTCTAGCATGATGACTTTCGCATTCGGATAATCCTTTTCAAAAGACAGGATGTTCCCTATATCTGCGCCACGCCAACGATAAATTGATTGATCCGAATCCCCTACTACGCAAATATTTTTAAATTTCTTCGCGAGTAATTGCACGAGTAAGTATTGCGATTTATTCGTATCTTGATATTCATCAACATGGATATATTGAAACTTATTTTGATAAAATTCAAGCACTTCAGGTACTCGCTTAAATAATGTAATCGTCGTCATAATTAAATCATCAAAATCAAGTGACTGATTGCGACGTAATCTTTTTTCATATCCTTTATAAACACGAGCTACCGTTTTTTCATAAGGATTTTGTTCATTAATTTGCCCTGCATATTCATCGGCAGTTATGCATTCATTTTTTGCTGAGCTGATTGCATTTAAGATTGCACGAGGTTCAAAGCGCTTAGGGTCAATATTTTCATCCTTCAAGACATTTTTTATGACCGAAAGTTGGTCAGTAGAATCTAAAATCGAGAAATTGCGCGAAATGCCAAGCTGCTCAATATTTCGTCGTAAAATGCGTACACACATCGAGTGAAATGTTGATACCCACATGCTGTCGCCAGTTCCATTTCCGAGAATACCATCTATACGCTCACGCATTTCACGTGCTGCTTTATTCGTGAACGTAATGGCTAAAATCTTCGATGGGTATACTTCTTTTTCTATGATTAAATACGCCATACGATGCGTCAATACTCTTGTTTTTCCCGAACCAGCACCTGCCATAATTAGCAATGGCCCTTCTGTTGTTTTCACTGCTTTTTCCTGTTCAGGGTTCATACCTACTAATAAGTTTTTTGTTAAATGCTCCATTTCGCACCACCTTACAAACATTTGTTCCTAATTATAACGTATTTTTTACAGCCTTAACAGTCGCAAGTGCAGCTTTTAAATCTTCATAAATAATATTCCCTACAACGACCGTATCAGCAAACTGTGCCATTTCTGCAGCTTGCTTTGTAGAAGTGATGCCACCACCGTAAAATAGCTTTGTATTTTGCAACTCATTTTTTACAGCACGTACCATTTCAATGTCGCCATATTCACCGCTATATTCTAAATAAAATACAGGTAGCTTAAAGAAATTTTCAGCCATGCGCGCATAGGCAACAACGTCATCCACTGATAAATCTGTCTTTGCTTGTGTTACTTCTGCAACTTTACAATTTGGATTCAAAATACAATAACCTTCAGCAACTAACTCATCCCACACCATGATATCTCCGTATTCTTTAATCGCCTCATGGTGCAAATTTTTAATCCATTTCGGGTCATCACTATTTAACACTGTTGGAATGAAATAATAGTCATAGCCAGGTGTTACTGAATCAATCGTTGAAATTTCCAGCGCTATTGGTACTTCAAAGCGACGTACGCGGACAAGTAAATCTAATACACCATCTAATGTTACCCCATCTGTTCCACCAACTAAAATGACATCTGTTCCAGATTCACAAATTTTTTCTAATGCTTCATCCGATATATCCTTTGCTGGATCTAGCTTGAACACATGTCTCCACTGTAAATAATCCATCTATTTTACCACCTATCATTTTCTATCTACTCGTTTACAAGTATAGCTTATGACTATCGACAAAAAAATAAAAAAGCTGAGCAGAAACTCTACCCAGCCTCTTATCTACTATTCTTTTGGTGCTTGGAATGGCTTTTCATCTGGATACAAACGACCTAACATTTCATCATATGTATCATTTCCATAATCAAAGCATCGACGTACACGAGAAATCGTTGCTGTACTTGCCCCAGTCTCCTTTTTAATGGATTCATAGGTTTTCTTTAAACGTAATAAATGCGCTACCTCAAATCGTTGTGCTAGCGATTGAATCTCACTAATCGTACATAAATCATCAAAAAATTTATAGCATTCTTCAATGTCCTTCAGTTCTAATACTGCTTTAAATAACTGATCTGTTTGATGCCCTCGAATTTTTTCGATTTGCATGTAGTTTTCCTCCCTCTTAAGGCTGCGTTTTCACCATTGTTTCTAACCCTGGTGAAGCTGGTACGAAATGAACCCATGTCTTTCCTGGAACTAGCTTCACAAGTTCACCAGTCTCTTCGACAGCCGTTGGTAATCCATCGATATTAGCCCATTTTACTTCTCTTAAATAACCATTTTGAAATACATACGCATTCCCACCAGAGGTTAAATCAATATCTTGGCGACCTACATCATCAATTGTTTGATGCTTCATTTCAAAAAATAAAACATTTGCAAATGTTAATGCTTCACCTGTCAACATATCCTTTGTTTCAACGCCTGCCGATTGTCGTCCATAACGATTTGTTTGATGATCGTATACATACGTGTTGTGGAAAGAATTACTATTCCCATAGTAAATGTCAACTTGACTTGTTTCAACGCCTATTTTACCACGTTCATCGGGTTCATAAAAAGCCTGATGCACTTTTTCACTGTAATTCATTGAAGCGCCTACTTTTTCAGCACCATTTAATATATTTTCAGAAGTTATATAGGAATTATGTGGGGCTACACGATCGTTAGAACGTTTAAATAGTGTGCCATCATAATTCATCCCATTAATATTATCAACAACATTATTGCTAAGCATCGTTTTCGCCTCTGGACTATAGCCGTGTGCTACATAAAATGCACCAAAGCCCTTTGCCATATCAATAAAATAAGAACGAGCACTTCTGACTGGTCCAATATTTTCTGGTAATTCGCTTTGATAGACTGCTAGGAAACGAGTGACATTTCCTTCTGCTAGCATTTCGTAAATAATATCTGCTGCTGCCAATCCTGATTGAGGACGAGCAGCAGGATGATTATTAACAGTCACAATAATTGGACGCTGTGTCACTTCTTCTTCGACAACCTCTCCCGTTAAAGGTGCCACAATTGTCTCTTCCTTCACAGGCTCTTCAATAGCTGGTTCATCATCTATTTTAGTTACGTCCTCTTTAGGTTCAGAGGCATCTTTAGAACATCCGCCGATAAACAATGCGCTAAATGCCAGGCCAACTAATAGTTTTTTTGATTTCAACACTTGCATTACTCTCCTTTAGTCAATACCGCCTCGATGTAAAAGTGTATGTTACTGCTCTGGCGCTACAAAAAATGTGCTACTACACCTAACGCATAACTGCAGGTAATAATAATTTATTCTTCATTACATCGAAAATCCCTTTAGGTGTAATTCGAATATACGGTAAATGCGTAGATTGTAAAAATAGTAAAGTGTAAATAGCGTCGCCTAAACGATAGCCTCGTTCTGCTAATGCTTGCTTTAAGGCAAGCTCTTTTACTGTAAGCTCCTCCACATCACCTTGATATAGAAGACCACCTATTGTTAACGGAACGGATGCTACAACTTCTCCTTTTTCTACAAGGACAATACCTCCACGCATAGCCTTCATCTCTTCAAACGCTTTAAGCATATCGTCTTTATTTTTCCCGATAAGCAAAATATCCCCTGTGTTTGAATAAGATGATGCAAAGCCTTGAACATTTGTTGCAAATCCTTTAATCATCGTATTAACATGCCAGCTTCCACTTCGGTTAATGAGCATTAAATAGCTTTCATCATGGTCTGCAAGCTGTCCCTCTCTAGTGATTAACGAATTATAAGGTTTCGTAATAACATCATTTACTAATTCAATCCCAAATGGCATTGAGAATTGGAAGTCATGGGAAGTTAGTGAAAAATCCAATTCGAATGATGGAATGGCTTTATAGTCGATTGCATCAAAGTGATGCACTCGTTCACCATCACGTTTTAACCAAACACCTTTTGACAGTACACTTTCTGGAACTGGATGCCATTCATCTTGCAAAATATTAAGAGAGGCAAAGCGACCCGTCGCAATAAAGCCATGTAAGTTTGACATATTGTAATAACGCGCAACATTATAGGATGCCATTTGGTAAGCATCTATTGGTGAGACGCCTGCATCTAAAGCGACTTGAATACATTTATCCATTACACCATCTTGATGAAATGAAGGGGTTGAGCCATCAGTTGTCATCATTAAATGGTCGAAAATAGGTAGTTGTTTTTCTACGATTCCTTTTAATAGATGCGGTAAATCAGGGCGAATAGAAGAATGACGAAGCGTTACTGCAAATCCTTGCATAATCCGTCGCTCTACTTCTTCCACCGTCATTGCTTCATGGTCACCATCTGCACCAAGTAATTTCATACGCGCTAACGTGCGTTCTGAAGCACCTGGGAAGTGACCTTCAATCTTTTTGCCATGCGCCTTAGCCATTTGCATGCGATACAGCATTAAATCATCACCATGTAATAATTTTGGCCAACCAGTTAGCTCGCCGCCTAACAATACATCATCACGTTGTAACCATTCTAAAATAGAAGTATTTGAAAAAATCTCTTCTTCCTGTTCCATTTCAGTCTGTGAGTCAAACCGCGTCCACCAATAAAAAGAGAATGGTAACTTCTTTAACTCATCCAATATTGAAAACGCTTTCTTATTCTCTAAAGATAATACAAAACTTAAATTATCTGAGATAAAAGCGGTAGTACCTAGTTGCCCACAAAAATCAGCAAAGGACTGTGGATGGTACAACTGGAACGGATGAACATGAGGTTCAATATAACCTGGAACAATCGTTTTATTTGTACAATCAACGATTTCTGTTCCTTCTATTAAAGGAGGCATTCTGTCCCCCGCATAAACAATACGGTCTCCTGAAATCCAAATGTTTCCTACCACCCATTGCTTTAACATGCTATGTAAATAACGTGCATTTTTCAAGACAATATTAGGCGATTTTTTGCCATCTATGACAGCTATATGTTGACGCAATTGCGAAATTCTCCATGTCGGATCCATGTAAATCGCTCCTTCCTAATTTGCGTAAAATTTCATTGTGTAAATCCTACTTGAATTCACATACTACTATTGCATAAGCGCTTATTTGTATTCATTGCGCCTTTGCGTAATGATTCGCATTTTGAATAGGACTCGTTATTTGATGCCTTTCAAAATCCGTGCCAAACATCTTCTTTTATTTTATCTACTAAAAGACGATAAAATAATGCTGCTTTATGCAATCATCTTGTTTCAATCGTAACACAGCACTTTCATAAAGCAAAGTGCACCCCGCTTTATTTTTTCCACTATGACTAAAGGAGGAAATTATATGATGCAACAAGCAAATCTAAGTGATAAAAATGCCTTTTGCCGCTTTGCCCTTGGGACAAGTATGACGGCGTTTGGTATCGCTAAGGTATCTAGAAATCCTAGCTGTATGAAAGGACGACTTATGATTGCATTAGGTGCCATGAAAATGGCTGAAGGTATTTTTAAATATTGTCCTTCGAAGGCAATGTTGAACACAAATGTGGAAAATGCCATGAACACCTCTATGCAAAGTATGTTCAGTGGGCAAAATTCTATGTCTTCTGAACAAAATTCTATGTCTTCTGAACAAATCAGTAAACTTATGAAGGATTTCTCCTCTGCTATTACTGGAAATTCGTCAGAAATGACAGCAAGTTTTAATTCATCTGACACCAGCACTTCAACACAAAATTCCTCAGACAGTAAAAATTCTACAAATAAAGCACAAAATCCTTCTTAGTCAAAGAAGCCGTCTCAATCAACATGAGACGGCTCCTTACTTTTTTAAAGAAATGATATGTCTATGAAAAATAATTATTTCAGGTAAAACTGTTATTTAAATGTACGCCAGCCAATATCTTTACGGTAGAAAAAATTATCCCATTGTGCTGTTGCGATACCAGCATAAACTTTTTCTTGTGCTTCCTGTAAAGAAGATGCTTTAGCAGCAACTAGTAAAACTCGCCCACCATTCCCTACAAACTTTCCATCTACAAGCTTCGTACCTGCATGGTAGACTGCATGTGATGCAGATAAAGCTTCTAAGTTTGGTAAGGCATTTCCTTTTACTACATCACCAGGATAGCCTTCAGCAGCAATGACAACACCTAACATAGCTTCGTTTGACCATTGCAAATCAAATGGTTTTTCATCCATTAATGCGCTCATAAACGCACCGAAATCCGATTTCATGCGTGGTAATACGACCTGTGTTTCTGGGTCACCAAAGCGGGCATTGAACTCGATTACTTTAGGACCACTTTTTGTTAAAATAAGACCTGCATATAAAATACCAGTAAATGATACCCCATCTGCTTCCATGCCTTTAACAGTAGGTTCAACAACAGTTTGATACGCTGCATCAACTACATCCTGTGAAATTTGTGGTACAGGTGAATATGCACCCATTCCACCAGTATTTGGTCCTTTATCGCCGTCATATGCACGTTTATGATCTTGTGCAATGACCATAGGATAAATTTGACCCTTGTGAACAAAGGACATAAAGGAGAACTCTTCACCATCAAGGAATTCTTCAATGACAACACGAGAAGAAGATTCACCGAAACGTTGATTACCAATCATATCTTGCACTGCTTCAATCGCTTCTTCTTGCGTCATAGCTACAACAACACCTTTACCAGCTGCTAAGCCGTCTGCTTTAATAACGATTGGTGCTCCATGTGCTTTAATATAATTAACCGCTTTTTCTGCTTCTGTGAACGTCTCGTGGGTTGCTGTTGGGATATTATATTTATTCATAATATCTTTTGCATATGATTTGCTACTTTCAATTTGTGCTGCTGCCTTCGTCGGACCAAATACGCGTAGACCACGTTGTGTAAAGAAATCTACGATGCCTTCTGCTAGCGGTTGCTCTGGACCAACAAATGTTAAATCTACTGCATTTTCTTTAGCAAATTGTGCAAGACCTGCAAAGTCCATTGTATCAATAGCAACAACCTCTACATCTTCTCGCATACCGTCGTTACCTGGCGCAACGAATACTTTTTCTACGGACGGAGAAATGCTAAATTGTTTGGCAATTGCATGCTCACGACCGCCACTTCCTATTACTAATACGTTCATAATTAGTGAATCCTCCTCTTTAAAGGTAAGGACTGTCTCCTAAATCGCTCCACACTTCTTTCTAGAAAAGTCCACTTCGCTTTCCGCGGCACAGCATTGGTTACTTACTGTTTAGCGCGTCTTACAATCTTGTGTTACTTATGCCTTAGTCGACTTGAACTTGGATATAAAAAAATAGCATACTAGAAACACGTCCAGTATACTATTTTCCTTATTAGGACAGACCCTTTGTTTTTTTCTATTGGTTTATAAATACATACCGATTAATGCTTGAAGTGACGTACACCTGTAAACACCATAGCAATGCCATATTCATTTGCTTTATCAATCGAATCTTGGTCTTTAATAGAGCCACCTGGTTGAATAATTGCTGTAATACCTGCGGCGTGCGCAGCCTCCACAGTATCACTCATAGGGAAGAATGCATCCGATGCTAATGAAGCACCTTTCGCCTTATCACCCGCTTGCTCGAAGGCAATTTTTGCAGCACCTACTCGGTTCATTTGACCAGCACCAACACCTAATGTCATTTGCGAATCTGTTACAACGATTGCATTTGATTTCACATGTTTAACTACAGACCAGCCAAGTTGTAATGCTTCCCATTCTTCCTCAGTCGGTTCTCTGTCTGTCACTATTTTAATGTCAGCGTCTGCAAACCCATAGCTATCTGGCTCTTGTACAAGTAAACCACCTTCAACAGAGACAACGTTAAATTGATCTTTTTTAGCTTGTTCAAATGGAATTGTGAGTAATCGAATATTTTTCTTTTGTGTTAAAATGTCTAATGCTTCTTGAGAGAAAGCAGGTGCAATAATAATTTCTAAGAAAATATGGCTTAACTTTTCTGCAGTAGCCGCATCTACTTCCTGATTCAATGCAATAATACCACCGAAAATTGACGTAGAATCAGCTGCATATGCTTTATCAAAAGCTTCTTCTAATGTTACACCTGTACCAACACCACAAGGATTCATATGCTTCACAGCCACGGCTGCAGGCATTTCAAACTCTTTTACGATTTGAAGTGCCGCGTTCCCATCTTGGATGTTATTATATGATAATTCTTTTCCGTGCAGTTGCGTTGCATACGCTAATGAGAAATCAGAACCAAGGCGTTTTTGATAAAATGCTGCTTTTTGATGAGGATTTTCGCCATAACGTAAGTTTTGTTTTAACTCGTAAGTAAGCGTTAAGCTTTCAGGGAATGCCTCTTCAGTTAAATGATTCGAAATATAAGAATCATAAGCTGCTGTGTGACGGAAGACTTTCGCCGCTAGCTTACGACGTGTTTCAATTGTTGTTGCGCCAGTTGCTTTCAGTTCTTCTAAAACTTGCGCATAGTCATTGCTATCAACAATAACTGTTACGTATTGATGGTTTTTAGCAGCAGAACGTAGCATAGTTGGCCCACCAATATCAATATTCTCGATGGCATCATCCCATGTTACATTAGGCTTTGAAATTGTTTCAACGAACGGATAAAGATTAACACATACAATTTCAATTGGTTCAATGCCGTGCTCATTCATTTGTGCTTGATGAGAAGCATCATCAAATTTCCCTAATAGTCCACCATGAATCATTGGATTTAATGTTTTCACACGGCCATCTAAAATTTCCGGGAATTTTGTTACTTCATCCACTGCTGTTACTGCGACATCATTGTCCTGTAACATTTTTTTTGTACCACCAGTTGATAAAATTTCATAACCTAATGCCACTAATTCTTTTGCAAATTCTAAAATACCATCTTTATTGGAAACACTGATTAATGCACGTTTTGTCACAACGAAATCCTCCTAATTTGTCTCGTGTTTAGCCACGAAAATATCTAGCCAACTTGATTTAGCGGAGTTAGGTGCTAATTGAACGACTCGTTCTACTTGAGCGGAGTTCATCATAAATTGATCGAATCATAGGGAGAAATTAGCGTTTCCCGTTACAATAAGCCAGACCTAACTACCTACCAATCTACTTTAATAATTGCTGCAATGCTTTTGTATATAGAACATGCTCCTCTTTATGAATAGCAGTTTCAGTTGCCTCGCGATCTCCTTCAATAACTTCAACAGCAGTTTGGGCAATAATAGGCCCTGTATCCATACCTTCATCCACAAAATGCACCGTAACACCGGTCACCTTAACACCATGCTCTATTGCTTGGCCAATCGCATCTTTTCCTGGGAATGATGGCAATAGTGAAGGGTGGATATTAACGATACGCTGTGGATATGCCGCCAATAGCACTTCGCTAATTAAACGCATATAACCTGCAAGTACAATCCACTGCACACCACATTCACGTAAAGCTTCAATAATAGCAGTCTCGTACTCTACTTTTGATGCAAATTGTTTCGGGCTTAACGCTAGTACTGGAACGCCAAATAGTTTAGCACGTGTAACGACAAATGCAGCGGGCTTATCTGTTACAACAAGTTCAACCTTTGCATGTAGTTCTCCACGTTCAATCGCTTCTTGTATAGCTTGAAAATTACTGCCGCTCCCTGAAGCAAATACGGCAATTTTAACTGGTGCAGTCATTACACTAAACTCCCATCATGTGAGCCGTTAAATACAACACCCTCGCCTTTCACAACGCGACCGATTTTATACGCTTTTTCACCATTCGCTTGTGCTGTAGCAATTACTTTATCTGCCTCTGCTGCTGGTACAGCCAACACGAAACCAATACCCATATTGAAAACATTGTATAAATCTTTATCCTCAAGCTGACCTTTTTCCTTTAAAAATTCAAAAATACGAAGTACTGGCCAAGAACCTAAGTCAATTTCTGTTGCTAAGCCCTCTGGCATCATTCGTGGAAGGTTTTCATAGAAGCCGCCACCTGTTACGTGTGCGCAACCATGAACGTCAGCTGCTTTTAATGCTGCAAGTACTGGTTTTGCATATAACTTAGTCGGTACTAGAAGAGCTTCACCGATTGGACCTAAATCTTCGAAGCCTTCAACAACTGCATCTACTGCATAGCCGTTGTCAGCAAAAACAATTTTACGTACTAATGAATAGCCGTTTGAATGGACACCACTTGAAGCTAATCCAACAAGCACGTCATCTTCGACGATATTTTCACCAGTTACGATTGCTGATTTTTCACAAGCGCCTACAGCGAATCCTGCTAAATCATATTCATCTTCTTCATAAAGGCCTGGCATCTCAGCAGTCTCACCACCGATTAAGGCAGCACCAGATTGTACACAGCCATCTGCAACACCTTTCACAATTTGTTCGATTTTTGCCGGCTCTGCTTTACCAAGTGCCACATAATCTAAAAAGTAAAGTGGCTCTGCACCTTGCGCTACGATATCGTTTACACACATAGCAACACAGTCCACGCCAATTGTATCGTGCTTGTCTACCATGAATGCTAATTTTAATTTTGTCCCAACACCATCTGTACCTGAAATAAGAACAGGTTCTTTAAGATTTAGTTCTGACAAGTCAAACATACCACCAAAGCCACCAAACGTACCCATTACACCTAGTCGATTCGTACGTTCAACGTGAGACTTCATTCGTTTTACAGCTTCGTAGCCCGCTTCAATATTTACACCTGCTTGTTCATATGCCTTTGACATGCAGAGATCCTCCTTTAAATTATTTACGCAGCAGTCCATTACTTTTAAAAGTAGAGGATATGTGGATGTTCAACATTCAGTGAGGAATAGTTATCCTTACTCAATGTAATTCCACCTTCAGCGGTTACCCACCAAATAACTGTGGGCAATCCGACAAGGTTTCATCCATTAACATCCACTTAGCGTAAAAGCTCTTTTTCATGTGGTAAGATTGTATCTGGGAAAATTTCAGTTGGGTATTTGCTTGTAAAGCATGCTAGGCAAAGACCTTTGTTCTCATCCTCAAATGGACGTGCTATCGTTTCTACCATACCTTCAACTGAAAGGAATGTTAGTGAATCAGCACCAATGGTATCTCGGATTTCATCCACATTATGACTTGAAGCAATTAACTCTTCATGTGTTGAAGTATCAATACCGTAATAACAAGGGTCAGTCATTGGTGGAGAAGAAATCACTACATGCACCTCAGCTGCACCTGCATCTTTTAGCATTTTGACAATTCGACGTGATGTTGTACCGCGAACAATCGAATCATCTACCATCACAACCCGTTTTCCTTTGACAACTTGAACAACAGGTGAAAGCTTCATTTTTACACCGCGTTCACGTAATTCTTGCGTCGGTTGAATAAACGTACGGCCAACATAACGATTTTTAATTAAACCTAACTCATACGGAATGCCGCTTTCTTCAGCAAAGCCAATTGCTGCAGAAATACTTGAATCAGGTACACCTGTTACGACATCCGCTTCAATATGTGCACATTCACGTGCGAGTTGTTTCCCCATACGTTTACGTGCCATATGCACATTAATACCGTCAATATCAGAATCTGGACGTGCTAAGTATACATATTCCATCGCACACATTGCGCGATTTTCCATATCAGCAAAACGGTCAGATTTTACGCCCTCATCGTTTATAATTAATAATTCCCCTGGTTCCACAGAACGAACAAACTCTGCCCCTATTAAATCAAATGCACAAGTTTCAGAAGCAACAACCCAACCATCTCCTAGTTTTCCAAGAGATAATGGACGTAAACCATGTGGATCACGTGCAACAAGCATTTCATCTTTTGTCATAATTAAGAACGAATACGCACCCTTTAGTAATGAAAGGGCATTTTTCACCTTCGCTCGGAATGGTGAATGTGAGCTTTTCTTAATAAGATGCGCTAACACTTCTGTATCTGAGCTAGAGTGAAAAATACTACCTTGACGCTCTAAATATTGCTTTAAGTGTGACGCATTGACTAAGTTACCGTTATGAGCAATTGAAAGGCTACCTGTAGATGAGTGAAATAGTAATGGCTGTACATTTTCGATACCGCCACCACCAGCAGTCGTATAACGAACATGCGCAATTGCCGCTTTACCGTCCACTGCCTTTAACTTCTCTTCATTGAAAACATCATTCACTAATCCTTCACCTTTCACCGCGCGAAGGTGAAGACCGTCAGAAACAACGATACCAGCACCTTCTTGTCCACGGTGTTGAAGAGCATGAAGCCCGTAATAACTAAGGTGTGCTGGATTTGGGTTGCCCCAAATACCAAACACCCCACATTCTTCGTTTAAGCCTCTGAGTTCAGCAAGCATGGGATTGCTCCTTTCCAATTAGAACGGAATTCCTCCACTGTACCTTCTACAAGCACACCGTTGTCCCCGTTGATTTTAACAAGCGCATCGTTCGTTACGACACCGATTTTTAGTGCACCTTCTACTGTTTCTACAAATGCAGCTGCATTTTCTTCTTTGACAGTTACAACAAAACGGGATTGTGTTTCACTAAATAGAGCCGTTGTTGCAGAACCTATTAAAGTTACATCAATACCAAGGCCTTGCGCACCAAAAGTAGTTTCTGCAAGTGCTACAGCAAGTCCACCCTCTGCTACGTCATGTGCAGATTGTACAAGTCCTGCTTTAATCGCTTTCAGCAATGCTTGTTGGCGGGCTACCTCCACCTCTAAGTCTATAGCTGGTGCTTTTCCTGAGATTACACCATTATTTAATAATTTTTGAAGCTCAGAGCCACCGAATTCAGGTTTTGTTTCACCAATAACGAATACGACATCACCAGCCGCTTTTACCTCTTGTGTTGTAACATGTGCTAAATCTTCTATTAGTCCTACCATACCAATTGTTGGTGTTGGATAAACAGCTTCTCCTGAACGTTCATTGTAAAGTGATACGTTACCACCGATTACTGGTGCATTTAATGCTGTACAAGCAGCAGAAATACCATCAGCAGATTTTTCAATTTGCCAGAAGATTTCTGGTTTCTCTGGATTACCGAAGTTTAAGCAGTCTGTTATAGCAAGTGGAGTACCACCTGTTGCCACAATGTTACGAGCCGCTTCTGCTACTGCAATGGCACCGCCCACTTCAGGGTCAAGATAAATGTAGCGAGAGTTACAGTCTGTTGTCATCGCAAGACCTTTGTTCGTACCACGCACACGGATAACTGCAGCATCTGAACCAGGTGCCACAACTGTTGATGTACGTACTTGATAATCGTATTGATCATAAACCCATTCTTTTGAAGCAATTGTTGGTGCTTTTAAAAGTGCGTTTAATGTTTCTTTGTAATCTGTTATAGCTGGCTCAGCGTTGTCCATTGCTTGGAATTGTGCATAGTATGCAGGCTCAGCAGAAGGCTTATGGTAAACTGGCGCGTCTTCTGCAAGTGCATCTGCTGGTACGTTCGCTACAACTTCACCGTTGTGAAGTAAACGAAGCATTTTATCGTCTGTAACGACACCAATAGCTACTGCATCTAAATCATATTTATCGAATATCGCTTTAATTTCATCTTCGCGACCTTTTTTCACAACTAATAACATACGCTCTTGAGACTCGGATAGCATCATCTCGTAAGCAGTCATGCCTGTTTCACGTTGAGGTACTAAATCTAGGTTCATTTCTACACCAGATCCAGCTTTAGAAGCCATCTCTGCTGAAGAAGAAGTAAGACCCGCAGCACCCATATCCTGAATACCAACTAGAGCATCAGATTTAACAACTTCTAAGCAAGCCTCAAGTAGTAGTTTTTCCATAAATGGGTCTCCTACTTGCACAGCTGGACGTTGATTTTCTGATTCCTCTGTTAATTCTTCAGATGCAAATGTCGCACCATGTATTCCATCACGACCAGTTTTTGCACCTACGTACATAACTGTATTTCCTACACCTGCGGCAATACCGCGTTGAATATCTTTGTGGTCAATTAAACCAACACACATTGCGTTCACTAGTGGATTTCCTTCGTAGCAAGGGTCAAATTGTATTTCGCCACCAACAGTTGGAATCCCAATACAGTTACCATATCCAGCAATACCAGCAACAACTTCTTCAAATAAATATTTACCACGTGCTGATTTCAACTCACCAAAGCGTAGTGAATTTAGCATCGCGATTGGTCGTGCACCCATAGAGAATACGTCACGAATAATGCCGCCTACACCTGTTGCTGCACCTTGATAAGGCTCGATTGCTGAAGGATGGTTATGTGATTCCATTTTAAATACAACTGCTTGCTCGTCACCAATGTCTACAATCCCTGCACCTTCACCAGGACCTTGTAATACTTGTGGTCCCTTTGTAGGGAATTTACTTAAAACTGGTTTCGAATTTTTGTATGAGCAGTGTTCAGACCACATTACTGAGAAAAGACCTGTCTCTGTCCAGTTTGGCAGACGGCCTAAAATACCTTCTACCATTGCAAATTCTTCGTCTGACATCCCCATTCCAGCGTATAGCTTTTCATCTTTAATTTGCTGTGCTGTTGGCTCAAACTTAGTTGTTGACATGATTTTCCCTCCACTGCTTCACAATTGATTTAAATACTGCTAGACCGTCTGCTCCGCCCACTAGTGCATCGACAGCTCTTTCTGGGTGAGGCATCATTCCTAATACATTTCCGCGCTCGTTAATAATCCCTGCGATATCTTCTAAAGAACCGTTTGGATTTTCTCCTGAGTATGTGAACACGATTTGATTGTTATCTTTTAGTTTTTGTAATGTTTCCTCGTCACAGTAGTAGTTGCCTTCACCGTGTGCGATTGGAATATTAATTACTTGACCTTGCTCATATTGATTTGTGAATAATGTATTGTTGTTTTCAACTTTAAGCTGGATTGTACGACACATGAATTTAAGATTTTTATTGCGAAGTAAAGCACCAGGCAATAATCCTGCCTCAGTAAGAATTTGGAACCCGTTACAAACGCCTAATACGGGCTTACCAGCATCTGCTGCTTTTTTAACTTCAGCCATAATGTTTGATTGGTTTGCCATAGCGCCACAACGTAAGTAGTCGCCATAAGAGAAACCTCCAGGTACTAAAATACCGTCAAAGCCGCTTAAATCTGATTCTGTGTGCCATACATATTCTACTTCTTCACCTAGTTCGTCTTTAATCGCATGATACATATCGATGTCACAGTTTGACCCAGGGAATACGAGTACTGCGAATTTCATGATTAGTTAGCCTCCTCGACTTCGTAACGGTAGTCCTCAATTACTACATTCGTTAAAACTTTTTCACACATTTCTTTAACTAGAGTATCTATATCACGCGCTGAATCTCCGACAGTTAGTTCAAGATATTTACCGATACGTAAATCTTCTACTTCACCATAGCCCATTTTTGCTAAAGAACCTTGTACTGCTGAACCTTGTGGATCTAGAATACTCTCACGTAATGTTACGTAAATTTTAACTTTTTTCATTGTTATTTGCCTCCGAGTCTAGAAAGAATAATAGTATATACTTCAGTTAAATTACCAAGGTCTCGACGAAAGACATCTTTGTCCAACTTTTGCTTTGTTTTTGTATCCCATAGTCTGCATGTATCTGGTGAAATTTCGTCTGCCAGTAGGACATCTCCATTTGTGTCCCGTCCAAATTCCAGTTTGAAGTCAATTAGCGTGACATCTACATCAGCGAAAATCGGTTGCAGTACTTTATTAACTGCTAATGCACCATCATACATAGCTGTTACTTCTTCTGCTGTTGCTAAGTCAAGTACATCAATATGCTCCGTTGTAATAAATGGATCACCTAATGCATCATCCTTATAATAAAATTCAACGATTGGGCGTTTTAATGGTGTGCCTTCTTCAAAGCCAAGACGTTTTGCTAAGCTACCTGCCGCAATGTTACGTACGACAACCTCAATTGGAATAATATCAACCTTTTTCACTAGTTGTTCCGTAGCAGACAATTGTTTTACGAAATGTGACGCAATTCCGTTAGCTTTTAATTTTTCGAAAATTAAGGAAGTAATGCGGTTATTTAACACGCCTTTGCCTTCAATCTCTTCTTTTTTCTCACCATTAAATGCAGTTGCACTATCCTTGTATTCTACTAATAGTATAGTAGGCTCTTCTGTTGCATATAATTTTTTGGCTTTACCTTCATACAAAAGTTGGTCTTTCGTCATTTCGTCATTCCCCCAGATTATTATGAAATACGCCTCGACGTATTGATGTTATGGATTTTGAATCTGGGATAAGATTCAAAATCCGTAACACCCGTCGTGGCACTAACTGTCTATCATTTCAATACGGTTAGTTAAGTCCAAGACGTTCAAAAATCATATCTACATGCTGTAAGTGGTAGTTGTAATCAAAGCACTCATCTAACTCTTCCTTCGTTAAGTATGAAGTGATTTTTTCACTTCCATCAACTAACGTACGGAATTGTACTTGCTCGTCCCACGCCTGCATCGCTAACGGCTGAACTGTATCATACGCTTCTTCACGTACTAATCCTTTATCGATTAGTGCTAATAAAATGCGTTGAGAGTAAATCAGCCCAAATGTTCGACCCATATTACGTTTCATGTTTTCAGGGAATACTGTTAAATTTTTTACGATGTTACCGAAGCGATTTAACATATAGTTCAATGTGATTGTCGCATCTGGTAAAATAACACGCTCAGCAGATGAATGTGAAATATCACGCTCATGCCATAACGCTACGTTTTCATAAGCTGTCACCATGTAACCACGCATTAAACGAGACATACCAACCATGTTCTCAGAGCCGATTGGATTACGTTTATGTGGCATAGCAGATGAACCCTTTTGCCCTTTCGCAAAGGCTTCTTCTACTTCTCTCGTTTCAGATTTTTGCAAACCTCGAATTTCAGTTGCGAACTTTTCGATTGATGTTGCAATTAATGCAAGAGCACCTAAATATTGTGCATGTCGATCACGCTGTAATGTTTGCGTAGAAATTGGCGATGCTGCAAGCCCTAATTTATCACAAACATATTGTTCAACACGTGGGTCAATATTTGCATACGTGCCAACTGCGCCAGACATCTTACCTGTTTCAATCACAGCTGCAGCTGCATCAAAGCGTTCTAAGTTACGCTTCATCTCTTCGTACCATAAACCTAATTTCAAACCGAATGTTGTTGGTTCAGCATGCACACCATGTGTACGGCCCATCATAACGGTATGCTTATGCTCTTTTGCTTTTGCCGCTATAATATCAATAAAATTCACAATATCTTTTCTTAAAATATTATTTGCTTGTTTAATCACGTAAGAAAGGGCTGTGTCCACAACGTCTGTTGAAGTTAAACCGTAGTGCACCCATTTACGTTCTTCGCCGAGTGTTTCAGATACAGCACGTGTAAATGCAACTACATCGTGTCTTGTCTCTTTTTCAATTTCTAAAATACGATTTACATCAAATGAAGCATTTTCACGAATTTTAGCTACATCTTCTTTTGGAATATCGCCAATTTCTGCCCAAGCCTCACATGCTAAAATTTCAACCTCTAGCCAAGCTTGGTATTTATTTTGTTCTGTCCAAATTGCACCCATCTCAGGTCTTGTGTAACGTTCAATCATCGCTTATCTCCTTCTATTCTGACCAAATGCCAGAACTCTCGATTTGTTGTAGTGTTGCTTCTAAGTCTTTTGTCATAATCGTTACGTGGCCCATTTTACGGTTCACCTTAGCTTCAGCTTTCCCATAAAGATGTAATGACCATTCAGGATATTTTGCAATTGAGTTACTAAGTGGCATAACATGCTGCCCTAATACATTCACCATTATAGATGGCGCCCAAAGTTGTGGTTTACGCAGTGGCCAACCACAAATAGCACGGATATGCTGATGGAATTGTGATATATTACATGCCTCTATCGAATAGTGACCAGAATTATGAGGTCTCGGTGCTAGTTCATTAATAATAATGTCGCCATTTTCTAAAACAAACATTTCTACTGCCAGCGTCCCTACTAGATTTAAGTAATCAGCTATTTTTATAGCCTCTTGTTCAGCAGCCTGTGCTGTCGACTCTTGGATACGAGCTGGTACAATTGTTTCGTGTAAAATATGATGAACATGAATGTTTTCACCAACTGGCTGACAATATAATTCACCATCACCGTTTCGTTGTACAATAACTGATACTTCTTTAACAAAAGGTACGAAACCTTCAGCAATACATTGTGAATGAGCAAAAAGCCCTTTTGCCAATGGTAAATCTGCTGCTGAATTTAGAAGTTGCTGCCCTTTGCCATCATAACCACCTCTTGCAGTTTTTACGATACATGGGTAGTCGATCTGGTCAATACTAGCTACTAACTCCTCATATGTATTTGCTACGATATAAGGAGCTACTGGACAACCTGCTTTAACGATTGCTTCCTTCTCAGTCACCCGGTTTTGTGTAATGCGTACTAATTCTGCTCCCTGTGGTACATAAGCCATTTGAGTTAAACGTTTTAAGCCTTCGTAATCGATATTTTCAAACTCATACGTAATAACGTCACTGACTTCGGCAAGTTCCTCGAGTGCGGCCTCATCATCATAAGGTGCCACAATTCGAATATCTGCAACCTGTCCACATGGTGAATCCATTGTCGGTTCAAGAACAGCTATTTTAAAGCCTGCTTCCTTAGCAGCTAGTGCCATCATACGGCCAAGCTGTCCTCCTCCGATAATTCCTATCGTTTGTCCAGTATAAATAATTTTTGTCACACTAAGTCACCTGTGCTTTCCAATACTTGTTGCTTCGTCGCCTCGCGTCTAGCATCTAGTTTATTAGCAAGCTCTACGTCTGTTGTCGACAAAATTTGCGCTGCAAGTAAGCCAGCATTTGTCGCACCTGCTTTTCCAATTGCCACAGTTGCTACAGGTACACCACCTGGCATTTGTACAATTGATAAGAGTGAATCAAGACCATTAAGTGCACGAGATTGTACAGGCACTCCAATGACAGGTAATGTTGTTTTAGCTGCTACCATACCTGGTAAATGCGCTGCACCACCAGCACCTGCAATAATCACATGTATACCTCGCCCACGTGCTGCCTCTGCGTACTCAAACATTAAATCAGGAGTACGATGTGCAGATACTACTTTTTTCTCGTACGGTACTTGTAATTCATCTAAAATATCACACGCATGTTTCATAGTTTCCCAGTCACTTGAACTACCCATAATGACACCGATTTTCGGATTCATGAATTGTCGCTCCTTTTAAACGATAGAAAAATGATCGATTATTGTGCAAGCCTCTATTATTCAATAGTCACTGCATTTCTTTACTTTTTGAACAAAGAAAATCCTCAAATAAGCTACTCTCTACAATACACGTGAAAGCAGCTTACTTGAGGACTTATTATGAAAAGAATATGCAGATTTAGACATCTGTACACACACCTTCCCGTAACATGCCAAAAGTTGCTTTCCCGCATAGTCCAGCATTTACGGTGCCGGGTAGAGACACTAGAGCCAATCCTCTAGCATATATGGGGATTTAATTGTTTTCCTTATCACATTTTAACAATTGCAAACACTGGCGTCAATGCTAAAATGCGAACAATTTATTTTCGGCGTTAAATATTGTTCGGTTTTAAGTCGTGTTTATTCAGAATCTTGACACAACATCGCTTTAAATTGTATTTTTTGACGTAAATACGTTGGTTCACCATTCACTAGATGAAAGACAGGTTCTTCTTTCCGTCCCATCGCTATATAGCCATCCTGACGCATTCTTTCTAAACATTGATCAATTGTTTCATTTTCTTCTACTTCATACCAAATTTGCTTTTTCCCCAAACCGTTCTTCCTTCCAATCGCTTGTCATTTTTATTCTTCCTTACTTGTACTCCATTATACCCGATTTGACACATCCAGAATGCACGAAATTGTAACAATTACTACAGCTGCAATAATTTAAAAATGTGTCAACAACACCAGAAGTTATCCTCGTATTTCATATATTGTTATTACATTCTATAAAATTAAAAAAACAAAAAAGCCAAGGATTATATCCTTGACTTTTTTTATTGCCTAGCGACGTCCTACTCTCACAGGGGGAAGCCCCCAACTACCATCGGCGCTAAAGAGCTTAACTTCCGTGTTCGGTATGGGAACGGGTGTGACCTCTTTGCCATCATCACTAGAC
>NZ_JBIVOE010000009.1:190921-222732 GCF_044753985.1 Lysinibacillus sp. NPDC093210 | reverse complement strand
GTCACACCCGTTCCCATACCGAACACGGAAGTTAAGCTCTTTAGCGCCGATGGTAGTTGGGGGCTTCCCCCTGTGAGAGTAGGACGTCGCTAGGCGCAAAAAGTCGCTGCTGATACACTCAGTAGTGGCTTTTTTTATTTCTTTAAAAACAATTTATCAGAATTTACTAGAACATAAAAAGAGACATTTCACCAGTATAGGCGAAATGTCTCTTAATTATTTATACAGTTATTGCGCGCAGTTCCACACGTCGGATTTTACCTGATGTTGTTTTTGGCAGCTCATCTATAAAGACAATATTGCGAGGGTATTTATAAGGCGCTGTTAAAGCTTTAACGTGCTCCTGTAGCTCTTTCGTTAATTCTTCCTCATCACGATCACGGAAGCTCTCACGTAGGATTACAAATGCTTTTACAATATGACCTCTAATTTCATCTGGTGCCGCGACAACAGCGCATTCTTGTACTGCTTCATGCTTATTTAAAGCATCCTCTACTTCAAATGGACCAATTGTATAGCCGGATGAAATAATAATGTCATCTCCCCGTCCTTCAAACCAGAAGTAACCATCTTCATCGCATTTTGCTTGGTCACCTGTAATATACCAATCACCTCTAAAAGCAGCTTGTGTGCGTTCAGGTTCACGATAATACTCCTTGAATAAAGCTGGTGAAGATTTATGGACAGCGATATCTCCAACTTCTCCTACAGGTGCCTCATTGCCCTCATGGTCAATAATACGCACAATATTTCCTGGAGTAGGCACCCCCATAGAGCCAGGTCGTAATTCGGTGTTTTCAAGTGTACCAATTAATAATGTATTTTCCGTTTGTCCATAGCCATCGCGTACTTTAAGGCCAAAATTTTTCATAAATGTTTCGATAACTGGACGATTTAACGGCTCGCCTGCAGAAACGGCACTTCTTAATGCAGCTAAATTGTAATCTTTTAGATTATCAATCTTTGCCATAATACGATATTCAGTAGGTGTACAGCAAAGTACATTTACTTTTTCGTCCTGAAGAAGCTGAAGATAAGTATGAGGATCAAAACCACCATGATAGACGAAAGCAGTTGCCCCTAACATAATCGTCGATAAAAATGGACTCCAGATCCACTTTTGCCAACCTGGTGCTGCTGTAGCCCAGACTAGGTCACCTTCACGCACACATAGCCACTTGGAAGCTGCTGTTCGAATATGTGCATAACCCCAGCCATGAGAGTGAACTACTCCTTTAGGTTTGCCCGTTGTTCCTGAAGTATAAGAAAGAAACGCCATATCATCACGTTTAGTAGCAACAGCCTTAAAGCTAGTTGATTGCTTGTCAGCTAATGCATCTAAAGATACCCAATTGTTTGTAGCATTGCCGATAACTAATTTATTTGTTAAAGCCGCTACGGAAGAAGTAATTAGATCGACCTCGCTAGTAAAAGCCTCGTAGGCAATAACTGCGGTTGCAGAAGAGTGTTCCATACGATATTCTAAATCACTTGCACGTAACATCTCTGAACAAGAGATAGGAACAATACCCGCCTTTAAACAACCTAGGAAAACAAAATATGCTTCAGGTAGACGTGGAATAATGACTAAAACTCGATCACCCTTTTGAAGTCCCTGTTCTGTAAAGGCATTCGCGTATTGATTCATTTTTTGAATAAGGTCGGCATAGGAAATTGTACGACGATTTTGCTTAGTATCCAACCATCTTATAGCTTGACGATCACTATCTTGGGAAAACTTCTCTAATTCCTCTGTAATGTTGTAAAGTTCTGGTGCAATTAAATCATTAGTTACCATATATGAACATTCCTCCCCAAAACAAATTTGATAGAAAATTCTTAAAACTATTTTTATTTTAGCAATTACAATAATATACAGCAAGAATATTTGATGCACAAAATAGAAATATTAGTTTTAATAGAGAACTATTGTGCTTTAGTACCTACAATTTAAAAGTTATGCAATAAATTAAATAATTTTTTTTGAAAAAGTATTGCATAATTTAGAATGCTTGCTATAATAATAAATGTACTTAAGAGGTTATTAAAACCGAATTGAATAGTATTGTTCCGAAGTAGCTCAGTTGGTAGTAGCACCTGACTGTTAATCAGGTTGTCGCAGGTTCGAGTCCTGCCTTCGGAGCCATTTTTTTGCACTTTTTTAATTAAAATTTATTTTTAAAAAGAAATTATTGAAAAAGGCTTGCATCATAATGAAAATGATGTTAATATAAATCTTGTCTTGTTTGAGACATAACAAATGGCCCCTTGGTCAAGCGGTTAAGACACCGCCCTTTCACGGCGGTAACACGGGTTCGAATCCCGTAGGGGTCACCATTTTCTAAGCATCGTAGTAATGCATAGGCTTAAAAAGATAAATAAACTGTGAAGAAATAAACACCTGTTTCTATGGAGGATTAGCTCAGCTGGGAGAGCATCTGCCTTACAAGCAGAGGGTCGGCGGTTCGAGCCCGTCATCCTCCACCATATAGTGTTTTTTCGGAGGGGTAGCGAAGTGGCTAAACGCGGCGGACTGTAAATCCGCTCCTTAGGGTTCGGCGGTTCGAATCCGTCCCCCTCCACCAGTTTTATTTATACAAATGAATGGGGTATAGCCAAGCGGTAAGGCAACGGATTTTGATTCCGTCATGCCCTGGTTCGAATCCAGGTACCCCAGCCATTCATTTCTTATTTGAGCCATTAGCTCAGTTGGTAGAGCATCTGACTTTTAATCAGAGGGTCGAAGGTTCGAGTCCTTCATGGCTCACTTTTCTATAATTTAAATTCAAAAGTGTAACATTAACTACAGATACTAATCTCTTGCTGAAAACAGCAGGAGATTTTTTTTGCT
The DNA here is from genome assembly GCF_044753985.1 of Lysinibacillus sp. NPDC093210. Classification (NCBI taxonomy): domain Bacteria; kingdom Bacillati; phylum Bacillota; class Bacilli; order Caryophanales; family Bacillaceae; genus Lysinibacillus; species Lysinibacillus sp. NPDC093210. The sequence continues at coordinate 219,881 of NZ_JBIVOE010000009.1, read as the reverse complement.
ATTTTAAAATGTATAAATATACGATTTTTTGTTGGGTTGAGCCAAGTACATTGTAGGCTTTACAATAGTCTTATTAATAAAAGGGGGTATAAAATAATGAATAAACATCAAGTATCAATTATTGGAGTTCCAACAGATTACGGACAAACACGAAGAGGAGTTGATATGGGGCCAAGCGCAATCCGCTATGCGGGCGTTGTAGAGCGATTAGAAGCAATTGGTCACAAGGTAGAGGATCAGGGAGATATTCTTGTTAGCCAAGTACAAGAGAGTAATAAAATAGATAAACAGCTATTAAATTTAGAAGAAGTTGTAGATGTTAGCACATCGTTAGCAAATCAGGTACATGAAGCATTAGAACAAAAAAAATTCCCACTTGTATTTGGTGGAGATCATAGTATTGCAATCGGCACACTTGCAGGACTAGGTGGGCATTTCAAAAACTTAGGCGTTATTTGGTTTGATGCACATGCAGATCTAAATACACCTGATACTACACCTTCTGGTAATATCCATGGTATGCCACTTGCCGTTAGTATTGGCTTAGGGCATGAACGCCTTGTACAAATTCGTAACTATGCACCAAAGGTTAAACCTGAAAATGTAATTATTATTGGGGCGCGTTCAGTAGATCCTGGTGAACGTGAGCTAATTCGCCAGCAAGGAATTAAAGTATATACAATGCATGAGGTAGATCGCCTTGGAATGACGCGTGTAATGGAAGATGCTATTGCTTATTTACAAGAACGTAAAGTTGATGGCTTACATTTATCGTTAGACTTAGATGGTCTAGATCCACTTTATACACCGGGAGTAGGTACGCCAGTGCCTGGTGGCATAACATATCGTGAAAGCCACTTAGCGATGGAAATGCTACAAGAATCAGGAATGCTAACATCTGCTGAGTTTGTTGAGGTAAATCCAATATTAGACGAAAAAAATAAAACTGCAGATGTGGCTGTGGCATTAATAGGTTCTTTATTTGGTGAAACACTAGTTTAATTCCAAATTGTGAAAATATTGTTTATCTCCACATTGAATAAAAATCTTTTGTTATAATTGAATATAAATTGAAACTTTTCTTATAGTCGGGCCGTATAGTATAAGACAGTTGTAAAGGTGGAGAAATAAACACAATGGATGCGTTAGTAAATAAGAGAATAAAACAAGTGCTTAAAGGCGATCAAAACGCATTTGCCGATATTGTGAGTCTCTATCAGCACAAACTGTACCAAGTATGCTACCGAATGTTAGGAAATAAGCAAGAATCTGAGGATATTGCACAAGAAGCGTTTGTTCGCGCTTATATGAATTTGCATACTTTTGATCAAAAAAGAAAATTTTCGACGTGGCTTTATCGAATTGCGACGAACCTCTGCATAGACCGTATTAGAAAGAAAAAGCCGGATTATTACTTAGATGCGGAGGTAGCTGGTACTGAAGGACTGGATATGTATTCGCAAATTGCAGCAGATGACCAGTTACCAGAAGATCAGTTAGAGCAGATGGAGCTACAAGATCGCATTCAATATGAGATTGGACGTTTGCCGGATAAATATCGTTCAGTTATAGTATTGAAATATATTGAAGAATTATCGTTACAAGAAATCAGTGAAATTTTGGATATGCCTCTTGGGACAGTGAAAACGAGAATTCACCGCGGACGTGAAGCATTACGAAAGCAATTAAACAATCTGTAGGAGGGGGAGCGTCATGAATATTTGTCCAAAGCATATCATAGATTATATGCATGATTATTTAGATGGTGACATTAGTCGTGAGCATGAACAAGAGTTGAAACAACATTTGCATTCATGCGGTGATTGCAAGCAATTGATGCAGGAATTGAGTGAAACGATTGCCTTTGTGAAGAGTGCTTCCCATATTACAGCACCTCCAGATTTTGAAGCTGCGGTGATGGCTCGTTTACCGAAACCAAAAAGTCGTGTAGGTATGCAAAAGTGGATTCGCCGTCATCCGTTCTTTGTTGCGGCAGCAGTTTTCTGTTTATTTATGAGTGCTACTTTATTGGGTAACTTTATGGATGATAAGCATTTCTCTGTTACAAAACAACCAAACCTTGTTGTTGAAGGACAAACGGTTATAGTACCAAAAGGTGAGGTTGTGAAGGGCGATATTGTCGTTAAAAATGGCGACTTAATTGTTGAGGGTGAAGTAGATGGCAATGTAACGATTATTAACGGCCAGTATATGGCATCTTCTGCAGTCGTTTCAGGTAAAATAGAGGAAATAGACGAAGCGTTTGAATGGTTATGGTATACCATCAAAAATTCCGTTAAGACTGCAATGACATTTGAGGAAAAAGAAACTAAATAGAACTCTATACGTCCTACATGGTAGTGCACGGGAGAGGATGAAAAGTCTACTCATCTGGGTAGACTTTTCTTTTGAAAAAAGTTACATTTGAAAAGAATGTGCTATACTTAAACGTGTATGGATTCGCAATGAAAAGTGGGGGATGCCACGTGCAAATTATCGAACAATTCACGGATTTAACACCAGTGAATATTGTTATTAACTTCATAGATGTACTGCTCGTTTGGTACGTTGTTTATAAAATTTTAACCCTCATTAAAGGGACGAAGGCTGTCCAATTATTAAAAGGCATTTTCGTCATTATTATTGCACGCATTGCAACAGACTTTTTGGGGTTAGAAACATTAGGATGGATGCTGAAACAAGTAATTGAGTTTGGTTTCTTGGCCATCATTATCATCTTCCAGCCTGAAATCAGACGGGGTCTTGAGCAAATTGGCCGAGGCAAGCTGTTCCAACGTTCAACAAGTCAAGAAGAAGAAGAGCAAACTAGACTGATTGAGGCAATGAAGAAATCTGTTAGTTATATGGCTAAACGCCGTATCGGTGCGTTAATTTCTATTGAAAAAGACACAGGCCTAAATGAATATATTGAAACGGGAATCGCTTTAAACGCGGAGGTTTCATCTGAATTACTTATAAATATTTTCATACCGAATACACCACTTCATGATGGGGCTGTCATTATGCAGAAAGATAAGGTCACAGCAGCTGCTTGCTACTTACCGCTTTCTGAAAGTCCGTTTATTTCGAAAGAGCTTGGAACACGACATCGTGCAGCTCTTGGGCTCAGTGAAGTAACAGATGCGATTACGATTGTCGTATCTGAGGAAACAGGAGCAATTAGTATTACGTTAAATGGTAATCTACATCGCAATCTTTCTCTAGAGGAATTCGAAACACTATTACGTAAAATGTGGTTCGGCTCAGTACAGGAATCTAATGCAGCCTCTAAGTTGACTTGGAGGGGGAAAAAGAATGGATAAAATGATGGATAGCCCTTGGGTATTGCGAATCATTGCGCTTTTCCTAGCGTGCTTACTATTTTTCTCAGTTCGGACCGAATTATCTTCTACAGATAAGACGGCGATGAGTGAACAGATGGAAGTAATTCAAGATGTCCCAGTAGAGGTTTATTATGATGACGATAATCTTATTGTAACGGGTATACCAAAAACAGTGAATGTTACGATTAAAGGACCAAAGCAAATTGCTTTAAATACAAAGCTAGTGAAGGATTTCTCAATATTTGTTGACCTAAATGATTTATTAATAGGTCAACATAACGTCAAACTACAATACGAGAATATTTCTGATAAATTGCAAGTGACACTTGACCCTGCGACAGTGAATGTAAATATTGAGGAAAAAGTCACGCAAGAATTCCGTGTCGATCCTGAAATGAATAACCGTTTAATTGATGAAGGATATTACCTAAAAGGAATGTCTGCCAACCCAGCGACTGTGTTTGTAACAGGGGCAAAAAGTGCTATTGAGAGCATTAGTTACGTGAAAGCAACTGTAACGGGTGAACAAGGTTTGAAACAATCCTTCTCTCAAGAAGCGGCAGTTAAAGTATTAGATCGCGATTTAAATAAATTAGATGTGACGATAGAACCAGAAAAAGTGAAAGTGCGGGTAGATATTGCAGAATATAGCAAAGAACTACCTGTCTCGATAAAGGAAACTGGTAAAGCAGCAGAAGGTATTACTATAAATCAATTAACCCTTGTTACGCATACGCTGAAGCTATTTGGGAAAAAATCGATTATTGATGTTTTAACCGAAGTACCTGTTGAAATCGATTTATCAAAAATTACCGAATCAAAAACGTATGAATTTGATGTCAAATTACCAGATGGTGCGACTAAAGTATCTGAACAAAAAATTAAAATTAAAGCAGATGTTACAAAGGTAGAGAAAGCCGACAAGGTAGAAAAGGTAGAAAAAGAAACGCCTACAAATGCTGAAACTAATCCTGAAGAAATAAATCCTGATTCTGTCACAGAAGAAGATATTGATTCTTAAACAATAACTGACTATAATTTTAACTTGATTCATTAGAGATTCCTGTCTCAACAAATCGTGCTTTCTAGCATATATAAACATGCTACGAACAAGTGAGGCTCAGGTTAACATTAGTACAAGTGCAATCTAGTTAGATTAAACGTACAACGCCTGAGTGCCAATAGCTTGGAGCTATAGAGCCTCTGAAAGATAATTAGAGAGGCCTAACTACTACTACATGAATGAAAAAGACTTTTCCAAAAGTAAGCAGACGAGCCGTCCGATTGTCCGCAGGAAACAGCATGATGCGGTCGTCTTGCATTGAAGGAGAGAACAATTAAAATGGGTAAATATTTTGGAACAGATGGCGTCCGTGGCGTCGCGAATAGTGAATTAACACCGGAATTTGCATTTAAACTAGGCCGCGTAGGTGGCTATGTTTTAACGAAGGATGCAACAGGGCGTCCAAAGGTATTAATTGGTCGTGACACACGTATTTCAGGAGAAATGCTTGAAGGTGCATTGGTAGCCGGGTTATTATCAATCGGCGTAGAGGTAATGCGTCTAGGTGTAATTTCTACACCAGGTGTTGCATATCTTTCCCGAATTATGAGTGCAGATGCAGGCGTCATGATTTCAGCTTCACATAACCCAGTTGCCGACAATGGCATTAAATTTTTCGGTCCGGATGGTTTCAAACTAACTGATGCACAAGAAGCAGAAATCGAAGCAATTCTTGATGCACCAGAAGATACATTGCCACGTCCAATTGGTGCAGATTTAGGTATTGTAAGTGACTACTTCGAAGGTGGACAAAAGTATATTCAATACTTAAAGCAAACGGTAGATGAAGAATTTGATGGTATTCATGTAGCACTAGATTGCGCACATGGTGCAACATCATCACTAGCAACTCATTTATTTGCTGACTTAGAAGCAGACATTTCTACAATGGGTGCTTCACCAACAGGTCTTAACATTAATGACGGAGTTGGTTCCACACATCCGGAAGGTCTTGCTACATTTGTGACTGAAAAGGGTGCAGATGTTGGTTTAGCTTTCGATGGTGATGGGGACCGCCTAATCGCAGTAGATGAAAAAGGTAAAATCGTTGATGGCGATCAAATTATGTTTATCATTGGTAAGCACTTAAATGCAGTCGGTCGTTTGAAAAAGCAAACGATTGTATCTACTGTGATGAGTAATATGGGCTTCTACAAGGCTGTTGAAGAAAACGATATGCACAGTGTACAAACTGCTGTAGGTGATCGTTACGTTGTAGAAGAAATGCGTACCAATGAATACAACCTAGGTGGCGAACAATCAGGTCATATTGTTTTCTTAGACTTCAATACAACAGGTGATGGCCTGTTAACAGGTATTCAACTTGTCAATATTATGAAGGCTACTGGGAAAAAACTATCTGAGCTTGCGGCAGAAATGACGATTTTCCCACAACGTTTAGTAAATGTACGTGTAACAGACAAGCATGCAGTGACGGAAAATGCAAAAGTTGCTGCCGTAATTGCAGAAGTGGAATCTGATATGGCTGGTAACGGTCGCATTTTAGTTCGCCCTTCAGGTACAGAGCCACTAGTTCGTGTAATGGTGGAAGCTGCTACAGAAGCGGACTGTGAACGTTATGTAGAACGTATTGCAAATGTAGTACGTAGTGAAATGGGTTTAACAGAATAATTGTCATGTAACTCGATCTCTCATTATTGAGAGATTGAGTTTTTTTATGTTTGAAATAGATGAGAGAGGGAAGAATACTATTGAGTCACAATAACAAGGGGTGTTTTATTGATATGGCTAAAATTGCAACAGTAATAACAGATATGTTTGAAGATGTGGAGTATACAAGTCCAAAGGAAGCGTTAGAAGCAGCGGGTCATGAGCTAGTAACAATTGATACTGAGGCTGGAAAAGAAGTAAAAGGTAAACATGGGGAGAAAGTGAAAATTGATAAAGGTATTGATGAAGTCAAAGCTTCAGAATTTGATGCATTGTTCATTCCAGGTGGGTTTTCACCAGATATCTTACGTGCAGATGATCGTATTGTAGCTTTCGTCAAAACGTTTATGGATGACATGAAGCCAACCTTTGCGATCTGTCATGGGCCACAGCTTCTAATTACAGCGAAGACTTTAAACGGGCGTGATGCGACAGGCTATAAGTCCATACAGGTGGATTTAGAAAACGCAGGTGCTAAATTCCATGATGAAGAAGTATTTGTTTGCCAAAAGCAATTAGTAACAAGTCGTACGCCGAAAGACTTACCCGCTTTTAATCGAGAAATTGTGAAATTACTTGCAAGTAAAGAGAGCTAAATATATGGCCCTCTAAATAATCAAAACGTAAGATGCAACCTGTGATACATGTTGTGTCTTACGTTTTGTATTGCTCCTAAAGAATCTTATTCATTAGTATGAGGTTTGTAATACTGCTAGAATCTTGGCGAAGCCGATATTTTACGTCTTTGCTCTAAAATTCGCCTTAAAAAAAGGAGGAAAAGAAGAAGTTTTTATAACGAAAATTTGACGAATAGCATATGATTGAGTATTATGGAGAAGCTGACGGCTTGGATAGACCTTGTCCGCTTAGCAAGTGCAAAAGGAGGAAAGACAGCACATAAATCGGAAAACAATTATAGCGCCTGAGCTGAGGAAATTGGACGAAGACATCTTCAGCAGACGAGGTGGAGGTTTATCGAAAATTCGGCGGATGCCTCCCGATCGACATACCCGATTGTCATTTTTCATTTTGAAAGCATTTAAGTGATTGAATGTACAGAAAATGGAGAAGGTATAAGTATAGCAATAGATAAATAGGAAAACTTCACATATCGAAGCAAAGCACTATTTTAGATGGCTGAAATAGTACGAGGATGTGCGCGCATAAGTATGCTTATTTTTGAGATGAAAATAAGGAGCACTGTTTACGCCCACTGAAAAAATTTCGATAGGCTGAGGTCTAGTTTGTCATTGCATTAATATGACAATATCGGAGGAAAAGTAATTATGTGTGGAATTGTAGGATATATTGGTGAATCAGATGCAAAGGAAATTTTATTAAAGGGTTTAGAGAAGCTTGAATACCGTGGCTATGACTCAGCAGGTATTGCTGTACGCAATGAAGAGGGCGTAACGATCTTCAAAGAAAAAGGTCGTATCGCTGACTTACGTGTAGCAGTAGACGAGGACGTTACTGCAAAAGTTGGGATTGGTCATACACGTTGGGCAACTCACGGTGTGCCAAACCGCTTAAATGCACACCCTCATCAAAGTGCATCAGGTCGTTTTACGATTGTGCATAATGGTGTTATCGAAAACTATCATTTATTACAAAAAACATATTTAAAAGGCATTCCAATGAAATCTGATACAGATACAGAAGTTATCGTGCAGTTAGTTGAGCTATTTGTGAAGGATGGTCTGCAAACAGCAGAAGCATTCCGCAAAACATTATCATTGTTACACGGCTCTTACGCACTTGCATTATTAGATGCTGAAGCGGCCGACACAATTTTTGTAGCGAAAAACAAATCACCACTTCTTGTAGGTGTTGGTGAAGGCTTTAACGTAGTTGCATCAGATGCGATGGCAATGCTACAGGTAACGGATCAATTCGTGGAATTACACGATAAAGAGGTTGTTATCGTACACAAAGGCAGTGTTGAAATTACAAAATTAGATGGCACAGTAGTAGAGCGTGCACCATATACAGCAGAGCTTGATATGAGCGATATTGAAAAAGGTACGTACCCTCACTATATGTTAAAAGAAATGGATGAACAGCCAACGGTAATCCGTAAAATCATTCAAGCATACGAAGGCGAAAATGGCGATTTAACAATCGATGCAGATATTTTACAAGCATTGCAAGCTGCAGACCGTTTATATATTATCGCTGCGGGCACAAGCTATCATGCAGGTTTAATCGGTAAACAATATTTCGAGAAAATGGCTGGCATTCCTGTTGAAGTGCATATTTCAAGTGAGTTTGGCTACAATATGCCATTACTATCAGAAAAGCCGCTATTCATCTTTATTACACAATCAGGTGAAACAGCAGATAGCCGCCAAGTACTTGTGAAAATTAAAGAGCTAGGTTACCCAACATTAACAATTACGAACGTACCAGGTTCGACGTTGTCACGTGAAGCAGACCATACGCTATTATTACACGCAGGTCCTGAAATCGCAGTAGCTTCTACAAAAGCATATGTAGCTCAAGTCGCAGTACTTGCAGTAACAGCATATGTGACAGCAAAAGCAAGTGGTAAAGGCTTAGAATTTGATTTGAAACAAGAGCTTGCGATTGCCGCAAACGGTATTCAAACAATCATTGATTCAAAAGATGTATTAGAAGATATCGCAGAAGACTATTTAAAAATTGCACGCAATGCATTCTTCATCGGTCGTAATATCGATTTCTGCGTAAGTCTTGAAGGTGCTTTAAAACTTAAAGAAATCTCATATATTCAAGCAGAAGGTTTTGCAGGTGGCGAACTAAAACACGGTACAATTGCCTTAATTGAAGAAGGAACACCGGTATTCGCCCTTGTAACACAGGAAGCGGTAGCATTAAATATTCGCGGTAATGTTAAAGAAGTAGCTGCACGTGGCGCTTATCCATGCATTATCGCAATGGCTGGCGTAGACGAAGACGGCGACCGTTTAATCATTCCGCATGTCAATGAATACTTAACACCACTCGTTTCAGTAGTACCTTTACAGTTAATTAGCTACTATGCAGCATTACACCGCCGCTGCGACGTTGACAAACCTCGTAACTTGGCTAAATCAGTAACTGTGGAGTAAGGCTGGAGAGCTGTTGTGTTGAGATTGTCTTCGGATAATAAAGTTGTGAACTGAATAATAAAGTTGTTTAAGTATAATCGTATTTAAGTATATCATCTTAAATACGATTTTTTTTAGTTACAATAAAGTCGTCTGGACAATAAACTAATATACTTTACAATAAAGTTGTATACTTAGTAATCCAACCGAATTAATGATGAATAGGGAATATATATTCACATCTTTTTTTATTTCTTTTATACTTATATGGAATCAAATAAGGTATTACGAAAGTAGGGTGATTTAAATTGAATAACGATGAAAATAAAACGTTATTAAAAATTCTAGGACCTTTAGAAATTAACGTAATGAATGTGATGTGGTCTAAAAAAGAAGTAACGGTTCAAGATGTGTTAACAGAATTAAATAAGCATAATAACTATGCCTATACCACTATTATGACGATAATGAGTCGATTAGATAAAAAAGGAATTCTAACACGTAGCAAGCTGGGAAAGGTATATATATATAAGCCCAATTACAGCCTAAATGAACTCCTTCAACAAAATTCTTCTGAGCAAGTAGAACATCTCCTTAATCATTATGGTGACATTGCTATTACTCAGTTTGTAGATGCTGTTGGTCATAATCCCGATCAACTTAACAAGCTGAAAGAACTAATTCAAAAATTAGAGCAGGATGATAAATAATGTATCGATTATTTCAAACCTTAAATATATATGTTATATGGCTGATAGGTGTAATTAGCCTAATTATCGGATTTTGCTTTGTTATACATTATCACACGATGCAAGGTTGTATGGATTGGTGGTTAGTATGTTGCAATATTCATAAGTATGATCACTTGCTTACATTTATCCTGATTACTTTAGGAATTTTCTTTGTAATTGCCGCTATATACTTTTTAATTCTTTCTAAAAAGACAAAAGAAGTTATTTCTAAATTACATTTATATAGAACAGACTCTTATGAATCCAATGTAATTATGATCTTTCAACAAAAATATTCTGTCCAAGTTCAAATTGTAGCTGTTACTCGACCTTTAGCTTTCACGTATGGATTCATTCGTCCTCGAATTCTAATTAGCACTGGCTTAATGAACATATTGCAGCCAGATGAATTAAAAGCAGTATTGGAGCATGAATATTACCATTATCAAAACAAAGATCCAGTTAAAGTATCGCTATGGTTTAGTTTAGCACGTGTATTTTCATTTCTCCCCATTTCACAAAAGTTATATGAACGCTACATGATAGAAAAAGAAATAAAAGCAGATACTTTTGCGATTAATCAAGTAGGAATGAAAGCTGTTGCATCAGCATTATACAAACTAATAACAAATATGCCGTCTTCTTCATATGCAACAGTACACTTTCAGAATCATTCTTTTCAAGATACAAACATCAGGATTGAAGTTCTTCTAACAGGCACATATAAACGCCCGTCCATTTCCCGGTTAGAGTGGATTAAATCCATCATTCTCGTTCTTTTTATTGCTCTCCTAATAGGATGTTTGTCAATTTTATGACATCTTACTCACTTTCCCTCATTTAAATACTACAATTATGTAGTATAGGATTGACTATATATCTACTAACTACTACAATTGCGTAGTAGTTAGTTGATCCCTCATATACTACAATGGTGTAGTAGTTCCCTATATACTACATTTGTGTAGTATATAGTTGATCACCCATCTACATTTCAAGATGAAAGAGGAGATAAATGTTTAAAAAGGTTATTTAAGGCAAATAATTAGTTGCATTAATGGCATCTGGAGGAAATGCTTTTGCAGCTGGTCCGACTGAACACAACAACTTCGAAGTCGAAGAGAATGAGCATGGAAGATTTTATGGCTATGGGGATGAGCGCGATTTTTTTAATCGATTAAATTTAATAACATTATAAATCATTTTCAAACTTAAAAAGGGGTATCCATACAAGTCTAGAAAGGATGAATAGTATCATGTCAATTGAAAGACAAAAACAAATTCTTATATGGATTGAAAAAGAAGATACTCAAGATGATTACAAAGATTTAATAAATAACTTAACAATCAGTGAAAAACTAGCTACTTATTTTATTCCATCGGAAATGAATCTAAATGGTGAGTGCCAATGATTGCAGTAGTTAAAAGTAGAAAAATTAATATTTATAAACTAACAAGTCTAATCGGTTTATTTATTCTGTGTATATTTGCAATGACCTTATTTCCAAAGGAAGCAATGGCACATGCTTATGTAGCTAAATCAACTCCCGCAGAGAACGAAATTTTTACTACTGCGCCAACAAACATTTTTATTCAGTTTAATGAATCGATTCAACCTGGATTTCATTCCATTATCATCTTGGACTCTCGGGGAAAGAAAATGCCTTTAAATAAAGAATACGTTAACTCTAATAATGAAACGATTCTTGAGGCGAAAATAAAAGGAAAACTACCAAATGGTACCTATACGATGCAATGGAAAGCAGTATCAGCAGATGGTCACCCAGTTCAAGGTGTCATTCCCTTTAGTATAGGGACAACCCAAGACAGTTCAAGTATCGTAAAGGCTGAAACATCTAACTATATACCGAAGGCTGATATGATTTTTCTACGCTGGCTACTGTTCAGTAGTTTTGCATTATATATTGGGGGTATAATGTATAACCTTTTCATTTGTCGAGCAGAACAAGATGAGGCTTTTATGAATAATCGTTCATTGTCCACAAAGATGATTTGGTTAGCATTAGTTGTAATGTTTATTTGCATATTATTAAACCTACCATTACAAACAAAGGTAGGTGCAGGCGTATCTTGGCTTGAGGCATTTAAACCGAATCTTTTAACAGAAACATTAACGCAAACCACGTTTGGTTCCATTTGGATTGTTCAAATTTTTTGTATTATAGGGCTTTTAATAGCTACTTATTTTGCTAACCGAACAAAATCTATCTTTTCGTATAAAGATTGGGCTATATCGCTCCTATTTTTTATAGCAATATTAATTACAAAATCTTTAACAAGCCATGCTGCCGTATCTACTAATAAAATTATGGCTGTTTCCATGGATTTTCTCCACTTATTAGCAGCATCGATTTGGGTAGGTACACTTTTTTATCTCGCTTTCCTGTTACCTAAGAGACAAAAAACGTGGATAAATGAATCTGAAAAAAATAAATATTGGTATTCGATTAATCGATTTTCGCTTGTAGCTATAGGAGCAACTGCTATTATTTTATTAACAGGTATTTATGGGAGTTTGGAATATGTCCCTACGTTCTACGCTTTGCTCCATACTTATTATGGTATTGCATTAATAGGGAAAATCTTATTGTTCATAATTATGCTCTTTTTAGGCAGTTTTCACTATATTAAAGGGAGAAAACATGGGAATAAAGATCTTACTCGTACGATCATTTTTGAATTTGGAATCGGTTTGGTTGTAATGGTTGTGGCAGCGTTATTAACCAATTTACCAACATCCATCTCGTCGCCTGGTCCATTCAAACAAACGATGATTCTTGATAATAAAGATACAGCTACATTACAGATTAGTCCTAATATTGCTGGGATTAATTCATTTAAGATTGTATTAAAAGATCAAAAAGGCAAACCAATTACTGACGTCGAAAAGGTACAACTTACATTTACCCCTTTTAACACAAAGCTTGATGCAAGTTCAATCGATGTTCCTGAACATATGCAAGGGGTATTTCAAACGAAAGGCATGTATATTAATATCGCTGGTGATTGGAAGGTAACAGTGCATGTGTTAACAACATCATTAGATAGTTATGATATCGATTTTAACCCCGTGGTGGGCAGTCAATAATAAATTTTAAAGGAGTAATATAAATGAAAAATGTATTTAAAAAATGGACAGTAGGTCTTATGTCATCAGGTTTAGCTTTAATGATGTTTGCAGGAACAGCAAGCGCACATGTATCAGTAAAACCAGAAGTATCTTCACCAGGAGCATGGGAAACTTATACAATTAAAGTACCTGTTGAAAAGGCTATAAATACAACAAAAGTTACGTTGAAAATTCCCAATGGTGCTGAATTCGAGTCATATCAACCTGTTTCAGGCTGGGATGTTACGCTAGACAAAGATTCTTCAGGAAAAACGAAAACTGTTACTTGGAATGCGACTGGTGCTGGAATTGCTGAAGGTCAATTCCAACAATTCTCCTTTGTTGCTAAAAACCCTGAAAAAGAAACAGAGGCAGTATGGGATGCCTATCAATACTATAAAGATGGCACTATTGTAGAATGGACAGGTAATGAAAGCTCAGATGCACCTCATTCTATAACTAAAATTACGACTGCGACAAATAATGTTGCACCAGAGAATACAAATCATCATCAAGATAATGCAAAAGCTGAAGAAAAGCAAAAAGAAACAGAAAATTCTAGTTCTCAAAACACTGCAGTAACATTATCAATTATCGCGTTGATTCTTGCAGTTCTTGCAGTTATTAGATCATTCATGAGAAGGAAATAATTAGAGCTGCTCTTTAAATATCAAAGTATGATGAGCAACATAAAAGTTATACTTTTGGCCAGTAAGAGCGGACCATCATTATAGCGTGTAAAATTAATGCGTTAATAAAAGAGACTTTAAAATGCTATTAAAGATGATTTTCCTTAATAGCATTTTTTCATAGAATTTATAAATTTGAGGATTAGTAAACAACTTGAGGATGAACGAATAATTGAGAAATTTGAAATTGAACGAGAGTATTGGGAGAGACAAGCAAACATAAAATTAACAGCCTATGTCATTTCACAGAGATTGTAGCTTTGAAATAAAGTCGCGACGATTGTAAAAAGTTTAATTAAAATCATCTCACCTGTAGATTTCTAAAGTTTGAAAATGAACTAAATAGCCACGAATGTTGTTAACTCAATGTTTCGTGGCTTTTCTTGAAGAGTAGAGAAACTCGATCCATTAACCATGGGTCGAGTTTTTTATTGCGATTATTTTAATGAATGTCAAAATAAAAAGGACAATTATATAATGATGAATACCACGAAAAACAATCTATATTTATTGTAAAACGATAAATTTTGTGTTAAATTTATTTTGTCATTAAATAACTGAGGTGCTTACTATGAATGTTAAACGCGGTTCAACCACTTTTTTAAAGGTAATTATTTTTCTGGCTGGAATTGCAGTTCTTGCTTTATGTATATTTTTAGTGCCCCATATAGCGAATTTCGCATCGGAATTGTATCCACATATTTCACCGATGAAATATCTCATTTTCATCGTAATGTATGGAGCGGCTGTACCTTTTTACGTTGCTCTCTATCAGGCCTTTAAACTTTTACGGTACATTGAGGAGAATACAGCGTTCTCGGAATTATCAGTAGAAGCATTAAAGAACATTAAGCGCTGTGCGATTATCATCAGTAGTCTGTATGTATTGGGTATGCCACTCTTCTCTTTTATCGCGAAGAAAGTTGACCCTCCTGTTGGATTTATAGGACTTATTATCATTTTTGCTTCGTTCGTAATTGCCGTTTTTGCTGCTATCCTCCAACGGCTTTTACAAGAAGCGATTAACATAAAAACAGAAAATGATTTGACGGTCTGAGGTGGATGATATGGCGATAATTATTAATATTGATGTAATGTTAGCAAAGCGGAAAATGAGCGTAACGGAGCTTTCGGAGAAGGTTGGAATCACTATGGCGAATCTTTCTATTCTAAAAAATGGGAAAGCAAAAGCGGTTCGTTTTTCAACATTAGAAGCGATTTGTAAAACTTTAGATTGTCAGCCTGGTGATATTTTGGAGTACAAAAGCGATGAAGATACTCAATAAAACAGGCAACAAATATTAACAAACGGTTGTTAATAGAGAATTTAAAGGATAGCTTAATTGTATTGCTTCTTTATATTGATGTAACCTGTTAAAAAATAAGCTATAAAGAGCAAACTCTTTACAGCTTATTTTTATATTCATTATTTATGATCGCTCACTAGTTGAGTGGCTGGCTTTAAAAAGAACCAAACAATTAACAAAGTTATTAGTGCTAATATAAAAGTACCCATATAAATGAAATGTACACTAGAAGCTAATGCCTCTTGCGATTTGGTTACTACGTTTGCTGTAGTTCCTCCATGTCCACCAGATGAAACAAGATCAAGGTGTTGAATACCATGTGCATGGATCATCGTGTTGAAAAGCGCCCCGAAAACTGCAGCTCCTAATGTTTGGCTAAACGTATTGATAAATGTATTTAGACCAATTGCTGTTCCACGCGTGTGATTTGAAACAGCTGTTTGAATCGTTACCATGTAAATAGGAGAAACAAGTCCCATTCCTAATCCGAATAATCCGACTCCAACATAAATAAGGAACGCTAGTGAATCTGTTGACAATGTAAATAACGTAAAGGCCGCAACTGACAGAACACTAACCCCAATTAGAATGATTTGTTTCGTATTTAAACGTCCAACTAATTTACCTGAAAAAATAGTCCCGACTGTCCACATAACAGGAAGTGGCATTAAAATGAGTCCTGCATCTGTCGCATTTTTCCCTAATACACCTTGGCTCCAAATTGGAAGATACATTGTAATACTAATAAGCATTGCACCCGAAATAAGTGTTAGTATATTAATAACAGATAATGTACGGTTAGAGAAAAGTGCTAGCGGAATTAATGGTTCCGGAGATTTCTTCTCAATAAATATGAAAATAATGAATGACACAACTGCAAAGAGTAATAGACCTATAATTGTCATGTCCCCCCAGTTGTTCTTACTGCTACCTGTTAATAACGCGTAAAGTAGGGCGATTGCACTTAATGAGAAGACTGTTGCACCAAGATAGTCGATATGATGCTTAGCAGGCTTAATAGATTCTTTGTAATAAATGACAATCATTATACAAGCGATAATTCCAAATGGAACGTTTAAGAAGAAGATGTAGCGCCAAGAAAGAGAATCAACTAAAAATCCACCTACGAGCGGTCCGATAACACCAGAGATACCCCAAACTGCACTAATCCACCCCTGTGCTTTTGCACGGTCTTTCACTTCGCTATATAAGTCACCAATAATGGTCATTGTTATTGGCATAATAGCGCCAGCTCCTAGACCTTGAAGGGCACGAAAGACGATAAGCTGTTCCATCGATGTCACAACACCGCAAAGAGCAGAGCCGACTAAAAATATTGTTGCCCCAATAAGTAAAACTTTTTTTCGACCGAATAAATCCGCCAGTTTCCCGTATATTGGAGTCGAAACAGCAGTGGCCAGCATATAAATTGCATATACCCAACTAACGAGTTCGACGCCCGATAAATCACTTGTTATACGGGGGATTGCTGTACTAATAATTGTTCCCTCTACAGCAGAAAGGAATGTCATTAACATTAATGACATAATAACTTTTTTTCTCATAATTTCCCTCTAACTTCCATCTAGTTAAATTTATTCAATATATAACTTACCTTTAAATCTTCCAAATAACAAATCTAGATACGCTGTGAGGATTAATAGCCTAACTGGGAACAGAAATGTTTTACGGAATGAACGGGTGGTTTTTATTAAATAATATTAACTTTAATTGAATCTTCGGCTTTGTCAAATACAAATAACCACTTTAGTATTCATTTTGACTTAGGTTGGATTGTAGATTGTGTGCTAACGTTTTTAATTCACTTTTCGTATATCGTCATTAGTATCCGCATAGGTTTTGATGAAAAATCCGTCAGTTTCTGACCATTCCGCATACAAAATATCTTGAATAGTAGTATAGCCTTCCTTTTGCAGTTCATCGTATAGCCATTCCTTTGACTTGCCCGTGTATTTTAAGATTTCTTCGTTAATTTCTCCTTCATCTACATACAGGAAATTAATTGCCTCGTCTTTTGGCTTTAAATTGAGCATGGCTGGTGTGACCATATCGAACTTAGCATACTTTTTTAAGCTGACAGTACCACCAGGCTCTAAGTACAAATCACAAACTTCCCGCAGTGAGAATACCCCTTGTTGCCGTAACATAATGCGTAATTGCTCCATTTCCAAGTGATTGGCTTCAAGTTCTTTTAAGTTGAATTCGCCGTTTTTGATTAAAATAGAAGTTTCCCCTTTCAGTAGAACCCGTAATTTATCGTAGCGCTGTGAAGAAATTTCGATAATAAATAACATGACGCCCCATACGGTCACTGCGAACCAGACATGAAGCGGTGAAATTTTGTTATCATAAATGCTTTCCTCCAATATGCCACCAAGTACTATGGAATAAATAAAATCAAAGGGGGTGAGCTGCGATATTTCTTTTTTGCCCAACAAACGCGTCACAATTAATAAAGCAATGAATCCAAAAAATAACTTCAATCCAATATTCATATATGTCATAAAATCAACTCCTCTGTACTAAATTTTTTTAAGCAAAATAAGGATACGATTACCGTACCCCTTCTAGTCATAGTCCAGTTCATTGCTTAAGCACCTGTAGTGCGCATACAAATGGTTCTGGTTGTTCATATTAACTAATTAGCAAACACCGAAGTATTGATTAACGCTTTGCCCATCTTCCTCTCATATAGGTAGTGTTCTATACCCAATCTGCGGAAATATTCAACCTCTGAAGCGGAGCATTAAAGCCATCATTTTAAATTCATTATTAGCAATCGTTTACCAAATATTAATAAGGTATAATATCCATATAATTTAGGTTTTTTAAAATAACTAAATAGCAAAGGAAGAAATTATGAAGATTGAAAAGGGAACGGAAAATAATATCGAGGAAATTGAATCTTTATATAATGATTTAAATGATTATCTTGATGCGCATATAAATTACCCTGGATGGAAAAAAGGTGTCTATCCTATAAAAGAAACTGCAGTACATGGTATACAGGAAGGCAATTTATATGTGATGAAAGATGAGGATCATATTGTTGGCACTGTCATACTAAGACATGAGCAAGAAGCAGCTTATTCTAAAGCTAATTGGTATCATAATTTCGGTGATGAAGAAATATTGGTTATTAACACTTTTGCTGTCCATCCTACATATTTTAATAAAGGAATTGGAACAAGACTTATGGATTTTATTATTCAGCATAGTAAAAAAATGAACATAAAAGCTATTCGTCTGGATGTATATGAAAAAAATAAACCAGCGATAAAACTTTATAGAAAATATGGTTTTGAGTATATTGATACCGTTGATTTAGGATACAGTGAATATGGTTTAGATAAATTTGAACTTTATCAAAAGCTACTATAAATTCAAGTTTTAACGAGCAGTTAGCTATACAGAGTAACTGCTTTTTTCCTTTTTAAAGTAATTTAACAATGCAATCTGCTTGCACCTATTATTTTTGACTAAAGTCAGTATTGATAGAAAATAAAGAATTGACAAAAAACATCAATTGATTTAAAGTAACGAATAATCGAATGGGGGAGATTCTATGCCGATTTTAAATCGCCTAATATTAACAACTACACATCATCATATCCGTTAGTCTTGCTATCTTTATTAATTTTTTAATAATGAATAGGAAGACTATTTCCCATGAAATCGTATAACTAAGCCGAAGTTGGAGCTTATGTTTGTACGGTTTTTTTATTTTCTTAAAAACGAAGGAGTGAAGATGATGAAGAAAATGGATTATCAAAATGTTAGAGGGACACAAGATTATTTGCCTGAGCAAGAGCTTATTCGTCGTAAAATTCGCCGTACATTAGAAGATACGTTTATTGCATACGGATGTAAACCACTAGAAACGCCTATTTTAAACTATACAAGTTTAATGGCATCTAAATATGCGGGGGGTGCTGAAATTTTACAAGAGATGTATGTGCTATCAGATCGTGGAGAGCGTGAACTGGCACTACGTTATGATCTAACGATTCCATTTGCTAAAGTAATAGCATTGAATCCTACATTACCTATGCCATTTAAACGTTATGAAATTGGCAAAGTGTTTCGAGACGGTCCGATTAAAGCTGGAAGATTTCGTGAGTTTACACAATGTGACGTAGATATTGTAGGGGTTGATTCACAAGCAGCAGAGGCAGAATTGATGATGATGGCATTAGATGCATTTGAAAAACTGGAACAAGATGTTGTTATTCAATATAACAATCGTAAGTTATTAGTTGGTTTACTTAGTATTTTCGGTGTGAATGCCGATATCCAAAGTCGAGTTATTTTAATACTAGATAAAATTGAAAAAGTGGGAAATAACGCTGTTTTAACAGAATTAACGGAATTAGGCTTGGACGCATCAGTATTAAAAAATATCGAACATTTTTTACAAGACAATAGAAAAAATACACTTAGTTATTTCGGCCAATACGAAGAGCCTTTTATTCAAGATGGATTAGCTGAAATGTTAGAACTAGAACGATACTTAAATATGCTAGGCATTACAGAAAGTTGTGTATTTAATCCATTGCTCGCTCGCGGTCTAGAAATTTATACAGGGACGATTTATGAGATTTTCGTAAGCGATGGTCGAATGACATCAAGTATTGGTAGTGGAGGGCGCTATGACAATGCAATTGGCGGTCTTTTAGGAGGAACTGAAAGATTTGCCACAGTAGGTATTTCATTTGGCTTAGATGTTATATTCACAGCTATGATGTTGGGCGAACAAAAGAAACAGGAAACGTTAGTTGATATTTATATTATTCCAATAAATACAGTTGCGGAATCTCTTGTATTAGCAAGGGCTTTGCGGAAAGAGTATCGTGTTGAAGTCGAGCTGAATGGAAAAAAATTAAGAAAAGCGATGGATAAAGCAAATCGTGACAACATCCCATTTGTAATTGTGTTAGGAGAAGAAGAAGTTACGGAAAATCAATATGTTGTAAAAAATATGGAGACCGGGGAGAACGTTATTAAAAAATTTGTTTTCGATTCATTAATTTAGTATTTCTTAAATAACAGACGTAAGGGGATACATTATGGAAATTCGTATTTTAAATAAATTAGATGCTCAGTTGTATCAAGAGGTTCGCTTAAGTGCATTGCAAATCAATCCAGAGGCATTTGGTTCAACATATGAGCGTGAAGTAAACTTTTCATTAGAAACTGTAGCAGAGCGATTAGAACCAGCGAAGGATAAATTTGTCCTCGGAGCTTTTAATGACAATGGTTTGTTAGTTGGAATCGTTACTTTTATGCGTGAAAGCAGTGTGAAAACTCGTCATAAAGGTAATGTTTTCGGAATGTATGTAGCACCAGAAGGTAGAGGGCGGGGAGTAGGCAAATTACTAATGCGTGAACTAATTAAGAGAGCGAAAAGCTGTGATGGTTTGGAGCAAATTAACTTAACGGTTGTCTCTAATAATATCTCTGCTAAGAAGTTATATATGTCTTTAGGCTTCGTGGTGTACGGTGTTGAACGAAATGCCCTTAAATTTAATAGACAGTATTTTGATGAGGAATTGATGGTATTACATATTTAATGGTGAACAATGTCAATTTTAAAGATTAATGCGAATAAACCACCCGTTATCGTGGGTGGTTTTAATGTGAAGAGAATATATATTGAATGACGGCTTACTTTTCTTTTATAAGTTGTAAAGTTCTATCCTTAATTTCCCAAATTTGATCAGCTACTCTCTCTACAATAAGCTGATCGTGAGAAGTAAAGAGCACTGTTCCTTTATAACCAATCAAAAACTTTTCTAACGCTTCAATTGTAGCCAAGTCAATAAAGTTTGTTGGTTCATCTAAAATAAGAATATTAGAAGGTTTTGCAAAAAGGGCTGCCAATGATATTCGGGTTGCTTCACCTCCACTTAACGAATGCAATGGTTTTCTAATATCGGCTTCTTTAAAACCTAAATTACTAAGAATAGCACGAATAAAACTTTCTTTATATTCACTCATTTTCATAAGATAATTTAAAATACTTGTGTCACCAATCAATTTATAATCCATTTGCTTGTAAGTGCAAAAAACTATTTTTGAGGACAGTGTTATTCCTTCATGATTATTCATTATATAATTTAAGAAGGTCGATTTACCTACTCCATTATCTCCTACTATAGCAATCTTCTTTCCGAGAGGGAATTGGAAATCCTGGTCTGAAAGTAAAATGTTATCTCCTGCTTTAACTGTAATATTATGTCCCATTATTGGGAAACGATTATTTATTTCAAGCCCTTTTACTATCGGAAATGAAATTTGTTTTGGTTCTTTTTCAATATGAATTTCCTCTAACATATCAAGTCTTTTCTCTATTGATTTAACGGTTTTCAACATACTCTTTTGAACGGTGTCTTTTTGTTTTGAGGAAGCTAAGCGATTGGGTTTAATACTTCTTTGCTTGTTTTTTTCACTAACAATAGAAATTTTTTTTGCTTGGATTTTTTTTACTTCTACTGCTTCTTGTAAACGCTCTTTTTCTTTTGATACTTTTTGATATTTTCTTTGTAGCTCTAATTTCTCTTGTCTTTTTTGTTCAATATATTGATCGTAATTCCCGTTAAATTCCTTTATAACCCCATTTTCAACCTCCCATATTTTAGTGGCTATTGAATTTATAAAATAGCGATCGTGGCTCACAAATATTAATGTACCGTAGTAATACTTTAATTCTTCAATCATTATGTCGATGCTAGCTCTATCTACGTGGGTAGTTGGTTCGTCTAAAAGAAGGCCCATTTTATATTTAGAAAGCAACTGTACTAAACGAAATTTTGATTGTTCTCCACCGCTAAGTGTCTCTACACTATTGTTAGGGATTTTCAAACGGCTAAGTAATTGGGAATCTAGATAGTCGGCATTTGTTTCTTCTTGTAATTCACCCATTTGTTCAAAGTAATTGAAATCAACAAATCTTTCAATGTTGCCATTATCAGGTATAGTTATACCAGCAATTATATTTAATAAAGTCGTTTTCCCTTGACCATTTTTGCCTACAATACCAATGCGGTCATTTTGATAAACAGTTAATTCCTTAGTATCAAATACTTCTTTCTCCCCAAAACTAATCTGGACATTTTTTAGTTTTAGAGCTAATGCCTCCATATTTATCCCTCCAGTCTCAAATGTAAAAATTTGTTACGTGTATAAAGAGGAAACCGTATTTCTACTTTCTTAGGACATACAACGTCGTACTATTAATTTGAAATAAGATTATCACTATTGGTTTTCTTTTCCATAGCAATTTTTTGTTTTAGTACTCTCCAAACCATATTTCCAACTAACTCTTCCTCTTCTGATTTAATACCAAAGAGTCTTATACATGTCATATGTATTAAACTCCGAACAATATTTAAATCAAATCGTTTTATTTTTAATTTGTTATAGTAGCTGGATAATTCATTTTCCCAAGATGCAAGTTGATCTTTGGTAAAAACAAAATGGTTTGCTGCTAAATCCTCGTTTGAAGAAGCAGTAATATCACAATAAGCCAAATATTTATGTCTATTTTCTCGATAGTTTTTTGAAAAGTCCTTATTTGAATAGCCATCGTCCATAATTAGGAATTGTTGGTTAGTATCTCTGGTATAAATAGATAGTAGTTTAAACACAAGAAATATTGCATGATCAACTTTATCTATTTTCTCGTTTACTAAACATGAGCCTAACAAACTGAGAATAAGAGTACTATCAGCACAGAAAAAATCTTCTGCCTCAGTCATGACAGATAATCCCCCATACCTTTCGTATTCCGGATCATATTTTCCAGCACTATATTCAATAATATCTCCAGTTATAACACCTTTTTTTAAGTATTCATCTATTAAATTTAGCTGAGAAGTAGGGGAGAATCTTAATCTTATATGATGCCTATCGTCAAAATAACGTATGAAAAATGAATTGTTTATCGCTCCAATGCCTTTAAGTTCTTTTACGAGTTCATATAAAAAAGTTCCTAAGAAATCGTCTTGAAGTTCATACGGTAAATATATATTAAAATGTTGCCAGTTAACTTTTCTCTCTAAATTGAATACTTCCTTGCTATGAAATAAAGGTTGTTCGATTAGTTTTTTTGGCTGTATCTTTTGTGATACAAAGTTAAAAACGAACTCAGATATATAATGATTTCCTTCAGGGTCAATTGTAACTAAATCTGAGAAATTCATTGAATTTTCCTCAAGATATATATTATAAGAACTATCCGTTTTATAAATATCCCATAAAATATCTAAGTCTTCTTTATGATTAGTATCAATTAATATTTTTTGGTCATTGCATCTTACAAAAAGTGAATTAGGTATTTCATAAATGTTTTTCATTTCCGTAAATTTATTATAAAATTGATCTTGCGAAAGTTTATTTTTCATATAATTCTTTATCAACCAAGATTGAGGGAATAACTCAATTTCTTTAAAAAGAATCTTTGGGAAATGAATAAAGTCTTTCCGTATTTTTTGAATATCGAATAGTAAGGACATGATATTTGAATAATAGTAATGACTCCAAAATAACAAGTCATTTAATATATGAGGTGAAAAATGTTCTATATTAGATACATTATATTGCTCAAACTTTACAATTTTTTCGGTTCCATCTATTAATGCCGAAAGTGTTAATTTGTTATTTTGAATGCTAATAAATAGTTGTTCTAATGAAACGGATTGATTATCTTCAGTAGTTCCAAATTGAAGATTTAAGTTACCCACATAGCAATCGTTCATAATATTATAGTAGTGCTGGTTTTTCGGCATATATTTAACGGTGACTACCTCTGTATTTGCTTCTAAAAATTTTCTTCTCTCAATATTTTTCGTCAGTGTAAAATATTCTTGGTCTAAATAAGAAAAACGTCCTTCTAAGCGACCCAGACCGTTATTTCCAGCATATGGTGTAAGCAGTAATTTTAGTTTCTCATCATTGTTCTCTACATAAAAACAAGTTTGAATTGTTGGAGGAATTTCGCTTTCTATTTTTGCATCTTCAAAACTGAGGTTAGCTATATCTATCCATTCAGAATTCAATTTGGCTGCTGTAGAAGTTAGTGCTAATAATTGCGTTTTCAACTTCTTCTCTAAATCGGAAGTTGTACTTTCTAGCGAACTATTTTTCTCTCTGACTAATTGATAGCTCTTATAGAAATCTAAAAACTTTACTTTTGTATTTCCATATTTCTCTTTAAAAAAGTGCACATCAGCTTGATATCTATCGCTTAACGGCACACGTTTTGCATATGAGGATAGAAAATTTATTAAAGGCAAGACTGATTTTTCTATAGCACTTTTATTTAAATCAAGATTAATTACCTTTGTTTCACTATCAAAGCGCAGATAATTTTGACTTATAATAATCGATGAAAGTAGTTCCTCCAATTCAATGACAGTATCTATGTTGAAATTGCTGATTGAATTATTTAGATTACTTATTAAATTTCTTACTTTGGTTATAGTAGCTTTTGGAAAAGTATAGTTTTTTTCTTCAAAATACTGAATTAAAAGGTTGAAGTTTTGAATGAATGTTAAATTGTCTAGGTCAGTAATTAAATATCCTCCTAGTACCAACTGTTTTACTACACTTAATAAGATTTTAGATGGTAAAAGGATATTATTTCTTTCTGCTAGTTTTTTGGAAAGCTCTTCAAGAGATAAGGCCTTCTTTGAGCTATCCCGAATTGCTTCAATTAGATTGTTTATATGGATTTTATTGGTATTAAACTTTTTGTTATCATCTGATGTCCAATTATTGTATATAAAATTTGAATTTTGATATACCACATTAGAATTCCAGTTAATTTGTAAGCTATCTAAATTCTCTATTTTTATAGTTGAAATAAATTTACTTATCCATTCAGAGTCAACACTCGTATAAACGTTGAAATCGTTTTGAATAATCATTTGATTCCTTGTATTATTTTTTTCATCCATTTTATTGAAACTAACAGAAGAAAATAATCCGAAAGGTGTTGCTCTATATCTAGATCTATTTTTATATTTTCTTTTAGCTAATGTAGCTTTATGAAAATTGTCGTTCTTTTGTAGCTGATGATATAAACTACTGGAACTAATAAAAAGCTTTTTATCAAACCAACTATCAAATATAGCCTCGTCAGTTGTTTGGTTTGCTGTTCTAACATTTGTATATGGCATCATTTCGTACATGTTATTCACCTCTAATTTTAAATTTTTTAAATAAGAGAGGATCACAATTGAAATATTCTTATGAAGTTTTAACTTTCTCTAATCCGCTATGCTCCAGTATGTAATCAAGCATTCGATTAAACATCACTTCATGTTCGCGAGCTTCAATATGCCCAACAAACTCAATTGTCTTTATTACTTCTAAAATAGAACTTTGATCATTGTTTATTTTTATGTCATAGAACCCTTTAAATATTTTAAACAGTACTTTTTCAAAGAAATCGCTATCATTCAGTTGTATCGTGTTTAATAATTCAATCCATTTATTTGTGTAAAATGAATCTTTTTGTTCAAAGGCTAAGATTAATGCATTTACTACAAGTCGAAAGCCTTCGTTTCCATAAGGCCTAGTTTGACTATATTTATTAAACCTTTGAATACAACGCACAAGAATGGCATCAATTAATTCTAATGAAAAAACATACATACTATTTGTAAATAGTACAAGCTCATAATGAGTCCAAAATTCTGTACTGATTAAATATTTGAATAAACTACTTTTTTTCCCATCAATTTCTTGCCCCAACAATCTACAAATCCTGAAATTTAGAAGATCGGTCATATGCTCATTTTTTAAACCGGTAAAATCCGCCTCTAGTTTCCTCCTTAAAGAGCGCAATTCTTGAATGTCTTGAATTCTATATGCTCGAGATAGTTCCTTTAAAAAGCAAACTACCTTATCACTTGCATAGTTACTATGAATTAAAAAGAATTCATTGGGAGAAATATGTAACCTATCCATAAATAAGGATAGGTTAAGAATACTAGTGTCAGTTTGACCGCTTGCAAAACGATGATAAGCAGCTCTAGTTACTATGCCATCACAAAGATCTTTTATTTTAATCTTTTTACCTTCTCTTATCATTTCAATTGTAGGACCAAACATTTAAAAACCTCCTAAAATGTATATATTTGTATACATTTTACCATTCAATCAAGTTAATTCTCTATTATCAAGCTTATAAACAGCAACGTTTATTTGATTTGAAAATTCAATATGAGTTGGAAGGAGGTTTTGTAAGATGGGTGGATGGATTGATATTTTCTATGTAATTACTCTATTTATTTAATGAGTAACTAGGAGGGGAATGAATTTGAAAATAATTTTTGGAATGAAAAATAGAAATACGTTCCTTTTGATTTCTATTCTAATTGTTTCAACATTTATCGGGACAATTATTCAATTTATTAAAGGGGATTTATTTCAAGGGGCACTGGATCAGAATTTAGATAAAGTCTCTACTTATATAATGATTTTCGGTGTTTTAATTTTAATAGAGGTTTTATTCTATTTTATTGAATGGAAATACGAAAATCACTTAGTTAGAGATACATTTGCGAAACTCAAAAATTCAATCATTAACAATGTAATAAAAACTAAAGACTTTTCAAATATAAAGATGAAAAATGAAAATAATTTAAATACGCTAACTAATGTTGTCGATAGTTTAGAGTATCTCTATTATAGAAGTTTTTTCGATGCTTTTTATTTAACACTAAGAATAGTATTCGTAACAGTATCTTTACTTATAATAAATGTCTATATTGGTTTGATTGTAATTGCTTTTATGTTTTTACCTTTATTAGTAACTAAATTATTTAAAGATAAACTGGCTAATCTTGAAAAAAGCTTTCTAAATCAAAAAGGGGATAACCTCAACTTCTTTAAAAATCTACTGGATAATTTAAAGTACGTAAGAATTTTGAATGCTGATGTTCTTTTTCGAAATAAATCTAGAGAACAAATTTATAAAGAAAGAGATGCCGGGTTAAAAACTGAAAATTATAAAGTTACTTTAAATACTTTTTATTCGTTGCTATCATATTTATCGCATTTCTTAATTTTAGCTATTTCGGTTTTATTAATAATTAAAGGTCATATAACTCCGGGTGTTACTATTACTCTTTTAGGTTTGGTAGAACAATTAAGTATGCCGATTTTATCACTTTCAAGAAGCATTAATAATATTAACAGTACGAAGAAACTAAGAGCGGATATTAATTCAAGTCTCTACAAAGATATAGATGACCAAGAAACGTTTATTAGCTATAAGAACGCTATTTCAACTAAAAATTTATCATTTAAATTTGATAATACTGTTTTCAATTACAATGATATAACTTTCCTAAAAAACAACACACATATTATTACAGGTCAGAGTGGTTTAGGGAAATCTATATTTTTGGAATCCATACTTGGTTTGCTGAAGAGCAGCCACGGTGGGGAAATTTGTTATGACAACAATAGTCTTAAGTTTGAAAGTAACCCATTCAGAGACATTATGTACGTCATGACTGATAACAACCTTTTTGATGGATCACCAATATTTAATATTCTATTGCGAGATGAATATAGTGATGAAGAACTAAATTATATGAAAAAATTCTTATCAGAAGAGAAGCTTTTAAGTAAGGACGTAACAAAACTCTCTAGTGGCGAAAAGAGAAGATTGCTTATATTGAGAGGATTAATGTCGGATAGATCCACTTTAATATTCGACGAACCTACATCTAATCTCGATAGTCTGAATAGTCAAATATTTTGGGAGGAACTTTTAAATATAAAAGATAGAACAATCATCGTTGTTTCTCATAATACCCCTGAGGATATCTACGACAAATTTGATATAAAATACGATTTTACAAGTTATGTCGATAAGGAGTCTGTAGCTTAATGACTAAAGTAATCACAATAAAGGAAGAAACTTTGGAAAAATTTTTCGAAAAATTCGGAATTTTTATCAAAAAGAGTGATTCCAAAATAGTTATTATAGATATTTATCCGCCATTACCAAAAGAGATACACTCGCACACTATTATTAAAGCAAACGGTAAAGCACCCGATTTTATTAGCAACTGGTTAGTTGGTGAAAACCTAGTAGAGTTCGATGATGGGAGTCAATGGATTTTAACCCTAGGAGACTTTGATTGGAATCAGATCGTTTACAAAAATTTTACTAGTAATAATCATTTGTTTATACAATGTATTAGTTTTGATGTAATTCCTGAAATAGATGAAAAAGTTTATAAGCGAAATATAGTTATAGATTTAAGAGTTAATTTCGGTGGGGAATTGCAAAAAATGATTAATTACTATAAGTGGTTTGTTTATATTTGTAAGAAATATTCTATTTCTCATAAATATATACTGGTCTCAAATTCGACATGTAGCTCAGCGGAGTTATTTACCGATAAATTCAAAAATGATGAAAATGCAACGATTATTGGTAGTAAGACCTATGGAAAGAAGTATATATATAAACAAATTACCACACCAGATAAAAAGGTTCTTATTCCTATGTTGAAAATAGAAACTGACTTTAACATTGATATTAATTTTAATTTCGATTATTACTACGCCATTAAAAGTAAATCTAATACTCGATACTACAAGCCTCCAGAAATATTGATGCTTTAGTTATAGATTTAAACACTTAAAGGAGGTGAAGACTCATGAAAAAATGGATTAGCCCAAAAATGGACGCGCTACAAATCACAAAGTTCGATAATAAAATTTTATCAATCGAATCAGCTCTATATGCAAGCGGAGGACACCGTGGGGAGTTAACACGCAACTAATATTACTAAATATTTAAGGGGGAGGTGAATAACATGAAAAAATGGATTAGCCCAAAAATGGACGCGCTACAAATCACAAAGTTCGATAATAAAATTTTATCAATCGAATCAGCTCTATATGCAAGCGG
>NZ_JBIVOE010000009.1:184301-190824 GCF_044753985.1 Lysinibacillus sp. NPDC093210 | reverse complement strand
GATTAGCCCAAAAATGGACGCGCTACAAATCACAAAGTTCGATAATAAAATTTTATCAATCGAATCAGCTCTATATGCAAGCGGAGGACACCGTGGAGAGTTAACACGCAACTAGTTTTACATCCTAAATGAAGTAGAACTTTGTTTATAAAATTAGTTGATTTAATTGAGGTGATCAAATGAAGAAATGGATCAGTCCTGAAATAAAAACTTTATCAGTTAAAAAGTTTGATAATAGGATGTCGTCAATTGAAACTTCACTATATGCAAGCAGCAGTAGTGATCACCATAGGGAGTTTACAAGAAATTAATGTTATTAAGAAATGGCTGTGTTAAAGGTTATTGTTGATTTTGTCTATTGACTAGTGCAAGAGCGAAACGCCTTTAATACAGCTTATATAATAAAAAAGTGAGGGATTATGATGGAAAAGTATGAGTATATTGAAACTGGAAATACAGCAGTAGTAGATATTGATGGAAAAGATCCAGTATTTTTAAATGAAACGGCATCAGCAATAATTAAAATGCATATTAATGGAACATCACTCGAAGAAATAAAAAATAAGCTAATGAAAGAATACTCAATTCCTGAAAATGAAGTTAGAGATTTTGAAAATCAAGTTGAGTTAACAATTAGAGACTTTGACAATATGATAGAGAGTGATAAGTGAGTCGTTAGATGGTGGAGAGTTTAAAGATAAATTTTAACTTTTTCGGTGATGTAATAAATATAGAATGTAACGATTCTTATTTACTAAAGCAATTAGTTTATATTTATAAAGAGTATGTAGATTATCAAGCAACATCTATTGATTATTATATTAAAATTGATAATCGTTCTTCTTATAACATAATGGTTAGTGATATGTTATATAATGATAAACTAGTAATTCTACATGGATCTAATGAAAATTCACTTGAAAGATGGGTTGATGAGGCTACATTTCTACCTCCAATCACAGTCCCCTTTTTTAGAAAGAAGTATTCATTTTTCCATGGATGTGCAATTAGAGTTAATAATAAAACAATCGCTATTTTTGGTCCGAGCCGTTCAGGTAAGACAACATTAATTATGGAATTATTGGAATATGGTCACCTTTTAATTAGTGATGACTTATTAGTAATTAATAATGAAACAGGAGAGATTCTTCCTTTTAAAAAACCTATAGGTCTTAGAAATACTACAAAAGAGTATTATCAAGATAAATTTAAAAAGATAGTAGAGAAACTTCCTAGCGAAATGCCAACTTTCCACATTGAAAACATTGGATTAACAACAGAGTTAATTCATATTAGTGACGTTCCAGGTTGGAAATATTATGACAATGTAAGTAAAATAGATTCAATATTTTTCGTAGACAAGCAAACTGAACTAGTAGATAATCCATATGATTTTTTTGAATTAATTAGTAATCAAGCTTGTTTATCTGATAACCCCTTTAAAACAGTATTAAAGATTTTTAGGAGTTTAAATACGACGTCTATGAGATTGAATATTCGCGACCTTAATGTTAGCGCTCAGATATTACGGAGCATTGAGGATAAATGCTTAAATTAAATAGTAAAACAGATATAAAGCATTGGATGATGAATTTCCCAATGCTCTTTTTTATTTCTAAAATAAAGACATAAATCTAATTTGCGAAAAATAGATTCTAATTTTGGTTTTATAGACATTTAATATATTACCTTATCTTTTGCAAAATAAAGGAGGAGAATGAGATGAATGAGTTGCATCTCTTTTTAGAGAACATAAAAGATCTATCTTTTTTAATCATATTACTTTCTAGTTTTATTTATCATAGGCAGCTTAAACTAACGAAATGGAAAAGGAAGCTGTCAAAGGGTGAAATGGTGATGTATTTACTTACCTCAATAGCCATTCCAATCTATGGGTTAATTTATTTGATGCAGCTTTTAGGGACGTAAAAGGTAAGGTATTTATGCTTTCGCTGATTATGCGGGGAACTAGCGCACAATTATTTCACTCTAATGGCATTATAGCTTAACTCATTTCCTACAATTGGGGACATTTCAACAAAAAGTAGCATAGGATAATTTTATAATCTGTGAGAGGATTGAGAAAATGTACTATGTTCCTTATTATGTAAATGTACCAATGTATAGCTATGGCAACCAGCCTATTCACTGGCCAGTTCCTCATGAGGTAGTACTTCCTAATCAAGCTGGCTACGGTAATCACAATCAAATGACAACCGATTTTGGACAAAAACCTTTAGTTGTTGATATGGAGGAGGCAACTAAGCTCAACAATACGTACCGCACTGCTATATGGACAGGGAATCATATGCAAATTACGGTCATGAGCCTCAATGTTGGTGAAGATATAGGTTTAGAGGTGCATCCACATGTCGATCAGTTTTTATATATTGAACAAGGGCAGGGGGTTGCTCAAATGGGCGCTAGTAAAGATAATTTAAGCTTTACTAGAAATGTCTATGATGATTATGCCATTGTTGTACCTGCTGGAACATGGCACAATGTAACCAATACAGGAAATGGACCGTTAAAGCTGTTTTCAATCTATGCTCCTCCTAACCATCCATTTGGAACAGTTCATACTACAAAAGCAGATGCAATGGCTGCGGAAGCGGGTTATGGTCATTAGCAAATAATAAATTATGAATGATAGGCAGAGTTGTTGATGTATTGCAACTTTGCTTTTTTCCATGCCAAGAAAAACAATTGTTAGCAGGACGATTGACGAAATAAAAAATAACGTGTTATAATTATCTCGAATTCAAGATAAAATAATTCGAGATAATAACGGTGTTTACGAATTGTTCTTTGTTAGTAGTTTGAAGTAGCACCTAGTTAGAAAATATAAACAAGAGTAAGCAATAAATTATTTGCGAAGGAGAATCGTCTTATGAAGAAACATACAGAAGGTATACACCATATCACAGCAATTGTTGGGCATCCACAAGAGAATGTTGATTTTTATGCAGGAATTTTAGGTTTACGTTTAGTAAAACAAACGGTCAACTTTGACGACCCAGGAACATATCATCTTTATTTTGGTAACAATGCTGGGAAACCAGGAACCATTATTACATTTTTCCCGTGGGCAAACGCTTATAAAGGACGCATCGGTGATGGGCAAGTTGGCGTTACAACATATGTTGTACCAGAGGGGGCATTGCCATTTTGGATTAATCGTCTTGCGAAATTTTCTATTCCATTCAAAAAAGCTGAACGCTTTGGCGAACAAGTCGTGCAATTTGATGATCCGCATGGACTTCATCTTGAATTAGTTGCACGTGCAGAAGGCGAATTAAATAATTGGACAATTGGCGAGGTTACACCAGAGGTTGCAATCAAAGGCTTTGGTGGAGCAACACTTTATTCAAGTCGTCCACAAGAAACTGAGAAGGTATTAACAGAGGTAATGGGGCTTGAAAAAATAGCAACAGAAGGCGAGTATGTACGCTTTCAATCAAGTGCGGATATCGGAAATATTATTGACTTAAAAACGGTACCTGGAATACGTGGTCAAATGGGTGTCGGAACAGTTCACCATATTGCTTGGCGCGCAAAGGACAATACAGATCACTTAGAGTGGCAGGAGTATGTAATGAATCGTGGGCAACATGTAACGGAAGTAAAGGATCGTAATTATTTTAACGCTATTTATTTCCGTGAAGCAGGTGAAATTTTATTTGAAATTGCGACAGATCCACCAGGATTTGCACATGATGAAACACTTGAAACAATGGGTAGTCAATTAATGTTACCATTGCAGTATGAGCAACATCGTGAACAACTGGAAAGAACATTAATACCAATTAAAGTTCGGTCGGTAGATTGACAAAAAGGGGGACGAATCTTTTGATTTCGATTGATCCTAAGAAAAATACAGAACGTGAAAACTATAAATTATTAACTGGTAGTATTATTCCGAGACCTATTGCTTTTGTGACGACAAAGTCAGAGCAAGGTGTTATTAATGGCGCACCGTTTAGTTATTTCAATATCGTATCATCAAACCCGCCGATGATTTCTTTAGCAATTCAACGATCGAAAGGGTACTTAAAAGATACTGCTCGTCATATTCAGTATCAAGGGCAATTTGTTGTGCATATTGTAGATGAAGATAATGTTAGCCAGGTTAATGAAACAGCGGCTACTTTGCCTGTAACTGAAAGTGAAATTGAAAAAGCCAACTTTACAGTTATAGACAGTCATTGTATTAACGTTCCTGGTGTTAAAGAGGCGAAAGTTCGAATGGAGTGTCGCTTAGTACAGACAATCCCCTTACTAAATGGGAATGAGCAGACAGGTGATTTATTTATCGGTGAGGTCGTACAATTTCATTTAGATGACGCGATTTATTGTGAAGGAAAGATAGATCCACGAACACTAAAGGCAGTTAGCAGGCTTGCTGGATCGAGTTATGCTAAAATAGGAGATCTTTTTGAAATAGAACGACCTAAATAGTCAGAACGAAAAATTCGATAAAAGAAGATATGCTTGTGAATGGAGCGTACGAGAAATCAACGTACCTCCATTCATGAGCAATAGTCCTCCTTGAACGTTAAATTCAAGGTCCACTTACCTCTATTATTTCATTTCCTGACATGCCCAAGCATCAATCTCTACCTTGAATGCTGGCGCAGCAAGTGCTACTACATACAACATCGTCATACATGGGACGTGATCGCCAAAAAAGTCATTCATCACTTCTTTTCTTTCTGTTGAGTCAAAATCCCCAACTAAGTAAAAAACCACTTTTGTTAAATCATCAACAGTCATGCTAGCACTTTCGAGATTTTTTTTAATATTGTTAAGTGCTAATTTCAATTGAGTGATTGGATTTTCAGGCACAGTGCCATCCACTGTCATCCCTATTTGACCTGATAATGTTAGCCATTTATTTGGACCTGTTATTTCAATCTGGTGAACGTAAGGAGCAACAGGTTGATGAATTTCCTTGGGATTTCTTGAGATTTTCATTTAATCAATCCTTATCTAGACGAATTTAGTGAAACTTCTAAAATATCGTACGAAAATTAACATAAAAACGTTATTTAGATGCTGTTTACCAAAGAAGTTACTTTTGATATCGCAGTTTATAGGGTTATAATAGAATTAATAAAATTCAGGCTTTAACGCTAGTATAGCTTTCAATACACTATGATTTATAGTATTGTCTTTCATTTTAATTCGAAAAGTGTAAAAAATCTATTGTATCTGGATTTACTTCTTGGATTAAGGATTGTTATGAGCAAGATAACGCCATATTGTTATATTTTATGGCGTAATAGAAATAATCATCTATCCCTAAAGCTCAAATAATGACATGAAAATTATATATATTGATAACTAATATGTTGTCTGCTTGCTTAATATTATCATATTTTGGAAGTAGGCAGTTGAGGCGAAGCTGTTTTGTGGAAGGAGCGAATGCATGAGTAATTTTTTTCGAAGTAATGGATTTAAACGTTTTATTATTCTAGCGGGGATCGCTGTTGCATTATATTTAATGCGCAGTATGATTAATCTTATTCTTCTCACATTCATTATGACCTACTTAATGAATGAGCTCTCTACTAAGGCGACTAAAGAGTTTAGACGTATTGCGCCAATCAATGAAAAAGCGATGATAGTTACGCTTTATCTTCTACTTGTTGCCGGGATTATTGCTGTCATCTATAAGTATTTGCCAGTTGTAACCCAACAGATTACACAGCTTTTTGATTTGATTGCAGCTTTTAATCTCAACCCGAATGATAACGAGATTGCGAGATATTTAGCTCCAACATTTGAGAAGATTGAACTCGGTAAATATTTGGAGCAAGGCGTAGACATTACGCTTAAAAATTTAACGAACATTGGTAAAGTCATTTTGCACGTTTTCATTGCACTTATTTTGAGTTTGTTCATTCTTCTGGAGAAGAAACGAATTATTGAATTTACTGCAAAATTTAAAGATAGTAAGATTGGTCCGCTTTACGATGAGTTAACGTATTTCTCTAAAATATTTATTCGTTCTTTTGGTAAAGTAATTGAAGCGCAATTTATTATTGCTGCTGTAAATTGTGTTTTATCTGTTATAGCGCTCTCAATCATGGGCTTCCCGCATTTAATTGCACTCGGAATAATGCTTTTCATTTTAGGATTAATTCCTGTAGCAGGGGTTATTATTTCATTAGTTCCGCTTAGCATTATTGCTTATAGTATTGGTGGCCCGATGTACATTGTCTACATACTTATTATTGTAGTGGTGCTACATGCGATCGAGGCATATTTCTTAAATCCAAAGCTTATGTCTGCCAAAACGAATCTTCCTATTTTTTATACATTTATCGTAATCCTTTTCTCTGAGCAATTTCTCGGGGTATGGGGGCTAATTATCGGGATTCCGTTGTTTATGTTCCTGCTCGATGTTCTAGGTGTTACGTCCACTGAGGGAGAACCTAAACAATCTGTAGCTATAAAAGTTAATAAGTAAAATCAAAAAGGAAGCATCGCTTTATGCGTATGCTTCCTTTTTAGGGTGCCA
>NZ_JBIVOE010000009.1:0-184204 GCF_044753985.1 Lysinibacillus sp. NPDC093210 | reverse complement strand
CCAGGCACTCAAACAATTTCCATATGTCTTGCCAAGGAAAAAACCACGTAGACTCCTGCGGGAACGCACGAAATGTAAGACGCAACAAACCGCGCGACAGCGAGGGTTGCGGCTTACAATGTGCCCGCGGAAAGCGTAGTGGATTTTTCGATTTAGGTGCAGATATTATGCTTAAAGTGCCAGGCACTCAAACAATTTCCATATGTCTTGCCAAGGAAAAAACCACGTAGACTCCTGCGGGAACGCACGAAATGTAAGACGCAACAAACCGCGCGATAGCGAGGGTTGCGGCTTACGTTGTGCCCGCGGAAAGCGAAGTGGATTTTTCCGATTTAGGAGTAGATATGATGCGAAGTTTCTTTGCATAGTGCCAGGCACTCAAGCGGAAGGAACCCGCCCGTAGCAGGAATCAATGGCAGTAGTTATTATTTTTGAATTCCCCTTAGTCTTAGTTTGAAAAAACCGCACGTGGCTTTCTTCTGATATATAAGAAAATCAGTAATGCAGTAATACCTTCAGCGACGGGGAAAGTCCACCAAATTGCTTGTGCTCCTAGGAATTTAGGTAGCAATAAGAGCGCTGGAATAAATAAAATAATACTGCGAAGTAACATAATAGTTGTTGCAAGACGAATTTTTTCAATAGATTGGAAAAACTCTGCAAGTACCATGTTTAAGCCTAAGAAGACATAGCCAATTGCAAATTGAACAAATCCTTGGGTTGCTATATGGCGAATTTCAAACGTACTATCGCCGAATAACGCTATTAACTGTGAAGGGAATAGCATAGCAATAATGGCAATGCTTAATCCTAGAATAAGGGCAGTTGCTAAGCCAATTTTCAATAGCGCTGTTAAACGCTTTGTTAATCTTGCACCATGGTGGTAGCTGACAAGAGGTTGTAGAGCCATACCAATACCTAGGAATACGGTTAATAATACTGTATGAATATAGTTAACCATTGCATATGCTGTTACGCCGTTTGCGCCAAGGTAGTGCAAAAATGATACATTATATAAAATAACGATAATCGCCATGGAAGCTTCTACGATAAAGCTTGGTAAACCAATAGCAAATATTTTCTTTAAATCGGATAGGCTGAAAAATGAAGATACAAATTTTAATTCAGACTGTTTTCTGAAGAAATGGAGACATAGCACCGACATGCCAATGATTGTAGAGATTGCTGTAGCTAAAGCGCAACCTTTTACACCGTAATGGAGCACGAAAATAAATACGTAGTTTAATAATATATTTAAAATGGATGTAGTGATTAAACCCATCATTGCGAGCTTTGGATTTCCATCATTGCGAATAAAAATACTTAATAAGTTTTCAATTGTGTAAAAGACACCAAATATCAAAATAACATGCAAGTATTCTTGCACATAAGGATAAGTAACATCACTTGCCCCAAAAATATAGGCAATTTCCTTTAAGTTTAATAAAAGTAAAAGCACCAACGTTAAAACTACTGCAAGCATCATTGTAAACGAGAGTGTAAAAATCTGATGTGCTCGTTTTTTATTACCTTCTCCAAGTGAAATGGAGTACAAAGTGGCACCCCCCATACCAATCCACAGAGAAATTGATAATAAGATGGAGAAAATCGGAACAGCAATATTGACACCTGCTAGAGCAGTTGGACCAACCCCATGACTGACAAATATACCATCAACTAAAATGTTTACTGACATAAGTAGCATACCAACCATAGCTGGAAATAAGTAGGATATAAACAGTGGCTTTAACGGTCTTGTTTCAATTGGATTAATTGTTGTCATGAGTAACTACCTCTCTTACCATGACCTTTTCGCCCTTTTCATCTAGTTCACCGTTAAAGGCGAATCCAAACTTTTTATAGAGCTGAATGGCTACTTTATTGTTGTCATAGACGCTTAAAAATATTTTTTGGCAATTGTATTTTGTTTGTAAGAAACTGATAAGCTGCTGTAAAAAGTACTTTCCAAGTCCTTTATGCTGATAACGCTCATCAATTAAATAGCGGTCTAGCCAAACGCGTTGTGTATCGTCCTCGTGAGGAAATACACCATACATGGCGAAGCCTACCGGGATATCCTCCTTGTACAAACCTACTGGAATAAATCGTCGATCGTCTTGTGCCTCGTCTAAGCATTGTTGTGTACTTTCAATAAAGTCCTGCTGATTGTCAGCGATGTGTAAAGCTAATACTTCTTCTTTGTTTAAAGCTGTGATGTCACGTATTTCCGTGAACATAATGTCAAAACCTTTCTAAATTTATTGTGAATAGCTACAATCTAAAGTATATAGTAACTATATAGTCAAGGAAGGAAACTTAAAATGCTTAATAAAAACGTAAAATATTTTACAACAGGTGAATTTGCCAAGCTTTGTAAGGTGAATAAACAAACGCTCATTTACTATGATCAAATTGGTCTTCTATCACCAATTATGAAAGACAGTAAGGACTATCGTTATTATTCCATCGCTCAATATGACTTTTTTAGCGTTATTGAATTATTAAAAACGCTTGGTATGTCTTTAAAAGAAATTCAAAAGTATATGGCAGATAAATCACCAGAAAATTTTTTAGATTTGATGCGTCAGCAAAAGGAGCTTGTGGCGAAAAAACGGCAAGAGCTTGAAATGATTGAAAGTATTATTGAGGTGAAAATCGAGACAACAGAGGAAGCATTGCATATAGATTTTGACAGCATTACGATCGGGCATTTTCCGGAAGAGACATTATATTTAAGCAAAAATATCGAAGATTCCACAGAGGAACAGTTTGTAAAGGCGGTCTCGGATTTTATCGATGAATTGGATCGCTCGCAACTCGATACAGGCTATCCGATTGGGGGCATTACAAAAAGAGAGCAAGTTTTAGCTGGTAGCTATGATAATTATTGTTACTTATATATGGAACAACCACATCCTCAAGATGGGCATCCTTATTTTAAGGCGATTGAAGGAGATTTTATTATTGGTTACCATATAGGATTATCAACGACGCTAGGCCAAACATATGAACGATTATTTAAGGTCATGGATGAAAACGGCTATGAGCTAGGGCAGTACGTGTATGAAGAATATATTTATGATGCTGTTATTAAAAATCGTGAGGAGGACTATGTAACGAAAATTATGATGGAAATTGTCAAAAGGGCAAAGTAGTCTTGCAAAAAAGAATCTACGACATTGCGGCTACTCACGCAATGTCGTAGATTCTTGTGTACAAAGGTTTATTTGTAATGGTAAGTGCTAGCTCTTGAATTATTGCGTTGAATTTTATTAAACCATGCTTGATCTTTTTCTTCTTGCTGTAAGGTATTAACGATGGATGAGGAACAGTTAACGCAAATTTTTGCTTGTGTAATTTTACCGCATCGTTCACATGGCGCGCCAAGATTAGGGAAGATAGAGGTTTTTAATTTTCCTGTCTTCACCCATTTAAAAAGTAAGTCCGATGAAATGCCTGTTAATGCAACAATTTCATCATTCGTTAAGTGCCGATTATTTTTTCTTAATAAAAAATGATGTAATTCCGAAAAAATATCCTCTTCTCGAGCGTCTATTTTTTTTCCGAACAGCAGCATTCGATTCCTCTCCCTTCTCAATTATTTGATGATTTCTTGTTTATTTTCAGTGACATTGTTAGGGTAATCATCATATTTATAATTTTCCCAACGATTACGCGCTAATTTACGATATTTATTGGAAACATTGCGATCTGCGATTAATCTTGAGAAACCTTTTTTGGCTTCTACAATATCGCCGAGTCGAAGGCTTAATTCAGCATGTAAATATTGAATTCGTTCGGTGCCTTCTTGATTGGATGCAAATGATTTACTGTAAAAGTCTCTTGCTGCATATAAGTAGTGAGTTTCAGATTCGCCTTCATTTTTTAAACGATATAGCCAAGCTATTTTTAGTGCGATATTAGCCATTAAAAGTGCCTCTTCCATTGAGGCCTTTGCTACGAGATAGGCCAATTTATAGCTTACGATAGCATCATCAATAGTGCGTTCGCGACAGATGTTCATTGGCTTATGTAGTTCTTTAATATACAATTCATCGATTAGTTGCAAGAACGGTCCATACGTTCTCGTCATAGATTTATGGTAAGCATATCCACAATGCGGGCATACAGCAACTTCATAAAGTAATGGATTCAAGCCTTCATAAACAGGCATAAAATCCGTTTGTTCTTCGATTATTTTAAAACGATTTGGTCTTACCTTATATGTTGTATATTGTTTTTTGCAAAATTTACAATCCACATTACTTTCGTAGTAGTAAATATTAAAACCCATATGAACCAACTCCTCTGTGTCGAGTTTTTAACATTTCTTTAGTTCTATTTAAATAGGGGGGGTACTCGTTCAATATATTTAATGGATTTTCTACTATTTTAGCAATTCTATGTTTTTTGGTATACTCCTTCAATATGATGAAAGTAGTACAAGGAAAATATTAATTTTTTTATGTAAAGGGAATGATTGCTTTAAATATACTGGCAATAGTATTTATCGGTGGTGAAAAGAGAAAAGTTAAATGTTTTAGTCAACTTTATTAAATTAAGTCTGACATATCTAGAATGCTCATTTTTATAAAAAATTTTAGTAGTTTTATTATAATACATATAGGATAAATTTACTATTCAATAATATGTTTATTGATAAGGAATTTAAGGCAGTAGAAAGCTATTGTTTTTTTATTTTCAAAGTATAATAATTACTATATTTTTCTATTTTATTTAAAGGGGCTAGATTGAAATGGACTGTAAAATTATTTTCTTTGATGTGGATGGTACGCTCATTAACTATGGCAATGGTTGTATTGAAAGGAGTACGAAGAACGCTTTACAAATATTAAGAAACAAAGGAATTCGATTAGTTGCTGCAACAGGAAGACCACTATCCATGTGTCATGATTTGCAAGAACTAGGGATTGATACATTTATAACTGCTAATGGTGCTTATACTCGGCATGGTGATCGAATAATTCATACCATTCCAATCGCACAAGAAATCGTACAAAGTGTAAAAGCTTTTGCTGATGACAATAACGATAGTCTGTCATTTTTCACTGACCAACTATCAATGAATAATGTTCGCCATCCTGCAACACTAAAGGCAATGAAGGAGACATTATCTTTAGATGAGTATCCTCCTACTACTACTAATATTTTAAGTAAGGAAGTTTACTTAATGTGTTTATATATCAACGAACAAGAAGAGAAAAAGTACATAACACAATTTCCAAATTTAAAGTTTGAAAGATGGCATCCGACGATTATGAATGTGCTACAAGACGATGTATCAAAGTCCATCGCTGTTGAAGCAGTACTAAAATATTTCAACCTACTTCCGAAAGACGCAATTGCTTTTGGAGATGGAGATAATGATATTAATATGTTAAAGCAAGTTGGATATGGTATCGCGATGGGAAATGGCAGTGTCGCAGTAAAAAATATCGCTGATTATATCACGATGAAATCAGATGAAGGTGGTATAGATTATGCATTACGTAAACTACAGCTTATTTAAGGTAACAAAGATGATAAAGAATGGAATAATATCGCCATCGTAATCTTGTCTATGGGAGAATGTTCTCTGCTTTTTTCTTTTTGTTGTTTATTTAAAGATTGCTAGTCTACATTAGCTAGCTATAGATGCCTTTTTGCCATAGTATGTGCGCAGCATTGATTATATTTTGCTGGATAGACAGGAATGTTATCAGATTGTATGAATAAATTATAGATAATGATTGTGGTAGATGTTCTAGTTGCCATTGTCGTATGTATTTGGTTTTTTAGTCAGCTCATCACTGACTAACGAAATAAGTCGTTTTGACGTGAGCTACAGTAAGGGATATGGAGTCCTCGTAAATAGAAATTAGCGCTGAAAGAGATACGTAGCTACGGTAAAAAGGTTTTTTTGTGAAAACTGAATTTAACAAAAATAAAGTAGTGATGATTGTACAATATTGATATACATGTAATAATGATTAAACCTATGCAAAAGTGATTGTTAGAAATAATTGACTTTAAGAGGCTTATGTTAAGCTGAGATAATGGGAAAATTAAGGCTTTAGGTGGGGTAAAAAATGGTGCATCACGTGCAATCTCTTATTGAACATTACGGGTATTTTGGGATTATTCTTATACTAGTTGGAGGGATTGTCGGGCTGCCACTTCCTGACGAAATTTTTTTAACCTATGTAGGGTATAATGTTTATCGGGAAAATTTAGAGCATATTCCTGCATTAATAAGTGCTGCGGTGGGAGCTGCAGGAGGCATCACCCTCAGCTACTTTGTTGGTCGTCGATTCGGTTTGCCGTTATTACAAAAATATGGGCCGAAAATTCATATAACTGCACAAAAAATTGAGTTTACGAAAAAATTGTTTGAAAAGATAGGGCCTGTACTATTATTAATTGGATACTTTATACCTGGCGTTCGTCATCTTACAGCATATATTGCAGCAATTAATAATTATCCTTATAAAAAGTTTGCTGTTTATGCGTATGCTGGTGCAATCGTATGGACTTTCACATTTATTACTTTAGGGAAAGTGCTAGGAAATAAGTGGCGTTTTGTTGGTATGTATTTATCTCAATACAGCCTATATGCAGTATTGTTATTTATAGTACTAATGCTGATTGTGTACTTTTTATTTAAAAAAAGAAATACTATTAAATGAATACAGCCTGTTAAAAGAAGGTCTGCTGCAAATGTTTATATGGCATTTGAGGCAGACCATTTTGTATTGACTTAAGGCAAAATCGCAAAAGAACGTACAGGGAATCCAGATGCTTTTTCAGGCTTTGGCACAATATTGAAAATGACTGCTCCTTTTGCTGGTAGCTTATCTAGATTCGTCATTAATTCAATTTGATATGTATCCTGATCTAGTACAAAGTATTCGCCATCCAGCGTTCCGTTTTTACGGAAATCTGACGCTGAATCCGTATCGAACGTTTCATGACCAATTGCATTGATGTTCCGTTCTGTAAATAAAAACTGCAACGCTTCTAATCCCCAACCTGGAATATGGTTATGACCGTCTTTATCTTTATTATTGAACAAATCCTTATCTGGCCAACGTTTACTCCAATCAGTTCGCAGTGCAACAAATGTCCCTGCTTCAATTTCTCCATATTCTGCTTCGAAATCTAAAATATCTTGTACACTTAACGAGAAGTCATTGTCCGATTCAGCTTCCGTAGACTTATCAATAACAATTAGCGGTAGGACAAGTTCTTTTAATTCTAATTCGTCTAAGTAGCGTGTATCTGAAACAAAGTGGATAGGTGGATCGATATGTGTTCCATATTGCCCAGGAAACGTAAATTGTTGTGCAAAGAAGCCGTCATCATGCGAAAATAACGTTTTAAATTTGGCATCTTCAAACATAAAGAAATGAGGCGAGTTAGGTCCGAATGTGTGTGTTAAGTCGACCCATTGCTTAGATTTTAATAGCTGCAATGCTTGTAAAAGTTCATTTGTCATTTTTATTCCCTGCTTTCTTTTACTATGAATAGTTAAAAACAAAATAAAAAAAGAGCCCTACTTGTAGAAGAGGACTCTCGTGTAACTGAAGTCAGTCTCCTCATCTTTTTGCGAAGTTCGCAAATTGGAATTAGCACCATGCCTAAGACTGGTTGCTGAGACTTCATAGGGCCAATCCCTCCATCTCTCTTGATAAGAAAAATATATGAATTTTCAGAAATAGTAATACCAAATACTTTAGCATAATCAAAAATAGTTTACAAGTTCTATAGGAGTGCATGGTTATAAAAAATAAGAAGCCTTCTTCATCACCAATATAAAATTACCGCTATACTACAGCACCCACCTTCTGATAATACAATTCGAATATTATCTGGCGTATATTTCGCTTCAAACTTCGCCGTAACACCCGCTGAAGAAATGAGTTTTTGCACTTCATCTTGCTTGGAAAGCTGTGCAGCATTCTTAAGATCATGTGCAAATTGATCAGACCCTTCAATTTTCTCTGTCAGTAATTGGGCCTGCTGCATAATTGGCTGAATTTGTTTGGCAGATGTCTTCAACTTCAATGTATTAATAGGCGGGTACGGATTAGGGTTTGGAGATGTGGGCATCGCAAGCTGTCCGGGCAAATGATATAGTAAAGGGGTGTTAGAAATGCCCCAATTTGGATATTGATTTACATAAACATAATACGGATAAGGATTGTAATACAGCAGAATTCCTCCAATCCATAGCTAATATCTTAGTGTATCTTATGTAGCGGCATTATGTTTTGTGTTGAGGGTCATCTTTTATATGGAGCGTGTACCATGGTCATGGAGATAAAGGGAAATTAACTAAAATAGTAGAATAAGTAATAGATAATGTAGAAAAGGGGGAAGATGGGATGAACCGTTTAAATTTAATTACATTGGGAGTAAAAAATATGGTAGAATCGCTGGCATTTTATCGTGAAGGGCTGGGTTTTGAAGTAGTCGTCTATGGGGATGAAACAAATCCAGATGTTATTTTTTTCAATAATGCAGGAACAAAAATATCTTTATTCCCAATTGAGCGCTTAGTAAAGGATATTGATGAAGCGAATCCACCCGCTGTAGGTAATGGCTTTAATGGCATTACACTTGCCTATAATGGAAAGTCTAAAGAAGAAGTCGATGAAGTATTTTTGTTAGCAAAAAAAGCTGGGGCGAATATTGTAAAGGAGCCTGAAACAGTGTTTTGGGGAGGCTATAGCGGGTATTTCCAAGATCCAAACGGCTTTTATTGGGAAGTTGCGCATGGTGATATGTGGGAATTCGATGAAAATGATATGATAATTATTAAGGAATAGATTGACGGCGTGCTTTGATGAAG
The DNA here is from genome assembly GCF_044753985.1 of Lysinibacillus sp. NPDC093210. Classification (NCBI taxonomy): domain Bacteria; kingdom Bacillati; phylum Bacillota; class Bacilli; order Caryophanales; family Bacillaceae; genus Lysinibacillus; species Lysinibacillus sp. NPDC093210. Next base: position 175,353 of record NZ_JBIVOE010000009.1, on the reverse strand, counting down.
TTAGGTCATAGCACGTTTGATATACTTAGTCTAGAGAGGAGATGAGAAAGTGAAACCGTTTTGGGAGAAAGATTACTTAGCAGATACGCATTATGCTTTTGGTAAACCAAGTGAGGAAGTGGTTGAATGTGCAAATAGGTTACAAGCAGGTGCACGCATTTTAGATATAGGATGTGGTGATGGTAGGCACGCAGTCTATTTAGCACAGCTTGGGTTTGAGGTTGAAGCCATCGATATTTCGGAGGCAGGCATCGCTAAAATCAATAGATACAAAGAGTTGCATCAATTACATAACTTGCACGCTATTGTGCAAGATGTTACTACATATGAGTTTAAACGATCCTATGATTGTATTATTTCACATGGCTTGTTCCACTTTTTAGAGCGTGAAGCTTGGCATAACATTATTCAATCAATGCAAATACATACGAAGATACAGGGCATCAATATTATTACCGTATTTACAGACGAAGTAGATATTCCAGAAGATTTAGCACCATTTATTAAAGGAATATGTAAAGAAGGCGAAATCAAAGATTTATATCATAGTTGGTCAATTCAATATTATCGTTCTTACCAATTTGAAGATCAGCATGACAACAATATTAAACATTGTCATGCAGCAAATAAATTAGTCGCTGTAAGAAGATAATAAAGAAAAAACGAAGCACCATTGTTATTTTAGGTTATTTTAAGGTTTTATGTTTAAGTTAAGTATTGAAAACTCCACTTTTGTTAAGGATAACAAAAGAGGAGGTGTGATACGATGGCACAACAGATTCTATGTGAAGTCAATAACTGCACGTATTGGGGCTCTGGTAACAAATGTACTGCAGAAGCTATTTACGTTGTAAGTCAAAAAGGTCAGCATGCATCCAATAGTGAAGAAACAGATTGCAAAACATTTACACCTGAAGAGCATTAATGACGTTAGGGTAACCCTTTAGGGGGCTACCCTTTTTTTATGTCATAACTGGTACATATCTACTTTGTCTTTCTTAAACAATAGGGTATGTGCATTTTTGACTTTTTCCTCTACATAATCTAATGAATAATTGCCAAAGGCGTCTGTTAAATCACCGATTGCACGAGATAAATTATCAATGACAGGTATTAATGTTTCGAGCTCATTCAATTCTTTTCCTGCGTTCATCTCATCCATAATTTCATGAGCAAGATGTTGAATTTTCCGAAGGCGTTTGTTTTCCGCTTGCATCATATCCTCCTTTAAGCATCATCTTTTACACTGACTAAATATATGATGGTTGTTTGTAGTTCATGAGTGAATACCTTTACTGATATTTGTTATAAATAGTAAAATATTATAAATAGACATAGCGATTTTTTGAACTGGGAGGGGAGCGAAATGAAGAAGATTTACGTAATTAGACATTGCGAAGCACAAGGGCAACCTTCAAATGCACCTTTAACAGAAAAAGGGCACGAGCAGGCGAAGCGTTTAGCTGACTTTTTTCATACTTATAAAATCGACCGAATTATTTCGAGTCCTTTTTTACGTGCCATCCAATCGATAGAACTATTAAGTAAAACAACAAACAAAATAATTGAGTTAGATGAACGTCTTTCAGAACGTATATTAAGCACTGATAATTTACCAGATTGGTATGAAAAACTAAAAATGACTTTTACTAATTTGGATTTAAAATATGAGGGTGGGGAGTCCAGTCAGGAGGCAATGGATCGTATCAAGAATGTTGTAAAAGAAGTGGCTGAGAGAGGAACTGAACATACAGTTATCGTCAGTCATGGTAATCTAATATCCTTACTATTAAAGAGTTATCAAAGTGATGTAGATTTTCAGTTTTGGCAAAGGCTAAGTAATCCAGATGTCTATCAAATAAGCTTAATTCATAACGAAGCGGTTATCGAACGTATTTGGGACGCACAACAATAGAAGACAAGAAGCCAGACTACATTATGATAAATGGAGTCTGGCTTTGTTTGACGTTCCGAAACTATACTTAGTATTGAAATGTAACGCGAACAGCGGCATTAATAGTGATATGCCCTTGTTCAATAGGTGTTACCATTGACGAATCTGCCATTGCCATCGATTTATATAGCACAGGGCCACTTTCGTTTTCTTCAACAATTTCGATCGGCTGAGGATGCACAGATAATTGCATCGTCTGTGCTATCGTGTTAGCTTTCATTTGGGCATTATGAAGTGCCAAGCTAAGTGCCTGCTGGTAATATACATCTGCATTATCAATTTTAAATTGGATTGAGGAAATACGATTTGCTCCATTTTCCACAGCGGTATCAATAACAGCCCCAACAAGATTTGTATCAGGTATTTTTACCGTAATTGCATTTGCCACCTCATAGCCTTTAAATACCTGTTTGCCATCTACATAATCATAAATAGGCGCAATCGTATAGGTGGCAGTTTGGATATTTTCCTTTGGAATAGTTAGTGCCATGATGGATTGAATTACACGATTCATAATGCTAGCATTTTCCTGCTGTGCTTGTTGCACATTTTCTCCTTGCGTAGTTACCTCAATTTGAAGCTGAACATAACTGGCATTCGCAACTACTTTTCCATTTCCTGTTACAGTCATAATTCGCGTTGCAGGGAGAGAATGTGGGTTTGCATGTTGGTAATACATTTAATACCACCTCCCGACTGGTCTCTAGTAATGTTTTAAATCATTTTTAACAATGCTTCTACACCAGTCATTCCTGCGAATATGCCTAGTTGCTCTGCCTCAAATGTAACGGATTCTAGTGGGGCTGTTAACAGCTCATCTATTGTTTTCACTCCAACCGCCCGACCTGCAATGATTTTTCGATCCAATAAGCGACTATTTAAAAGACCGACATCTAATGCACCACACATGATGTAGCCCGTATCATTTGAAATAGTTAGTAGTGTCGTTTTTGGTAAATGTACAATTACAGCAGTGAAAAAATGACCTTTAATCATAATAGGTTCAATTGTCACCATGAACATCACACTCCTTTTCTCTCTATACATATGGCAATAGATAAAAAGGTGTTCGGTATTTTCACTAAAAAAGTGTGTGTGACGTTAATTGTTTGAGAATTGTTTGAGTGCCTGGCACTTATTTTGTATAAGAAAGCAATGCAGTTTGTTGTATATTTTTTAACGCTAATTTAGCCTCATCTTGCGTAGTGTACTCGAACATACGATATGAATCTTGTTCAAAAACAGTAATAACCCACATTATTAAATCCCCTTTGTAAGTAAATTTGTAGTATAACAGAAATAGAATATATTGCTGTTGTTATATATCAGTTTATGCAACTAATTTTACACCGATTTTTCAAAAAATAAAGTGGTAAATGAAAGGTTTCACATTTCGTTCAAAATTGACGCTACGTTTGTGGGAATTATTTAAAAATAAGGATATTGCAAAAAAGTTTAATTAAACAAGTTATTAAAGTATAGAGAAACAGTTTGTTAAATAGTTTTTCAACATAATTTTATAGAGGGCATAAGTAAAATCAGGTAGTCTTTTTGAAGTATAATTCAACGTGTTTCGTAAATAGTAAGATGAGCTGTAATATGCAATAAAATGCGGGAGGTGATACTGTGATACGTAAAAATGTATTGTTTTTGACGGCTTGCTTTTTATTCATTTCTATATGTTTTACAGAAATGAATACCTCTGCAGAAAAAGGGCGTAGTGAATATGAGGAGACTGGTGAGGTTGTGTGGGATATTAACACAAAGGATAAAATCGTTGCCTTAACCTTTGATGATGGCCCAGATCCGAAGTATACCTCACAGGTGCTAGATATTTTAGCTAAGTATGAAGCAAAGGGGACCTTTTTTATTATTGGTCAAAATGCAGAAAAGTATCCAAATGTTGTTTCAAGAACTTATAAAGAGGGTCATGAGCTAGCCAACCATACTTACACACACCCATTCAAAGTTTCTGTATCTAAATTACAGGAGGAATTACAGCGGACAAACGAAATGATTAATAATATTACTGGTTTTTCACCTGTTTTATTTCGTCCTGTAGGTGGTAATTATAACGATAAAATAATTAATACTGCCGTAAAAAATGGTTATCAGGTCGTAATGTGGTCTTGGCATCAAGACACACAAGATTGGAAAGAACCAGGCGTAAATAAAATTGTCCAAAAGGTGCTCGGTGGGACAAAGCCTGGGGATGTTATTTTGTTTCATGACGGAGGCGGCAACCGCACACAAACAATTAAAGCCCTAGAAGAAATAGTACCTACATTAAAAAAACAGGGCTATACATTTGTAACAGTATCGGAACTAATTGAAAGAAAACAGCAACAAGAGAAAGTCCAATAAAAAAATAAGCCATTTCAATAATGAAATGGCTTATTTTTTTCCTTAAAACAACGGATATTCTACGTATTTAAACTAGAAAAATAATAAAGGCGCTAATGCAATACCGGCAATTGCACCAAATGCGATTCCAATGCCAAGTCCTGCTCCAAATCCTGGTCTAAATCCCCAACCCCAAAAACCTAAACCATATCCTCTGTTTTGTCTATCAGGTAGAATCCATACCTGTCTTCTATCCACTCTAGTTATTTCTCCAAAATGAACATTCCCAGATGTATCAGTAATTTTTACACGTTTACCGTGATATTTACAGCAAAGATTATAGCAATCAGCTGGATTCACAGAAATCTCCTCCTTTCTTAGTCCTTACAAGATAATATATGCCGTTGGATACAACCATCACTAGCCGAATGTCTATTGGAAACATAAGCTATAGCAAGGGGGTGAGCGTATGTCAGTCATATCAACTGATGATTGGCTTTACGAGTTAAAGACTAGTCAAAAGTTAAATGACAGTAGAGATTTTGAAGATTTACAACGTACCATTCTTTGTAGCCGATTAGTAGAACATTTTAATGGTGGAACACCACATGAAATACAGTTTGAATTACAGCAACAAGGGCTATTTCAAGCACATGAAAGCATTGATATTAAAAAGCTACAAAATCAAAATACTTGGGAAATTGTTCAGGAAGAGTATTTTTATTTAAAGAAGCGTTGGGGCGGGCCAGATATACCAATCTATATTTTTCCACTAACACAGGAGCAAAACATTACAAACAAAAATGGTGTTGCATATCCAGATGCTTTATTTTTATTTATAGGAGAGCTAGAAAAGGAAGAACTTAAAGCTTTATTTGCACATGAATACAATCATGTTTGCCGACTGCACTACTTAAACAAATCGTTACGGCAAGTAACGCTATTAGATTCATTAATTTTAGAAGGTTTAGCAGAATGTGCAGTAGAGGAAATTTACGGATCTAAATGGTTAGCACCTTGGCTGGGAGACTATTCTTTGGATAAGATGCTAGCCATTTGGCAGGCTGATTTTTTGCCCAATATTAATGTTCAAGGCTTAAATAATCATGTTGAATTTTTATATGGTGGAAAATTGCCATCGTGGATAGGGTATTGCATTGGTTATGAAATTGTAAGGACATATATTCAAAATTACTCAGCTAAAGAGCTTCTTAAAAAAAGTTCGAAAAATATACTTACGGGCTCTGCATTTCCGTTATAGCTACAAAAAACCAGTTGTCGATATTTGAAATGACAACTGGTTTTGGTCTTTAAATAGAGATTATATCTATTGCTATAGCAATGCCAAGTAAAACAATACTTAACCCCCACATCCAAAAGAAAGAGTACTTTAAGTGTCTCCCCATTTCTAATCCTGATAAGCCTAACGCTAACCAGACAGCTGGGGCAAGTGGCGATACAAAAGTACCTACAATATTACCAATAACCATTGCATAAGCAGTTGAAAGAGAATCAATATTGAAAGATAAGCCAATCTGTTCAACTACAGGGAATAAGGCGAAATAGTAGGCATCAGTACTTAACAACAAATCAAATGGTACGCCTAATAAGCCGATAATAATATGTAAATACGATGATAGGGCTGACGGTAAAATAGTTACGGCATTGTTGGCAATAGCTGTTAACATTCCAGAGCCATTGAGGATGCCTAAAAATAAGCCTGCAGCAATAATAATGGACGCCATCGTTAAAGCACTTGGGGCATGTGTTCGTATCCGCTCAATTTGTTCGTTAGGTGTACGATAGTTAATTGGCAGGGCGATGGCCACGCCGATTAAAAAGGCTAATCCTGCTGGTACAATACCTGCCACTAAAATCCCTATTACTAAAATAGTAATTAACGCATTAACCCACAATAGTTTTGGCCGACGTAAGGAAGTGTCTACTTCTGCTAATCCTACGCCTTGATTTAAAGTAGAATCATCGTGCGTAACATCAAGTGTGCCATACTGTTTCAGAATGCGGTTCTTTTCTCTAAAGCCTAGGTATAGTGCTAAAACTAGCATTAATCCGATACCAATAATTTGAATTGTAATTAACGGATACCATAGTTCAGTAACATCCACTTCCAATACTGAAGCAACACGCCCTAACGGACCGCCCCAAGGTACCATATTTACAACGGCTGCAGCTCCAGCAATTAATAAAAGTAATAAGTATGGATTCATCCGTAATCTTAAATATAAAGGTAACAATGCAGGGATCGTAATTAAAAATGTAGAAGCACCAGAACCATCTAATTGAGCTACTACAGCAATAAGTACTGTAATAACAGCAACGATAACAATATTCCCTTTTGAAAGCGCAATCATTTTGTTGATCAATGGTTCAAATAGTCCAACATCCTGCATAATACCAAAGAAAATAATTGCAAAGATAAACATAACAGCGACACTCATCACAGAGCTTAGTCCGGAATTAAAGAATTCGCCTAGTTCATCAAAATTAAAACCAGCGATTAATGCAGCTATTATCGGTGGAATAACCATTGCTACAAGTGGTGATACACGACCACTTATGAGTAGAGCAATAATAATCATAATGGTGAAAAAGCCAATTACACTTAAGCTCAAAAAAAGCCCCTCCCTTTTAATTGAGTATTCTGACTATTTAAAGTTAGCATGGCGCTGGTGGGAAGGGAATAATATGGCCATATGTTAAATAAGAAACAAACTATTCATTTTGTTCATAAGTTCCATGATAAATATATTTCCTTTCAGGTCTGCCAATCGTTCCGTAAATGGGCTTTATGTGCAAAAACTGTTCGCCAACTAAGTATTCTAAATAGCGGCGAGCTGTTGATCTACTAGAACCGATAAGCTCACTTAATTGTGAAGCAGTAAGCTCCTGAGCTTGAGGATTTTCAAATATACTTTTAACGGTTTGTAACGTATGTAAATCGATTCCTTTTACGACCTTATCTTCTGTAGTAGTTGATTCACGGTAGAGTAAGGAATCAAGCTCATATTGCGTGATGGTCATGCTATTTTGAAATAAATGATGTTCATTCAAATATTTTTTAAATGCTTGTTGAAGTCGTTGTTGTTCAAATGGTTTAATTAAATAATCTAAAATCCCCAAATCTACGACGTCTTTGATTAAACCTCTTTCTGTAGCAGCTGAAATAACAATTATTTTAATAGAAGGATAATGATGACGTATATGGCGTACTAATGAACTGCCTTCAACATCTGGGATATACAAATCCGTTAAAATAATTGCCGGCAAGCTAGAGGTTAGATTTAGTTTTTTTATCGCTTCTTGTCCTGTACGAAAACTTTCAGTTACACTAAAACCTCCTATTGTATTTACATAATCTGCGTGAATGCTTGCTACTCTAAAGTCATCTTCGATAATCCATACACTTTTGCATGCTGTCATACGAGAATACCTCCTTTAGGAACTATAATTAAAAAACATGCTCCTGATAAATCGCCAGAATCTAATAAAATATCTCCATTTATCTTTTCAAGGGCTTTTTTACTTATCGTCAAGCCATGTCCACGATCTAAGCCTTCTTTTGTGGAAACACCCTTTGTAAAAATTTTATCGTACAAATTGTTATCGATACCGGGTCCATTATCTTGAATTTCCAATAAGTAATGATTTTTAAAATCGTTGATGGAAAGTTGAATCATTTTATCGGAGGATGGCCAGTTTTTTAAAGATTCAATGGCATTTTGAAGGACATTACCAAGTGCAGTTAAGATAGCATCTTCCTGAGGTTTAGATAAATGAATAGATGGGGAAATTTCCTTCAGTTCAAGTTTAATGCCAAGCTCAGCTGCTTCTGCCATTTTCCCTTGAATTAATGCTAGTAGTATTGGAGCTGTTACATTACTGTTTAAAAAGGCCTGATTTTTAAGTTGTATGTTTCGCTCTTCTTTAATAAAATCGATTGCTTGATCGTAGTGTTTATGAACAAGCAAACCTAAAATTATATGAAGTTTATTTGCAAATTCGTGTGTATAGGCACGTTGCATATTGGCATATTGCTTTACCTGTTTTAGTTCATCGATAATTTTTTGAATGTCCGTTTTTTTTCTAAATGTATACAATGAACCAATTTTTCTTTTCTTTTCAACTAATGGCGCTTTATTTAAAATGATAATATGTTCAGCTAGTGATAGTTCTAAATTGTGAATGTGTTCTTGTGCAACAATTTTAGGGGTGAAAAGATGCTCAATTTTTGTCCCCATCCATGTGGAAATGGGTTGATTATGAGTAGAATCTAGCATCTCGTATGCACTTTTATTAATAGTAGTGATTTGATTTAAATGATTGACCGCCAGTATACCTTCTTCTGTTGTCTCTAAAATTACTTTGTTTTGCTGATACAACTTGGCGATGTGAATGGGCTCCATATTGAACAATAACGTTTTTATATAAATGGATATAGCGATTGCTCCAAGTATGCCTATGAAGAGAATTATGATTGTATATTGTAGCCATTTGTAAATATGTTCCCTGATAGTTGTATCGATATGAGCCGTTAAAAAACCGACAGAAACAACACCGATAATGTTATCGTCTAAAATAATAGGAGCATTCCCTCGAATTGTTTCACCTAATGACCCTATCGTTTTAGAAGTATAGGCTTGTATATTTTGTAATGCGGCATCATTTTCTCCACCAACCATTTTATGTCCAATTTTATCTTCTGAAGGATGTGAATAACGAACACCTTCAGCATTACCAACGACAATAAACGCTGCATCAATCTCCTGTCTTAACGGTTCAACAATTAGCTGAATCGTTTCACTTGGATGTTCTTCATCGAAGGCTGTAATAATTTCCTCCATTGAAGCAATGGTTTTTGCAATATTTAAAGCTTCTTCGCCTACTTGTTTTTCTGTTGTTTCTTGAATATGTTCTTGCAAAAAATAAATAAACAGCCCACATATGACAAGAATTAGAATAGTCATTAAAAAAATCATTTTAACTGTTAGAGACTGGAACAAATTTTTCATATTTCACCTCTATGTAGTTAGTTTATTTTTTTCGATTGTTTCTAAATTCAAGTGATAAAAACCTCGTGAAAGAGCGTATTTGAAATAGTCTATCATAAATCTTCAACAAAATGAGAGTAGATAAACAAGCTCATCATTATGGGAAACATTCTAAAACTTTACGCTACAATAAAAGAAAGGAGTGATGGCTGTGTCAGATGAAGTGAAAAATGTACTGCCACCTGTTATTGATGTGACAACAAAGGTGCTCATTGTTGGTTCAATGCCAGGAAAGCTATCATTAGAGAAGCAACAATATTATGGCAATCCACGCAATCACTTTTGGGCTATTATTGGGGAAATATTAAAGAGAGAGATACCTGTAGATTATGGTCAGCGAATAGAGTTATTAAAGGAAAACCGCATCGGGCTGTGGGATACAATCGAATCTTGTGAACGGAAGGGCAGTTTAGATGCAGCCATTCGAAATGAAAAACCAAATGACTTTAAAACACTTTTTATACATTACCCAAATATTGAACTTGTGCTTTTTAATGGTGGTAAGGCATTTGAAGTGTTTAAAAAACATATTGGCTTTGATGTTTTAGATGGGCGAACCTATCAAAAGATGCCATCGACTAGCCCGATACCAGGTAGAAATATTAAATCCTTCAATGAAAAGCTGGAGGATTGGCGAGTGATGCAATCGTATTTAGCGTAATAAGACGCAACATTAATGAACTGTACTTTTGTGCGAAACAGTAGTGGACAAGTGAAGATTAAATTGATGAGTAGGCTAATGGCTCAATCAGCTTTCGCCCCCTTTACATATATTGAATTATGTAAAAGGGGGATTTATTATTGAATTTATTTCCAAATGATGACTTAGGAGAAAGACGTCTACCACCTAACTTTGGCCCACCAAACATGGGTCCGCCTAACTTTGGCCCACCAAACATGGGTCCACCTAACTTCGGCCCACCAAACATGGGTCCGCCTAACTTTGGCCCACCAAACATGGGTCCACCTAACTTCGGCCCACCAAACATGGGTCCACCTAACTTCGGCCCACCAAACATGGGTCCGCCTAACTTCGGCCCACCAAACATGGGTCCGCCTAACTTTGGTCCACCTAACTTTGGCCCACCAAACATGGGTCCACCTAATTTCGGTCCGCCATCAACTGGCCAAATGCCGACCAGTGCTCCGCCAAGTTTTTCGCCAGCTATGCCTGCTTGGCATGGAGGATCTAGTGGTATTCAAAGATGTTTATTTAGGAATACATTTATATGGACGACGAACGGAAGAAGTTTTTGGTTTTTCCCGACGGTTATTGGTAGGGACGTTATTGCAGGATTCCGCTGGAGCAGTAGATCTGGCTGGCGTTTCAGTACAATTTTGCGAGATAACATACTCGCATTCGAATGTTTTAGATAAGGGACCATTATTGCGAGGGATTCGTCGATTTACTGCGATGAATCCCCTTTTTATTTTAGTGGACATAGCTCCTTTTCGAAAATATAGAGAGAAATTTATTATAAATATTCTGTTTTCGAGCAATTGATGTTACAATTATTGTAACTAAAGATGAAGGGACGATGGGTGGCTAATGATTAACTAATCTTATTTTTTGCACATGAAATGTATATTTCAATGAACCAAAAATAGGATTAGTCTGCCCATTTTCCATAAGTGCAACGATATAGGTTTAACCGCCGACAATCGTTAAACGCATACTTAAAACGCATATTGCCCCGCTAGAAGTTCTTTAGTGGGATTTAATATAGCATTTTTTAGTATTGGATCATCGTATAATTAAAGCTCTACGTTTGAGCTTTTTTATGTATGATATTTCGCGACTAATCCTTCCAAAATAATTGGAGGGATTTTTTTGTCCCTCTAAACGGAGAGGAACGGATGTAATGAAAGAATTTTTAAAAATACAAAATGTACAGTATGAAGTGAGTGACACACTTATTTTTGATAATGCCACCGCTACAGTAAAACAGGGTGAAGTCATTGGCATAATAGGTAAAAATGGAGCTGGAAAATCGACATTGTTACAGCTAATTCAAGGCATACTAACTCCTACAAAAGGGCAGCTATTGTGGTTACAGCAAATCAAAATTGCTTATGTAGAACAAGAGCAAGCAGCTATTGAAAATTGGGAAGTAAGTGCAGAGGAAGCAGATTTACTAGCTAAATGGCATGTGCCAAACACAGAGTTTGTAGCTTTAAGTGGTGGTGAAAAGCTGAAGAGACGACTAGCACGAGGCTTTTCACAACATGCGCAATTACTATTATTGGATGAACCGACAAATCACTTAGATGAAACAAGTACAGCACTACTAATCGCCCAAGTAAAAAAATATGGCGGTACAATTATTGTAGTGTCCCATGACCGTTATTTTTTAGACGAAGTGGCTACGAAAATATGGTCACTGGAAGACGGAAAACTGATAGAGCATAGTGGTCATTATACAAGTTATATAGCGGCACGAGAGCAACAAAGGTTAGCGCAGCAACGTGCATATGATAAACAGCAAAAAAATATTGAACGTATTGAAGCACAGATGAATGAGCTTTCGTCTTGGTCGCATAAGGCACACGCGCAATCGACCAAGCAAGAGAGTTTTAAAGAGTTTTATCGAGTAAAGGCTAAACGAATGGATGCGCAAGTGAAATCAAAGAAAAAACGCTTGGAAAAGGAGCTAGCAAAAACTAAAGTTGAACAACTTAAGCAAGAAGATGAAGTGCGATTTTCAGTAGAGACAAACCAACGGGTAGGAAAACGATTTTTAGAGTGTAAGCATGTAACAAAATCTTTCCAGCATCGTCTTATATTTAAAGATATAAATATGGTAATCAAGTATGGTGAAAAGATTGCTATTACTGGCCCAAATGGTAGCGGGAAAACGACATTATTGAAAGTGCTGACAGGACAAGAAAAAGCGGATGGTGATATATGGATTTCACCTGCTGCCAACATCGGCTATTTAACGCAGGATGTATTTGATTTGCCGCTTGAACTTACACCAGAGCAATACTTTTACAAGGAGACTTTCGAGGAAAGAGGTAAAGTCCGCAATGTTATGAAACATTTAGGATTTACAGCGAGTCATTGGACAGCACCTATTGGCAATATGAGTATGGGTGAGCGTGTAAAGTGTAAGCTTATGGCATATATACTAGAGGAAAAAAATGTTCTCATTTTAGATGAGCCAACGAACCATTTAGACTTGCCTTCAAGAGAGCAATTGGAGAAAACATTGGAGTTGTATACAGGTACATTGCTCGTTGTATCACATGATCGTTATTTTTTAGAAAAAACGACGAATATTGTTTGGGAGCTTAAAAATAATGGCATTGAGAAAAAATGGAGAGAGAGCGCACCACCACAAGTAAATGATACGAGTGCACTACGACTAAAGCTTGAAAATGAAAGACAAGAAATACTCGGCAAACTTAGCTTCCTAACTGCAAAGGATAAGGAATATGCAGTGCTTGATCGAAAGTTTAATGACTTGACTAAGCAAATTAATAATCTTCGCTAGTTTCACGTTTAAGAGAGAAAAGAGTGGGGAAAATAAACTTGATTCAGCAGAAGTTCTCCACTTTTATAGTGTGGGGAAACTTTTAGAGCAGGATTGAAAAAACGCCAAAGCAAGGCCAAAAGAGGGGTGTCTAAATGAAAAAAATACTTTTTACAAGCTTACTCACGATTAGTATGCTAAGCGCATGTACTACAAATGAAGAGAAAGTGAGCGAGCAAGACCATACACAACAAGACCATACGCAAGAAGAGCAGCAATCGAATGAAAATGAGAATGCTACAACTGAAACAAAATCTGAAGACACTGTCTCTTCTATAACGCAGGCAGAAGCATTGAAAACGATAAAAGAGCAGCTTGGAACAGAATTAGCGGTTGTTATGCCAAATAATCTTCCGCTAACAAAGGGGAATTTTTTAACGGCTACAACAACAGGTTCAGACAAACAAGCTGAAGTTCTTTTTCTAGAAAGTAAAGAGTATATTCCTGTAAATGATGTGAAGCTAAAAAATGCTTCTAATGCGACAGCGATTGCCAAGCTTACTGTAAAGCTATTTGACAGTATAGATGAGGCGAGCAAACAGATTTCTTATGAAGACTTTAGTAAAAATGGCGGGCAACAAGTACCGCTCGGATACAATATTAATGGCTATCAGGATGCAGGAGCTGGCTCATTATGGACTGGATGGAATGAGGGGAGATGGGCATTAGCAACCCATACCCGAACAGAAAATCCAGCTGCTGGAGTAGACCTAGCGAAACAAGCTGTAGAATATTTAGAATCCCATACGCTTCCGATTCCACATGAAAACGGCCTGGTGCATTTAGATGTTTACGAATCAGGAAACTTAATCGTATGGCAAGATGGAAAGCTTGTTTATACACTTGATTCGATAAAGGACCCAATGAAGGCACTAGCAATTGCTTCGGCTTTTAATCAATAAATAAAATTCCCTGAGTGGCAATCCGCTCAGGGAATTTTTTTGCCTGTTTATTTTTCAGCTTCATGTATTAGTAGCGTATACTCTGCCAACCATTTTTGCCATGCTTTCATTGGAAATTCTTCATGCACAGTGCCGTTTAATAAATCAGACAGGAGCTCTAAGCAAATATGCCATCCAGCTATATCTTTAGGCGTATGATCAGTCAGCTGACCGATTTTTTCATGCAACACTAATATTGAACCATCACTAGTTGGTGATAGCTCAAAGCGTACACTATCCTTGCCCCATTCAAACTCCAGTACCTCCTGCTCAATATAATCCGTAATAGCGATGTCTATAAAGGTATCAGTTCCGTCATTCATATTGAAACGCATTTTACCCTTTTTCTTAGGCTCAATCATTTCTAAATTGCTCATCCATTTTTGAAGTTTGCCATTCTCTGTTAGTACCGCCCAAACAGCGCTAATTGAATGTGCAAGTGGGCATTCAATTAGCGCAATATAGCCGGTTTGGTGTTTGTGAATTGTAGCGAGCATAGGAAAGCCTCCTCGAATTTAAGTTACTTCAAAATTAGTAGTACTATATAATCTTCCCAGACTAATTAAGTTTTAGATAAAATTGTGATAACACTGTTCTAATATTAGATGAAAAGAGGAGAAATGGAAATGGATTATCAACAAGCTTTAACACGTTACATTGAAGCAACAAATACTCATGATTTTAACAACGTCAAAGCGCTATTACACCCACAAGCAGTTTATTGGTTTACTGATCAAACATGCACAACGCTGGAAGAAATAGGAGCTTATTTCAATCATGCATGGCATGTCATAAAAGATGAAGTTTATCGTGCGACAAATGTTCAGTGGCTTACTGCGGATGCAACTACCGCTACATGTATTTATACATACCATTACGAAGGATATCATAATGGCACATTTGTAACAGGGAGTGGGAGAGCGACAAATGTTTTTACTGTAGTAAATAATGAATGGAAGCTTATTCACGAACATTTAAGTAGCTAACGCAGTTGGCATAGGCGCACCCTTATTATTCTATCCTTGCCGCATAAATGCGTGAACTTGCCCCCCAAGGATGGTAGCCAGTACCGATATATGAAAAGCCATAGCGTTCATATAAGCCAATATGATCTGTACAAAGATAAAGATGTGGAAATCCGTGTCGCTGGGCATCCTTTTTAGCTTGCTCTAATAGCAATGCTCCGTATGCATGCCCGCGATGGCTTTCTTCAATATACACCGCACATACCCAAGGATATAAATCCATACGACTAATAAAATCATTAGTTATTAAACCTGCACAGCCAATAATTTCATCATTGTCCATTAATAAATACCACTGCGGAAGTGGTGCCTGCGCGTTGATGCAATGTGAAATGCAATCCTCATAGAGCATCATACTTTCCTTACTTGCCCATTTGCTTTGTATATAGCGGGTCGCCAATTCAGCATAGCTAGGCTCCTCACGTATAGAAATAATTTTCATCCTTACACCCCTTTGAAAAATAAATGCATACAGTTATTATTGTAATAAATGGAAATGGAAATAAGCAATAATAAACCTATAGGAGGGGCAACAATGGTGCAAATTAGACTACTGATATAGATGATATTAAAGCTTTAACGGTGTTAATGGTGCAGCTTGGGTTTCAACGACAGAGGAGAAAATGTTGTTAAGATTTTAAGCTTTAGCAGCAAATCCAAGTTATCATACATTAGTTGCTGAAACGGATGGCCACGTAGTTGGGATGGTAGGATTGTGCCATAGCATATTTTATGAGCATGATGGATGGATGCTATGTACGGATTCAAGCCTTTGTTGTAGATCATAATTATCGTAGAAAGGGCATTGGACATAAGCTGCTCGAAGCGATAGAATACTGGGCAGTGGAACAGGGTGCTTCTGAACTTGTGATGAATAGCGATAAACGTGAAGAACGAATTGCTGCGCACCAGTTCTACAAACAGCAAGGCTTTGAAGGAAAAAGTAACGGTTTTAGTAAGCAATTAAAATAGGGATATATCAAGGGGTTTGATTGAATGGAGCGGTTACTTACAGAAAGAGATTTAATAACTTTAATTAAGTCAGATCCGTGGATGATGGAAATATTACGCTGTGTAGAGCAACTCCAATTATCGGACAGTTGGGTATGTGCTGGATTTATTCGTTCAAAGGTGTGGGATTATTTGCATGATTATCAAGAGAGAACGCCATTAGGTGATATTGATGTCATTTATTTCGATAATCAGCATATTTCAGAACAACTAGAGAAGCAATATGAGCAGCGATTATTAGAGCTCTTACCTAAAGAACCATGGTCTGTGAAAAACCAAGCTAGAATGCATGTCGTAAACGATTGTAATCCGTATCAATCCTCTGTTGATGGAATTGCACACTTTCCTGAAATACCTACAGCGATTGGCGTAAGGCTTACACAAGGTGCACTGGAAATTGCAGCGCCTTATGGCATACAACAATTGCTGTCGGGTATTGTGGCGCCTACACCTTATTTTGATGAAAATACACAATTGCATGACATTTATCAAAAGAGGATACATAACAAACGATGGCAAAATATCTGGCCAAAACTCGTATTTGTAACATCAGTATAGCTAAAGGAGCTGACAGAATTGCATCCAGAAAAAAAGCAAATACTTAAGCATTATGAAAAATCTATACTGTGGCTAGAGCAACTTTCGCATGTTGCGGACAAGCAGTGGCGTTCACCAATACAACAGGGGAAGTGGACAGTTGCTGAAGTGATTGGGCATTTAATTCCGTGGGATGAATTTGTATTGCATGAGCGCATTCCATTTCTATTTTCAAAAGAGCAGTTACCTAAGGGGCCCAATGTGGAACAGATGAATGCTGAAGCAGCGAGTAGTAGTCGTTTACAAAGCATGGAGCAAACATTGCAAGCGTTACTTATTATTAGGCGTTTACTGTTAGATGCCCTTGCTCGTTTACCAGATGAATTGTGGCAGCAGAGCTTTAAAATCGGGCACTCTGAGCTTACACTTTACAGTTATTTTTCTGGCTTAGTAGAACATGATTTGCATCATTTTTCACAAGTCCAAAATGTTATAGGTGAGATAGAATGGAGATAAACATAAATCAAATCATTGATTATTATGCACAGGCAACGGTGAATTTTGTTGATATTTTTACGAATAAAATGGAGCCAGATCGAAAGGATATCGGGCGTACAACAGCGCCAGGGAAATGTGGTTTAGTCTTTCCACTGGCAGGCAGTGCGTGTTTTAGCTTTAATGGTACTCCCTATATCATGGAGCCAGGAATGGTTGTTCATGCGGGGCCACAAATGCCAATAGAGATACATACGATCGGTGATAAAGTGTGGGAGTATGCGGTAGTCCATTATCATATACCTGCAGAAGAGGCGGCTATTAATTCATTAGCAACACAACATTTCTTAATCAATACAGGAGAAAACTCAAAAATTATTAATCTCGTACAACAGCTAATAGAAAGTTATGCAATGCCAGGTAGTATGGCAACATTTAAATCAAAGTCGATATTTATGAATTTAGTGGAAACAATTTTAATTTCGGCAAAAATGAAGGTTCTTGATACAGCAAATGAAATGATGGAGCAGGTTATACAATACATTCACGAGCATTATTCGAAACCACTATCAGTGTCTAAAATTGCACAGGAATTCGGTATGGAGCGTCGGAGATTTGCCTATCTTTTTGAACAGCATACAGGTATGAATCCTAGTAGCTATTTAACAGAATATCGCATGCGACGGGCAAAGGACTTGCTACGATATTGCGATTCTACAGTAACTGAAATTGCAGAATGTGTAGGCTATGTTGATAGCTTTTACTTTAGCAGGGTATTTAAAAAAAGCACCGGAATGTCTCCAACAGCCTATCGAAAAATAATGATGGAAGAAGCTTGATGTATTTATAGGTAACGAGAGAAATCGCCGATAAAAACTCGTAAATCGCCAGTAAGCCGTGAGAAATCGCCGATAAACCTGAGGAAAGCATCCTCTATAGCTGACGACACTGGTTTAGCCAAAAAGTGTTAGATTGATTGCGGTCAATCTAACACTTTTTCTCTTATGAATCAGCTTCTTTTTTTATAATAATTTCGGCAAAAGTCCATATAGAAAATAAAATTGTCCATTCACAACTATTTTTCTCTTTGGTAGGATAGTATTCGTAAATGATAATGACTATCAATTAAATAGCTAATTACTATTGACTTATAAATGAAAATGATTATCATTATCATAAGTAGATAAAAATAATGAGGAGAGATTCATTGTGAATAAATATATCAAAATGTGTGCACCCGCACTTTTAGCACTATCCCTTGCGGCGTGTGGTACTGATAAAGAGGAGTCCACACCTGTCAAAAATGAAGCAGCAGAAACAAGTACAACTGAAACACAAACAGACCAAGCAAAAACACAGAGTATTACATATTTAGGTGAAACGTATGAACTACCTGCAAAGGTGGAAAACATTGTAGCTGCAAGCTTAGAATCAATGGAAGATGCTGCAATGCTTGGTATCAAGCCAATTGGTGTACTTGATATTGGTGGCAAAATTCCATCATATCTTTCAAAAGATTTAGAAGGTGCAACGCTTGTCGGAAATAAAATGGAGCCGAATGCGGAGGCAATTTTAGCACTTGATCCAGATGTTATTATCGGTACTTCGAAATTCCCTGAAGAAACTGCTGAAAAATTAAATAAAATTCAAACAATGATTCCTTATTCACATATTTCAACAAATTGGAAAGAAAACTTAACACTTCTTGCGCAGCTTACTGGTAAAGAAGATGATGCTAAAAAAATTATTGCCGACTATGAAGCCAAAGTAGCGGATGCTCAGGTTAAATCAAAAGAGCAACTAGCGGACAAGGAAGTATTAATTATTCGCCTACGTGGCGGTGTTATGTATATCTATCCTGCAGGCGTTTACTTAAATCCAGTTCTTTATGAAGATCTAGGTGCACCAGTACCTGAAATTTTAACAACGACAAAAGCGCAAGCAGAACTTTCACTTGAAACGTTAGCACAGGTCGACCCAGATGCGATTTTCTTACAGTTTGAGGAATCTGAAAATACAGATGCCCCGAAAGCATTAGAAGATCTACAAAAGAACCCGATTTTTGCAAGCTTGAAAGCAGCTAAAAATGAACAGATTTTCGTCAATGCAATTGATCCACTCGCTCAAGGTGGTACTGCTTGGTCTAAGGTGAAATTCCTAGATGTTGCAGCGGAAAAATTACTTAAATAGAAGCAGTAGGCTGGTAGTAGATTTGGTGCAAGCACCGGGCTATTACCAGCCTTTTATAAGATAAAGATTAAATAGAAAAAGGTGTGGCAGTTGAAAAAAACAAACATAGTATCATTTTCTATATTAGTAGCTTCACCTATCTTAATTGCGATTGTAGCTTTAATTTCTGTCATGTACGGAACAAAGGATATTAGTTCCTTAACTGTATGGCAAGCACTTACGGCATTTGACGCTGGGAATATTGATCATCAAATTGTAAGGACTAGTCGGATTCCTAGAATTTGCGCCGTATTACTAGTAGGTGCGTTTTTGGCAGTAGCTGGTGCGGTTATGCAAGGTATTACTCGAAATTATTTAGCTTCTCCGTCATTGATGGGCGTTAATGATGGTTCAGCATTTGTTATTACATTAGCAATTGTATTTTTCCCAGGGCTTCCAAATTATCAAATGATATTGCTATCTATGCTTGGCTCTGCATTGGGTGCTGGCATCGTTTTCGGTTTTGGCTCTCTAATCCGAAATGGGCTATCCCCAGTTCGATTAGCCATTATTGGAACAGTAATAGGGACATTTTTGAGTAGTATAGCGACCGCAATAGCAATGTATTTCCAAGTGTCGCAAACGGTTAGCGCTTGGTATAACACTAAGGTACATACGGTAGACAATGATATGCTCCTACTTTCAATACCTTTTGGATTAATTGGCCTTATTCTTGCATTATTATCGGCAAGAGCTATTACAATCACTGCATTAGGCGATGATATTGCCTTAGGTCTTGGACAAAAAACAAAAGCAGTAAAAATTGTTAGTATGCTTGCAGTTGTATGTTTAACAGGTACGGCGGTTGCACTTGTCGGAAAAATAGCTTTTGTCGGGCTAGTTATTCCACATATTACGCGTTTCCTTGTCGGTGTGGATTATCGTTTTATTATTCCATGTGCAGCGGTAATAGGAGCATTTTTCTTAGCACTTTGTGATGTGCTCAGTCGTTATGTAAATTATCCATACGAAACGCCAATTGGTGTATTAACAGCGCTAGTTGGAGTACCGTTCTTCTTATACTTAGTTCGTAAGCACGGAGGTGAAAAGCATGCATAAAAAAACTTCCCGTGTAGTCATGACGACTGTTGCTATACTTCTATTATTTATTTTAGGGGCAAGCTACCTCCATATTACGAATGGCGTTTTTGATATGTCAGTATTAGATGTACTAAAAACACTCTTGCGTATTGAACCAAACCCAAAATATGATCTTGTCATTTTTGAATTTCGTTTACCTCGAATTGTAATAGCAGCTCTTGTTGGTGTGGGGCTAGGCATGGCAGGGGTTGTACTACAGGGCATTACACGAAATGGCTTAGCAGACCCAGGGATTTTAGGTATTAATGCTGGAGCAGGTGCAGCAGTAGTCATTTTTATGTTTTTCTTTCAATTCCGTGTAGTGACGGCTGATGTCAGTAGCTGGTTATCTATTTTAATCATGCCGATTTTCGGTTTTGTAGGCGGTACGATGGCCGCAGCTTTAATTTTTTCGTTTGCCATGAAAAATGGCCACCTAGATATGCAGCGACTAATCTTAACAGGGATTGCTATTAATAGTGGATTTAGTGCATTATCGCTGTTTCTATCGTTGAAAATGAATGCGCAAGATTATGAATCGGCAGCAGTTTGGATGGCTGGTTCTATTTACAATGCCAATTGGATTTTTGTTGTGTCGATGTTGCCATGGCTCCTATTACTAGGTTTTTATGTGTATCGTAAATCGTATTTACTTGATTATTTTCAGCTGGAAGAAGACAGTATTACAAGCTTAGGCATAGCGCTAGAAAAAGAGAAAATTAAATTATTATTGGCGAGTGTAGGCTTAGTGAGCGCCTGTGTATCAGTCTCCGGTAGTATTGGTTTTATTGGATTAATGGCGCCACATATTGCTAAACAGCTTGTCGGTATTCAACATCGTTATGTAATGCCGGTGAGTGCCCTAATAGGTGCATGCCTGCTTGTATTCGCTGACTTTATCGGTAAAACTGTCTTTGCACCTTCAGAGCTAGCAGTTGGTATTGTTGTTTCAATTATTGGTATTCCGTACTTCTTGTATTTACTAGTGAAGTCAAAAGCATAGGAGGAAGTAGTGTGCAAACTGCATTTAGAATGGAAAATTTGTCCTCGGGTTATGAGCATGTTCGTGTATTTGAAGGATTGAATTTAACGATAGAAGAGGGAAAAGTGACAACTATTATAGGTCCCAATGGTTGTGGAAAATCGACTTTATTAAAGACAATAGGACGTATTTTAAAGAAACAACAGGGAACGGTTTATTTACAGGAACAAAATATGCAGAATTTGTCGACGAAAGAAATTGCGAAAAAGTTAGCAATCTTATCACAGACGCCCATTGCACCAGGACAGTTAAAGGTAGAGGAGCTGATTGCATACGGTCGTTATCCACATCGTAATAATGTCAATCGCTTAACGAAGAAGGATGAAGAAATGATTGAATGGGCCTTAACGGTCACAAATACATTGGAGTATCGCAACCGAGAGCTTGCACAGCTTTCTGGAGGTCAACGTCAGCGTGTTTGGCTAGCAATGGCATTAGCACAAGAAACGAGCATTTTGTTGTTAGACGAGCCAACGACTTATTTAGATATGGCGCATCAGTTAGAGGTTTTAGATATCGTAAAAAATTTAAATGAACAACATGGCTGTACGATTGTCATGGTTTTGCATGATATTAACCATGCAGCAAGATATTCAGATCATTTAATTGCAATGCGTCAAGGTGTTGTGATGGAAACGGGAACACCACGGGAAATATTATGTGCGGACGTCATGCGTAAAGTGTTTAATATTACGGCAAGAATTATGGAAGATCCAGCAACAAATACCCCGGTATGTTATGGCTATGATGTTTTAAAGGAGGAAGATAAATGACTGTAGAACAAGCAATTAACGTAACAGATTTTATATCTTATGAAATGACTTCGAAGTTTACTGATTATACGTATACGATAAATATTTATGTACCTCAAGGGGAAATACCTCAAGGTGGCTTTCCTGTTTTATATGTATTAGATGGATCGTCATACTTCAATTTAGTGAAGGAAGCAATTCGCCTGCAAAGTCGAAATGCGCCCAAAACAGGCATAGTACCTGCCATTGTCGTCGGTGTAGGACATAGGGCTGATATGCATGAACGACGTTTTTATGATTTTACAGCACCAGCCGAAACGTATAGCTATCCTGCAAGATTTAAAGGAAATGGATATGATAAGCATGGAGGTGCGGTGAGCTTTAGTCGCTTTTTACAAGAGGAATTAAAGCCACAAATTCAGCAACAATTCCATGTAAATGAACAGCATCAAACTTTATTTGGCCATTCTTTAGCAGGCTATTTTGTGTTGTGGCAATTATTTAATGAAAAACATAGTTTCCAACGTTATATAGCCATTAGCCCTTCTATCTGGTGGAATGAACATGAATTGTTACAGAAGGCAAGCGTATTTATGGAAGAGTACAAGCAAGTGAACGAACAATTATTTATCGGTGTAGGGGAACTTGAAACCTTTATGGTAGATGACGGAAGAAAAATGGCTAATGAGCTAATGCAAGTAATGGGTATTGAATTTTATGAAGCGTTGCACGAAAATCATGCGTCTGTCGTACCCACTGTAATGAGTAGAGCAATACGTTTTGTGAATAAATATTAATTCAGTAACCGCATTATCCTTGATAATGCGGTTTACTTATGGATATAAATACAATATTATGTATTTATAATCGTAAAGGATGTGACTTAGATGGGAATTATTTTGGCAAATAGTAAGGATGCGCAAGTAGTGCATAAATTAATGCTTCAGGCTTTTAAAGAATATGAACATGCAACGCCACCATCCAGTGCATTAAGTGAAACAGTTGAATCAATTGAACAGGCACTAAATAATGGCCAGCAAGCGTTTATTAGTTATATGGAAGATCAACATGTAGCAATGGTTCGATTTACGTTGAGTAATCAAGGCATTTATTTCTTTCGATTATCTGTAATTCCTGAAAAGCAGGGGCAAGGTTTGGCAAAGGCATTAATAGTTGAACTTGAAAATTATGCACGTGCACAAGGGAAAAGGATTAGTGAATGTAAAGTTCGTATGAATGTACCACGTAATATTGAGTTATACCGCTCGTTAGGATATGTTATCACTAAAGAAACGATAGGAGAAAATCGTAATGGCTTTTCTCTTCCGATTGTAACAATGGAAAAGAAACTTTAGGGGGAGTGCATTTGAAGAAAAGAATAGGCTGTTTGCACGCACATTATTCAAATATAGACTACATAGAGCAGGCATTTAATAGTTTTTATGAAATAGAGCTTGAGCATTTTGTTGATCCAGGACTTATTCAGCATGTGGCAAAGGGTACTGGCGGGTTGTCATTAAAGGTGAAGGAGCAAGTGGAATGGATAGCAAGCTGTAATGTCGATGCAATTTTAATTACATGTACAAATTATATTGCGTTGTTAAAGGAAGAAGAATTGTCATTATCCTTACCAATTATTAGAATAGATGAACCTTTTTTTCAATCACTTTGCGAAGTGACGCAACCACAAATAATACTTTTTACAAACCCTGCAACTGTGGAGGGAACGATGGAGCGACTCTACAAATATGCTACGCTCCATGATAAAGCGATAAACGTTCGGGCGAAGGTAATAGACAATACTTTTGAGCTTATTATGCAGGGGAAAAAGCAAGCGTACAACAATGCAATTATGCAATATTTCCAGGAAATAATGGGTGAAGGTCGGTTGATTTCTGTTGGCCAGCTTTCGATGGTCGAAGCGGCACAACAATTTGAAAAGGAGTTCGACATTGCGATTACACATCCATTGCAATCATTAGTTGGATTTGTTATGAAATAGGGCAATCGCCGGTAAAAGTGCCAGAATCGCCCGCAAAAGTCGAGTAATCACCGATAGAAATGCCAAAACGCCGATAAAACTCACACAATCGCCGATAGAATTTTATATTTAAATGAAATGAAACTTCTAAATTGGTAGTATAATGAAATTAGAAAGAGAAACGGGGGCGAGCTAAATGAACGATTTACGATATCCGATTGGACAATTTCAATTTCCAGAAGTAGTGACCGCACAGCAAGTACAGAAATGGATTGATGATATCCGTCTATTGCCAAGGCAATTAGCGGAGGCATTAAGTGGAGCAAGTGAACAATCATTAGCGAAATCCTACCGAGAGAATGGTTGGACTGTAACGCAACTGGTACATCACCTGGCGGATAGTCACATGAATAGTGTTATTCGCTTTAAATTAGCTTTAACCGAAGATACACCAACTATTAAGCCATACAATGAAGAGGATTGGGCAGTGCTTCCGGATTCTGATATGCCAGTTGCCACTTCCTATAAGTTACTTGAAAGTTTACATGAACGTTGGGTTTATTTGCTGACAAGTTTAAAGGATGAGCAATTACAACGGGCTTTTCAGCATCCAGACAACGGGCTAATGACGCTTGAAAAAGCACTTGCACTGTATGCATGGCATGGAAAGCATCATCTTGCTCATATACAGAATGCTCTTGCAAAATAAATAAAAAAGGTGACTTATCCTCACTTCTGAGGAAAGTCGCCTTTTTTTAATTTTGACTATTCAAATGTGTGTGGATTTTTTAGCCGAATAAACTGGGATGTTAAAAAATGATTTATTGAATTGTAATGCCAGCACTTGCTGTACCAGTAAGTACTTGAGCAACAGCTACACCAGCTGTAGTAATAGAGTACACCATTACTAGTTTGTCACCAGCAGTCACTGGAACTGGTGCAAAACTGCCTGAACCAAATGCTGTAGTACCTAGTGCTATTACGCCTGTAAATGGCGGAGCTAAATTAACAGTAGCAGTTGTAGCTGTATAAACCGTGCTTCCAGCAGGTGCACGATAGATTGTTGCAGTAACTGTAGTACTACCAATTAGAGTAACGGCAAGCGTAGTAGAGAATGATGCAGAAAGACCTGTAATATTACCTGCGCGTGGTACCGTAAATGCTTCCGTTACTACGCCAGATAAATCAAGTGTTTCTCCAAGGAGCGTAACACCAGGAACTGCAGTGCCGAAGCCGATAAGGGATGGTGTAGCGATTAAACCAGTTACTAAAGAAGTTAACACAACAGGGGTAATCCCTGAAGAGAACGGAATAATAGAACCTTCAGTAGTTGGTTGTAGTGGTGGAAGACATGCAGCATCAATCGCTAAAAATGGACCAAAATTTTGGCATTCCATATTACCAGATCTAGAGGAGCAACCACATCCACTATTAGACATAGAATTATTTAAGAACATATTTACACCTCCTTTCTTCATTATTCTATTCATAGAAGAATAAAGAAAAAGGGCTATTAACTACATACATAAAGCTATTTTTACAATACAAGAAAAAGAGAAAAATGCCTGTAAGTGATACAGATTAGTCTATTGTCTACTTTAAAAATTTTTAAAGCCACTATTACACGTTCATCATGTGTAAATGTTCTTAAAGGCACTTGAGAGCAGAATTCAAAGATTGGACGTAAAAAAGTCCAATATGTATTTTTGAATACCTATTGGACATTTATCTATAGGAATAATGATGATTGATTTTATACCGTTGAATTGTTTTTCCTCCGAGGTTTCAAGCTAATTCCGTCTGCGAAATAGATTGAAAAATAAAGAATTTTTTTCTTTCTTCACTTCTTCCTCCACTACTTCTTTTATATCTATATCTTCATTTTGGTTATTGAACTCCATTTGTGCAATGCTTTCTTCCCTTACTAGTTCTATGTTTTCATTCGATACACTTAAAGGAGAAGGATTAGTCTGAACAATTGAAGATGTATGAACTATAGAAGTAGAGGTTTGTGAGGTTTCTGTTATGTCCAATTCATTTGCGTTAGGAGCAAAGACTTCTGTTATCTCTAATTCATTTGCGTTAGGAGCAGATGCTTCTGTTATCTCTAATTCATTTGTGATAGGCGCAGAGGCTTCTATAATCACCAAATCATTTGCGTTAGGAGTAGATGCTTCTGTTATCTCTAATTCATTTGTAGTAGGAGCAGAAGCTTCTGTTATGTCGAAGTCATTTGTGATAGGAGCGGACACTTCTGTTATGTTCAAATCATTAGCAGTAGGAGCAATAGCTTCCGTTTTCTCCTCATTTGCTATAGGAGCTGTTAAACTATTTGCTTCTACAACGCTTACTGTGATTCCTTGCGTGTCGGCTGCATTTTTAAAATGAAAAGTTGATTCTGCTGTGGTGTTTCTATATAAACCGTTATAAATCTGACTTGGATGTGTATTAATGGATTGAAAATAGTGCTGGTTAAAATGGCGTTCTTCTTGTTTTTGTACAGGATTATCATTAGGAGTAAAAGGTATTCCATTGTTCATATTAAAAGCTTTACCAGCCAAATCTTGAAGGAATTTATAACTTGGTTCAGTAGTAGGTAATGGTGGTTGTACAGTAGTTTGCTCTATTTTTTCTAAAAGTTTTCTTGAGGGAAGGGCTATACTTTTTACTGAGCTTTCATCAACATTCGTTGGGGAATTGTCTTTTGGTATATTGTTTTCAACGGTTATTAATTTATTTAATACGGCTAAAATTTCTTGATTCATTTCCTCAATTGCTTGATTGAGGGATTCAATATGAATCGAAAGCTGCTTGACTTGCTCTTCATATTCTTTAATTTGCATACTGTGCTTGCCATCAATTGTTTCTGTGAGTCCTTCTAAATGTACAATTTGTTTTTTTAGATCCTCAAACTCATTTTTCATAAATAAGTAATCTTCGATTGAAGTACCCATCTTTAATGTTGTTAGTGTTTCTTTATAGCTATCGATTTTTTCTTTTAATTTTTCAATGTCTTGAGTGGAGTACAACTTTGAATCTTCCATTGCATTTCACCCCTTTCAGTCCATTAGTATTTTATTAAAAACCCCCACTTTCTGTTACAAATCATTTAATCCTAATCGAAAGGGGAGAGAAGTGTTCTTTAATAGTAAATAGCAATAACACTTGTTGAATAATTATCATGGTAAATTATTTGTTAGCCCATGCACTTAACGCTAAAAATCATATGCTACAAACGAAAGATAAAAAACTTATGGAGGTGTCAAAAGGATGCAAGATAATATGCCATCCCAGGCGCGCGAACTGATTTGTATAAACGTCGATAAAGTATATGACTGGATTGTAAAGGAAATGTCATTTGATATTTCTCCAACTGGTGCAATTACCTTCCCAGGCATAACACCGGCGACGGTTTTAACAGGTGCAACTGTCACATGTAGAGTAACTCCAGCTGCGACAAACCCAATCGTAATTTTAAATCGTGAGAACCGTCAATTCTCTATTGATGGAGCAACAGTTTGTCTACAGCACTTAAATATTCAGAAGAACTTCATTCTTACGATTGTTGTTACTTTACCAACTGGAGCTGTATTAACAAGTAGTGAAATTCCAGTATCACGTTGTGAACAAGTTACATTATGCGCACCTCAAGGAACAGATGTAGAAATTCTTTATACTGATTTAGATTGCTTCGTGTGTACAACAGGAACGCTTACTGCTGGTACTGGAACAATTACGTTTTCTGCGTTGACAATAACAGTAGCAGTTTGTCAAAGTATTCAGTCCACATTCCCAGTTACTGTGGAATTCTTAGCAAATTACTGCGAGCCAAGAGCAGATTTACCATTCTCATGCCCGTCAACGGTTCGTCCAAAGCAATGCTCTGTTATTTTCCCAACTATGGGTTAAGAGTGCTAACACATAAACATATGTCATACCTTAAAGAGAGGATTATCCTCTCTTTTTTTTATTTTTGTTACATATTATATAGGCAAGGGGGCACTTATTATGAGTATTCATAAAGATTCAATAGAAGAAAAAATAAAGAATCTTAAAGAGCAAACGACGTTTTATGTTCGTGAAATAAAAAAGCTAGTGGTGGAACAAAATTTTCAAAAAAATGTAAGTGTGATTAGTTATTTTACGACATCTCTTAATATTTCTTATGATTCAGAACAGGAGAGTCTATGTCTTGGTTCTTATCATATTCGCAATATAGGTAATCAGCCAATCACAAATCCTTATTTGTGCATAAAGCTACCTGAAGATTCCCCGTTTTCTTTCTCAGGTAGATATGTATATGAGCATTTTAGTCAAAATTTAAAAACTTCGGGTAGCTGGGAACGAATAAATGATAGCTCTAACAATACAGAATTTTGGCTTAAACCAATTGGCAAAACAACAATTGAGCCGAATGAGACGATTTCATTTACAAATTTCCAAATTAAATGGTCCCATAATTTATCCTATGCTGGTACAATATCGGGCTTTACATATTGTGATGAGCTACAAGACGGTGTCTTCGTGCTAAATCCTATTAATCTCAATGGAATTAACGTTGTACAGGAGGGTCAAGATGAGTGAGATAGAAGAACAAAAACTAGAGGCGGGTTTAGAACAAATCGTTCGTCATTTTATGAAGGATCAACTAAGTAATGTCACGGATTTTAGAAAGGAGGGAGATAATAGTTTTGCATTTCTTGAAAAAAGTACGTTGCATTTACTGCTTACCTATTTATTATCTGGCGACAAGAGAGCCTCAGAAGAGAATATAACTGGGCAGTTTGAATTGCGTCTCATACAAGAACTTGATGATTTAATAGCTGATAATAAAGTGCAATTTGAGGAAATAATAGATTATTTGAAAAGCTAACGTGATAGGAGGTACTAACGTGGATAATCAAAGCGTTAAAAATAACGATCCTATTCAGCTCCAGCAAATGATTATTTTTTTAAGATCGGAACTTGCTAAATATAAAAATGAAATAAATAGACTTAGAGATAGCGATTATTATTCACTCGTACTTAGACTAGAGCGGGAAAATGTTCAATTGACGAAACGAAATAAAGAGCTAGCGATGGATCGGATGAAATTAAAAAGAACGAATGAAAGGGAATTAAAGGCTTATCATGAGGATATACAGAGAAGGGAAAATCAACGAAAAAAACACATTTCCTCGATAGATACATTATTAAGAGAGATTGAGCATTTACGTTCTGAGAATAAAGAATTACGGCAAACAATAAAGGCTAACAATAATGAACTGCTCACTATTAAAAGAGATTATGGAGCGGAAGAAAAGCAGGCAATTGAAAGTCTCGAAATACAGCTAAGTACATTTACAAAAGCAGCAAATGAAAAAATGAATGCTATCATTGAAGCCATACAGAGAAATGACGAAAATAATGTGCATGACTATTTAGTTAAGGAGTTAGCAGAAAGAGACAATGAAATAAATAGATTGTCCTTTGAGTTAATGGATATTAAAAACAAAAACACAAGTGCTGTAGCCTTAAATGGAGAAAATACGTCTGTAAACCCGAAGGTGCTTTTAAATCTAGATGCTAAGATACAAAAAATAATAGCGCAATCCAATGATTTTGAGGAGCAACTAGAGAAGAAAGTTCGTATCCTTGATGATTTAGAGCACCAATTAACTCAGCTCGCTACAGAGATTAATGTGAATAGATCTATGTAAAAAAAACAGGTTGTTTATAAGGATGGTATAAAGAGAAAAAGTGTTAAATTGACTACAATCAATCTAGCGCTTTTTTTTGCTGTGACTGTTGCATCGCTACTGCGGGCGCTTTCCGCTCAGCACAACGTAAGTCGCAACACTCGAAAGTTTGCGGTTTGTTGCGTCTTACGTTCCTGAGCAGGTCTGCTCCCAACAACTAGTATTCACTTCTAAACTTTATTAATTGCAAAATACCGAAGCTTTCTTTTATCTTACATAGCGGAACTTTTAAAAGCTTTGTTAGGATTGTTTGGTTGACTAAAAACTTTTTTATTTTGTTTCTCGGTGTAACGTTACGCGCTTTAAACGAGGAGAATATTTTTTTAACTCCAGTCTTTCTGGATTATTTCGTTTGTTTTTTGTAGTGATGTAGTTTTTATCTCCAGTTTCTGTACAGGCTAATATAATTTGAACACGCATCCTATCAACTCCTTTTAAATAGTAATCATTACGCTTTATACAATATTATTTTTATATTCTATTGTCAATATGTCGCTACACAAAAAGTTAAGTATTGCATTTTCAACTTTTCTATGATTAAATTACAAACTGTAAATAGTAATCATTACGATTTGAGGAGGTTGGAATATGACGACAAAGAAAATTCCAGTGACAGTTTTAAGTGGTTATTTAGGTTCAGGTAAAACAACGATGATGAATCATGTTTTACAAAATGAGAACAATATGCGGGTGGCTGTTATTGTCAATGATATGAGTGAAATTAATATTGATGCAGAACTGATTGCGAGTGGAAGTGGTATTTCTCGAACGGAGGAAAAATTCGTAGAGCTTTCCAATGGCTGTATATGTTGTACGTTACGTGAGGATTTATTACAAGAGGTTAAACGCCTCGCGGAACTTGGAAATATTGATTATATTTTAATTGAGTCGACGGGGATTAGTGAACCTATTCCAGTTGCGCAAACGTTCAGTTATTTGGATGAGGAGCTTGGCATTGATTTAACAAAGTTTTGCCAACTCGATACGATGGTGACTGTAGTGGATGCTCATCGTTTTTGGCATGATTTTCAGTCAGGCGAAAGCTTGTTAGAGCGTAAGGAAGCAGTTGGTGATTTAGATGAACGAGATGTGGCTGACTTATTGATTGATCAGATTGAATTTTGTGATGTTTTAGTATTGAACAAGTGTGACCTCGTGACAGAAGATGAACTTGAACGATTAGAACGTATTTTGCGTGCATTACAACCTGAGGCAACGCTAATACGTACAATTAATGGTGTAATCGAGCCAAGTGAAATTTTAAATACAGGGCGTTTTGATTTTGAGAGAGTATCAGAATCTGCTGGCTGGTTAAAAGAGTTAGAAC
This sequence comes from Lysinibacillus sp. NPDC093210, assembly GCF_044753985.1. Taxonomy (NCBI): domain Bacteria; kingdom Bacillati; phylum Bacillota; class Bacilli; order Caryophanales; family Bacillaceae; genus Lysinibacillus; species Lysinibacillus sp. NPDC093210. The sequence continues at coordinate 144,296 of NZ_JBIVOE010000009.1, read as the reverse complement.
TCGGGCATGAAAATCATACGCCAGAGACAGAGGAGTATGGCATAACTTCATTCACTTACAAGCGTAAAATGCCCTTCCATCCGATGCGTTTTGTTGAGTGGTGTGATAATATGCCTCAATCTATTGTGCGTGCAAAGGGTATTATTTGGAGCGCAAAACATCAGGAAGTAGCGTTATTATTGTCACAGGCAGGTTCTTCTGCAAAAATTGAACCTGTTTCCTATTGGGTAGCGGCATTACCAACAGCGCAGCAAAAGGATGTTTTTTTACAAAGCCCAGAGGTTTTGGAGGATTGGGATGAGGAATTCGGTGATCGTATGACGCAACTAGTCATTATAGGCATCGATATAGACAAAGACGCAATAATAAAGGAGCTAGATGCATGCCTGTTGACGACTGATGAATATACAGAGCCATGGGGCAAGCTAGAGGATCCCTTTCATTGGGAGTGGAGTTAAAGTAGTGCCGCGATTGTGAGTTAAGCCACGCTAGCGAAATGTAGTCAATTTAAATTTATAATGAAAATCGATCTTATTTACGATTTACGTAAAAAAATCTACCACATTACTTTTGTGGTAGATCCTTTTTAAATACATGATTATAGTTTGTCGCATCACGTAATGCTTTTTCCTCAATGGGAATCCGTACTGAGAGCATTGTAATGTTTAAGAGCGTAAAGCAAAATGCTGTGAAATAAGCTTGAAACATAATTGGTAGTAGAAGAATCTCCAAGCTAACAACGGCATAATTTGGGTGGCGCATAAATGTATATGGGCCTTTCCGTACAACTTCTGCACCTGGCAAAATCAATATTTTCGTATTCCAAAATGGCCCTAGTGACTGGATACACCAAATACGCAAAGCTTGCACCAAAAGAAATAATAAGAAAAATAATGGGAATAAGGCCGATGGACCATTTTTATTGGAAACTACTTCAACTATTAAAAATAGAAAAAAGCTAACATGCATAGCAACCATATATGAATAATGGGAGGCACCGACTTCATAGGCTCCTTTTGCGAGCATCCATTTTTCATGACGTTTTGCTATTAAAACCTCTGTTATTCTTTGTAGAATAACAAGAATTAAAATAATGTAAAAAAGCATATTACTCCCTCCATTTAAGTAATACAGCCTCTGCACAGAAGCCTGGGCCGAGGGCGACAAGCAACCCAATATCATCTTTTTGCCCTTCGTTTAACATAAACTGCTCTAGTACATACAAAACAGTAGGAGAAGACATATTACCGTGTTGACGTAATATTTCCCGAGAAATGTCGGTTTTTTGTTCAGCAAGATATAACGTATCCTCATACGCTTTTAACACTTTTTTTCCCCCAGGATGCGCAATAAAATGATCAAGTTGCTCACTGTAAAGATGTTGTTCAACTAAGAATTGTTCAATGAAAGGACCAAGCCAATTTGTAATAATGGATGGAATACTTTTCTGGAAAACGACATGCAGACCATTGTTTTTTATATTCCAGCCCATTACATTTTCTGAATCGGGCATCCATTTAGAACCAGTTGAAACAATCGAGGGGATTGCTTTTTTTGTCGGTATTGCAACATCGTCCCCACAAACGAGTATGCATGCTGCGCCGTCAGCAAATAGGGAGGCGCCAATTAAATTACTTTTAGAAAGATCGTTTTGCTGAAAGGTTAGGCTACAAAGTTCGACACATACAACAAGTACCTTTTCTTGAGGATGCGCTTTGCAATAATCATAAGCACGACTAACTCCAGCAGCTCCCCCTGCACAACCTAACCCCCACAATGGTATACGCTTTAGTCTGTCAGAAAATGGTAGCTTATTCATAATACGAGCATCTATGCTTGGTGTAGATATGCCCGTACTACTCACGAAAATAATAGCATCAATATCTTTAGGGGAAATAGGTGCTTCTAAAAAAGATTCATTTTGTAAACAGGCTTGAATGACTTCAACGCTATATTGTGTTGCTAGCTCTATATACAGATTGTTACGTTCTTCGAAAGTATGCTCACTGCGGTGCCACTCAGCGGGTACACAGAAATGGCGAGTATCGATGCCACCATTATCAAATACTTTTAAATAACGCTCTAATTTTGGGATTTTTTCATAAAAGAGCTCCTTCGTTAACGCCTCTGCGTTCGCCTGTTGCAATGTGTAAGGTGGTTGATATGTGCTGATAGAAATAATTTTTGACAATTCAACATCTCCTTCGCAAATAGTGGTCTCGTACATTGTATGCAGATGGGAAGGGCGTACATGCTTCAATAAATTTATTTGACAATTTTGAACAATTTAGATATATTGGTAACATCTAATTTGGAAGTAGGTGATGTGACATGATGAATAGATCCGTTTTTAACGAACTGCAATTCGGTTTGTTCAATTTCACACGCCTAAAATATGCAATTTGACCTTGCCCGTAGAGTTAACGACTACTATGTGACAATGGCTATTTGTGTATTCCCTTAAATGTGCCTGTGAAACCTTGAAACTGCCGAATTGCAGTTGCAAGGTTTTTTTATGCTTGTTACGCACTTAGAGGCGTAATCGATAGACACATTTAGGAGGAATAACAATTGAAATTAACAACATTAGGGTTTTCAACATATTTTGAAGAGCAAGAAACTGCGTTTAAAAAGGAATCAAAGCTAGCGAACTGTGTTCCTGCACGAGTTACTTTGGAGCATAAGCATTCATACCGTGTGATAGCTGAAGAAGGAGAGTGGCTAGCTACAGTCGCTGGACATTTTGCATATACATCGGTAGCAAGAGAGGATTATCCAGCAGTTGGAGATTGGGTATTAGTCGAGAAGATGGCGGGGGAAGATAAGGCGATAATTCATAAATTATTTAACCGGAAGTCCGTTTTTTCTCGTAAGGTTGCAGGACAGGAAATAAAGGAACAAATTGTAGCATCGAATGTTGATATTGTGCTACTTGTAATGAGTTTAAATGCAGATTTTAATATTCGTCGTTTAGAACGCTATTTAGTGGCCGCTTGGGATTCAGGTGCGAAGCCAGTAATTGTACTGACAAAGGCTGATTTATGTGATGATATTACGAGCATGGTACGGGAGGTTGAGCTTGTAGCTTTTGGTGTGGATATTTTTGTAACTAGCGCACGATCAGGTGAAGGCATAGCAGCTATTCAGAGCCTCTTTACAGAAGGGGTGACAGGTGCACTGCTCGGCTCATCGGGAGCAGGGAAATCCACTTTAATGAATGCATTAAGTGGAGAAGAGCTTATGAAAGTTTCAGGTATTCGGGAGGATGATGCCAAAGGGCGCCATACGACAACACACCGAGAATTAATTGTATTGTCAAGTGGTGGCTGCTTAATCGATACCCCAGGAATGCGTGAGTTGCAATTATGGGATCAAAGTGAAAGTCTATCTTCTAGTTTCCGTGATATTGAAGAATTTGCAGCAGCATGTCGTTACAGAGATTGTACGCATCATATGGAGCCACACTGTGCGGTGCAACAAGCTATAACAGATGGAGCACTTGAACAATCACGGTTGCAAAGCTATTTTAAGTTGCAAAAGGAGCTGGCTTTTATTGAGCGAAAAACGAATATGCAAGCAAAGCTGAATGAGCAACGCAAATGGAAGCAAATTGCGAAAGGTATGAAGAAGGGCAAAAAATAGGTAAAACGCTTTTAAGGGCAACTTCGCCATCGTGTTGCGAAGTTGCTATCTGTTATGCGAGTTAATCGTTTAAGGAGATGTACTATGACTATACAAAATATTAACCATTTTTTATTTTCAGTGTCCAATCTAGAGCAATCAATAGCATTTTACCAAAATGTTTTTGATGCCAAGCTTTTAGTAAAGGGGAGAAGCACTGCATATTTCGATTTAAATGGGCTGTGGCTTGCACTAAATGAAGAAGTAGGTATTCCACGTAACGAGATACATCTCTCTTATACACATATTGCTTTTTCTATCGATGAAGACGATTTTGAGAAAATCTATGACAAGCTTATGCATTATAAGGTCAATATTTTAGAGGGCAGGCAAAGAGATGAACGAGATAAACAGTCCGTCTATTTTACCGATCCAGATGGTCATAAATTTGAGTTCCATACAGGTACGTTACAGGATCGCCTAGCGTATTATAAAAACGAAAAAACGCATATGGAATTTTTCAATGATTAACAATGACAAAGGGAGTTATATTATGAAAAAAGCAATTATTTTTGATATGGACGGTACTTTATTTCAAACGAATCTAATATTGGAGCCGGCGCTGACGGCGACTTTCGATGTACTACGTACAAAGGGGTTATGGCAAGGGGACACACCGCTTGAACAATACCGTGAAATTATGGGTGTTTCACTGCCTGTTGTATGGGAAACTTTATGTCCTATGCATACTTTAGAGGTGCGTGAAGCAAGTAATGCCCTATTTCATGACAAGCTTATTGAGCTGATAATAAATGGCAAAGGCGCATTATATCCGAATGCAGAGGAAGCACTTGCTACGTTAGCAAACGACTATCATTTATATATTGCGAGCAATGGCCAAAAAGAGTATTTGCAAGCAATCGTAGATACATATAAGCTGAATCGTTATATAGAAGGGACATATAGTATTCAATCTATCCGAAGTGGTCATAAATCCGATTTAGTAAAAAGTGTAATCGAAGAAAATAACATTCAAGCCGGAGCTGTTGTCGGAGATCGTGCATCTGATATCCAAGCAGCACAGGATAATCATCTGTTTTCCATAGGTGTACGCTTTGATTTTGCGCAGGACTCTGAATTACAAAAGGCACATGTCGTGATAGATAATCTACATGATATTTCAAAGCATCTAACTACTATTTCTCACTTATAATACGAAGCGAATATAAATGTTTACATTGCATTTCATATGGGGAAAGAGTAAAATAGTGCCAAACTATAACAAAGCGTTGAAAAGGAAAAGTAAATTGGACAAGCATTTAATAGAGAGCCTCTGTTGGTGGAAATGAGGTAAATGAACCCTTTTGAAAATGACCTTTGAGCTTCGTACCGAAAGCATTTTTGTGAGTAGATTACGACGAGATGGGCACTCGTTACAACAGCGGCAGTATCTCTTAAATGAATGCAAGACGTACTGATTGAGGCAAATAGTGTGAGCTATTTGTAAATATAGGTGGTAACACGGGTATACTCGTCCTAATCAGTCATGATTAGGGCGATTTTTTTTATCTTCAAAAACGATGGATGCTAGGAAATATTTCTATTGTCCACTGAATGAAGAGAATGCCACTGACAGCTGTCCGATTTATTTGCGTGACAGCTTAACAGAGTAGAATTTTATTAATTGAGGGGAGCAACTTAGGATGACAATTGTAATTGGAGGAGCATGGCCTTATGCCAATGGCTCATTGCATTTAGGGCATATTGCCGCATTATTACCAGGTGATATTTTGGCTAGATATTACCGACAAAAAGGTGACAAAGTATTGTATGTTTCAGGAAGCGATTGTAATGGGACACCAATATCGATTCGAGCTGCACAGGAAAATACGACGACAGGTGCAATAGCAGATCGGTATCATCAAGAATTTGCGAAATGTTTTCATGATTTAGGATTTACTTACGATTTATATACGAGAACGGATGCTCAGCATCACCATGAAGCTGTACAGGCAATTTTTCTACAGCTGATGGCAAATAATTATTTATACAAAAGGAAAATTGAGCAGGCTTATTGTGAAACGGACAAACAGTTTTTACCTGACCGCTTTGTGGAAGGTATTTGTCCGAATTGCGGGGCAAAGGCACGAGGAGATCAGTGCGATAATTGTTCGAAAATTTTAGATCCACTTGAATTAATCGACAAGTGTTGTAAAATCTGTGGCAATGAGCCTATTATTCGAGAAACTGAGCATTTTTATTTTACCTTTAGTCAGTTTCAAGGAAGGCTAGAAACATTTGTAGCTGAAGCAAAGGCGGATAAGCGTTGGCGAGATAATGCAATAAGCTTGACCGAACGTTACTTAGCGGAGGGCGTTCCTGACCGTGCTGTTACGCGAGATTTGCCAAACGGTATTGATGTACCAGTACCGGGCTTTGAAGGGAAGAAAATTTATGTGTGGATTGAAGCCGTGGCAGGTTATTTAACAGCAAGTATGGAATGGGCAAAGCACCATCATATGGCGATTGAGGACTTATGGAATGAAGAAACAGTCTCCTATTATGTGCATGGCAAGGATAACATACCTTTCCATACAGTTATTTGGCCAGCGATATTGATGGGTATTGGTGCGAAAGCATTACCAACACATATTGTCTCCAATGAATATTTGACTTTGGAAAAACGAAAATTATCAACAAGCCAAAATTGGGCGGTTTGGGTGCCGTATATTTTAAGTCGTTATGACGCAGATTCTATTCGTTATTTTTTAACAATGAATGCACCTGAAAATCGTGATACTGATTTTTCTTGGCGAGAATTTATTTATAGTCATAATGGAGAATTGCTAGGAGCTTACGGCAATTTTGTCAATCGGACGTTGAAATTTATAGAAAAGTCATTTGATAGTCAAGTACCACAGGTCGATGTAGATGGGGCTGTAAGGAAACAGACGATACAGTTGTTTAGTGATGTTGGTGTGGCGATTGAAGCGGGACATTTTAAGCAAGCATTAGAGGGGATTTTTGCTTACATTCGTGCGGCCAATCGATATTTTGACGAGCAACAACCGTGGTTACAGGTAAAGGAGAATATGGAGGATTGTCATCAAACGCTTGCAACGTGTGTCTACATGATAGCAAATTTAGGACAAGTGTTACAGCCGTTTTTACCGTTCTCTACAGAGAAAATTCGAGGCATGTTAGGCATAACAGAATTGATGTGGTATGAGCAAGTTGAGCTACCGAAAAGCATTGGCGAAGTGACACCGCTATTTGAACGACTTGATGTGGGACTAATTGAAGAAGAATATCAGAAGTTAGTTAATGACAGTCACTAGAGCCTACAGGCTTTGATTTGCGCTGCGTGCGGGCACCTTTAAATTGTTTGAGTGCCTGTCACTAAAAAGCGTACACACAGAAAGCCGCAACCACCGCTAACATGCGGTGTGTTGCGGCTTACGTGCTGTGTAACCATAGCAACTGTTTATTTAGAAAATTCAGAATAGTATCGGTGCCTGGCACTTTAGTTCATAACTGGGGTTAAGTTTGCCACAACAATGCTGTTGATTGCATTAATGTATGCAAGCGCACTTGCTTTTAAAATATCTGTATCTGCAGCTTTTGCGATATATTTTTCGCCCTCATGCTCAATTGTTATTTTAACTTTACCAAGAGCTTCCTTACCACGCGATACGCTGTTAATATTATACTCTACTAGCTTTACATCGATTTTTACAATATCTGCAATGGCAGAATACAATGCATCAATCGGGCCTGAGCCAACAGCACTTGCCTTCAATACTTCTTCACCTTTGCGAATTTTTACACTAGCAGAAGGGAAGCTCGCGTTGCTGACGACTTGTAAATCTTCAATGTCAAAAAATTGCTCACTATAATGAGTAGCATTGGCATGATTTGCGTCATGCTTTTCATAATAACTTTCCACAATGACATATAAGTCATGATCATAAACTTCTTTTTTCGCATCAGCTAATTTTAGGAAACCATCGAAAATGCCTTCAAATTCCTCAGTAGAAAGATTAGAAAAGCCTAACTTTTCAAGTGCATTTTTTACGGCATGGCGCCCTGAACGAGCTGTTAAGACAAGTTCCATATCATCTAGACCTACATCTTCTGGATGAACGATTTCGTAGGCATCGCGAGATTTAAGTAGACCATCTTGATGAATTCCTGAAGAGTGTGCAAATGCATTGTCTCCAGTAATGGCTTTGTTTACTTGTACATCTAAGCCCATAAAGCTGGAAACAAGGCGTGAAGTGTTCATGATTTCTCTTGTATTAATGCGTGTCTCTGCATTGTATACAGAACTACGTGTTTTTAGTGCCATCACGACCTCTTCTAGTGCAGCATTTCCGGCACGTTCCCCAATACCGTTGATTGTACATTCCACTTTGTCTGCACCGTTTTTAATGGCTGCAAGTGTGTTAGCCGTTGCCATACCAAGGTCATTATGACAGTGTACACTCAATAAAACACTATCGTTTAAGTTTTTCATACGGTCATTAAGCTTATAGATCATAGCGCCAAATTCCTCTGGTTCAGCAAAACCTACAGTGTCAGGCACATTTATCATTGTTGCGCCAGCCTTCATAACGGCTTCAATCGTTTTCCATAGGTACTCAAAATCTGAACGGGATGCATCTTCTGTTGAATATTGCACTTGTGGTAAAAGAGTTTTTGCATACTTCACAGCATCTACACCAATTTGTAGTATTTGGTCTTTAGATTTACTAAATTTCTTTTCAACATGTATATCAGAAGTGCCAAGCACCATATGAATCATGGGGTTTTCTGCATATTTTACAGCGTTATATACGGAATCAATATCAGCCTTTACTGCTCGTGCTAAAGCAGTAATCATAATGTCGTTCGTATTACCAACCTTTTGTGCGACAGCTTTTACCGCATCAAAGTCACCTTGTGAAGAAGCCGGGAAACCAGCTTCGATAATATCGACGCCTAATTTTTTGAGTTGCTGTGCAATCTCTACTTTTTCATATAAGTTCAATTTTGCTCCCGGCACTTGCTCGCCATCACGTAAAGTTGTATCAAACACCCAAATTTTTCTTCCCATTTTCAAACACTCCTTTTGTTGTAATAAAATAAAAAAAACCCGCCTCTATATAAAAATATAGAGACGAGTTATTTGCTCGCGGTACCACTCTAATTGACCTTCTCTTTAAAGAAAAAGCCCCCTTATCGACAGCTATCACTGTCTATCCCAATAACGGTGGAAACCGACATCCCTTACTTTTTAAACGGCATTCAGCTCACTGCTTTAGGACCAGGAGAAGTATGCTGATTCAATTTGGTTCAGGGAGTAGCTCATGGATGAGTTCAAAATGTGTGCCTACCGATTTACACCAACCATCGGCTCTCTACAAGTACACGAGCATTTTTACTATTTCCAATCTTTGCTTAACAATGTGTTGTTGAAAGCTATAATACGTTTATATTGTCAGTATGTCAATAATATTCTAAAAATTATTTGTTTTCAGTTTTAATCATTGTGGTTTTAAAAGTAGTTAGTAAGATGGAAAGTTAAAATGTATATTTCACAAATAAAGGCATTTACTTATGAGATAATGAGAAGTGATTTTATACATAGAAAGTAGGTAGAACGGTGAAATTTGTATTTGATTTAGATGGTACGATTTGTTTTAAAGGTCAGCCTTTAAGTGCAGGAATAACGGCTGCATTAGAGGATTGCCTAAAGAATGGACATGAAGTTATTTTTGCTTCAGCTCGCCCGATTCGAGATATGTTACCGGTATTGCCAGAGTCAATGCACAAGTTTCCAATGGTTGGGGGAAACGGAGCGTTTATAGCCAACAATGGTGATATAAAAGAAATCGCGGCATTTGATGGAGAAGTTGTAGAAGCAATCAAACAAATTATAACAACCTATCAATTAGCGTATTTAGTAGATGGTGACTGGGATTACGCCTACACGGGTAGTGAATCACATCCAATTTATCAAAATTTAGATCCTTTACAGCTTGCAAAACGAGTGGTACTGGAGGAACTAAAAGGCATTGTCAAAATTGTATTATTCCCTGGTGAGCATCATCAAAATATTTTGGCACAGCTACGAAAGCTACCCATTTCGTTATATGAACATGCGTCTGAAAACATTTTAGATATGAGTCCCATTGGGATTGATAAATGGACAGGCTTAACGAAATTAGGGGTATTACAAAATCAGTTTATCGCGTTTGGCAATGATGCAAATGACGCTTCGATGTTTGAAAAAGCATTAGAGAGTGTTTGTGTTGGTGAGCACCAGGTAGGTCAGCATGCTACCGTACAGGTGCCATCTGAAGAAACAGCAGTGATTGAAATGCTAAAGTGCCAAATGCTAAAGTGCCAGGCACTCAAACAATTTTGAACATTTTAACCAAGTAAAAACCCACGTAGATTCCTGCAGGAACGTACATGAAGTAAGCCGCAACAAGTCGCATGTTAGCGATTGCTGCGGCTTACGATGTGCCCGCGGAAAGCGAAGTGGGTTTTACGCCTTAAAAGTTATATGAAGTGCCAGAACCAGCCAATGCAGTCACATAGCTATTGCACCTTAAAGCGAGAAACTTGTGTTTGCAATTCTTCAGCCATTGTCGATAAAGTTGCTGCAGAAGCTGCAACCTCTTCAATTGTCGCAAGTTGCTCTTCAGAAGCAGAAGCTACATTTTGAAGGTTAGAAGATGACGTTTGTGCAATTGTAGCTATTTCATCGAAGGATGCATAGATTTGTTCAGCACTAGAAGACATTTCCTCAGAAACAGTTGTTGCTTCTTGTATTTGTTTTGACACTTGCTCAATAAGGTCAACGATTTTTGAAAAACCTTCCTCAGCTACTTTAACAACCTGCATACCAACTTGAACCTCTTGTGTACCAGTATCCATCACTGTAACAGCACGGTTTGTTTCCTGTTGGATTTCTGAAATTAACCCTGAAATTTGTTCAGCAGACTTTTTAGATTGCTCAGCTAATTTTTTCACTTCGTTAGCTACGACTGCAAAGCCTCGACCATGATCACCAGCTCGAGCAGCTTCAATAGCAGCGTTCAATGCTAGTAAATTGGTTTGCTCAGCGATGTCAGTAATAATACTAATAATATTTCCAATTTCAACAGAATGGTTACCTAAATTTTTAACAACGTTAGCAGATTCCAAAACTGCTGTATTAATAGTATCCATCTGCGAAATGACGCGATGTAGCGACTCATTCCCTTTGTTTGCCTCAGTATTCGTTTCAATGGCAAGTTCAGAAACAGCGGCAGTTGTTGATGCTAATTGTTGAATGCCGTTAGTCATATTTTTCATAGCTTGTGAGCTTTCTGTAGCATTTTTCCCTTGTGCCTCTGAGCCACTCGCGACTTCCTGCATAGCGGATGTAATTTGTTCAGTCGCTTGGATTGTTTGATCTGCACTAGCAGTTAATTCGGCAGCTGAAGCACTTACTTGTGTTGTGTTTTGACTAACATTGGTAATTAAGCTTTTTAGATTTTGTGCCATTTGATTGAAGGCAAGGGCTAAATCACCAACTTCATCGCGATTTCTAATGCGAATTTGTTCAGCTGTTAAATCACCCTCAGCAATTTTTTGCGCTGCTTTTGCCATCCCTTTAATAGGTCGAGAAATAATAGTTCCCATAATCATAGCAATTATCAGACTAATGATGACAGCAAACACACCAAGCGAAATCATGTTTAATTTAATAGCATCAATATCTTTTGAGGTAGCAGCTATTTTTGCTTCTACAGCTTCACTTTGATAGTTGGCTAGGTTTTCAACACGCTCGTCGAATTGTTTAAGAATAAGTCGACCTTGAGAGCTGTCTAATTTCTCATATTGTTCTGTTTCGCCAGCATCCTTTAAAGCAAACATACGATCAGCAAATTGCTGAACATTTTGCTCACTTTTATTGACAGATTCTAATAATTCAATTGATTTTTTTGATTCTAATGTTGCCATTAGATTTTCGGATTTTTCTTTAAATTCTTCACGAGCGGATTTATTACCATCACGATTTTGTTTATCTCCAAGTAAAAGATATCCACGCATACTTACAATTTCCTGTTTTGCAATTACTCTTAGCTCTTGAATGCTAATAGATTTTTTTGTCTGTTCTTCGAGTAACTCTTGATAAGTCCCGTTTACTGAATTAAGTTGCTTAAAGTTTAAAGCTATAGTGCCAATTAAAACTAAAATAACAATAAAAAAACCGAGAATTAATTTTTTGTAAATCGTAAATCGCATGTATTGTAAGTCCCTTCCTAGTAATTTAGTAGAAATGTTACAAAAAAGTGAAATATGTATATATACTTATTTATAGCAGATTATATGTATTTTAAAAAGCATTATGAGTTTATTCATAGTGAAAAATATGAAATAAGAGGGAATTTAGTTATAGTATGGGTTCATGTAGGTGGCATTTTATGCACTATGTGCTAGGTGTTTACTTATGAAGAAGAAACTAAATGGTATCACGGAAAACGCAATTTATATAATGTTTGAAACCTAATTGCTGGAAGTAACGTAAATACAATTAACGATAAACAAGGATGTGGAGCAATGTATAGACCGGTCTTGAAATTACCGAAAACGAAGTATGAAAAATTTTTGGACATAATTGGTGGCGGATTATTTATTGTATCTATCATATTTATTATTTCTCAGTGGAGCACCTTACCTGAAGAAATTCCAGCACATTTTAATGGTGCGGGAGAGGTGGATCGATGGGGTTCGAAAATAGAAGTATTCATTTTACCAGGTATCGGAATTGTTTTATGGATATTTTTAGGTCTTATTGAGAAAGTACCATATATGCATAACTATCCATCTCGTTTAAATGAGAGCAACGTTGAGGCCTTTTATTTAAATAGTCGTAAATTATGTAATGAAATGAAAAACTTTTGCTTAATTTTATTTGCAGTCATCTCTTGTGAAATTGTACTTGTTGCATTAGGAAAGGTAAATGGATTAGGTTGGTGGTTCTTACCAGTCGTACTAATTGGCATAGGTATTCCAATTGCTAAAGGCTTAATTGCTGCATCGAAGATTAAGTAAACCGTATCTAAAGTTGGTATTTAAAAAAAGTAACGAATTGAGCAGGAGAATGAAGACGTAAGTAGAATAACTTTATATAATTACAAATACTGGAGGTCACATTTTGTTACTATTCTTTTGATTTCTAGCAGCTATCTGATAGTTATATAATATTAGGAGTTGATAGAAAATGATTTATAAGAATTCACTCGAAGGTATTTCTTCAAATATGTTAAACGGTTTTTTTGTAGACTGGCCGAGTCCACCTAATCCACAAACGCATTTACGTTTGCTGGAGAAAAGCAGCAAAATAGTTTTGGCGATTGATGATAATACAAACGAAGTAATAGGGTTTATTACCGCTATAAGTGATGGCGTTCTGTCTGCCTATATCCCATTGCTAGAAGTATTACCACAATACAAAAATAAAGGTATAGGCAAGGAGTTAGTAAGACGAATGCTTCAAGAACTCGATAATATTTATATGATCGATTTATGCTGTGATGATGACCTCGTACCTTACTATGAAAAATTCGGAATGACAAAAACAAATGGTATGATTTATAGAAACTATAAAATGCAATCAGGAAGTGAATGAAAGACTAAAACGCTTGAGAATGTTCAAGCGTTTTTTGTATATATTGTGGACAATTTGAGTTAAATTAAATTTTTTATGATAAATTTAGTGTAAATAAATGCAGAAGGGTGCTGAAACTATGCAGAAGAAGTTCAAATTAAAGGATGGACTCTCTATTACAATTCACAATTTGCCAGACAAAGTGCTTTTAGAGGGGATTTTGGATGCAGGACATGCACCTTACGATCGCGTCATTTCTTTTGTGTTTACAATTGATGAAATGATAACGTATTTAAAAAGCACGCTTAAACAGAACATGTTAGCAGAGCAAGGCTATTTATTTTTTATTTATCCGAAAAAAAATAATAAAAAATACAAAGAATATATTCACCGAGATGACATTTTCCCAGCAATTCAGGTGGATGAGGAGAAATATATTGCTGGTAGCGATTATAAATTTTCAAGTCTTATGTCATTGGATGATACGTTTTCCATTGTATGCATTAAACGGGATGCAAAGGGAAGAGGGAAGAAAAGAACAGCAAGTAGTCAATGTGTAAGTGACTATGAAAGTATGGTCCCCTTATTGCGAGATGAACTTGCAGAAACTCCAATTGATTTAGCCTTTTATGATGCATTAACGCCAGGATATCAAAAGGATTGGGCTCGCTACGTTTATAGTGCGAAAAAGCAAGAAACGCAGCTAGCACGTTTAGAGGAGATGCGTGAAATTACAAGGGCTGGCTTTAAGACGAAGGAGCACCATCGAAAAGCGAAAGCAGAAGGCCAACAAGTATAAGAATATTTTAAGATGTAGTAGTTATCTGTTAAAACTTTTGTCGATTGTTGTAACAAAGAAGCTTACGCTATTGCTAATAAATAAGCTTCATACTACTATTAAGGAATATTTTTAAATCGTTTAATGATACATTTTTAATAAGTGGGGTGGAAGTTATGGAAACATATATTGAACAGGTAGATGAAAAATGGCGTGATAGTTTTGCTAAGCTTGCGGATGTTATAGCAACGAATATTCCTGCTGGATTTGAACAAACAATGAATTACGACATGATAAGCTATGTAGTTCCATTAGCGTCATATCCAAAAGGATATCATGTAACACCTAATACTCCCTTACCATTTATTAGCTTGGCAGCGCAGAAGCGACATATAGCTGTTTATCATATGGGCATTTATGCAGACAATGCTTTATTGTCTTGGTTTCAAGAGGAATACGCAAAGCGAGTGCCAACAAAGTTAAATATGGGCAAAAGTTGTATTCGTTTTACTAGTACGAAAAACATTCCTTATGATTTGATAGGAGAGCTCGTTTCGAAAATGACTCCTGGGGAATGGATTAATAGATATGAAGGAGAATTGAACAAATGAAAAGTGCCACTACATTTTTAATGTTTCAAGGACAAGCTCATGATGCCTTGGAGCAATACAAGCAATGGTTTCCAGAATTAGCGGTTGAAACTTTGACATACGTGGAAAACACACAACAGGTTGCTATGGCAGAAGTCGATTTAAAAGGTTTGAAAATTAAGTTGAATGACAGTCCAATCAAACATAACTTTTCATTTACTCCAGCGATATCAATCTTTTTAGAATGTGAGACAAAGGAAGAGATTGAAAGCCTTGTTGAGCAAATATTGGATGGTGGACAAGCGTTAATGCCATTGGATAATTACGGTTTCTCTAAGCAGTTTGCTTGGATTCAGGATCGCTTCGGTGTATCGTGGCAACTTACGTATAATTAATTATTAGGGGGAGTATATATGAACCTATGGATGGAGCGAGCAGTGGAGCTAGCTCTTCAAAATATAGAGCAAGGTGGTCAACCATTTGGAGCTGTCTTGGTAAAGGATAATGAAATCATTGGAGAAGGTGTAAATGAACTACACCTTCGACCAGATAGTACGGGTCATGCCGAGCTGCTTGCTTTAAGACGAGCGCAAGAAAAGCTAGGCTCTACAGATTTACGCGGAACAGTGATGTATGCAAGTGGGGCACCTTGTCCGATGTGCTTTGGCGCGATGGCGATGGCCGGAGTGGATAAGGCTTATTTTGCAAATTCATTAGCTGATGCCATTGCAGTAGGATTAAGCCGCTCAAGCGAGGTCTATGCAGATTTGCAGAAAATTGATGAAGAACGCGAGTTTCGAATGATTCATATGCCAGTAGAGGATGAAGGTAAAAATCCTATGCATGTTTGGTATAGTAAAACTTAATTACGTAAAAAGGAGAAAAGAGTATGGCAGTAACTTTAGTGAAGCATGACATTAAATATGCTGAAGCAATGCATGCATTGTCTTCAATGCCACAGGTTCGGGATGCTCTTGGGTTACCTGCTGGGAAAGTAGAAGATACGATTAACTTTATAAAACGTGAATGTGTTGACGAGGAAGAGGGGAAAACTGTTCCTCGCGTTGTGCTAAATGAGGAAGGACGACTCATAGGTGTAACAGCATTAATGTATATAGATCATGAAAATAAAAACTGTCATATTGGGTCTTGGTTAGGTCATGAGTTTTGGGGACAAGGCTACAATGAGGACGCGAAAAAGGCAATTTTAGAAATCGCTTTTTTTGACTTAGGACTTGAACGTGTTTTCGCAGGAGCTAGAAAGATCAATATTCGCTCACAAAAGGCACAAGAAAAGTTGCCTTTTATTCGTATTGGGGTAGAAAAGGATTTTCCGCAGGAACATTCTTGGTTAGAACTGAAGGAAAAGCAACCATGTGTATTAAATGTTTTTGAACGCAAGGATTTTGTTCGATACCATACATCTATTGAAAAGGTGCAGGGTGATCGTGAAAGCTATATGCCCTATCTATTACTAGCAGATGAAAGTGAAGTTGCCGTTCGCCAATATATGAATGACGGTGATTTATACGCAATTAAATGTGGTGAGAAATTAGCAGGTGTCGCATTACTTATTGCACAGTCTGATACGACAGTAGAATTAAAAAATATAGCTGTTGTGCCCGCTTTTCAAGGTAAAGGTATCGGTAAGGAAGTTTTGAACAAAATTTATGCTGTATGTGAAGCGCAAGGTTTTAAAAATATTTTAGTAGGCACAGCCAATTCTAGTATCGATAACATTGCTTTTTATCAAAAATCCGGTTTTCGTATGGAAGCCATAGAGAAAGATTTTTTCAGTAATTATCCGCAGCCGATTTATGAAAATGGTATACGCGCATTGGACATGATTATATTTTCAAAGGCATTATAAAAGATATTGTAACGTATTAATTATAAAGAAATACCCGACCAACAATTGTTGAGCGGGTATTTTTATTTGCCAAATAATAAAGCCATTAATTTCTCCTTTGAATGTAAAAAATCATCAAGGGAGTAACGATCTAGGACAGCCATATATGCTTGTAAGGCTTCATAAAGAACACCTTTCAATTGACATTCTGGTGCAATTTTACACAAGTTATTTTCTTTGTCGAAGCATTCAACAAGGTGAAAATCTTCTTCTGTATGGCGTACAATTTCCCCAATAGTAATTGATTTAGGGTCAATTGCTAAACGGATACCGCCACCTCTTCCTCGAATTGTTTCGATATAACCAAGTAGCCCCAATTGGTGTGTCACTTTCATTAGATGGTTTTTTGATATATTATAGGCATCTGAAATTTCTTGAATGGTTGAGAGCTGACCCTCTTCTTTTGCTCCTAGATAAATGAGTGTCCGAAGGGAGTAATCTGTGTATAAAGTTAATCGCATTGGAACACCCTACTTTCTATATTGTCACTATAATAATTATATCATTTCTACAATAATTTATAGTAATACATTACTTTTTAAAAGATGTATTTAAAATACATCAAATATGTCCATTTTGTTAAAGATGTATTTCAAATATTGCTTTAAGGAAATGAAAGCGTTATATTGTAATCACGAAAGGATGGTATGCGATATGTTAAAACAAGAAACAGTACAAATTATTAAAGCGACAGTACCCGTATTAGAAGTTCATGGGGTAGAAATTACGAAGACGTTCTATAAAAATTTGTTTCAAGCTCATCCAGAATTATTAAATATTTTTAACCACACAAACCAAGAAAAAGGTCGTCAACAAACTGCGCTAGCTAATACAGTTTATGTAGCGGCAGTTCATATTGAAAATTTAGAAGCAATTTTACCGGCAGTTATGTTAATAGCTCATAAACACCGTAGTTTAGGTATCTTACCAGAGCATTACCCAATCGTGGGTGAGTTCTTATTAAAAGCGATTAAAGAAGTTCTAGGTGATGCAGCTACAGATGACATTATCAATGCATGGGCTGAAGCTTATGGTGTTATTGCTGATGTTTTCATTCAAGTAGAAGAAGAGCTATATCAAAAGGCTGAAAATAATGGTGGATGGCGTTTATTTAAACCATTAAAAGTAGCGAAAAAAGAAGTTGAGAGCGACCTTGTTACTTCCATTTACTTTGTAAATGAAGATGGCTCACCACTTCCAGAATACGAACCTGGCCAATATATTAGCATTCGTGTGAAAGTACCAGGTGAAGAATATTTATTGAACCGCCAATATACTCTTTCACAGGCTAGTGCAGAGGACGGCTACCGTATTTCAGTAAAGCGTGAAAGTGAGCATACTCCGAATGGTAAAGTATCTAACTTTATTCATAATGTGTTACAAGTTGGAGATTTAGTAGATGTAAGCGTACCTGCAGGATTATTTGTTCTACAAGAAAGTGCAGCGCCAATTACATTCGTTAGTGGAGGTATTGGTGTAACACCATTAAACAGTATGCTGCAATCATTAAAAGATAATGCAGCAAATGAAGTTAATTTCATTCAATGTGCTCGTAATGAAAATGTAGTAGCTTTCAGTGATGATATTAAAGACAAAGTAAATACGCTTCCTAATGCATCATATACTGCGCTTTATTCTGATGAGGACAAGTTATTAACAAAAGAATTATTAGCTGAGCAAGTAACGAACAATACGGACGTTTATATTTGTGGTCCGATCGGCTTTATGGAAGCAGTAATTAAAAATCTCCATGAAATCGGCGTAAAAGATGATAAAATTCACTATGAATTCTTCGGTCCAGCTATGCAATTAGCAAACTAAAAAATAATAGCTAACTCTGTTATAAGTCGCATTTTGTGCACTTGTAACAGAGTTTTTTTCATGTAATGAAGTTAGAAATTCAATAATTAGATCTTTCGTGTTGACAATATACCTATAGGGGTATATTATAAAGCACGTAAGCAAGATGGATTATTAAATTGGAAGGGAGACGTGCACATAATGGCGTACGATGCTAAAACAGCCAATCGTATAAAGCGAATGGAAGGCCAATTGCGTGGAATTTTACGCATGATGGAAGAAGGTCAAAACTGTAAAGATGTGATTACACAGCTATCCGCCGTGCGTTCTGCAGTTGATCGGGCGATAGGGGTTATCGTCAGCGAAAACCTGTTAGATTGTGTAACGACTGCTGATGGAGATTCAGAGAAAGTGAATACTGCCATCCAAGAAGCGATGGATTTAGTTGTAAAAAGTAGATAATTTCATTATACCCTTTATAGTATATGAGTAGGAGGTAGTGTTCTTGGAAACATGGATTATTATTGCTATTGTTATCGGGTTTTTAATTTGGCGTATGAAGCCGGTAAAAGGGGTGCAGTCAATTTCAACATCACAATTAAAAGATATGCTGAATGATAAGGATAAAGTATTTATTGATGTGCGAACACCGGCTGAGTACAAAGGTAGAAACATTCCGCAATTTAAAAATATCCCACTTGGTTCTGGATTCGATAAATTACCAAAGGACAAAGAAGTTGTTGTTATTTGTCAAAGTGGTATGCGTAGTAGTCAGGCGTGCAAGCAATTGAAAAAACTAGGATATGAGCGTGTAACAAATGTCCGTGGTGGCATGAGCGCTTATTAGGAGGCAATAATCGTGAAAGAAATAGCAGCAAAAGAAGTTCAAGAGGCTTTGGCACAAGGCCAAATTTTAAAATTAATTGACGTACGGGAAGTAGATGAAGTGCAGGAGGGTCATATACCTGGTGTTATTCACATTCCACTAGGCTTGCTGGAGTTTCGTACGCATGAGTTAAATAAAAATGAATCATATATTATGATTTGCCGATCAGGTGCTCGTAGTGGTCGAGCTACTCAATTTTTAGAAAGCCAAGGCTTCGATGTGACAAATATGGTTGGTGGTATGCTTGCGTGGGAAGGGGAAGTTCGGTGAAAAAATGTAGTGAGGGTTATGCAATGGCTTGCTCTATATTTTTTTATTAAAAATAATACCCCTATAAGTATAAGGAGGAAGTTATGACGATTAAAGCAGATTTTCAGCTAGATGCTAAAGGGCTATCTTGTCCAATGCCAATCGTAAAAACGAAAAAGGCAATGGCGGAATTAGGGGATGGCCAAATTTTAGAAGTATCCGCAACTGATAAAGGCTCGAAGGCAGATGTTGCTGCTTGGGCTGACTCTGTCGGGCATCAGTATATTGGCACAATAGATGAGGATGCGGTGCTAAAGCATTATATTCGTAAATGTGCACAGGATGCAGTGGGGGAAAAAGTATTTGAGTCCACAATTGCATTGGAGCAAGTTTTAGGAAGAAGTGGGTTAATTCTTGATGTACGCGAGGAAGCGGAGTTTGCTTTCGGCCATATAGAAGGAGCGAAATCGATTCCGATGGGTGAGCTTGAAGCACGCCTTTCTGAGCTAGATAGAGATCAAGAAATTTATGTGATTTGTCGTACAGGTGCGCGCAGTGATTTAGCGGCACAAAAGCTTGTGGCAAACGGGTTTACAAAAGTATTTAACGTCCTACCAGGCATGACATCTTGGACAGGCGAATTAATTAAAACTATTTAAATTGGAGGAATTTATTATGTCAAACAAAGTAGCAATTATTGCAAGTAACGGTGGTCTTTTCGATGCGTATAAGGTGTTCAATATTGCAACAGCAGCGGCGGCTTCTGACAAGGAAGTAGCAATCTTTTTCACATTTGAAGGATTAAATTTAATTCATAAGCTAGGGATGCATGCTTTACCGATGCCTGCTGGAACAGAGCATTTTGCTGAAGGATTTGCAAAAGCGAATGTACCTGCAATTCCTCAATTAGTGGAAATGGCACAAGAATTAGGCGTTAAATTTATTGCGTGTCAAATGACGATGGACGTCATGGGCTTAACGATTGAGGATTTCGTAGATGGAATTGAGGTTGGAGGGGCTGTTACATTTTTAGAATTTGCTAAAGATGCAGCGCCATCATTAACGTTTTAACTTGCTAGAATACTATTGACGCACGAAAATTTAGTAGGGCTCAAATCTAGGCTGAAGCAAGTTAAAGGGACGGATTGTAAGAGTAGTTTTTCAAGCACGCTAGGGAAATGAATGAATGCAATTATATCGATACGTAATTGATTTTACTCAATGAAGCAAGTGAGCGGAGGGGCATGTCCTTTCCGCTTCAAAAATAAGCAATATAATACCTTGGGGGGTAATAGTGGTGTCAGTATTAAAATGGAACGCTGCTGATGTAGCGAAAAAAGTTATCGAAAATGATGATTTATTTATTTTAGATGTACGTAATGCAGATGCATTTGCAGATTGGAAAATTGATGGGCATAAATTTGAGTACCTAAATATTCCGTATTTTGCGCTTTTAGATGGTGTTGAAGAAATTTTACCTAAAATCCCAACGGATAAAGATGTATTAGTCGTTTGTGCAAAGGAAGGTTCTTCGATAATGGTAGCTGAGATGCTATCAGAAGCTGGACGTTCGGTTGCTTATTTAGAGGGTGGTATGAAGACGTGGAGCGAATATTTAGAACCAATTAAAGTAGGCGATTTAACTGGTGGAGGCGCGTTATACCAGTTCGTCCGTTTAGGTAAAGGCTGTCTATCATATATGGTTATTTCGGAAGGTGAAGCAGCAATTATTGATGCTGTTCGTTTCACAGATGTATTTACAAACTTTGCAAAAGAGAAAAACGTAAACATTAAACATGTCTTTGATACTCACTTACACGCTGATCATATTTCAGGTGGTCGTCATATTGCAGCTGCAACAGGCGCTGCCTATTACTTACCGCCGAAGGATGCAGAAGAGGTCGTATTTGATTATACGCCATTATTAGATGGTACTACTGTGCAAATTGGTGCATCGAAAATTGATGTAGGTGCACTGTATTCACCAGGTCATACGATTGGCTCGACATCGTTTGTTGTAGATAGCAAATATTTATTAACTGGTGACATTTTATTTATCGATTCGATTGGTCGCCCTGATTTGGCAGGACTTGCAGAAGACTGGGTTGGTGATTTACGAGAAACGCTTTATAAGCGCTACCGTGAATTATCAGAGGATTTAGTTGTGTTACCTGCCCATTTTATGATTATTGATGAATTAAATGAGGATGGTACTGTTGCCAAGCGTCTCGGGGAATTATTTGTAGAAAATCACGGCTTAAATATTGAGGATGATGAGACATTCCGCAACATTGTAACAAATAATTTACCGCCACAACCAAATGCATATCAGGAAATTCGCCAAGTGAATATGGGGAAAGTAACACCAGCATTAGAGGAACAAACAGAAATGGAAATCGGGCCGAATCGCTGCGCAGTTAGATAGAGTGCCAGGCACCCACACAATTCTCACACAATTTAAAAGGAGATTAATATAACATGAACGCGAACTTACAATTAGATGCAAAGGGCTTATCTTGCCCAATGCCTATCGTGAAAACGAAAAAGGCTATTGATACACTGAATTCAGGTGAGGTTTTAGAAGTACAAGTAACGGATAAAGGAGCTTTAGCGGATATTCCTGCATGGGCTAATGCGGGAGGTCACACGATCTTAGATAAATCGGAAGACGCTGGCGTCATTACATTCTTTATTCAAAAAGCGTAATGCGAGGGGTGAGTGTTCAAATGAGGACACTCACCTTTCATCTTCATTCTAAAATTCATTAGAAATTTTGCCTTGATATGCCTCGTTATGAATAGAGGACAAGGTGTAAAAGACTTGAAAGAAGGAAAACTGAATGGCTATATCATGGGTAATTGCAATATTTATAATTGGCTTTGTAGGTTCTTTTGTATCAGGTATGCTAGGTATTGGAGGAGCCATTATTAAATACCCTATGCTTCTGTATATTCCCTCCTTACTCGGATTTACGGCTTTTACAGCGCATGAGGTATCGGGTATTAGTGCTGTAGAAGTTTTGTTTGCTTCGATGGCGGGTGTATGGGCATATCGTAAAGGTGGCTATTTAAATAAATCACTTATTATTTATATGGGCGGAGCCATTTTGGCAGGTAGCTTTATAGGTAGCTTTGGCTCGCGATATTTATCGGAGGCGGGAGTCAACATTGTATATGGAATATTGGCACTCATTGCTGCAATTATGATGTTTATTCCTAAAAAACAAATTGATGAGAAACCGATGGATGAGGTTACATTTAATAAATCAGTAGCTGCTATTTTAGCATTTATAGTCGGTATTGGTTCTGGCATTGTGGGGGCAGCTGGTGGATTCCTTCTAGTACCGATAATGCTTGTTGTACTAAGAATTCCAACACGTATGACAATTGCAACAAGTTTAGCCATTACGTTGATTTCCTCCGTTGGGGGGACAACAGGAAAACTAATAACGGGTCAAGTCGATTATTACCCAGCGGTCATAATGATTGTAGCTAGTTTAATAGCAGCACCATTGGGGGCAAAGGCAGGTAAAAGTTTGAATACGAAAGTATTACAAGGAATATTAGCTGTCCTGATTTTAGCCACTGCAGTGAAAATTTGGATGGATATTTTATAGGAGGGGTACTATGAAAATTGAAGTGTTTTCAGATTTCTCATGTCCATTTTGTTATATCGGGAAAAAGGAATTAGAGCGCGCAATAAAAGAGGCAGGATATACAGATCAAGTAGAAATAGAATTTAAATCTTACCAAATTGATCCGGGCGCATCCAAAGAGGTTGGTCAAAATTATTATGAATATTTCATGGCACACCAAAAAGTGACGTTTGAAGAAGCCCAACGAATGACAGCGGGGATGATAGAACGAGCTAAAGAAGTTGATCTTGCATATAATTTTGCTGAGATGAAAAAAGTGCATACTGAAAACGCTCATCGACTAGCAAAATGGACGAAACAATTTGGTAAAGAAGCGGCTTATACGGAAGCTTTAATGGCTGCTCATTTAATAGAAGGTAAAGATTTAAATGATGAGGCTGTTTTACTAGCGGTTATTAAAGAACTAAACTTGAATGTAGCTACAGCAAAAGAAGTGCTGACTAATCCAGACGATTTTATGGAAGAGTTGGATAAAGATCGCTATGATGCCCAACAGATTGGCGTACAAAGCGTACCGTTCTTCGTCTTTGAAAATCGTTACGGCATTAAAGGTGCTGAACCAAATGAAGTATTCGTTCGTACATTGCTTCAAGCAGCAGAAATTGCAGGACTAAGTAAGTGACAGGCACCGGAACAATTTTGAATTTTGGGAATATTAAATTGTAAGTATCTTAGTAAAATCCCACATAGACTTCAGCAGGAACAACACAAGATGTAGGGCGCAATAGACCGGGCGGAACGAGCGTTGCGACTTACACTGTGCCCGCCAGAAAGTGAAGTGGGTTTTTGCAATTTAAGAGTCTATAGTATACCAAGTGTTTCTGGCATACTATTTTTGTTGTTTTTTTACCGAAAACAGTGGATTTTGCAATGTAGACAGCACGGTTTTAGCAGAAAAAATAAGGTACTTCAAGAGGTATTAAGAATTGTTTCTATTGTTATAGAACAAAATAAACTGTATAATAATTCCATTTTTATCGTCTTTATGGTTCTATTACTGTGAAGTGTGAGAAAAGTCACATCGTACCATATATTATCTTGCTAGAATAAAATTAACATTCAAAAGGGGGTATTGGTAATGAAGAAAATTGCTACTGGTATAGCGGGAACAGTCTTATTAGCCGCTACACTTTTTGTTGGGGCAGTGATCAGTGACAAAATTTTAGGTGATGCAAATGGTGAGACGCAAGAAGCGGCGGTACAGACACAAATTCCAACAACGGCAGCTTCTCAACAGTTAGTCTACGCTCCACCGAGTATCGAAGAAGTACCTGATGGACCGATGAAAGAAGCTATTTTATATGGTTATGAGCTTGTAAATAATACGCACGTTGCTGCGGATGAATATGTAGGAAATCAGTTATCTTGCACAAGCTGTCATGCAGGTGCAGGCTATGATGAACAAGCCTCTTCTTTAGTTGGCGTTATGGCTAACTATCCACAATATATCGCTCGTTCTGGAGGAATAGTGACGATTGAGGAACGTATTAATGGCTGTATGGTAAGAAGTATGAACGGCAAAAAGTTTGAAATGAACAGTGACGAGCTTGAAGCTATGGTTGCCTATTTTGCTTATATTTCACAAGGAGTACCGATTGGGGCAGAGCGTGAATGGGCAGGTACAAGTAATATGAAAAACATACCTGTACCAGATGTAGCGAACGGCGAAGAAGTATACGCGCAATCTTGTATTGCTTGTCATGCTGCAGATGGCTCTGGTACCGGCGCTAACACAGGTCCAGCATTATGGGGCGATAATTCCTTTAATGATGGTGCGGGTATGGCACGTATGTCCAAAATGGCAGGCTACATTAAAAATAATATGCCAGTTGGAGCGGGTGGTACATTATCTGATCAAGATGCTGCTGACTTAGCTGCCTACATTTTATCGCAGGATCGTCCTGAATGGGCTAACCATGATAAAGACTGGCCAAAAGGTGGTCGTCCGAACGATTTAATGGATAAAGAGAAGCGAGATCAAGTAAAAAATGGCACGATTGATTGGGCGCAAGTGCTTTCTACGAATTAAAAATAAGTGCCAGGCACCGAAACAATTCTGAATATTGTCAGTGAAAATCCATGGAGATTCCTGCGGCTTACGAAAAGCCCGCGGGAAGCGAAGTGGATTTTTACGTTATAAGAAGTACTATTATGCATAAGAGAAAATAATGGAACTGCCCCAATTTATATTGCTGTCCATAGTAGTTCGGAAAAGAAAGTTAGTACATGAATTTGGTATACTAGCAGTAATAGGAAAAACAACGGGAGGTGGCGCTTGTTGGTTTACTTGAAGTTACTTATTCAAATTATAATTGTTGCAGGAATTATTTATTTTGTTAGTGGTCGTTTAATAGGCTCAAATATTAACTTTGTACGAAGAGTACTATCTGTTGTTA
Source organism: Lysinibacillus sp. NPDC093210 (assembly GCF_044753985.1). Classification (NCBI taxonomy): domain Bacteria; kingdom Bacillati; phylum Bacillota; class Bacilli; order Caryophanales; family Bacillaceae; genus Lysinibacillus; species Lysinibacillus sp. NPDC093210. The sequence goes on along the minus strand of NZ_JBIVOE010000009.1, from coordinate 118,766 downwards.
TTAGTGTTACGCTTACGTCCTTTGTTTATTGGTACTCCTATTTGCGTCATCGAGATTTTTTATCGGAGTCGATGATGCAAACCGTTACCGAGGTAAGTACGCTTATTTGGATAGGTAGTATGTTGCTTATCTCCATGCTACTCTATCTGGTATTCGAACTGTTTGATCCAATAGGGATTAAAGGTGGAGAGCGACGTAATGGGCAAAAATCAATATTGTTGAGATTACGTAGCTACTGGCGTCAACAGAAGAGATTGCGTCAGGTGCTAAAAATAGCAGTGACAAATGGTATAGTACAAACGATTAAATATGCAAGGCAGCGGGAAAATGAGAAGGAGCTTGCTGTAGCATTACGTACAACTTTGGAGCAATGCGGCGGGATATTCATTAAATTCGGGCAAGTACTTTCAACGCGCAAAGAATTATTTTCTCCTATTATTATTGATGAGTTAAAGCATTTACAGCAAAGTGTAAAGCCTCTACCGCACGAGCAAGTTACAAAGATTTTAGAAGAATCCCTACCAATGCCTGTAGATGATGTATTTACAAACTTTCATATGGAACCATTGGCAGCAGCTTCTATTGGACAAGTACATAAGGCACGACTGAAAAATTATGAAGAAGTCGTAGTCAAGCTATTACGTCCAGAAGTAAAAGGAATTATGCGTGATGATCTTGATATTTTGGAAGAATTTGCAAATTGGTTCGCAAACAAGTCTACTTGGGCAGAGTCGTTAGGCTTCCGAGAATTAGCGGGAGCATTTGCAGATGGCTTACGAGAAGAGATTCATTTGGATATTGAAGTACGAAATACTTTACAGGTAACGAATGCACTTGCCAAAAGTGAATATAAAGTACGTATCCCTAAAATATATACAGAGTTTTGTGATGAAGACATCATTGTAATGGAATACGTTCGTGGGAAAAGTGTGGCCGAGGGGTCCTCCGAATTTAGACGATTGAATATTGATCGCAGACAATTTGCTCGAACAATTTTGTATTCCTTTTTTGAACAAATGTTATTTTCAGGAATATTTCATGCGGATCCGCACCCGGGAAATATTTATATTGATGAGTCAGATGGGGGACCAATTCTCCTCGATTTCGGAGCCGTGGGACGCCTAGGAGCTACTCAACAGGAAGGCTTAAAGTTATTTTTATTAGGTATTCAACAAAATGATTCCAGTATTTTATACGATGGCTTAATGCTGCTAGTAGAAAATAAGGACCATGCAGATCGTGGTAAAGTAGAACAGGCAATGGACCAAATATTACTCAAAATTTCCTATGTAGATCGAATTCCAACTGAAGAATTGATACATTCGTTGTTTACTGTCGTACGGGATTTTGGCCTTGCGTTTTATCCTTCTGTTGGTTTAGCGCTTCGATCATTAGTAACATTAGATGGGACTTTACGTGTAATTGATTCGCAATTTGATATTTTTACAGAAGCTAAAGATTTTTCTGCATCTTATATGAGAGCTGCGTTTTTAAGACCATTTAAAGAACCGATGGCGACAAAAGATCGTGTGCAGGAAGAACTGTCGATGCTGATTCCTACTTTGCGAAAAATGCCAAGACGTATCGATCAGCTTATTCAAAGAGTAGAAAGTGGAAAAATTATATTGCATCATGATATTTTTTCAGATGACCATAACTCACGTTTCATTACCCAGCTATTTGCACGTTTTGTTTTATTACTTGTAGGTATTACATTTGGTATTATCTCGGTTGCACTACTAGCAATTTCTCAATTTATTCATCAGCCGTATGCAGTGTATTTGAATACTGCCGCTTATCTAGGGTTGTTCTTATGTGCAATTTTATTAGTACGACTATCTATTCAAGCGCTACGCTCCATGAGGTAGGAGAAGTCAATGCTATTTTAAATCGCTTGTAAAGCAACTAAAAGTCGTCAATCGCATATATTCTAGTGGTCTTCACAATTTACATTATTCAGTTGTTTCGAGCGAAAATAATGGAAGTAGTTTAATTCTATGAGTTTGGATACAGTTTGAGGTAGGGGATGATTCTCCTACCTTTTTATATTACAAAAAGATTACAAATAACCAATATGGAAGGTGCTAATTAGAGAAATTTGCAGTAATTTGTAGCGTTATATTAACGTTTTGTAGAAAAATGTCGTATTTATTACAATGTTACAGTTATATTTCGAGTTTTACTAAACTATTAAAACGGCGGGAAATAGTATAAAAGTTAGGGCAATAATGCTAAACTTTAAAAGGCTAATAAAAACATAAGAATTTAAATTGATCGTTCAAGTATTTACATAGGAAAATAAAGAGCGAAATTGATAGATGAAGGGAAATGAAGACCCATGGGTAAGCGTAATAAATGGCGTAAGTCGATGGTGCTAGCATTAGCACTTGCAGGCGGCCTATTATTTAATACAGTTCAACCGATCGAAGCACACGCTGAAGAAACGTCTCAGCAAATGATAGATAAAAAAGCGAAAATTGATGCAGAAGTTAAAAATTTAGAAAAAGAGTTAGACCAGCTTCAACAAGAAATTGATCAAAAAGTTAAAGTATTTAACCAAGTACAAGCAGATATAAAAGAAGTAGATGCAGGTATTGTTGAAACTGAAAAACGTATTGAGCAACGTTCAACTATTTTAAGTGAGCGTATGGCTGCATACCAAGCTCAAGATAACACAGTGGGTGTATACTTAAGCGTTGTTCTAGAAGCGAAGAGCTTTGCAGATTTAATGGACCGTGTCGTAGCGGTAAAAACATTAATGGATGCTGACCAAGAGCTAGTAAATCAACAAGAAGCAGACAAGGCGAAATTAGAAGAACAAAAAGCAACATTAGACGAGAAACAAAAAGAGCTTCAAAAACAATTCCAAGAGCTTCAACAAAAGGAAAGCGAAATGGAAGTGAAAAAAGCTGAAAACCAAGCAAAATCACTTGCATTAAAGGCACAAATTGCAACGAAACAAGAAGAAGAACGTCTTGAAGCAGAGCGTAAGGCAGCTGAGGAAGAAGCAGCTCGTTTACGTGCACTTCAAGCAGCTACACCTGTAGCTCATGTCAACAACAATAATAACAACAATAGCGGTAAAAATAACGGTGGTAGCAAACCTCAACCCATCATAGTTGGATCTGGTGCAGGTACTGCATCTTCAGGTGATGCTATTTCTACAGCGAAGCAATTCCTAGGTCGTTCATATGTTTGGGGTGGCAGTAATCCTACAACAGGCTTTGACTGCTCAGGTCTTGTACAATGGTCTTACAAGCAAGCGGGCGTATCATTACCTCGTACAGCATCACAACAATATTTATCAACAAAACGAATTTCAGCAAGTGAAGCTCGTGTTGGTGACTTAGTATTCTTCAGCTATGGCTCAGGCGTAGCGCATGTTGGTATTTATCTTGGTAATAACACAATGATTGATGCTCAAAATAAAGGGGTAGTCATTGAGTCACTTGATTGGTGGAACCAATATTTGGTGGGATTCGGTCGTATTCAATAAGCCTATATTAGTTAGACGATTTGAATAGCAAAAAAGTTAAATAAACTAATAAATAGCATTCATTATCAAGTAACGATAATGGGTGCTATTTTTATTTGGAAATTACACGAATAAAACGATTACGCCAACTGCTTACATTACCCGTGTAGAAGGAGCGGTAATAATCGAACGCTTTTTTAAGAATGCGGAATTAATCAATTTATAACTTCATATTTTCGTAGTCGTAAATAGCCAATAATATAAGGCACCCTCTGTTTAAAAAGAACAGAGGGTGCCTTTTGGTATTTATACTTTTGTGATGCCCATCAAATAGAATATCCTCAACTGCAGTATATTCTTTTCAATCTTATATTAAATTTTGATATTCAATTTGATAACCCCTGTTTCTTTTAAGGTGAAGAGGAAGATGATAACAAATGGTCCTACGAATAAGCCGATGACGCCAAACAATTGTAAACCGATAAACATCGCGATTAATGTTGGCAGAGGGGGTAAACCGATATGTGCACCCATTACTTTAGGCTCGACAGTTCGGCGAATAATTAATAAAATAGCTGCAAGAACAAAGAGCTTAATGCCAATCGCTGTATTACCCATCAGGAGGTGATAAGTTCCCCAAGGTGCTAAAATAATAATTGAGCCAAGGAAAGGGATAATATCAATAATCCATATAATAATGGTCATAACTATCACATATTTCGGTTGAATAAGTAGTAAACCTACAAGTGTAACCCCAGCTATAATAAAGCTAACAAGAATCTGAGCCTTCATAAAACCGAAAAATGCGTCTTTTAAACGATTAGTAATAATTTTCAATTTTTCTTCAGTTGTAGGCATTAAATATTTATAAGTTGACTGTTTTAATTTTGGTAAATCTAGCATAAATAGAAATAGGGCGATCATATAAACAAGAAGACTTATAAAGAGGCTTGGAATTTGTGAAAAGAAGGTCGTAACTTTGGTATAATTAAAGAAGTTTAAAAAAGAATCTTCAACTTTCTCAATGAAGTCGGTTGTCGTTTTTTGAAGTGAAGCACTCACTTCAGTTGGAAAGTCTTCTGTATATTTTGAAATATTCTCTTGCATATGACCCCACATCTCGGATAATTTAGAGATATAGTAAGGTGCTTGCTTTGAAATGGAAATAATTTGCGACATTAGTTGCGTAATAGTAAAGTAACAAATAATAGAAATAAAAATAACGCTTACTATGTATATAAAAGCAACAGCTATTTTGCGCGACATTTTCCATTTTCGTTTAAAAAACATAACAATGGGTTCTAATAAAAAAGCTGTAACACCTGCTAAAATAATTGGCACGGAGACAGGAATGATAAAATATACGGCTATAAGTAGGCATATAATCGCTAGCGTTCGTATAATCAACTTTCGAGTTATAGTTCTATTCATAAGCTCTCCTTTTATCGTTATTTTTAAGTAAAGTGTACCATAAAAAAAATAAAATTTGAAAACGTTCTGAAAGAATGAAGGTAGGGATAAATCATGGAAAAAGAGATTTTGCAACTTTTTAGTAATTTAACAGAGCGTGACCGTGAGATTGAATACGCGTCGTACAGAAAATTGATAAAAATTATGCAAGAACCAGTAGATTGGACATATGCTGTTTGGGAACAGCTTATTAAAGCCCTTACATATACAGATGGACATGCTCGTGCACGGGCAGCACAGTTTTTATGTGCATTAGCAGCAAAAAGTGACCCTGAAGAGCGTGTTCTGGATGATTTTTTAAAAATTTGGGCAGTAACATATGATGAAAAAACAGTAACAGCAAGGCATGCTCTTCAAGCAATTTGGCAAATTGGGCTTGCTGGACAAGTTCAAAGGGATTTAATTGTTTCATATTTAGCGAAAAGGTTCCAAACATGTATCGATGAAAAGCAACCATCGCGTATTCGATATGATATTATTGTCTCCTTCAAGAAGTTGTTTGATGCTACGAATGATCAAAACTTACTGGATATTGCAAAGAGATTAATAGATGAAGAGCAGGATATAAAATACAAAAAGAAATATAAAACAGCCATCCGTTAAAATAGCGAGATGGCTATTTTTATGCCCAAGTGTGTTGTTTTGAAGAAAGGAGAGTTATTGCTTATAATAAAAATAGGAGGATGGATTCAGTTTTTGATAGGTCTTATATACTGATGTAAGCAATGGTATAAGTGAGAGCTAGAAATATCTATAAAGGGGAAACACGTAAATATGCAACTGTGTATAGCATAATAACAGTATAATTTTGGTAAATTAGAAAGGGTCGAGAAAATGGGAATTTATAATTATTTAGTGAAAAAGCCTAACGGTGAAATTTTATCAATGGAGACGTATCGTGGAAAGACAATGTTAATCGTCAACACCGCCAACCAATGTGATTTTACATATCAATTTGAAGATTTACAAAAAATGTATAATAAATACGACAAGGAGAATTTCGTTGTTTTAGGTTTCCCATGTAATCAGTTTGGGCAGCAGAACCCAGAAGATGGAGTGGAGACAACACAACTTTGTCAAATTAACTACGGGGTATCTTTCCCGATTTTTGAACTAGTCCAGGTTAATGGAGAAGAGACACATCCGTTATTCAATTATTTAAAGCATGAAGTAGATTTTCGTGAATTCGGAAAAGCGAATATGCAGGAAAAGATGTTAGCTGAAGCTATTATCCAAATTGCGCCTAGCTTTTTAGATGGACGTAACATTCGTTGGAACTTTACGAAATTTTTAGTTGATAATCAAGGTAATACAGTTGAGCGCTTTGAACCAACAGATTCACAATTAGATATTGAACAAGCAATTGAAAAAATTTTATAGCAAGCTATTTTAATCAGAATTTTTAGGTTGGAATAACAAATAGCTGATCACTATGTAGAAATAGTGCTAAGTTTTGTATAAATATATTCGAATATTCCACAATCTCACAACTACTTTTTCAAATCAATATATGATAAACTGCTAATCAAGTGAATAATTCTTGCAGAATAATGGTGCTAATTTAGCATAATCGGGAATTCGGTGTAAAACCGAAGCTGTTTCCGCAACTGTAAGTACAAGAATCATAAAAAATGCCACTGTCGAAAAGGGAAAGTTCCGAGATGGGAAGGTTTTATGATATCGCTACTGCATTGGGTAGTGAGCTGTACGAGCCAGGAGACCGACCTTTATTTAATGTATAAAAACTCTTCGGAAGCTAGGAGGATATACGGCAAATACATAGGCAATGTCGCGTGAGGCGGCACTATATATGCTATTTTCGTCGTTCCCTAGGGAGCGACGTTTTTTTTATGCACCTTAAAGCAAAATCTGTTCATGAAAGAAAGAAGGGACTAAGTATGAAAAAAGATGCCCGTTATTCTTGCTACCCGTTCATGCGTGAAAAAATATCTACTGTAGAGTTTGAGATTCGTACGGATAGTTTAACAACTCATGTCGGTGTAGCATTGACGGCTGTAAAAGCTGAAGAAGTTGAAGTAGTGGCGACAGATTTATTGACTATTTTGCCAATGGCCTACCATGTAAATGGCTCAGTACGTGGCAAATTAGCGGTAACGGAAGAAGATTTGTTATGGCTTAGCAATCGCTATGATTTTTATGTAGGGCATGTAAAGGAAGAAATTCAGAACTTTGTTTTACCACAAGGTACGGGGGCTGCAACTGCGCTTCATTTATGTCGTAGTGAGGCAAAAAAATCATACCGTGTTCTACATAAAGTTTCTGAGGAAAGAGAAGTACCAGCCATCCTTTTCGATTACTTAGGATTATTAGCTAATGTATTTTTTGTAATGGCTGTATACATGAATCAACAGGCTGGTATTGCTGAAATACCGTTTATAAGCAAATCATATCCGATGAAGAAAAAGAAGGAGAATGTGTAAAGTGAAGAAACTATTTAATTTCCAATGGCTTTCAGTGTTAATGTTAGCCCTTGTATTGGCAGGGTGCGGCACAGCAAATGAAGCTAAAAAGGACGATACATCAAAAGCAGGACAACAAGCTGAGCAAACAGGCTACAAAGTGACAGATGATCGCGATGTAGAAGTAGCCTTTGATACAGTACCAAAAACGGTTGTGTCATTACAACCGAGTAACACAGAAATCCTATTTGCACTAGGTGTTGGCGATAAAGTTATTGGTGCAACTGAATATGATACGTACCCAGAAGAAGCAAAAGATATTGAACGTGTTTCTGATTCTGTAACATTCAACACTGAGCGAATTGTAGCATTAAAGCCAGATGTTGTTATTGCTTATTCAACAGGCAATGCCGAAACATTAGATGCGCTAAAAGGTCTTGAAGATGCAGGCGTAAAAGTATTTGCTATTCAATCAGCAGCATCATTTGAAGATGTATATGGAGATATTCAACAAATTGCTGAAGTGATGGGCGTTAAAGATAAAGGTGACCAATTAAACGAAAATATTAAAGCGAAAATCACGGATGTGCAAGCAAAAGTAAAAGGTGTAGAAACACCTAAAAATGTTTACTTAGAAATTAGCCCTAAGCCAGATATTTATACGACAGCAGCTGGTACTTTCCAACAAGAGATTCTTGATGCAGCGAATGTGAACAATATATTTGGTGATCAAACAGGATGGGTAAAAGTTTCTGAGGAAGATGTTATTGCGAAAAATCCTCAAGTTATTTTAACAACAGTAAACTATGTAGAAGACGCAGTAGGAGAAATCCTTGGGCGTGATGGATGGAATACAATTACTGCTATTCAAGATAAAGCAGTAAATTATATTGATACTGATATTTCAAATCGTCCAGGTCCACGTATTGGTGAAGCTGTTGAGATGGTAGCAAAAGCAGTATATCCCGAATTATTTAAATAAATATAAATGGTGAAAGCCAACCATTAGAGCTTGTGCCAAAGAGATAAAGTGTTAGATTGACTGCGTTCAATCTAACACTTTTTTGCTGTGAACGTTGCTGTCCGCTATAGCAGATATTTTCTGCTGCGTACAGACTTCACGGGCTTCAACCGGCGATATTTCCATGGCTACCGACAATTCATAGACTGTGGATTTCTTCTAAAAGGCTTTGTGAATAATTGGTATTATCTTCAGTTGTTCTATAAAATAGAGATATAGATGATTGCTTAAATAAGGGAGGCGTAGTGGATGACACAGTTTGGCATGAAAGTTATTCCGTTTGAGGCAGTCTTGAATTTCCGTGATATGGGTGGCTATAAGACGCGAGATGGCAGAGTGGTTAAGAATGGATTGCTATATCGCTCAGCTGCACTAGGTAAGATGACACAAGCGGACAAGGAGCGCTTTGAAGCACTAGGAGTAAAAACAATTTTCGATTACCGAGATCAACAAGAGGCACTAAATAATCCTAACCCCACATTTAAAGGCGCAAAGTATATTCAAATTCCTGCAAAGGGCAATCACGCATTTGAGATGCCGACAAATACCGGCGGCCACAATTTTTATAAGGTTGTAAGCCCAGAGATGTTCCGCGATTTTTATGCACAAATGCCATTTAACAATGCTTCATTTAAAAAATTAATGTCTACAATTCAAAATCCAGATAATTTAGGCCTCGTCCATCACTGTGCAGTAGGAAAAGATCGAACGGGAATTGGCGGTGCGCTCATTTTGCTCGCATTAGACGTACCCGAGGAAACCATTATGCAAGACTATTTAGATACGAATATTTATTTACGCCCTATGGTAGAAAGAATGGCACAGGCAATTCAAAATAATTTTAATGAACAAGAGTTACAACAGTTCCATGCATTAATGTCTGCACGTGAGGATTATTTGCAAGCTGCTTTTGATGCTATAGATAGTCGTTATGGTTCGAAAACAGCGTTTTTAGAGCAAGAGTTTGGTTTAACAACAGAAAAACGCCAGCAATTACAAGAAAATTGCTTATGCTAGTAGGACGCCCTTTCACAGTAAGTAAGTGAGAGGGATTTTTTTTGTAAGCTATTCAAAATATTTTTGTATTCGCTATCCTTTACAGTGGCAAATCTGTGATAAGATACAATAGATTTTTATGTAATATAGAGAGAAGTGAAGTTGTTGGGACATGCGATTAGAGAGAAACATTCGGCAGACCAGTTTAGTCTATTTCATTTAACATGGCCGATTTTTTTAGAAGTTTTTTTATTTATGTTAATGGGCTTAGCCGATACATTTATGTTAAGTGCCTTATCGGATAACGCTGTATCAGGTGTTGGCGCAGCAAATCAATACATTCATATTGCGATATTAATTCTTGAAGTGGTAGGCAATGGTGCTGCAATAGTTGTCTCGCAATATTTAGGTTCAAAAAGATTTTTAGAGGCTACAAAGATTTCGGCGTTGGCAATTACGATGAACTTAATTGTTGGCCTTATTATGAGTGCTCTGTTTTTCTTAGGCTCAAGCCATTTAATGTCGATGATGAATCTGAAGGGCGATGTCTTACAATATGCCCAAAGTTATTTAGTCATAATTGGTAGTTTTATTTTCTTACAAGCTATTATTAATGCATTAGCGGCTATTATTCGTGTACATGGTTGGACGAAGCAGACGATGTATGTATCACTCGGTATGAATGTCGTTCACGTCGTGTTAAACTACGGATTGATTTTTGGTAATTTTGGATTGCCTGAATTGGGTGTGAAAGGTGCTGCGATTTCCTCGATTATTAGTCGTGGACTTGCGGTTATTGTATTTTCATGGCTGTTGTATCAGGTAATGGAGATACGTGTGAAAATCGAATACTATTTCACTTTTTCAAAAGAGTATGTCCGAAAAATTTTAAATATCGGTTTACCGTCTGCATTTGAGCAAGTGCTTTATCAATTTTGCCAAATTGTTTTCCTCTATTATGCAACTTATATAGGGTCTGAAACGCTTGCAGCAAGACAATACGCAATGAATATTTCGATGTTTACGTACTTGTTTGCGGTTGCAATCGGTACGGGGACAGCTATTATTATAGGTCGCTATGTAGGTGCGGGTAAAAAAGATGAGGCATATCATCAATTATGGATAAGCGTGCGCTCAGCTTTTATTTTTACAATACTAATGGTAAGTGTTGTGACGATTTTCAGAAAACAGTTAATGAGCATATTTACAGATAATGCAGAGATAATAGCTATTGGTGGGTCTGTATTAGCATTAAGTATTTTATTAGAAACAGGTCGTACGATGAATATCGTTGTTATTAATTCATTACGTGCTTCAGGCGATGCAAGGTTTCCAGTGAAAATTGGCTTTTTATCGATGGTCTGTATGAGTTTGCCACTTGGCTATTTGTTTGTATTTGTTTTAGATTGGGGACTAGTAGGGATTTGGTTAGCTATTTCTGCAGATGAATGGATGCGTGCCATTATCGTATACTTTAGATGGAAAAGTCGAAAGTGGGAGCGTTTTGCAATTGTCTCACCTACTGAACAAAAGGAGGCGAATTAAATGGGGGCACTTTCAAAACGTGCTGCAGGAGCGGCGTTAATAGATGCAAATATCGGGCTATTTGCTTGTCCGATTTGTCAGGAGTCCATGCAGGTCTATGACCAAGGGAGGCTTACATGTTCAGCAAACCATTCCTTTGATATTGCAAAGCAAGGTTATGTAAATATGCTGACGCATAGTGTAGCTTCTAAATATAGTAAAGATCTTTTTGAATCCCGTAAAGCGATTATTGATAGTGGTCTGTATGATCCATTAGAGGAGAAAATAGCAGAGCTAATAGGAGAAGCCAAAACAGTGCTTGATACAGGCTGTGGAGAGGGATCACATTTAGCACGTATACTGTCGCAAAAACAAGGTATCGGCATTGGTATTGATATTGCAAAAGAGGGTATTCTTGCAGCTGCTCGGCATTATCCAGAGCAAATTTGGTGTGTTGGAGACTTAGCAAAAAGTCCTTTTGCCAAGACAAGCTTTGATGTCATTTTAAATATTTTATCCCCAGCTAATTATGAAGAATTTAAACGATTACTTACGTCAAATGGATGTGTCGTAAAAGTTGTACCACAAAGTGGCTATTTGCAACAATTACGTTCACAACTTTATGCTGACTCGGCAAAAGAAACATACTCCAATGAGCAAACTGTAGTACGCTTTCGTGAAAGTTTTTCAAATGTCACAGTAGAGCGTATAACTTATACGGTGCCACTTGCTTCAGTGCTCGTTCCTGCATTGCTTGAAATGACGCCGATGGGCTGGCATAAGGCGCAGCATACAGAAGTGACTGTAAATGAAATAACGATTGATGTCGATATGCTAGTAGGTCGGGTCTAAATCAAATAGATTTGACTTGGACAATTGCAGTATACAACTCTTTTCGATTACAATGATAATAACTATTGAATAAGGTAGGAATAAAACAGTGTATAAATTTACGGCAAATCTTGTCAAATTGATATTAAAATTATCGGGTTCAAAAGCACGTGTATATGATGAGGAAAACTTACCGAAGGATGGTGGGTTTATTATTGCATGTACACATACAGGGTATGTAGATATATTAAACTTAGGTGTTGCAGTCTTGCCTCGTGAAATTCACTTTATGGCGAAAAAGCAATTGTTTGATATTAAGGGACTTGGCTGGCTTATTAACCATTTAAACGCCTTTCCAGTTGATCGTGACAATCCAGGACCGAGTGTTATTAAAGTTCCTTCGCAGTTGCTGAAGGAAGGGAAAATTGTTGGGATTTTCCCATCAGGTACTCGAAATTCAGAAGGATCAGATTTAAAGCAAGGTGCTATAACGATTGCACAACTGTCTAAAACACAGATTGTTCCGGCTGCTTACGTTGGAGCGCGAAATGCGGGGGATGTGTTTAAACGTGGGAAAGGTTATCTCATTTATGGTGAGCCGTTTTATGTAACAGGCAAAGGAAAAGAAGGGCGTGAGGAATTTACACAACATCTTGAACACGAGCTTGTTGCCTTAACAGACGAATTAAATAAACGAATTGTAGCGGATAAAAAATAATACGGACAGCACTCAGAATCAAGTTGATTTTGGGTGCTTTGTCGTAGGGGGCATTTTTAATGATTAATATACTTTTTGTTTGCCTGGGGAATATTTGCCGCTCTCCAATGGCTGAAGCAGTCATGCGAGATTTAATAGAAAACGCAAAGTTGAATGACAAAATTAAAGTAGATTCAGCTGCAACAAGCTCTTGGCATATTGGTGAGCCTCCCCATCGAGGTACCCAAGATAAGTTACGAGAATATGGTATCTCTATGACAGGAATGCAAAGTAGACAACTACATAAGCGTGATTTTGAGCAATTCGATTACATTATTGGAATGGATGAAAATAATATTCGTAACATTTATACAATGCTTGGTAATCCCGATTCACCAAAAATTTTCCGCTTTTTAGATTTAACGGACCATCGAATGGATGTACCTGATCCATACTATACAGGGGATTTTCAGGAAACTTATGATTTAGTGCTAGAAGGCTGTCGAGCTTTATTAGATAAAATTAAGCATGAGCAAAAGCTATGAACATGTGAGAACGATTAAGAGCCTTGAAATTAATAAATTTCATGCAACATCCTGTTCTGAAAACATTACCTTAAACATTGGTATATCTAGCTTTGTAAGCATCAATATGTTATTATTTGCAGAGTAAAGATACGAAAAGTATTTAAATACCATTTGCAGATGTGCGGTTGTACATCTATGATTTTTATAAACTTTATTTTCGAAAGAGAGTGGAAACAATGGGTCGTAAGTGGAACAATATTAAAGAAAAGAAGGCGTCAAAAGACCAAAGCACAAGTCGAGTGAATGCAAAATTCGGTCGTGAAATTTATGTAGCAGCAAAATCAGGAGAACCAGATCCTGAATCAAATCGCGCTCTTAAAGTTGTTCTTGAACGTGCTAAAACTTACAGTGTTCCTAAACATATTATTGAAAAGGCAATCGAAAAAGCGAAGGGTGGCGGCGATGAAAACTTCGATGAATTACGCTACGAAGGTTTCGGACCAGCTGGAACAATGCTAATCGTTGATGCATTAACAAACAATGTTAACCGTACAGCTTCTGATGTACGTGCGGCATTTGGTAAAAACAACGGCAACATGGGTGTAAGTGGTTCAGTTGCTTATATGTTTGATTCCACAGCAGTTATTGGTTTAGAGGGCAAGACTGCAGATGAAGTACTTGAAATTTTAATGGAAGCAGATGTCGATGCTCGTGATATTCTTGAAGAAGAAGAGACTGTCATTATTTATGCGGAACCAGACCAATTCTTTGCTGCACAAGAAGCATTGAAGGCGGCGGGTGTTCAAGAATTTACGGTAGCTGAGCTTATAATGCTCCCTCAAACAGAAGTTACATTAACAGGTGATGATGTAGCGAAATTTGAAAAATTAATTGATGCATTAGAAGATTTAGATGATGTACAAAACGTTTACCATAACGCAGATTTAGGTGAATAATTTTTATTATAAGTCAGACCAGTAGCAATCCTTTGCTACTGGTTTTTAACTTGATTCAGCAAAAGTCCTCTACTTCTAAATATGAAGGATAATGCTAGGCAATACGTTTTTGTGGAGGTACAAACCATTTCTGAATCAAGTTAATAAGCCGTGTCGGATGTCACAGATTTAAGGAGGAGAATTGTGCAAACTTTTTTGGCTATCGTTATATTTTTAGTGACGTTATTTTTAGTAATTGTTCAGCCACGTAAATTATCAATCGGCTGGTCTGCATGTATAGGTGCAGCATTTGCCTTAATGTTAGGTGTCGTAACAATCAATGATGTCGTGGCGGTTACCGACATTGTTTGGAATGCAACATTATCGTTTATAGGGATTATTATCATTTCGCTCATTTTAGATGAAATTGGCTTTTTTGAATGGGCAGCATTGCATATGGCTCGACTTGCGCGAGGGAGTGGGATTCGGCTATTTATCTATATAGCCTGCTTGGGTGCGATTGTTTCTGCATTATTTGCAAATGATGGTGCAGCACTAATATTAACGCCAATCGTCTTAGCAATGGTAAGAAAGTTGAACTTAACAGAGCAAAGGGTATTTCCATTTATCATTGCAAGTGGTTTTATCGCAGATACAACGTCATTACCGCTAGTAATCAGTAATTTAACAAATATCGTGTCAGCGGATTATTTTAATATTGGTTTTATGGAATACGCAGTGCATATGGTCGTGCCTAATATCATTTCTTTAATCGCTAGCATTTTCGTGCTATATGTTTTTTTTAGAAGAATCATTCCGAAGCAGTATTCGATGGAAGCATTAGTTCACCCGAATGTCGCTATTCGAGATCAAAAGTTATTTAATATATCTTGGTACGTTATCGCGGTATTATTACTTGGTTTCTTATCGAGCGAGTATTTTACTATTCCAGTGTCATTTATTTTATGTAGTGTTGCAATTATCTTTTTATGGTTGGCACGGAGAAGTAAAAGCATTGATACGAAGAGGGTTATTAAAGGTGCACCATGGAGCATAGTGTTTTTTTCAATTGGTATGTATGTCGTTGTTTATGGTCTGAAAAATGTAGGTCTTACAGGTTTATTAGCAGATTTGTTAGAGCTTACTGTTCAGCAAGGCTTGTTTGTAGCGACATTAACAATGGGCTTTGTTGCAGCAATTTTGTCTGCGGTTATGAATAATTTGCCGACCGTTATGATTGATGCATTAGCTATTGCTGAAACAAGTGCAACCGGAACAATTAAAGAAGGACTGATTTACGCCAATGTTATAGGTACGAATCTAGGACCGAAAATGACACCGATTGGTTCATTGGCAACATTGTTATGGCTTCATATATTGGCACAGAAAGGCATTAAAATTAGCTGGGGACAGTACTTTAAAATAGGTATTTTACTAACTATACCGACACTTTTCATTACATTACTAGCATTAATTGCTTGGTTAGCAATAATATCGTAGTATAAAAGTCAAAATAGTTGAAAAAATAAAATATTCAGTAATAATAAGTAATTAGTATACTAGTAAAATGAAGAAGGAAAGTGCCAATAATATGACAAGAACAAATAAGTTAAGCAATAAAATTATTTTAATGTTATTAATGACAATAGTCGCTTTATTGATTGGTTTTATAGTAACTACTATTTACACAGCAAAATCATCTGTAAATAAAACGATGGGCACACAGGCTGTTGCGATGGCAGAAAACATTGCTAAACAGTTAAATGTTGATGACTATATTGCGCTTTCAAAAAGCCCATCGGAGTCTAAATTATACTGGGAGCTAAGAGAAGAGTTAAATGGATTACGTGAACAAAATGGCGTTCTCTATGCTTACACATTTGCCGTACCAAAAGAAGATCAAAAAGTAAGGTTTTTAGTAGATGGAATGCCTAAAGATGACCAAGAAAATGCAGGTATTATTAATACGGAATCCTCTTCTACATACTATAAAGATCTTAAAAAAGTAATGTCTACAGGCAGTTATTATTCAGCAATATTACATAGTGATTTTGGCGATTATTTATCAGGTACAGTGCCGTTAAAAGATGCATCAGGTACTATCGTTGCCTTTGTTGGCGTAGATATTGAGGCAACACAAGTAAGCGGCGTAACGAATACCGTATTAACTTCTGTTTTACCAGCTCTTATTGCAATTATGTTAATTTTAACGGCGATTGTTATGTACGTAGTGTATCGTTATGTAAATCGTTCATTAAAACCGTTAAGTTATTTAGGGGAAGCTGCAGAAAGCTTTGCGCAAGGTGATATTGAGGAAGCGACAAAAGCAGTGGAACAAATTCATTTTAAAAATAAAAATGAAATTACAGTTTTTGCACAGGCCTTTAAGGAATCGCTAATAAAGTTAAAAGACACATTCCAAACTATTCAACATCGTACTGTTGCATTGCAAGATGTTGTAGGCAAAATAGATGCTACATCGCAGCAGGTTGAAACATCCAATTTGAAGATTGCAGACCGTATTATCGAAATTGCAGCAGGCAGTGAGCAGCACCAGCAAAATAATAATGAGGTTGTATTAACGATGAACGAAATGTCGATTGGCATTCAACGTTTAGCAGATACAACTTCGGAAATAGCTGAGTCATCTACTGCTATGACAGGATTAGTCGAATCGAATGTTAACCATTCCCATGAGGTTGTTTCACAAATACAAAGTGTAGAATCTTCAGTCTTACGTACAGCAGGACATGTTGAAGAAATGGGCAATAAATTCCGATCCATCGAAGATATGGTCCATGTTATTACAAACATTGCTGATCAAACAAACTTACTTGCATTAAATGCAGCTATTGAAGCGGCGCGGGCTGGAGAAGCTGGGAAGGGCTTTGCTGTTGTAGCTGACGAGGTACGTAAATTGGCTGAAATGTCTAAGACTTCTGCTGATGATATTCAAAAGCATTTAATAAGTTTCAAAGATATTACGGAACGCGCCCTTTCTGAAATGGCACGAAGTACTGAGGATGTGCAGGCAGGTAATGTAGCAGTGCAACGTATCGGTACTAGCCTTTCTCAAATTTTACAATCCGTTGTGCTTGTTAATAATAAAATTCAGGATGATTCTGCAGTAATAGAGCAAATGTCAGCAGGCTCAGAAGAAATATTAGCGACAATAGAGCAAATGCAAAGTATTGCACAGCAAAGTGCTTTAGGAACTAAAGAGGTAGCGGCAGCTTCTGATCTTCAGGTGGCAATGGTTTCGGAATTAAATGAAGTCGTGGAAATTTTGGAACGGACATCAAAAGAAGTAATTGAAGCGATTAATACTTTTAAATTATAAAGAATATCAAAAAACTATTTTTCTACACATCGTATCCCTGTAGAAAGATAGTTTTTTTTGTTTGCGAAGAAATGTGTATATTAGCATATTTAAGCGAAAGGGTGAATAATATACACATTTATTGTGAAATACCCATTGTGTAAACTGTAAATCCATTCCATAATATTAATTAATGCATTAAACGATAGAAGTAAAAAGGGGTGTAAAGTATGAAATTTTTACGTTCAATACAGGGGAAATTAATTATCGTTTCAATGGCATTATTAATAGTGCCGAGCTTAATCATTGGTATAGTTAGCTATGGGAAAGCAAAGGACGGGATGGAAGGATTAGGTGAACAAGTCCTTCAAAATAGCGTTGAGTCTACTTTGCAATTAATCGAACTGGCAAATGAAAGTGTAGAAAAAGGCGACATCCCATTAGAGGTTGCGCAGGAAAAAGTACGTGAAGCGCTACTTGGGCCAAAGGATAGTGAGGGAAAACGACCAATAAATTATCCTGGTAATTTAGGTGAATATGGTTATTTATACGTGTTAGACGATAAAGGGACGCTAACAACACATCCTACTCGTGAAGGGGATAACTTGTGGGATGAACAGGATAGTAGTGGTAAGTATTTTATTCGCGATGTAACTGAACGAGCATTAGAGGGTGGGGGCTTTACACAATATGAATTTGCACTTCCAGGTCAGGATGTTTTAGCTGATAAAATCATTTACTCTACAAAAGATCCACATTGGGGATGGATTATAGCATCGGGTACATACATGCAAGATTTTAATAAGGAAGCCAATTCATTGTTATTAGTTATTGGACTGACACTATTAGGAGCCATTATTATCGGTACAGTTATCGTAATACTTGTTTCGAGACATTTGGCTTTGCCTGTTAAAAACTTGTCGACTCGTGTACGTGAAGTAGCACAAGGGAATTTAACGGTGGAAATTGAAAACCTACAACGTACAGATGAGATTGGCCAATTAAACACAGGCTTTAATGATATGGTAGATCAATTGAAGACATTAATTACAAATGTGGAAGAATCAATCGCTGAAATTCAATCCACTTCGGCTAATTTAACAGCCGTTGCTGAGGAGACAAATGCGTACGGTGATGAAATTGTGAAAGCTATAAATGAGGTTTCAAGAGGTGCAGTTAAGCAAGCTTCAGATGCTGAAGATACGAATCGCACAGCTATAGCATTTGCTCAGCAAATTGTAGGGCTGCATGATAAAAATGAATTAATGCTAGATGCATCTCAAATTATGAAGCATTCCAATGAAGAAGGGCTTGTAAATTTAAATAGTTTGAAGGACAAATCACAGGAATCGTCTACGCTTATTAATAGTGTACAAACAGTGTTTAATAGCTTAATTGTTAAAGTAAGAGAAATTGAAGGTATTGTAGGAACAATTAATGAGATTTCCGATCAAACAAACCTTCTTGCATTAAATGCATCGATTGAAGCGGCACGTGCTGGCGAGCATGGCAAAGGATTTGCAATAGTAGCGGAGGAAGTAAGAAAACTAGCAGACCAAACTTCCGTTGCAACAGATTTAGTACGCACAACGCTACGTGGTATTGAAAGTGAAACGAATTTAGTGAACGATGAAATGCAAAAAACAAGTGCAATTGTTCGAGAGCAAAATAATTCAGTTGGTATAATGGAATCTTCATTTAATGAAATTGAACTGGCTGTTGAAAAAATTATAGCAATTATTGGGGACATGACTTCAGGTGTGGCATATTTAAATAGCTCAAAAGATGATATGATGCAGTCGATTGAAAGTATCGCTATGATCAGTGAAAAAAATGCAGCAGCATCTGAGGAAGTAACAGCATCTGTTGACGAGCAACAAAGAGCTATACAACTTGTTAGCGAATCCTCCAACGATTTAACAGACGAAATCTCAGCATTACAGGAATCGATTCAACGCTTTACTATAAGATAGTTAATAAAGATGCTTGTACAGTAGCTACATTTGTACAAGCATCCTTTTTATATTGTGGACGTTGTAAGTAAAAAGGGGTGTTGCAATTGAAAAAGTGGTTGGTGGGAGGAATCACAATTGTCGTTTGTATAGGCAGTGCCCTCTATATATGGTTAGGACAAGAAATGAAACGAGGGACACAGCCAGTTGCTGATGGAACTGCACAATATGCCATAGTGCTTGGAGCAAAAGTAAAGCCTGGTGGGATATTATCTCTATCCTTAAAAAACAGATTGGAAGAAACTGTAACCTATCTAAATGAGTATCCGCACGTGAAGGTAATCGTATCGGGTGGTCAGGGGGCGGATGAGGATAGGACAGAGGCTTCTGCAATGCTTTCGTACTTGCAAGAGAAGGGGATTGACCCTGAACGAATTTTAGTGGAAGAACAATCCACATCGACATATGAAAACCTACTATTTTCAAAAGAATTACTCCCAGAGGGAACAAAGAAAATTACGATTGTCTCGAATGATTTCCATTTGCAAAGGGCAAAGTATTTAGCTAATAAGCTTCAGCTAGAGGCGGATGTCGTTGTTGCAAAAACGCCAAAATCTGTTGAAACGAAGTTAAGGATTCGTGAAAGAGCTGCATTGTTAAAAACGTATATCATAGGTCATTAATGGTATATTTACTATCTTTCTTTAATATATTTGTCATATAATAGAAATATAACGAGTAAACGACAGAAAGAGGGTACTTCTATGACAACGTTTAAAGATTATAAATACAGCCGACCAAACGTGGCAGCAATGAAAGAGCAGCAATTAGCTTTAATCGAGCAATTTAAAGAAGCGCAAACTGTTGAGGCGCAAAGCGAGCTAATTGAAAAGTTAAATGAATTAAGCAATGAGTTTGCGACAATGGCTAACCTCGTATATATTCGAGCATCGATTGATACGAACGATTCGTTTTATCAAGAAGAACGTGACTATTTTGATGAAGTAGGCCCAGAACTTGAAGAGATTACAACAGAATACTATAAAGCATTAATAGTTTCGCCATTCCGTGAGCAACTTGAAGAAAAATGGGGCCAACAGTTATTCGACTTAGCGTCCTATCAAATTAAAGGGTTCTCTCCGCAAGTTATTGATTTAATGCAAAAGGAGAACAAGCTAGTTTCCGAATATAATAAATTAGTTGCCTCAGCTCAAATTGACTTTAATGGTGAAACATTAACGTTAGCTCAGCTAGGACCTTATGCAGAATCGACAGATCGTGACATGCGTAAAGCGGCTACAGAAGCTCGCTTTGGCTTTTTTGCTGAGCATGAAGAGGAATTTGATCGGTTGTATGATGAGCTTGTCAAAGTACGCCATGAAATTGCTGTAAAGTTAGGCTATAAAAATTATGTAGAGCTTGGCTATATTCGTATGAACCGTATTGATTATAATGCGGAAATGGTAAAAAAATTCCGTGACCAAGTGCGTGATTTAATTGTTCCAGTTGCAACAAAATTATTTGAGCGTCAAGCTAAGCGTATCGGCATTTCGGACTTGAAGTTTTATGACGAAGCTCTAAACTTCTTAACAGGAAATGCTACGCCAAAAGGTGATGCGGATTGGATTGTTGCTAACGGTAAAAAGATGTATGAAGAACTATCACCTGAGACTGGTGAATTTTTCAACTTTATGATTGATCATGACTTAATGGACTTAGTAGCGAAAAAGGGAAAAGAAAGTGGCGGATACTGTACGTTTATTGAAAATCACCATTCACCATTTATTTTCTCTAACTTTAACGGTACTTCAGGTGATATTGATGTGTTAACGCATGAGGCTGGACATGCCTTCCAAGTATACTCAAGCCGTGATATTGGCATTCCAGAATATTTATGGCCAACATATGAATCGTGTGAAATCCATTCTATGAGTATGGAGTTCTTTACATGGCCTTGGATGGAATTATTCTTTAAAGAAGATACAGAGAAATATAAATTTACACATTTAAGCAGTGGCCTACTATTTCTTCCTTACGGTGTTGCAGTTGATGAATTCCAACATGTTATTTATGAAAACCCTACGATGACACCTGCTGAGCGTAAAGCTGCATGGAAAAAAATCGAGGAAACATATTTACCGCATCGTGACTATGATGGGAATAGCTACTTAGAATCAGGTGGTATATGGCAACGTCAGGCACATATTTATGCAAGCCCATTCTATTATATTGACTACACGTTAGCGCAAATTTGTGCATTCCAATTCTGGAAACGTTCACGTGAAGAGTTTGAGGCTGCTTGGAAAGACTATATCCATTTATGTGGCTTAGGAGGCTCTATGTCATTTACGAAGCTTGTGAAAGAAGCTGGCTTAATTTCACCATTCGAGGATG
Organism: Lysinibacillus sp. NPDC093210; assembly: GCF_044753985.1. Taxonomy (NCBI): domain Bacteria; kingdom Bacillati; phylum Bacillota; class Bacilli; order Caryophanales; family Bacillaceae; genus Lysinibacillus; species Lysinibacillus sp. NPDC093210. The sequence continues at coordinate 97,205 of NZ_JBIVOE010000009.1, read as the reverse complement.
GCTGTGTAGAATCAGTAATCGGTGTTATTGAAAACTACTTAAATTCAGTGGATGATACAAAGCTATAAGATTGCGATAGAATCTTTCTAGAGCTAATGAAAAAATTTGTGTAACTTCTCTGGGAAACCGAGTTAGTTAGAGAGACTGAGATTTAACTTGGAATTTTAGAAACTAAAACACAGGTGCTCGTAAATCAGCTTTTGCTATTTATTATGAAGAAGAACTTTTTTACTTTTGCCATAAATAAAATTCAGCAAAGAAAGAGTACTAGTTGATGGTAGTGCAGGCGGTGACTCCTGCGGGAACGCACACAGCGTAAGACGCTACAGAATGCGCGCTAGCGAGGGTTGCGGCTTACGTGTGTGCCCGCGGAAAGCAACAGCCGTAGCGGATATCAACGGCAAAAAGTGTTAGATTGATGGCAGTCAATCTAACACTTTTCTCTTTTGTCCAAGATAAGTTGTTTTTTAGTCTGTTATCTTTTTTTATGTTTGTAATAAATACTAGGATACTTGCGAAATGGTTAATATATAAGTAGTATTTTCAGTAACTGTGATAAAAGGAAGTGAAGAACGTGACGAGGAAAGTATGGTTTCAAGTAGGAATAGGCACTTTACTAGTTCTACTAATACTTAAATATTTTATAGAAATTCATTGGATTTTTTCACCGCTTGCGATTATTTTAAAAGCTATATTTGTGCCGTTATTACTTGGTGGCGTGTTGTATTATGTGACAGAGCCGATTCAGCGTTTTTTAGAAAAGCGAAAATGGCCAAGATGGGCTAGTATATTAACAATTATTGTTGGACTGATTGCCATGGTAGTTATCTTTGGGTGGGTTGTTGGTAACCCGATAGCTACACAGCTTAATAATCTTGCGAAAAATGCACCGATGATTGGATCAAGTATTCAAGATGCAACTGATTATGTGGTCAGCTTGTTCAGCAATAAGGATAACTTACCTCCACAAATAACCGAATTTATCGATAATCTTGCTAATTCTGTACAAAGTATTGCTGTCGTGGCAAGTAAATGGCTCGTATCCTTTATACAGTCCATTGTTTCAGTTTCTTTATTAGCTATTTTAATTCCGTTTTTCTTCGTCTTTATGTTGAAGGATCATGAGAAATTTGCGCCATCCATTTATAAATATTTTAGTGGTGAGCGTCGGGAATGGATAAAAAAGACGTTAAGTGAAATTGATGATGTATTACGTAGCTATATACAAGGCCAACTGCAAATTAGTTTTTTATTAGCACTTATTATGTATGTTGGATATTTAATCATTGGCTTAGAGTATTCATTATTGCTCGTTATTTTTGCTTTCTTTATGAATATGATTCCGTTTATCGGACCGTGGATCGCCCTTGCACCAGCGGTAATTGTGGCAGTTATTCAGGATCCGATGCTTGTAGTTTGGGTATGTGTTGTTACGCTTATTGCACAGCAGATTGATAGTAACTTCATTACACCAAATGTCATGGGAAAATCTCTCGATATCCATCCGCTAACGGTTATTACGATTATTTTAGCAGCAGGAAATATAGCAGGTTTCATAGGGATTATAATTGCCGTTCCGTTTTATGCGGTATTAAAGGTTATTGTTTCGAATATTTATGATAAACGAATTGCGATAAAGAAAAAGGCTACGAAGTCTGTATAGGGGTCGAATAAAAATGGAACAAGAGATTGTGAAAGTTTTTAATGAGCAGCATGAACAAATTGGCACGGCTACACGAGCAGAGGTACATGAAAAAGGCTTGTGGCATGAGACTTTTCATTGCTGGCTTGTCAACGAGAACTATATTTATTTCCAAATTCGTAGTGCGCAAAAAAAGGACTATCCAGGACTGCTTGATATTACAGCAGCAGGTCACCTACTAGCCATTGAGACAGTGGAAGCGGGCATACGAGAAGTAAGAGAAGAATTAGGATTAACAATCGATATTAATGAAGTCGTAAAAATGGGTATGACTTCATGTAGTATCGTATCCGAAAAAATGATTGATAATGAATTTTGTCATGTGTATTTGTACCCTTTTGAAGACAATTGGGATTCTTTTGAGTTGCAATATGAGGAAGTTTCGGGTGTTGTACGAGCAAAGCTTGATGAAGCCGAAGATTTCTTTTTAGGAAAAACCGTCACGCTGAATATTGAAGGATATGAATATTTTCCAGATGGACAACGTGCGAGGGTAGTAAGACCTGTAAGCACAGCGCAATTTGTTCCATATCGTGAGTTGTATGTTGCAGATGTAATAGATTTTGTGAAAAATTCAATGTACAGTCGATAGATTAGCGTAATCGCTTGCTAGTTGATTAAGCATATGAAAAAACAATGAAGAAGGATAATAATCAGTGCCAACTCGCATGTGTGTAAAAATAGTACCATGCTGAATTATGCTCATAAAGATAACTTCGAATTGAATTGAAGTTATTTTTATGAGCATTTTATGTCTATATGTTAATTTGTGTAGAAAATAAGCTATACTTGTAATTACAATGAAAGAAAAGGAGCATATACATGCTAACATTTGAACAAAAACAAGCGATAATTGAATCGTTTTCTGAATTAACGAGAAAAGAAATTTCGATGAAACGAGTGAATTATCATTTTATGGACAGTCTGTTTGAAAAAACGATTGTCGTTGAAAAATTGCATCCAAACGGAAATGGTTTTGTCTTTGTAGGGGATTTATTGCGCTACGAAAATGAGGCAAATGATAAAGGATTAGTAAATATTCGTGATTACGATGAGCAACAACTGCGTTCCATTATTGAAGATGCGATTACGTATTTAGGCGAGGAACAAGAGGAAGAAGAACCGATTATTGAGACTTGGCGTAATCGTGAAGGTGATCAATTAGAGCTTGCCTTTGAACAACGTTCATGGAATGTGTACCATCGAGATAATCTAGAAGAAGCCTTTGGCACATATGATGCGGCAAAGGAATATTTATTGGAAGAAGGCTTTCGTAAAAAGAACTAAGTAATATGGGGGAAAACGCGCAATGAGTGGTAAAAAATTGGTGGGAGTTGTACTTATTGTTTTAGTAATTGCATGCTTATTTTCAGTTTTTACGATTCAAAATTTCTATAAAAACAATGAAGAACAGCCAAATAGCGAAAATCGTGAATTTAATAAGTCAAAAAGTTTGAATTTAATTTTACCACAAGCTACAATTATCTCGAATTCAAGATAATTGAAAGGTGATGTGTTCATGCAACATATATTTCATAAAGGAACAGATGAAACAAAGCCTACCTTATTGTTATTACACGGTACAGGTGGAGACGAGCATTCTTTAATTAGCCTTGCAAAGGAAATTGATGCAACGGCTAATGTTTTAAGTGTACGCGGTAATGTATTAGAAAACGGTATGCCTCGTTTTTTTCGTCGTTTAGCTGAAGGTGTTTTTGATATAGAAGATTTAATCTTCCGTACACAAGAATTACAAAGCTTTTTGGCAACAGCAGCAGAGCAATACGGATTTGATCGTACACGTATTGTAGCTATTGGTTACTCAAATGGCGCAAACATTGCAGCAAGTTTATTATTCCATTTTAAAGATGCGTTGGCAGGTGCGATTCTACATCATCCGATGGTGCCAAGACGAGGAATCGAACTACCTGTATTAACTAATACGCCTGTATTTATTGCAGCTGGAACAAATGATCCGCTGTGTTCAGCGCAGGAATCAGAAGATTTAGAGTCACTTTTATCTGGTGCAGGCGCTAATGTCACGACAGCATGGTTTAACTATGGTCACCAGCTTACAATGCCTGAAGTAGATTCAGCAAGAGAGTGGTATCGTAAATATTTTTAAACGAAAAATCCGAGAACGATGTAAATTGACGTTCTCGGATTTTTGTTAATAGAAATTACTTCTTCTTAGCAAATGGTAACCACCAATTCCAGTCGCCAAATAGCTTCATAAGACTTGGGACAAGCATAAGGCGAATAATTGTAGCGTCAATTGCGATAGCAATGGCAATACCAACACCGATTTGCTTTACAGGCATAACGTCGGTAAAAGCAAACGCTCCTGTAATAACAATCATAATAAGCGCAGCAGATGTAATGATACGGCTAGTAGATGTAAGACCCTCCACTGTCGCACGAGTATTATCCGCACCTTTTTGATATTCCTCTTGTATTCGAGATATTAAAAATACTTCATAGTCCATGCTTAAACCAAATACAAGGCAAAATACAATAACCGGAATGATGAGGACAATTGTGCCAGCTTCTATTCCAAAATGTCCATATTGGAATATATATACGAGTATCCCAAACGCTGAGGATAGCCCAATAATATTCATAATGATTGCCTTGAGAGGAATTAAAACCGAACGGAAGGCAAGCATTAAAATAAAGAATGTTGACACGATAATGATTAAGACAGCGAATACTATTTTATTGGCAATTTCATCGAAAATCTCTTGATTGAATTTACCTTGTCCACCTAGTTTAAAATCGACGTTTAAATCTTTGTTCATCCATGTTCTTGCAAATTTTTGTGCAGCAGAGGACGAACCAGCTACATTTAATGTAATAGGAATAAACAATTGTGTATCCTTCGAAAAGGTATGAATAAGTGGTTTTAATTGTTCTGCAACTTGTGGCATTTCCAAAGATGCTGTTAATTCCTCTGGCGATTTTATATTCGCGGCCGTATAAATAGTTGATACTTGATCAACGAGTGGATCGTCAAGCAGCTGTTCTTGTATATCAAACAGTAGCTCTCTTGCCTTCTCATCCTCCCAGCCTTCTTTACGTTCAGCTAGTAAATATAAAATCGAAGTATCACCGAGCCCAAACGTGTCATCTAATTTATCGTATGCTGCACGTGCATCATATTTAGTTGGTAAAGAATCCACTTGAGGTATAGCTAGTTTAATATCCTTTAATGGAATCATCCCGATACCAAGTAACAATAATGCAACAATGACAATTGTGACAGGTCGCTTCATAACAAAGCCAGCAAAACTGCGCCAACGATTTGTCCCACCAGGCTTTACGCGTATTATGCGCCACTTATTTAGACGGTCTCCCAACACCATCATTGTAGCAGGTAATAATGTGAGACCTGACAGCACTGCGAACAACACGACAATTGTGCCACCTAGCGCAATATTGCGGAATATTTCAACGTCAATTACGATCATGGCACCAAGGCCAATCATGACACAAACAGCAGAAAAGATTATTGAACGACCAGCTGTCTGGATAGCAATTTGTATTGCATCTGCAATTGTAGAGTGACCACGTTCTTCACGATAGCGATTAATAAATAGTAGAGCGAAGTCAATACTGAGGGCAAGTCCTAGCATTGGTACAATGTTTAAGACAAAAATAGATAAGTTAACGCTACCACTAAGTAGTGTCAACAATCCAAATGCTGTGACAACCGTAACGACACCGATTATAATTGGCAAAATTGCTGCTACAACGGTCCCAAAGGCTAGTAATAGTACGACAATAGCGATTGGTAATCCAATGGCTTCAGCAGAAGCCAAGTCTTTTTGACTAGCTTCATTTATATCTTCAGAAATCACAGGCCCACCTGTAATACTAATGCCTTCCTCCTCAATTAATGTTCGAACTTCTTTAACTGTATCGGGCAAATTTTCAATGTTATTTTTAAAATGTACCATGGCATAGGCGATGCCATTCTTTTGTAGCGAAGAATCCTCCAGTGGTGATTGGATTGAATGGATTTCTTGAATATCATCGAGTTTTTGTAAGGTGTCTTCGATTTTTTTATTGTCTACTTGGTCAAAGACAACCATTATAGTTTCTGCAGGTAAGTCGAATGTTTTTGCTAGTTCATTTGTGACATAAGTATGATCAGCTTCAACAAAAAAGCCATCTCCATGCAGTTTGCTTGGAAGCTGTATAGCAAACACAGCCATTGCGATAAAAATAACAATCCAAATTGCAACGATAGCTTTCGCATGTGCAGTGATAAAAGCTGAAAAAGTTTTCATAATTATAAAGCATCCCCCTTTTAAACTAGTGTAAAGGATGTGTCGCTTTTTGTCGTGTGACAAAGTAAAAACTCCTGCTCAAACGACAATTTTCCTAAAGCGTAAAAATCCACTGCGCTTTCCGCGTCCACAACGTAAGTCGCAACCATCGCTGATGCGGCGCCTGTTACATCTAACGTTACGCGCGCTTCCACAGGAGTCTTCGTGGATGTTTTACTTGGATATCAAAAATGTTTGCAAAGGGTTGCTCCTAATTGTGCGAGAATTGTGTGAGTGCCTGTCACTTAAAAAGGCACCTGAAAAGGCACCTAAAAAGGCACTTTCTGTGAGCAGAAAGTGCCGTAAAATTTAGAAGAATAAAGATAATATAAAGTAAATAACGGATGCCATAACAGCTGATATTGGCATTGTAATAATCCAAGTTGTCACAATTTTACGTGCCATTCCCCAGTTTACACCACGAACACGCTGTGCTGAACCAACGCCCATGATTGATGAGGAAATAACGTGTGTTGTCGATACTGGTAAGTGAACTAATGTCGCACCGAAAATAACAGTAGCAGACGCTAAATCCGCTGCAACGCCATTAACAGGACGGATTTTCATTATTTTACCGCCGACTGTTTTAATGATTTTATAGCCTCCAATAGAAGTACCAAGACCCATGGCAATTGCTGCAGCAGCTCGAACCCAAAAAGGAATATCATCCCCAGTGTGTAAGCCTCCAGCGATTAACGCCATTGTCATAATACCCATTGCTTTTTGCGCGTCATTTGTACCATGTGTAAACGATTGAATAGCCGCTGTAAAAATTTGCATTGTACGGAAGCCTTTGTTCGTACGATATAGATTTAAGTTTTTAAACCATAATTTAAACAGAGACATCATTAGAAAGCCGGCACAAATCGCGATGATTGGTGAAAATACTAAAGCCATAATAATTTTCGTAAAACCACCGTAGTTAAGTACGCCAAAGCCTGCAGAAGCAACTGCTGCACCAGCAATTGAACCGATTAATGTATGTGAAGAACTTGAAGGGATACCAAAGTACCAAGTAAGCAGGTTCCAAATAATAGCCGAAATTAATGCGGCTAAAATAACGACAGAACCTGTTGTATCTCCTTGAAATGCATTTAAAGAGAATGGATCTACAATATCTTTTGTTAGAGCCTTTGCTACACCAACGAAAGTTATAGCACCGATGAAGTTCATCGTCGCCGCCATAATAATGGCAACACGTGGAGGCAATGCTCTAGTTGAAACCGAAGTTGCGATAGCATTTGCTGTATCATGGAAACCGTTGATAAAGTCAAATGTTAGGGCAAAGATGACGACCAATACGGTTAGTATAATTATTGTATTCATTGTAAGTGATCCACTCCTAATTACGCGTTACGCATGATAATTGTTTCCATTGTGTTTGCAACGTTTTGACAATAATCAGCGATATCCTCTAGTTGTTCATAAATATCTTTAAACTTAATGATGCGGATTGGATCTTTTTCATTTAAAAACAATTGCTTAATCGAAGTTCTTTGTACTTCGTCACATTCGCGCTCATAGTCTTTTATTAAAATTGCATGTGGGCGCATGCCGATAAGATTTTTTTTCTTTAACTCTTCAGTAGCTTTAACAATTTCGTCGGCACTTTTTGAAATATAGCCTAAGAAAATACGCATCGCTTCATCAACTTCTGTTAAGGAGAACATTTCAAAGTGAGCGATACAATGCTCCGTACCATCTAACACGTCGTCCATACGGATTGCGAATTCTAAAATATCCTCGCGCTCAATCGGTGTCATAAATGATTTGTTTAGCATCACGATAAGTTCATGAATGAGTTTATCGCCAGCTGTTTCGTAATTCTTCATTGTAATGCTAATCTCTTTTAAGTCAGCTACACTTGTAATACGAAAATCATTTGCGTAATGTACGGCCTCTCTCATGTTTTCTGCAATTTTATGCAATGCTATAAAGAAAGGGTCTTGTTTTTTTGAGTTAAGCATGTAAATGAAATCCTCCTGGATGTATATAAAATAATCAACCTTTAAACTTTACTATCATAACAAAATCTTTCGTTTATCTACATAAAATTTATCTTCTCTACATAAAACTTTACAATCCTGTAATATACAATTTGTTCACAAATATGCTGTGTTGCTTGTGTATTTATTACTATTGGTACAGAAAAATGCCTATATAATAAGTATTTTTGTGAAAAATATAGTCTGTTTAGTACAGAATATAGCATTTACAATCACTCGATTATACTTGCTGGATAAATCGAATTGTAAACGCAATGTAAAGAAACGCCCCTTAAACATAGTGTTCCCTATTTTCTTAAGAATATCTTCATTTTTATCCTTCAATATTTTTAAGAATTATTTTCTACAATTGAGAAAGTACGAGAAAGGGGCATTAAGACAAAATGATTCAAGTCGAGAACTTACAACATACATTTTTAATTGGGAAAAAGGGCAAGGAAAAGCATGTACCTGTATTAAAGGGTGTTAATTTTGAGGTAAAAAAAGGCGAGATCGTCGCAATTGTCGGCAAAAGTGGCTCGGGAAAATCCACATTGCTTCAAACATTAGCAGGGTTTATGAAGGCTGAGCAAGGCTCTATTAAGGTGAATGGGCAAGAGACAGCGAAGCTTAATGAAACAGAGAGTGCAGCTTTTCGATTGCGCCAGTTCGGATTTATTTTTCAAAACTTTCAACTCATGCCGGGTTTAACAGCATTTGAAAATATTGAATTGCCTTTGAAATTGCAAGGTGCTAGCAAAGCTATACGTAAAGAAAAAGTGAAGAAGATAATGGACAAGGTTGGATTAACTGCAGTAGCTGACCATTATCCAAATGAATTATCAGGCGGTCAACAACAGCGTGTAAGTATTGCAAGAGCATTGATTACCAATCCTCCAATATTGCTCGCGGATGAGCCAACGGGGAGTTTAGATTCTGAAACAGAACAAGATATTTTACTCTTAATTCAAAGTTTAAATCGTGAGCTTGGCTTAACCTTTGTCATTATTACGCACGATGAAGAAGTGGCGACTATTGCTCATCGACGTTTCAGAATGTATGACGGCGAGCTTGTGAAGGAGGCAGAATAACATGATATGGAAAGATCAATTAGACTTTGTTATACAACATATAAAGAAAAATAAATTACGTGTATTCATGACGGTGCTGGCTGCAACGATGGGTTGTGCGTTTTTAATTGTCCTTGCATCCGTAGGGTTTGGACTACAGGATTCAATTCGTAACGAGATACTTTCGGATGAAAATGTAACAAAAATACAAGTATATGATGGGTCACAATTTACAGAGCAACAGAAAGATGAAATAAAGACGATAGAAAATGTTAATACAGTGCTTGAAACGATTACGATTAATGCAAGTGCGCATTCATATTTTGAAGATCGTGATACGAATTCAAACTTAATCTTAACGAATATGAAAGATTTTAAGGATGTCACTGGGAAACTTGCCCAAGGACAGTATCCAACAAAGCCGAATGAGATTATTGTTGGATATCATTTCGGTCAAACATTATTAAATGACGCCGATCGCGATACGATAAAAGAAAAAAGTAAAAAGGCTGAGGCAGAGGGAACGTATTATGATGGTAATGAAGAGGGATATAAACAGTCTGTAATAGGTAAAGAGATCGAGTTATCTTTAATATCTAATTCAAATGGAGTATCTGAAACTGAAAAGGTGAAATATACGATTGTCGGTGTGACAAAGAAGCCTTCTTATGATTGGATGATTGACAATACAGTTTATATGGATTCAAAACAGAAAGAGGCAATAGTCAGCAGTTTCGCGGCATTAGATGATATACCAGAAGATGAGGTATTTAATTCGGAGTTTAATATATATGCAGACAGTTTAGAGCATGTAAAGCCTATTTTGGAAAAGCTAAAAGACAAAGGCTACAATGTGTATTCAGTGACTGAACAATTAGATCAAATGGATGTATTTTTCCTTGTATTGAAGATTGGTTTAATTTTTGTTGGAACAATTGCCGTATTAATCGCCTCTATTGGGATTTTTAATACGATGACAATGGCGGTTACAGAGCGTACACGTGAAATTGGAGTATTAAAGGCAATCGGAGCAAGTCCAAAGCTTATTCAACGTTTATTTTTAATGGAAAGTACATTTATCGGCATTTTTGGAACAATCATTGCTGTAGTGATTTCGTATGCTATTAGCTTTACAGCAAATGCGATTTTACCGTTAATTTTAAAAGCGGCAACAGGTGAAGATGCGTTTGGTTCGTCTGATATTACATTTTCACTTATTCCATGGCAGCTCGTTATTATTGCGTCAGCTATCAGTATTGGTGTCGCTATGATTTCAGGCTACCGACCAGCTCGTAAAGCAACAAAAATTGATGTTATTCAAGCATTGCGACAAGAGCTATAAAAAGAACCCGAGGCACATAATGTGCCTCGGGTTCTCATAGTTTATAAATAAGATGTTAATTCATTTGCCAAAAATGGCTTCGCATTCAACAATGTTACAAAAGCGTCGTACTTAGCACGTTGCTGTGCACTTGGCTTTTTACCAGTATAATACGCTCGAATTAAAATGTTTTTCGGTGTGTTCTCCATGTCGATAAATTCCAGTAATTGTGCTTCATAGCCAACAAGTGATAAAATCTCTGCGCGAATCGAATCGGTAGCCAATGCAGCAAAGCGTTCGCGGACAAGACCATGCTGTAGCATGATGTCGAGTGCAGGTGTATCAAGTTGACGGTTTAACTCATGCTGGCAACATGGGACGCTTAAAATAACACTTGCTCCCCATTTCACTGCGCGTGATAATGCCATATCTGTTGCTACATCACAGGCATGGAGAGTCACTACCATGTCAACATTTGATTCATCATTATAGTCATTAATATCTCCAACTAAAAATTCAAGTTGCTCGTAGCCTAAATCCTGTGCAATACGTGAGCATTCCTCGATAACCTCTTTTTTTAAATCTAAGCCAGTGACACGAATATCCAAACCTTTTTCAATTTTTAAGTAATGATATAAGGCAAACGTTAAATATGATTTCCCTGAACCAAAATCTAAAATACGCACTTGGCGATCTTTTGGCAAATAGGCTAAGGCATCGTCGATAAATTCAATGAAGCGATTAATTTGCTTGAATTTATCGTATTTTTGTTTTTTTACTTTCCCTTCTTCACTTTGTACACCTAAGCGAATTAAAAAAGGATAGGGGGAGGACTCATCAAGTAAATAGTTTTTCTTGCGGTTATGTGATAAGTTTACTTCCTTTGGTGTAGCTGCTTTATCAGACTTCCATAACACTTTGTTCTTTTTCGATAGTTGCACCTGAACTTTTTCATCAATAAAATCGATATGTGCTTGACGGAAGTCAGCAAAAAACAGCTCGAGCTTAGGAGGAAAATCAGCTAGTATGACGTTCTCATGTTTTAAAATACGTTCATATTGGTATTCAATTTGTATATGATAAGCATCTTTCAGCATGATGGGCTTTAGTTTAATACGCTTTACTTCATTTGACTTCATACGAGGTTGACTGATTGTAGCTGCAACGAGTTGTTGTTGTGAAAATTGCTCTTGTAGCTGTGCTTTCATTTCTTCAAATGTCATTTATTTCGCCTTCTTCGTTGTGTAATAGATGGCATTAGTGTAACACAATTTTATTAATTCATTGTTATTTTCAATTTTAAACAATCGGTATATCGAATATTCAGATAAATGATTTTGTTTTTAATAATTTTACGGTATATTTATGGTGAAAAGTATTTTGAAGGTAAAGAATAATTGTGGATAGGAGGAAGACTTATGTCGGACAACACTTATCAGCTAATCGCTATTATTATTTATATGATTACAATGCTAGGAATCGGTTGGTATGCATTTGTAAAAACTTCAAATTTAACGGATTACATGCTAGGGGGACGCTCGTTAGGGCCTGCTGTTACAGCCCTCAGTGCTGGTGCTGCGGATATGTCTGGTTGGCTATTAATGGGGTTGCCAGGTGCGATTTATGTATCAGGACTTGTTGAGGCATGGATTGCAATCGGGTTAACAATCGGTGCATATTTAAATTGGATGTTTGTCGCACCGAGATTACGAGTTTATACGCAAGTTTCAAATGACTCTATTACAATTCCAAGTTATTTGGATAATCGATTACGTGATAATACGAAATTAATCCGAATTGCCTCTGGGCTAATCATACTTATATTTTTTACATTCTATGTATCTTCAGGAATGGTAGCTGGTGGGAAGTTTTTTGATAGTTCATTTGGCTATGAATACCATACAGGTTTATTAATAGTATCAGGTGTAGTTGTTGCCTATACATTGTTTGGTGGTTTTTTAGCGGTGAGTTATACAGACTTTTTGCAAGGACTAATTATGTTTTTAGCACTTATAACAGTACCGTTATTCGGGTTATTTTTAACTGGTGGATTTAGTGAAACTGTAGAATCCATTAAGGCAGTTAACCCAGAGCATATAAGTTTATTGCCTGCGACAGCAACTGCTGCCGCGATTATTTCTTCTCTTGCTTGGGGACTAGGATACTTTGGGCAACCACATATTATCGTACGTTTTATGGCGATTAGTTCTGTGAAGGAGACAAAACAGGCTCGTCGTATTGGTATTGGATGGATGATCTTAAGTCTTGCAGGTGCACTTGCAACCGCATTAGTAGGCGTTGCATACTACCAGCAAAATGCTGGGGAATTAAAGGACGCTGAAACAGTGTTTATTGTACTTGGCCAAATTTTGTTCCATCCATTTATTGCAGGTATCATGTTGGCAGCTATTTTAGCGGCAATTATGAGTACGATCTCATCGCAATTAATTGTCACTTCTTCAGCACTTGTCGAGGATATATACAAGGCATTGTTTAATAAAACAGCTACCGACAAACATTATGTTTTTATTGGCCGAATGGCAGTATTAGTAGTAGCAATTATTGCGGCAATTTTAGCTTGGAACCCTGAAAACTCTATTTTAAATTTAGTAGGTTTTGCTTGGGCTGGCTTTGGAGCGGCGTTTGGACCAATTATTTTATTATCATTATATTGGAAGAGATTGACGAATTACGGAGCGCTGAGTGGGATGGTGTTGGGTGCATTAACAGCCTTTGTTTGGGGGAAAATAGAATCACTTTCAACGGCTCTTTACGAAATTGTACCAGGCTTCCTAGTTTGTTTAGTAGTAGCCGTTATTGTTAGTATGATGACATATAAAAGAAATGAAGAGATTGAAGACGAATTTAATCGTAGCGTATCATTATTAAAAGAAGAACGAGGGAAATGATGCACAATACTTTAAAAAGTGCATATTGTTCGTTTCTTATATAAAGCAGGTTAAGCCTGTAAAATTTTGTGGAAGTGTTTCAGGTAGATTTATTCATTATAATAGGCTAAGGAAATAAAAAGAGTTTATCTACAGTTCGAATGCGCCTAATTTTAGGGCGCATTTGTTTTTAGCAATTAAAATTCAACGCTAGAGTAATTTTATTAAATAACTAGCGCTCTGGGGGAATTAATAGAACTCGACTAAAAGACACAGATCCGGGCATTATATGGTAAGATGAAGAAAATTTGCTGTAGCGTCACCAAGGCGTTGGTGGGAGGATTGTGAGTGGAAAAATTGAAAGAAGTAGATGTTTTACTAGAAAAAGCTATTCTTGTTGGCGTAAATTTACGCAATGATAAGCATTTTGAGTATTCTATGGAAGAGTTAACAAATTTAGCTGAAGCATTAAATGTGGAAGTCTTAGGCGTAGTTACACAAAATTTAGAGCGTGTCACATCTTCACATTATGTTGGCACGGGTAAAATCGAAGAGATAAAAAGCTTTTATGAAGAAGCGCAAGCCAATCTGGTGATTTTTAATGATGAATTATCACCTTCACAAATCCGTAATTTAGAGCGTGATTTAGAGACGAAAGTAATCGATCGAACGATGTTGATTTTAGATATTTTTGGCCGCCGTGCAAAAACACGTGAAGCGCAAATGCAAGTAGAGTTGGCGCAACTTCAATATATGCTTCCTCGATTAGTCGGGTTGCATGCTTCGTTAAGCCGACAAGGCGGTGGCACTGGAGGCGGTTTTAAAAACCGTGGAGCCGGTGAAACGAAACTTGAGCTAGATCGTCGTAAAATTGAAGATCAGATTTCAAAAATCAAAAAAGATCTAGAGCAAGTGAAGGAACAGCGAGAGACGCAACGAAAACAACGTCGGAAAAACGCCGTACCTGTTGTGTCCATTGTAGGATATACGAATGCCGGCAAATCGACAATTATGAACCAACTACTCGCTAAAATTGGTCAAGAAGATCACAAACAAGTATTTGAAAAGGATATGCTGTTTGCAACACTTGAAACGTCTGTCCGTTATATTGAATTACATGATAAGAAGTCATTTTTATTAACAGATACAGTCGGCTTTGTTAGTAAATTGCCGCATCATCTAGTAAAGGCGTTTCGCTCGACACTCGAAGAAGCACGTGATGCTGATCTATTGCTTCATGTTGTGGATGTCTCTAATGCAGAGCATGGTTTTATGATGGATGTTACAAACGAAACGTTAAAGGCAGTTGGCGTTGAAGGAATCCCTACTATATATGTCTATAACAAAGCAGACTTAGCAAATGTTCCGTATCCTGTCATTAGTGGGGATAATATTTGGATTTCTGCAAAGCAGGGTAATGGTTTAGATGAACTATTACAAATTATACGACAGCATATTTTTTCTGATTATGTCACATGTAAAATGCTTGTACCATATGAGCAGGGCAATGTAGTTTCTTATTTAAATGAAAATGCAACTATTTATGAAACGGCATATGAAGAAAATGGCACATTACTAAAGCTTGAAGCAAAAGAAGCGGATTACGCAAAATATCAACATTTCGTTGTTAAATAGCAATAAGATAATCAATGTGCGGATTAGTTTGCTGTTACGGTTATCAATTTGAATAGCATTGTTTGAAAAATCAACAGCAATCATTGCTGTTGATTTTTTTTAGTTCGAATATCTTACTATTCATTATTTTCTAACTTTAAATTTAAATACTTTTTTATAGAGGATAGGGAAGAGTGAGAAAACGTAGATATTTCAATATATTTAATAAAATATTATTTAATCAGTCTGAATATAAAGAAAAATGACAAATTTTCAACATTTTTTAAAACTCTTGCGAAAGTAATAAAAACGCTTTAGTATGATGAAACATAGTTTTTTATCCTTATCAATGGGGAACAATATTTTTAAGGAATAATGAAAGTGGGAGAGGAAATTGTATGTCTACTAAAGATGAAATTGTAAAATCTGTCCCTCAAAATGGATTTGTCGGACACCCTAGAGGGCTCTTTACATTATTTTTCACAGAATTTTGGGAGCGTTTTTCATACTACGGTATGCGAGCGATTCTAATCTTCTTCATGTATTATGAATTAAATGAAGGTGGATTAGGTCTTGATCGCGGTACAGCGAATTCAATTATGGCCATCTATGGTTCGCTTGTTTATATGTCAGGTATTATTGGTGGCTGGATAGCCGATCGACTTTTAGGGACACGCAAAACGATTTTTTATGGTGGCGTGTTAATTATGATCGGTCACTTACTGCTAGCATTCCCTGGCGGTATAACAATGTTATTTGCTTCTATGGCGTTTATTGTTATCGGTACTGGTTTATTAAAACCGAATGTCTCAAGTATTGTAGGGGATATTTATGCTGAAACAGATAGCCGTCGTGATGCAGGATTCTCGATTTTCTATATGGGTATTAATATGGGTGCATTCATTGCACCGTTTATTGTCGGAACAATTGGACAAAAGTATAGTTTCCATTTAGGCTTCAGCTTAGCAGCAGTTGGTATGCTAGTCGGATTAATTGTTTTTAAAGTAACAGAGAAAAAATATTTAGGATTAGCGGGCTTACAAGTAAATAACCCGTTAAAACCGGAGGAACGTAAAAAAGTCTTTACGCAATTCGGTATTGTAGCATTAATCATTATTGTTTTAGGTGGCATTGGTATTAAAACTGGTGTACTAACAATGGATGTCTTTAGCTTAATTATTACGGCTCTTGGTGTGTTAATTCCAGCAGTGTTCTTTATTTATATGTATCGCAGTAAGAAAACAACAAAAGATGAGAAATCTCGCCTTCTTGCATATATTCCATTGTTTTTAGCAGCGGTTATGTTCTGGGCTATTCAAGAACAAGGTGCAACAATTTTAGCAACGTATGCAGATGAGCGTACACAGTTAAATATAGGTGGTTTTCGTCTTGAATCGTCTTGGTTCCAATCGCTAAACCCATTATTCGTTATTACCATGTCGCCATTATTTGCGATGCTATGGTTAAAATGGGGCGATAAGCAACCATCGACACCACGTAAGTTTTCTTATTCACTATTCTTTGCCGGATTATCGTTTTTAGTAATGATGATTCCTGCACATCTTTCAGGTGGACAAGCTTTAGTAAGTCCATTGTGGTTAGTATTATCATTCTTCTTAGTTGTAGTTGGGGAATTATTATTGTCTCCAGTAGGTCTGTCTGCAACAACGAAATTAGCTCCACAAGCTTTTGCTGCACAAACAATGTCACTATGGTTCTTAACGAGTGCTGCGGCTCAAGCAATTAACGCTCAGCTAGTAAAAGTATATGAAGTTGTAAGCGAATTCACGTATTTCGGATTTTTAGGATCATTGTCAATTCTTATTGGCATACTCTTATTAGTACTTTCACCTATTATTTCTAAAGCGATGCGTGGTATTAATTAGTTAAAGAGGCTAGACAAAAGAAAAAAGTGTTAGATTGACTGCAGTCAATCTAACACTTTTTTGCTATACCGTTGATGTCCGTTACGGCGGTTGCTTTCCGTGGGCACACCGTAAGTCGCAACCCTCGCTAACGCGTGGTCTGTTGCGTCTTACTATGCGTGCGTTCCCGCAGGAGTCACCGATTCCGCTACAATCAACTATTTTTATCTGCTAAATTTTATCTATTGCAAAAGAAAGATAGCTAAGTCCTTATTCATACTAAATAGCAAATTTACATACACCTTTGCCCTGCTTTTAAAAGTTTTTGAGTAATGTCCCTGCATCTTTTTTTCTCTTGTGTAGTCTATTAGCTAGAAGATAATTTAATTTTCTGTCGAATAGGGCTGTTTTTAGTTATAATAATCTTACTAGTAACATTTTTAAGGGGGTGGTTGTCATGAAAGAAGCATTGGATCGTTTGAGGCCAAGATTAATGGAGATTTTTACGTATTTACATGCGAATCCAGAAATAAGCTGGAAAGAGGTAGAAACAACAAATTATATTTTTGATTTACTGACGCGTGAAGGATTTTCACCACAACGCTTTAAAAATAGCACAGGGCTGTATGTTGATATTGGTGATGGAAACCCAAAAGTAGGTTTACGAACGGATATTGATGCATTATGGCAAGAAGTAGATGGTGAGTTTAAAGCAAATCATTCTTGTGGTCATGACGGACATATGACAATGGCAATCGGTGCTCTTTTACTTTTGAAAGAGCAGTCTCAATCATACAAAGGCACAATTCGTGTTATTTTCCAACCGGCTGAAGAAAAAGGGACAGGTGCATTAGCCGTTCTAAAAGAGGGCATTATTGATGATTTGGATTTTTTATTTGGAGTCCATTTAAGACCCGTACATGAGCTTGAGGACGGCACATATTGTGCAGCTTTATATCATGGAGCATCTCGTTTACTTGAAGGTGAAATCATCGGTGAGGATGCACATGCGGCAAGACCACACCTTGGTGTAAATGCAATTGAAGTAGGTGCTACAATTATAGAAGATTTACGCACCATACATACAGATCCCATGGTGCCTGTATCCGTTAAGATGACAAAATTTCAAGCTGGGGGTGAGTCAGGTAATATTATTCCAGGAAGAGCAGCCTTTACGATTGATATAAGAGCACAACGAAATGATGTAATGGATACACTCGCACAAGGTGTTAAACGTGTAATTGATTCTTCGAAAATTTTGCATAAAGTGCAAATTGAGTTACGTACAGTTGCTAATATTGTGGCAGCGGAGGTAGACACAACTGCTCAATATGTTATGGAACAAGCCATTGTAAAGGCAGCGGGGTTATCTAATTTACGAAAGCCTGTGCATACACCAGGAGGAGAAGATTTTCACCACTATGCAGTTCAACGTCCACATTTAAAATCGACGATGCTTGGACTAGGCTGCGGATTAACACCAGGACTCCACCATCCGAAAATGAAATTTAAGCAGGCTAGACTTGTAACCGGAGTTGAAATTCTTACAAACGCTGTATTAGGAGCATTAGAACTCGAAACATAAAGGAGGCATCAGATAATGTTAGAAAACGTTTCTATAAAAAAAATGATGACACCTGAGGAAATTGCTGAGGTGCAATTCTTAAATGTTGAAATCTGGGGAAGTCAGGCAATTCCCTCACATCAAATGCTAGCGGCTGTTCAAAATGGCGGATTATTACTTGGTGCGTATTTAGAAGGTCGACTAATTGGGTTTAATTACTGCTTTGTAGGTTACCGCGAAGGAAAAATGTATCTACACTCACACATGATTGGCGTCGAAAAAACATATCGTGAACAAGGTGTAGGAGAGTTATTGAAGCATGCCCAGCAAGAATATGCGCGAGAGAATGGGTTTCAGCTTGTCCGTTGGCTAATTGATCCATTAGAAGCGCATTTGGCAAATTTATCGTTTTTAAAGCTAGATGCATTTAGCAATCAGTATGAAATAGATTATTACGGTCCGTTGCAAGATGATTTTAATGATGGACTGCCCTCAGACCGCATTGCAGTAGAGTGGTGGGTTGAGCGCAAGCATGCAGACGATAGTTTGGATGAGCTAGAAGAAGCGGCAGAACAAGTAGTGTCGTGGTCGTTGACGGTTGATGGATTACCTGTGCTCGATAAAGATAGTGCGTTTCCAAGTAACCAAAGATTTTATAAGGACGCTTATTTAGTCCCATTTCCCCAGTATTTACAAAAGATGAAAGTGGAAAGTCCGAAACTGGCAGAGGACTGGCGTTATAAGATTCGTACAATATTAACTACTTTTTTTGATCAAGAATATGCAATTGTTCGGGTGAAAAAGCAAAAAGAATATATTCATTTTTATCTGTTAGTCAAACGCTCTTTATTGGCTTTATAATAAAGCTAAGGAGTGAATTTTGTGAGAATAGAAGAAATTACAATAAGACATTTAAAAATGCCTATGAAGGCGCCATTCACAACAAGTTTTGGTACTGTGAGTGAAAAAGAGCTATTGCTTTTAGAGGCGAGGGATGCGTCTGGAACGATTGGATGGGGAGAGACAGTTGCTTTTGTAGCACCATGGTACACAGAGGAGACATTAAAGACGACATGGCATATGTTAGAGGACTTTTTAATGCCTATCTTGCTACATAAAGAGCTGTCGCATCCAGATGAGGTTAGTGCCTTGTTTGCTCCTATTCGGCGTAATTGTATGGCCAAAGCATCTATTGAAGGGGCTGTGTGGGACATTTATGCACAGCAAACGAAACAGTCCCTTGCCCATGCGTTAGGTGGAAGCAAAGATTATATTGATGTAGGAATTAGTTTAGGAATTCAAGCTAGCACTGAAAAACTTTTAGATGTGATAAAGGTCTATGTAGAAAAGGGTTATAAACGAGTAAAGGTAAAGATAAAACCTGGGTACGATGTCGAAGTAATTCGAGCTATCCGTGCTACATTTCCTGATTTGCCATTAATGGCAGATGCAAACTCAGCGTATACATTAAAAGATGTAAAAGTGCTACAACAGTTGGATGCATTTAACCTTCTAATGATTGAGCAACCACTTGCAGCTGACGACATAATAGATCATGCTAAGCTTCAAAAGCAGATGAAAACACCAATATGTTTAGATGAAAGTATTACATCACTTGAAGATGCCCGTAAAGCAATTGAGCTAGGTAGCTGTGGTGTCATTAATATAAAAATTGGGCGTGTAGGTGGTTTAACAGAGGCTAAGAAAATTCATGACTATTGTCAAGAGCATGATATTCCTGTTTGGTGTGGTGGCATGTTGGAAGCGGGAATCGGACGAGCGCATAATATCGCATTAACAGCACTCTCCAATTTTATATTACCTGGGGATACAGCAGGATCAAGCCATTATTGGTATGAGGATATTATTATGCCTGAGGTCGTAGTAGAAGATGGTGTTATTCGTGTGCCTCACAGCGTTGGCATAGGCTATAAGCCAAATATGACTGTCATTGATAAATTAACAATTAGCAAGAAAGTCTATACAGAGTAGCTTTAACAGATGGAGGCAGCCTTTTCCTCCTTCTGTTTGTCAGTACGGGATAAATAGTCGAGGAGAGAAGTGATTGAAAAAGAGCTTGCAAATCGGCGGTGCTTATGTAGGAATTATCGTCGGTGCGGGGTTTGCATCAGGGCAAGAAATCATTCAGTATTTCACAAGTTATGGCAATAAGGGGATATTAGGTGCTCTTTTAGCGACACTCTGGTTTGCCTTTGTGGGAATGTGTATAGCACAAATTAGTTCAAGGCTGCGGACAACGTCTCATAAGGATTTGATTTATCAAATTTCTGGTAAAACTATCGGCTTTATAATGGACTTTGTTCTATCGCTTTTTTTGTTTGGTGTGTCAGTCATTATGTTTGCAGGAGCAGGCGCCACCTTCGAGCAAATGTTTGGACTACCAGTATGGCTAGGGAGCATTTGTATGATTGTCCTTACCATGATGACCGTTATGATGAATGTAAAAAGTATTATTAATATTATTGCCATTGCCACGCCTTATTTGTTAGCTGTTGTAACGATTATTGCCGTTTATTCAATAGCTACGATGGATCTATCATTTGCAGAGCAAGCAGTTATAGCTGAACAACAATTACAAACTTCCTCAAAAAGCTGGTGGGTAACGGCTTTGCTATATATGTCTTTTAATATCGGCGTCTGCTTCTCTCTCCTCACGGTGATGTGTGGCGCTATTCGTAATGAACGAATTGCAGGCATGGGTGGAATTATCGGGGGACTATTATTAGGCGCCCTCATTTTACTTATTCATTTTTCACTTCTTGCTAAAATGAACGTTATTGTTGGAATGGATATTCCAATGCTCGCATTAGCAAATGAAATTCATCCAATAGTAGGTTTATTAATGTCATTTTCATTATTAGGAATGATCTACAATACAGCGGTAGGAATGTTTTATTCTTTTACAGTGCGGTTTTTTAAACCAACAAAGCCAAGCTTTAAGGCTGCTGTCATTTTTATGGGCGTTCTAGGCTTTTTTGCTAGCCTAGTGGGCTTTACGACACTCGTATCGAAATTATATTCAGTAATGGGCTATTTAGGCTTTATTTTAGTAGCGTCCATAATTTTTGCATGGCTACGAGGAATAAGAAGAGTAGCTTAATAAGGTGATTGAGAAGGGCAAGCTATGTCATTCTCAATTACCTTTTTATTTTACTAGAAATTTCAGAGGAAATAGAGCACTACTTTCGAAAGAAAAATATCTCATTTTGTCGGTGTTTTTGTTGAAAAATCATAGTTTTTAAGTATTTCCAAATAAAGCGAGAACAATTCTCAATAGTAGGTTGACTGATAATAAAAAGATGCTTATAATGAGAATCGTGAGTAATGATAATCATTTTCAGCTGTTTATTAATTACACTCAATAATGAATCTACCGGGGATTACAATGAAAATAAGATATCTTTTAACAGCAACTGTTGTGTTGTCTATTGTGTCACTATTCATTGGTGTAGTAAACATTAAACCAAGTGACTTATTAGACTTCGGATCAGAAGAAACTAGACTATTTTTAATTAGTCGTATACCAAGACTTGTGGCAATTTTGTTAGCAGGTGCAGGTATGAGTATTGCTGGTTTAATTATGCAAAGCTTAAGTAGGAATAAGTTCGTGTCACCAACTACAGCAGGAACTTTAGATGCTACGAAATTAGGCGTACTAATTTCAATGATGTTTTTTACAAACGTCACGTACTTTCAAAAAATTTCCTTTGCTTTCATATTTGCTTTAGCCGGCACTTTAATATTTATGCAAATATTAAATCGAATAAAGTTCAAAGATGCGATTTTTATACCGCTTATTGGCTTAATGTTCGGAAATATCCTATCTTCTATTACGACATTCTTTGCGTATAAGGCTGATATTATCCAAAACATTTCTGCATGGTTACAAGGAGATTTCTCATTGATAATGAAAGGTCGTTATGAGCTTTTATACATAAGTGTACCTGTTCTAATTTTAGCTTACATTTATGCAAACCGTTTCACAGTAGCTGGAATGGGTGAGGATTTTGCCAAAAATCTTGGCCTTTCCTACAAATTCGTTGTGAATTTAGGTTTAGTGTTAGTAGCATTAGTGACAACTACTGTGGTACTAACAGTGGGTGTGATTCCGTTTCTTGGTTTAATTATTCCAAATATTATATCGCTATTCAAAGGGGATAACCTTGCAAAGACATTACCACACACGGCTTTACTCGGTATGTCGTTCCTATTATTCTGTGATATTTTAGGGCGCGTATTGATTTTCCCTTATGAAATTCCGATTAGTATGACGGTCGGTGTCATCGGAAGTGCAATCTTTCTAATTATGTTATTTAGGGGGAGAGCATATGCGTAACCGTACCAAAATGTTGATATTAATTGGACTAGCAGTAGTCGCTATGTTACTGTACGTCTTTTATGCACTTAATGGGAACTATCATTATGCATTCCCTCGTCGCCTTATTAAAGTGGTAGCGATGACATTAACGGGAATTGCTATTGCATATTCAACAGTAGTTTTCCAAACAATTACACATAATCGTATATTAACACCAAGTGTTATGGGGCTGGATGCTTTATACATGATGGTGCAAACAATTATTTATTACTTCTTTGGCTCGATGTCCATATTTGTTATTAATGCGCAATACAATTTTTTACTAGCTGTTTCAGCAATGGTTATCTTCGCGTTAATATTTTATCGAGTATTGTTCAAAGAAGGTAAACGTCCGATTTACTTCTTGCTGCTAGTCGGTATGATTGTCGGAACGTTTTTGGGAAGTGTCACAACATTCTTCCAAGTATTAATTGATCCTAATGAGTTCCTAAGCTTACAAAGTAAAATGTTTGCAAGCTTTAATAATGTGAATTCAGATTTAGTATGGTTAGCAGGGCTTGTAATTGTAGGTACTTTTATATATGGCTGGCGTCATATGAGTCAACTTGATGTTATGTCACTCGGTCGTGATACAGCAATAAATCTTGGAGTACCTTATGATAAGCTTGTACAACGCATGCTTATATTATCTTCGATATTAATCGCCGTTTCTACAGCTCTTGTTGGTCCAATTACATTCTTTGGCTTAATCGTAGCGAATTTATCGTATCAGTTTTTCAAGACATACAAGCATTCTGTGTTAATTGCAGGTTCTTGTGTGATGAGTATCGTTGCTTTAGTCGGTGGTCAGTGGATGGTCGAGCGTATTTTCAATTTCGATACAACACTAAGCGTTATTATAAACTTTGTAGGTGGTGTGTATTTCATCTACCTATTATTGAAGGAAAGTAGGTCAGCAGGATGATCCAAGTAAAAGAAATTTCTAAGTTTTTTGGGAAAAAGCCGGTCATTCAAGATGTTAGTGTAGACGTTGCGCCAGGTAAAATTACTTCCTTTATTGGACCAAATGGTGCGGGTAAATCAACACTGCTTTCAATGGTAAGCCGTTTACTTAATGCAGACACTGGTGAAGTACTACTCGATAAGTCAGATGTGCGTCGATGGAAATCTGATGACTTTGCAAAACGCGTATCGATTTTAAAGCAGTCAAATTACATGAATGTGCGCCTAACAATACGTGAACTTGTTTCCTTTGGTCGTTTTCCTTATTCAAAAGGGAATCTAAAACCTGAGGACGAGCAAAAAGTAGATGAGGCAATACAATATATGAATTTAGCGGATATTCAACATAGTTATCTGGATGAATTATCAGGTGGTCAGCGTCAACGGGCATTTATTGCGATGGTCATTGCGCAAGATACAGACTATATTTTACTAGACGAGCCACTCAACAATTTAGACATGAAGCATTCCGTGCAAATCATGAAAATACTGCGCAAGTTGGTGGATGAGTTAGGGAAAACGGTTGTCATTGTTTTACATGATATTAACTTTGCATCCGTATATTCTGATCATATCGTCGCTTTAAAAAATGGACGTGTTGTTAAAGACGGTCCTACTAATGACATTATTAACTCAGATGCGCTAAAGGAAATCTATGATATGGATATTCCTGTCCAAGAGCAAAATGGTTGTCGCATTTGTGTGTATTTTAACTCTTAGTAACAATAGATAGTCATTACTATCTAAAAATATAAAAACAATTAAAGGAGATTTCACAATGAAGAATTGGAAATTACTTACTGTATTAATGGCAATGATGCTTTTAGTATTAGCTGCTTGTGGTTCTAAAGAAGAATCAAAAGAAGATGATAAAGGTTCAACGGATAATAAGCCTGCTGAAGAGCAAAATGAAGCTGCTTCTGCTTACCCAATTACAATCCCAGGTAGCACATCGGGTGAAAATACTTTTGAAGATGTAACACTAAAAGAACAACCAAAAAATGTTGTTGTATTTGACTATGGTTTCCTTGATACTTTAGATGCTTTAGGCGTTGAAGTTGCAGGTGTTCCACAACAATCAGTACCTAACTATTTAAGCAAATATGCTGACACTACTTACGTAAATGTTGGTTCTTTAAAAGAGCCTGATTTTGAAGCAATCTCTTCTATGAGCCCAGACATCATTTTCATTTCTGGTCGTCAAGCGTCTGCATACGCAGAATTATCTAAAATTGCGCCTACTGTATTCGTGGGTGTAGATAATAATAATTTCATGGAATCATTTAAAACAAATACTGAATTAGCTGGTAAAATTTTTAATAAAGAAAAAGAAGCTGCTGATGCATTTGCTGCATACGAAGCAAAAGTAGAAGATCTTAAAGCGAAAACTGCTTCATCTGAAGACAAAGCATTAATCGTTTTAGGGAATGAAGGTTCATTATCTGCATATGGTCCTGGTTCACGTTTCGGTGTTATTCATGACGTATTTGGCGTAAAAGCTGCAGATGATAAAATTGAAGCATCTACACATGGTGCTAACGCTTCATTCGAATATGTACGTGATACAAACCCAGATATTTTATTCGTAGTTGACCGTGACGCTGCCGTTAACCCAGAAGGTGAGTCTGGTACTAAAGCTGCTATTGAAAACGAAATCGTTGGTGCTACTAACGCTGCTAAAAACGGCAAAATTTATTACCTTGATCCAGAATATTGGTACCTATCAGGTGGCGGTTTACAATCAGAAACTGCAAAAGCTGAAGATATTTTAAAGGCGTTTAACTAATATGTTTGTACAAATTAAACGTATGGTCGTAACAGAGGGTAACGGAGATAAGGTTGTTGAACGATTTGGAGCTAAAAAAGATGGTCCATCATTACTTGAACAGCAACCAGGATTTATCGATAAGCAAGTCCTTGTAAAAAAAGTACGCCGTGGAGATGAAGAAGTGCTAATTATGGTTCGTTGGGAATCAGAAGAAGCATGGAAAAATTGGGAGAAGAGCCCTGAGCATATTGCTGGTCATAAAGCTAATGCTGGTAAGCCTAAACCTGACTATATCATCGAAAGCGGACAA
Source organism: Lysinibacillus sp. NPDC093210 (assembly GCF_044753985.1). Lineage (NCBI taxonomy): Bacteria > Bacillati > Bacillota > Bacilli > Caryophanales > Bacillaceae > Lysinibacillus > Lysinibacillus sp. NPDC093210. The sequence goes on along the minus strand of NZ_JBIVOE010000009.1, from coordinate 71,449 downwards.
GATGTTTACTATGTAAAAGGTTAATAACATCAGAGGTGTCTCACAAGTTAATTGTGGCACCTCTTTTTTTTGTTATCTAACTTCTTAAATAGTGCAACATAATGCGATCTGGGTGTGAACAGTTAGGAATTAACTTAGGAGATAGTCCATTAATTAGAAGTCTAAGTATTTTTGTTGGATTGGTGGTGTTAATGATTGTTTTAGGAAGTGAAAGGGACGGAAGGCAAGGAGTTTTTAGTTAAATTGCGCCACACCTCGCCACACATAGAAGGGTGAAATTTGAGGTAAACAATAAATTTCTCTTAAATCAAGTAGCACATACAGCTGTGCATAACGTAAAATATCTGCTTAATGTTTAATGGAAGCTTTGCTCCAAATATTAAATGCTGAGTTAATGTTGAAAGAGATGCCGCTGTTATTAATGAATAATCCAGTAATATTGGTTGGATAGTACTGATAGGCGTCATTTTCCTCTGTAACTGTATGAACCATTTTTGAAGAAGTACTATGATCTATATTTGGGAAATCGGTTGATGAGTCTGTAAAGCTGCTTAATTCAACGACGTTACTGCTATTTTGACCATTCTGCGTTCCTCTAGCGTAAACAATGCAGTACTGGGAAGTTTTATAGAGCATCGGTGTATGGATATTCAAACCAGATGTAAAAGGGCTCACTAAAGACAATAATGGTAAACCTTTTTCTGGGACTTTTACAATGTCATGTTGCGCCAAATATGTGTCTAGTTTTTGCTGAAAAGTATCTTCAAATCCAGGAATATCACAAATGAAGTTAGAAATAGAAGACTTATGTTTATACTCTGCTAAAGCTTCTTGATAAGCTCGTTGTTCAGCTTGAATGATCAATTGTTCAATAGATTGTTGTTCATTAGAAGGCTTTTTAATAGTAATTTCTTCTGCAGAGACAGAAATTGTACATGAAAAAGTTTCTGTAAGTATTAACACGTTGTCATTTACTCCATTAGTCATTTCAATCACTCCTTAATGTTGGAGAATATATTATAGAGAACTTTAAAATATCATAAGGCTTGCATTGCAAATCGAGTCACATACAATACTAATGTATTTTACTTATCTTAAGCGTAACATCAGTCAGGACGCCATTTCAATGGTCAGTTAACGCCAAAAACTGGCGGTCTCCTTTGTGACACCGCCATTTTTTTACTATTTCTTAGCAAAAAAATGGCGTGCAATCTATAAATACCGCCATTTTTTGGCGGTATTTATGTATTTATAATAGTGATTAATAGAAAATGCGAGTGATTCATTTAACACATAAAGTCTAGAATTAATTCCCATTAATATGTATAATATTTATCAATATGTATAGGGGAGTAGAGGACTATTGGGTGATATAGATGGACGTATTAATGATTCATTAGACAGTCTGATTGAAAATGATTTGATGCTTGGTGATGAATTAAAATCAATGCTTAAAAGTTTTAAAGCAGAAAAGAAAGTAATGGGCTATTCATTTGGTAAACTCTGTTTTTGGCATTATGAAGCATTTGTTGATTGTTTAAATGAAGATATATATAAAGTTGCTGCAGCTATTGAACTTCTAATTTTGTCCTATGATATTATTGATGATTTGCAGGATAAGGATACAGATTATATTTGGAGCAAAACACCTGAACTTTCTTTAAATGCTGCACTTGCCTTGCTCGTAATGTCATCTAGAGCTATACATGACACTTCATTTGAACATAAAGATATAGCCATGCGTTTACTTGAACAATATGCTTTACGTAGTATTAGTGGTCAGCAGTTAGATGTACTTAATGCTTGTCGAGATGAGCAATCCTACTTACAAATGATTGATCAAAAATCAGGGTCTCTTACAGCAATGAGTTGCGTCATTGGTGAGGCACTTGCAAAAGGTAATGTGACTGCTGAAATAGAGGAGTACGGGAAATATATAGGTATTATCCAACAAATAAAAAATGATATTTTAGATTTAAAAACTTGGGGACCTAAAAATGATCTTTTAAACAGAAAGTATTCATTGCCAATTATTTATCTAATGGCACAAAAAAATAGTGTATCAAAATCTGTGATAAACTATTATAATAAAGATATAGTTACATTTTTGGATAATAATGTTACAGAACTTGAGTTGACAAATAGTGGTGCAATACGTTATGCGGTTGCAATTAAAAATCTCTATAAGATAAAAGCATTGAATAATCTTGAAAAAGTTGCTATAAACAAGGTAGGTAAAGAATACCTAATAAAACTAATGAAATGAGGAGAGATTTTATGATTAATGTAATTCAGTACCTAGAAGAAAACCCAGCACTAGTACCACTGTTAAAAGAACAAAAAGTTGCATTAATTGGTGTTTCTGCAATTGAACAACAGGCAATACTTGACTCATTCGAAGATGTACTATGCTTAAGAGACCCTATTTGGAATTAAATTTATATAATCAAAAATGGTTTATGCTTGCTATAAGTGTTTACATAATGCTAGGTGTTTACCTGCTATATGTTCCTTATAGCAAGCCTTATTTGGGTATAGATTTGATAGAAGAAAAGGGAAACTGGGTAATAGAGCATTCACATGATCAACTAGTGGATGGTCAGAAAATATCTGCGGGGGATATTGTATTAAAAGTAGATAATATTGAAATTGAAGACATTTCTTATATTAAGTATGATTTTACAATTAGGGCTGCAAATTCACTAACAATATTAAAGTCTAACGGAGAAATTATTAATATTAAACCAAGTGGTTTAGATTTTTCGGAACGGTTTTATTATATATTGTTAATCCCTGCATGTTACTATTTTCTTACATTATTTGTTGTATGTTATTTGCATTATAAACAGAAAAACAACTCGCTTTTAAGGTTGCTCATCTTATTTATGCTAACTGTCTCCATGGCATATGTGAGTATTGGTGCCTCTGGTAGTCTCGATATCATAGGAATTATGGCCAATCGAGGTAGTATGTTGTTATGTTTAGTGTTACTGTTACATTTTTTAAGAAACTATTTTTCATTTTTAAAAGCTAATTGGTTACTTTTTAACAATATTAAGGTACTTTATTTATTGCCTATAATTGCGATGTTACTTAGTTATGTTGGCATTATTAATAATAATTTGCATAACTTTCTTTCTTATATTGTTTTAGCTACTTTTTTATTTTTACTTATTTTAATACTCATTATTTTATTGTTTAGTTATTTTAAATATAAATCACCTCAGTTAAAAATTTTATTGAATAGTGTAATGATTCCATTTCTTCCATTCTTATTTCTCTATGCACTTCCAAATATTCTATTTCATCATCCCGTGCTTTCCGCCGAAATCAGTGCTTTATTTTTATTATTGATTCCTTTTAGTTTTATTTTTACACAACTAACGGAACGGTTATTTGACATTGAGTATCATATTACAAGGCTTCGTTACTATGTCATATTTTCTGTAATTTTTACTGCATGGTTTACTTTTGGTTTGTATTGGATCGCGGGAAAATTTTTAACTATGACTATCATGTCAGGTGTTTCATTATTTACTTTTTTATCGTTAATTGTTCTTTTCTACATAAAAGAAAAGGTAGATTATCGCAAGCGAAAAATTTTGTTTTCTACTAAAGGAGATTATATACATCAGTTATATACTGCTGTAGATAGAATTGGTAAGACGATTAAATTAGACGAGCTTCTAGAAAAGTTTGCTCAGGAAGTTTCGCTGCACCTAGAGCTTGAGCATGTATTTGTATTAACCTATGACTATGACACAAATCAGTTTACTTCAATGGTTGAGGGAAAGGTTCCGATAAATCCTATGCTAATGGAAGATTTGAAATTAGGAGAAATACGGAAAATTGACAAAGTCTATCTAGCTTTCCTCCATCAAGATGCTCATTACAAAAGAGCCTTAGTATTGGGGCATAACAATTCTATTCATTTAAAAGATGAAGAGCTTTTATGGCTCGAATTGCTCCTGTTATATGTAAATAACTTTATTGAAAATACAAAAATGGTGGAAGAACTGTTAGAGGAACTAAAGCATATGAAGCAAGCAGATGAAGGTCAATTACCTTGGCTAAATAAGCTGTTATGGCTAAGGTTTGAAGAGGAGAAATATCAATTAGCTCAAGAGTTGCATGATACTAATTTACAAGAGCAACTCCATATTGCTCGTGAAGTAGATGTTTTAATAAATGCAAAAGATGATACAGAAATCCAACAAAAACTTGTCAAGATTCATAAACAAATGGTTGCATCTTTACATGATTTAAGAGCATATTGTGAGAATCTAAAGCCCCCATTATTAGACACATTAGGTCTAAATGCCGCATTAGAAAAGCTCATTCGAAAAGTAACAGAAAGAGCTAACTTTTTGTTGCTTTATACGATAGACCGCCTTTATTTAGAGGATGAACGAATGAATTTAATGATTTATCGTCTATTTCAAGAATTACTCAATAATGCTTTGAAACATTCCTATGCGTCAACAGTTGAAATTTACCTCAAGGAAATGGACAATGGATTTGAAATCATCTATAGCGATGATGGAGTAGGTTGTAATGTTAATGATATTATTGTTGCTGAATCGATGGGAATCCGTGGTATGCAAGAGCGTGTAAAAGCATTTGATGGACACTTTTACATTGATACTCAAGTTAATGAAGGGATGTCTATTAGAATTACTGTAAAAGAAGGAAGTGACACACTTGATAACAATGCTCATAGTGGATGATCATCCTATTGTGTTAGAGGGAACGAAAAATTTATTTAAAGAGAATGAAGACATTTTAGTTGATACAGAGAGTGATGCAACTTCTGTAATACCGAAAATTAAAGACAAGCCATATGATATTTATCTAATTGATATCAATATGCCTTTAGAAAATGGCATTCATTTGGCGAGAAATATTAAAGCGATACAAATAGATGCTTCGATAATCCTTTATACGGGGGATGACATTACAGATTATTACCCACTAATTTTAGAAAAGAAAATAGAGGGGATTTTAGCTAAGACGGCTTCTAAAGAGCAGATCTTACGGACGGTTCGTGCGATTGCAAATGGAGAAATTGTTTTGCCGAAAAATTTCTTAGACTTTCTAGATAATCGTTTTAAATTACAAGATGCTAAGCTCGATATACATTTAAATGAAAAAGAAAAGAAAATTTTAAGATTGATTGCTGAAGGGCATACAAATAAAGCAATAGCTATAGAGTTAAACATTCCTCAACGAACAACTGAGAGATATTTAACACAACTGTTTTCCTTGCTAAATGTAGATTCGCGAACAGAAGCAGTAAATCTTGCTGAACGAATGAATTTACTATAGCTTAGCAATATGTTAGTATAAAAGTTAATTGTTATATTTTTCTATAAAAGGATAGTGTTTAGGTAATGTAAAGACACTATAATATTAATCAGGACAATTTCTTATTATGATATAACTAAATACCTATAAAATTGAATGTACACCGCCACTTTTTGGCGGTGTTTTTTTCGTTACCGCCAAATCACGCCAAAAAATTAGCGAAGTCCGCCAAAAAACTGGCGTAAACCCAACGTTGAAATGGTGGTATAAGTACTGGTACGCTTAGATTAATCGAGGTTAAGTAATTTTTTCCATAGTGAGTAATAGTTTAAGAGAATATATCGTTGAAATAAGCAGTTTAACTATTTAATTATATAGTAGAAAATGTAGTAGATTTTTTAAGGATGTTACTAGCTAGACAGCATACTCACGAAAAAACTTTAATAAAGGTAGGCGTATAATTTGAAAGTAGAACTTGAAAATTTAATCTCTATAGATGAATCTAACCAAGATCAAGTCATTAAAGTTTATAATCGCTACGGTATTTATGTAGGTGCGCCTGAAATCAGAAAAAGAAATTTGAAGGCATCTTTTAATCCTATTTTTACTTTAAATGAAGATGTGACGTATGAGCAGGTGGCAGCATTATATAAATCGTTGGAACATGAGTTGGGCATTGTATCTATTGGGGAACGTTTCTATTTTGACTTTTCAGACAGCGAATATGAACAAACGCCATTATTTACGTTAAACTCTACGGGCAACTCGCCAGAAATGTTTTTAGATGATCGAGGCACTTTATTTTCAATAAGTACATATTGTAAGCATTGTGGGCTTATGGAAAAAGAGCAACTTTCACCTTTAGTTATTGATACTTCGCAAATGAAAGATCGTCATTTAGTCCATGTGAGTGGTTACTGGGTGGCCTCTGAAGAATTAGTAGCATTAATGAAACAAGCAAATATTGAAGGCTATGAACTTCTAGAAGTAATTCATAGCGGATCAGAAGTAGGGAAGCAACCTGCGTATCAAATAATACCTACACAAATGCTACCGTATAGTAATGCTGAAAGAATAAAGCTGTATTTTGCGACTGAGCAGCCACCTTGCAAATGTGGGTTAAGTGGTGTAATTCTAGGCCCTGATATTTACGATGCGAAGGATATTATGAAATTAAATGGAGATGTATTCTATTCTTCAGAGTGGAGTCATGATGGCAGCTATCTTTACAGAAAAACAATATTCAGTAGAAAGTTTAGAGACTTAATTATTAATAATCGTATTTCTCGAGAAGTTAGAGGGGAAAAAGATCGAAACTTCGGACCGAAAGATTGGTTATTCGACCCTGTATTATTGAAATAGTTTGAACTATAGAAGAATAAAAAGTGAGGGAGTGTTGATGTTGTTTAGAAAAATACTACCTATCGTTGCTATTTTATTTATCGTAGCATTAGCGCTTTCAAATTACTTTAATAAGCCGAATGAAGAATCCATTATATTAGCTAATATAATTAAGTACATTTTTATGCTATAAATCAGATGTCGTATATTTTCCTCAAGTTCACCTAATTATGGTATGATGTGAAAAAACATTGCGTGAATGTGCTTTGAGGTGAAATTTTGATAAAAAAATGGTCATATCCATTAGCGATTTTAACACTTATTGTATTTTTTGCGTTGCGCTTAACATACCAGAGTGACATGATTTTAAGTTTCGATAAAAAAGTGGCAGAAATACTGTTTGGCAATCGGTTTATAGAAATTTTTCATTATATTGGTGAGCCAAAATTTGTAGTCGGGGTCGCTATTATATTAATTTTATATTTAGCATGGAGAGCGAAAAATTACCGAGGCATGTTATTTGTAGTGTTAACATTTGCCGTAGGGAATGTGTTAAATCAAATGTTGAAAAAATGGGTGCAACGTCAGCGCCCTGATATAGAAGATCAATTAACATCATTTAGTTTTCCGTCTGGACATGCTATGTCGGGCATACTGTATTTATTTACTGTTGCTTATTTATTATCCGAAAATAACACTAAGGCACGTCAAATACAGCTTTGGATAGGCGCAGTTGTGCTAACCATCCTTATTGGTCTATCACGAGTAGCAGGAGCACGGCATTTTGCATCCGATGTGCTAGCTGGGTGGAGTATAGGTTACACTTGGTTCATCATTTGCGTTTTTTGGTATGAGCGACGTAAGCGACTGTTTAAACCCAAAAACTAAGTGCCAGTCACCCAAACAATTCTGAATTCTTATAGCATTGCTAGCAGGTTATTTAAATATAGCTAAGTAAAAATCCACGAAGACACCTGCAGGAACAGCACTATAATAGGTAAGACGCAACAGGCGGCTTACAAAGTGCCAGCAGAAAGCGAAGTGGATTTTTACGCTATAGATAGCCCAAATTATGTATTTATCAGCAGTACCGTATTCACAAGGTGCTGCTTTTTTATGAAATTTTTTATGGGACATCCATTAAATATTTTCCTTACAAAAAAGAATTGCTTATAGGAAACTTTTAAGCTAAGATGAGTACAATAAAAAAAAGAGAAAAGGAAGAAGGAATTGGAAGGACAAATTTTGTTTGCTTTAGGGTTAACCCTTTTTGCTGGACTTGCAACAGGAGTAGGGAGTTTAATTGCATTTTTCACCTCAAGAACTAATACTAAATTTTTATCAATAGCTCTTGGTTTTTCGGCGGGGGTTATGATTTATGTGTCACTTGTAGAAATTTTTGTGAAAGCAAAGGATGCATTAACCAATGCCTTAGGTACAACTAATGGTTATTGGATGACGATAGCAGGTTTCTTTGGCGGAATGTTATTTATAGCTTTGATTGATAAATTTATTCCGAAATCGACTAATCCTCATGAAGTAAAGCTTGTGGAAGATGTTAATGCTATTAAACCACAGGTAGATGAAAGCCACTTAATGAAAATGGGCGTATTCACTGCACTTGCAATAGGAATTCACAATTTTCCTGAAGGCATAGCAACATTTATGTCTGCTATGAATGACCCGAATGTCGGTATTGCGATTGCAATTGCTGTAGCCATTCATAATATCCCTGAAGGAATTGCTGTGTCCGTTCCTATTTATTTTGCTACAGGAAATCGTAGAAAAGCATTTAAACTTTCCTTTTTATCAGGGTTAGCAGAGCCTGTTGGTGCGCTAGTAGCTTACTTGCTATTAATGCCGTTTTTATCGGATGTCATGTTCGGTATAGTATTTGCAGGTGTGGCAGGAATAATGGTATTTATATCATTAGATGAGCTACTACCAGCCGCACAGAGGTACGATGAAACACATTTATCAATGTATGGTTTAGTTGCCGGAATGGCAGTGATGGCTATTAGTTTAGTATTATTAGCGTAAGTGCTTAACTTGCTATTTAAAAAAGGAATCTAGTCTTATCGGCTAGATTCCTTTTATTATGCTTCTATTAATTCTTTAACTGACTCTAAGCAGTCATAAAAAGTGTTAAAAGGCTTATAGGGGATATGTAAATCTTTACAGCGATCAATTAATTGCTCCCTAGCTAATACTAAATCTGCTTGTTTAGCAGCTTCAAAATCGGAAATAGAGTCACCGATAACGATTTTAAATTGATCGTGCTGTGCCATTTCTCGCATGACGGTTGGCTTGCAACAACCACAACTTTGTGTAGAAAATTTTGCACATTGTTCATCGCAGCTATGAGGATAGACAACAGTAATTTGCTCTCCAGAAAAGTCAGCACTATTGCAATAAATTCCTGAAAAGGGGCCGAATCTTTCAAGCAATGGTTGAATGAAAAAATCTACACCGCCACTAACAATGTAAAATGGAATGTCGTGCTCCTGTGCATAGCGGACAAATTCGCTAAAGCCCTCACGGATAACAGCGGTCTCCATCAAATATTGAATGATATCATCTTTTTGGCTAGTCGATAAAAGATCAAACATAGCAGTAATACCTTCTTTAAAGCTAATTGTTTGAGCCATCATTGCCTTTGCAATTTTCTCAGATTGCTCAGGAACGAAATGCGTCATCAGAGAGACAATATTATCTGTTTCTGTAATAGTACCATCAAAATCGCAAAATATAATTGGTTTCACTGTACTTCCTCCTTCAAGAAAAAACGCCTACTTTGAAGTAGACGTTCTACACTTATTTTACTTGTACACCATGCTCATCGGCCTTCGTTAAAATGATTTGATGTTCTGGGAATTTTGATTGCATTGTTGTAACAAAGTTATCAGCAATCGTAGTTGGAATAATGGAAATGAGTGTCGGACCTGCTCCACTTAATGCTGTGCCGTATGCCCCATGTGCTTTTGCAGCTTCACGGATTTCTGCATATTGTGGTATCAATGTTGACCGGAAAGGTTCATGGAACAAATCCGCTTCCATGTAATGTCCTGCACGTTTAAAATCTCGTGACATTAAAGATGCAGCTAGCATATTAGCATTTGCAGAAGCATGTACTGCATATGCTCGATCCAATTGTTTTGGTAAAACGGAGCGAGACTCACTCGTTTTTAGCTCAACATCTGGTACATACACAACAAAAGAAGCATTAATATCGTTTACATGGAATGTATCTACTATTCCGTTTTCATCCATTGAGGAAATCGTCAAGCCGCCAAGTACTGAGGCAGTCGCATTATCAGGATGCCCTTCAATTTGAGAAGATAAATTTAGTTTATCCTGTATAGTTAACTTTAAATCGCATAATTGGTTAGCTAGCTCAATACCCGCAACAATGACAGCAGCGCTACTTCCTAAACCACGAGCTAATGGTAGTTCACTTGCCATTTCAACACGGCAAGCAGGTAATTGTTTATTATACTGATCAGCAATTTTTTTGGCGATAATGTATAGTAAATGTTGTTCTAGCTCAAATTCACTAGGACCGTTGTCATCGAGATGTATGATCTCCCAACTATCCTGTAGGGAAACATCTAATTTCAAATAAAGAGACAAGCCGAGTCCGATAGAATCAAAGCCAGGGCCTAAATTGGCTGTGCTCCCAGGAACGGTAATTTGCCACTTTTTACTCATAGTACACCCTCGATATATTTACGAATTTCTTCTTCATCATTTTTAAGAGATACGACGTTTACTGTTGAAACGTTCATTGCAGTGTCAGGATCTTTTAACCCGTTACCAGTAAATACTGTCACGACTTTTGAGCCTTTAGCTATTTTACCGTTTTCAACAGATTTAATAACACCTGCTAATGATGCAGCTGAACCGGGCTCAACAAAAATCCCTTCAGTTCCTGCGATTAGCTTGTAAGCTGATATAATTTCTTCGTCTGTTACAGAATCAATAATACCGCCAGACTCATCACGAGCTGCTTCAGCAAATTGCCAGCTGGCAGGGTTACCGATACGGATAGCTGTTGCAATTGTTTCTGGGTTAGGGATTGCTTCACCTTTTACAATTGCTGCGGCTCCTTCTGCTTCAAAGCCGTACATTTTTGGTAAACCTGAAGCTTTCACATCGTTATATTCTTTAAAGCCTTTCCAGTAAGCAGTAATGTTACCTGCGTTCCCAACTGGAATGCATAAATAGTCTGGAGCAGAGCCTAAAGCGTCCACAATTTCAAATGAAGCTGTTTTTTGCCCTTCAATACGGTATGGGTTAACTGAATTGACAAGTGCTACTGGCGTCGTTTCACTTACTTGGCGCACAATATTTAAAGCATCATCGAAATTGCCATCGATTTCAATAATTTTTGCACCGTACATTGTCGCTTGTGCTAGTTTACCAAGGGCTACTTTCCCTTTAGGAATAACTACAATCGACTGAATACCTGCGCGAGTTGCGTAAGCTGCAGCTGCTGCGGAAGTATTTCCTGTTGAGGCACAAATTACACATTTACTACCGTCCTCAATAGCCTTTGCTACCGCAAATACCATACCACGGTCCTTGAAAGAGCCGGTTGGATTTGCGCCTTCTATTTTACCATAAAGCTCGATACCAAGCTGTTTTGATAGATTAACTAAATGTATAAGAGGCGTATTGCCTTCGTTTAATGTTAGAGCAGGTGTATTTTCTGTTACGGGTAAAAATTGTTTATATTCTTCAATAAGGCCTTTCCACATAACGTAACGATCTCCTTTTGTTCTCATAGAAAGAACAGTTGTTTTTGTATAAGAGACATTTTAACGCAAATGACTATATATTTTCAATAGCAATTATTAAATTGTCTAAACAATTCGGTCATTTGAATTTTACTTGTCACTTTCTCGAAACAACTGTATAGTAAACTCGTAATGTAAAGTCATGTGTAAAGACAGGTGGTTATTATGACAACAATAAAGACAGAACAATCCATTTCACGTAACAAGCTCCTAGGTGTTGCAGGTGTTGGCTGGCTCTTTGATGCGATGGACGTCGGTATTTTATCTTTTGTTATTACAGCGTTAGCGGTAGATTGGGATTTAACAAAAAGTCAAATGGGCTGGATTGGTAGCATCAATTCGATTGGTATGGCAGTAGGGGCACTTGCATTTGGAATATTTGCCGATAAAGTCGGGCGTAAGCAAGTTTTTATGTGGACACTAATTCTATTTTCCGTAGCAAGCGGCATTTCTGCATTTACAACAACATTAGTAGCATTTATGGCGTTACGTTTTTTAGTAGGAATGGGGCTCGGTGGAGAACTACCAGTAGCATCTACACTTGTTTCTGAGAGTGTAGAGGCGAAAGAACGTGGAAGAGTAGTCGTATTGCTGGAAAGCTTTTGGGCAGCAGGTTGGCTAATTGCAGCACTCATTTCTTATTTTGTCATACCTACATGGGGATGGCGTGTAGCTTTATTATTAACAGCAATTCCTGCTGTGTACGCTATTTACCTACGTTGGCATTTGCCAGATTCACCGCAGTTTACTGCAAAGGCTGAATCTAAAAAGCGCAGTGTCTTTCTCAATATACGGGAAGTATGGTCGAAAAAATATGCACGTTCGACATTAATGTTATGGGTGCTTTGGTTCACCGTTGTATTCTCGTATTACGGAATGTTTTTATGGTTGCCGAGCGTAATGGTGGGAAAAGGTTTTGATATGATTACTAGCTTTAAGTATGTACTGATTATGACGTTAGCTCAGCTGCCAGGATACTTCACAGCTGCATGGTTTATCGAAAAGTTCGGACGCAAATTTGTACTTGTTTCCTATTTAATTGGAACGGCTGTAAGTGCTTTCATTTTCGGTAATGCAGACACGATGGCAGTGCTATTAATATCGGGTATGTTTTTATCTTTCTTTAACTTAGGTGCATGGGGAGCACTCTACGCTTACACACCGGAACAGTATCCAGCAGTAATTCGCGGTACAGGTGCAGGTATGGCAGCAGCAGTTGGAAGAATTGGCGGTATTTTTGGGCCGTTATTAGTAGGATCCTTGTTAACAGCAGGCTATGATATCGGCTTTATTTTTGCGATATTCTGTGGTGCGATAATTATCGGGGTCATTGGCGTTATATTTTTAGGGACAGAAACAAAACAAATTGAATTAGAGTAAAAAAGAAAGTCTTGGATTCTAACTGAATCCAAGACTTTTTAAAATGCTCAACATTTAATAAAAAAATAAAAGTTTATTTTTATACATATTTTTCTGAAATATGTTAAAATTTCGAATTGAATATTATATACAGTTAGATTACCAAGTTAATAAAAATATTTTTAATGTTATGAATATATAAATTATATGTCAATTTATTACGAACTATCACATTAGTGTATTAATGTGTTAAAGATTTTTCTGAAAAGTCATTGTATTCAAATTGTAATCGTGATACTGTATTTTTAATCGAATTTAGAATCAGTAGGGAATAATCTCCATTCGTGATAATTTCTTTGAAAGAAAGGTTGTTAGGAATGAGTATAAAAGAAGATATAAAGAAAAGGTATGTAAGGCTATCAAAAGGACAACGTAAAGTCGCGCAATTTGTTATGAGTAATCCAGCGGTTGTGATTGCCAATGGGGCGGCTGAAGTGGGTAGACAGGCGAATGTAAGTGAATCAACCGTTATTCGTTTTTGTTATGCAATGGATTTGTCAGGTTATGTCGAGCTACAGGAGGAATTAAGAAGTTATTTAAACTCTCAAAATGAGGGAACGCCTCTCCAATCCACATATATGACGAGCAAGCAGAGGACTTCTAGCTTTGGTAAGGTAATGCAACGCGATATGCAAAACATTCAAGATACAATACATCTAATTAATGATAATATGCTTCAGAAAAGCTCTAAATGGATGCATGAAGCAGATACTATTTATATTTTAGGTGCACGCCAAGATGCTTCAGTTGCAAATTGGTTATCGTATACGTTGAAAACTTTACGAACAAATATAAAGCAGCTACGTACAGATTCCGATGATCTCGTTCAACAAATAAACAGTATGAGCGAACGTACTACGTTAATCGTCTTTTCATGTGATAAACAATCCAATGATGTAAAAACAATTGTTGAAATTGCTAAAATGAAAAAGGTGAAAATCATTGCTATTACAGGTTCGGCGTTGTCTCCAATAAGGGATTATGCAAGTGCTTTGTTTGCATTAGGCTTGAAAAATCAATCTTCTTTGGACATTGTACCTGTATTGTTTTCTTTTATGCATGCATTGATTGAGGAAATGATAAGCCAAGATAAAGAGCGCTATGAGAAATATCAACAATCGTATGAACAAGTAGAAAATAATTTATTGTTTTTAGATATTGCAAGAGAGAAGCAAGTATTTTAATAAAATACAGCGTATAGATTGGGGAACAACTGCTAATCTATACGTTTTTTGCGATAGGTAATTTCGAATTAGAAGTAAAAAAAGATGTCCAAATAAGGCATTAGACATCCTTGGGAAATAATTTATAAAATTTTGCTAAAGCTATATTCAGCCTTAAACGTATCTTTTAGTTTAATAGCATTGGCGCGGGTTCCTTCTTGCTGAAACCCATGTTTTTTAAATAACTGTAACGCAGCATCATTGTGCTCCATAACGGATAATTCTAAGCGGGAAATATCTCTTTTACTAGCCCAGTCTTCCACTGCATTCATAAGTGCTGAACCGATACCTTTTCGTTGGTGTTCTTTCTTAACGGCCATGTGAATTGATGCAACATGTTTAGCTTTAGAATGCTTATAACCATGGACAACGGCATAGCCCGCAAATGTGCCATTTAATATGCAAAGCAAAATCGTGCGGTTTTTTAATTGCTTCCAATAAGTTAGGTCTTTTCTTAGCTGCTGTACGGTAAGCTCTAACTCATTTTCTACATTATACAAAAAGTCAGTTTGCTGAAGGATTTCTTCTTGTAAAAGAATAAATGCTCTAGCATCTGTTGCTTCAATCGCTCGGATTATGTACGCAGAAGTATTTTCGTTATTTTCAGAAATATTGTCCGAAGGTATTTTCTCTTGTGTGCGAGAGAAAGTGACACTCGTGCCCAATTTGACATCAATGACATAATAACCTGCATTTGTCCAAGATAAAAAGTGCGTAAGAGGGGGCTTTGTTTTTTTCCACCAGCTCTTATTCAAGTATGCAGCATTGGGTAAAGCTTGTCCCATAATGTTTTCTAATGCGCTAAAGGATAATGTAATCTCATTTTGCGAAGCTACGTCAAAATAGCTTGCTAAAGGAATATACTTTTTTTCCATCTTCTTTGTCATCATAATCCCCATTCCTGTAATTCCTAAAAAATTTTGACTACATGATAATAGCATAAAATTATCGTTTCTTGTATAAAAATCACAACTATATATCTATCTAAAATAAGGAAATTTATGCTTAACATAGAAAAAGTAAAAAAGTGTATGGTAAAAAATAGATAAACTACAAAATGAAGGGGAATGCTTTTATTATAGTATAGCTCAGCATGAATGAACAAGAAGATAGTTAACGAAAAGGCAGGATGATGAAAGTTATACTTTATATCATGTTCTGTCATAAATTATGTTAAAATAAATGAAAATGTAGAAGCCATTTAGGAGGAAAAGTATTAATGAGTAAAGTTTTAGTTTTCGGACATAAAAATCCAGATACAGATACGATTACATCTGCAATAGTATATGCATATTTAAAACAACAAATTGGTGTAGATACTGAAGCAGTACGTCTTGGTGAAGTAAATAACGAAACAAAATATGCCCTAGAGAAATTTGGCTTTGAGGCACCTCGTTTAATTACTTCCGTAGTAGGGGAAGCGGAAAAAGTTATTCTTGTAGACCATAATGAATTCCAACAATCGGCTGATGGAATTGAAGAAGTACAAATTACAGAGGTAATTGACCACCACCGTATTGCAAACTTCCAAACAGCAGACCCATTGTATTATCGTGCAGAGCCAGTTGGTTGTACAGCAACTATTTTAAATAAAATTTTTAAGGAAAACGATGTTAAAGTACCATCAAATATTGCTGGTTTAATGTTATCTGCTATTATTTCTGATACATTATTATTCAAATCACCAACTTGTACAGAACAGGATGTAAAAGCAGCACAAGAGCTAGCAACAATCGCAGGAGTTGACGCTGCTGACTATGGTCTAGCAATGTTGAAAGCAGGCGCTGATCTTTCAGATAAATCATTAGAAGACCTTTTATCATTAGATGCTAAAGAGTTCCAATTCGGTGAATATAAATCAGTAGTGGCTCAAGTAAATGCTGTCGATATTAATGATGTACTTGGTAGACAAGAGGAATTAGAAATTCTTTTAAACAAAAATGTTGCTGAAAATGGCTTAGACTTATTCTTCTTTGTGGTAACAGATATTTTAAACAATGATTCAACAGCTGTTGCAATTGGACAAGTTGCAGAAGCTGCAGCAAAAGCATTTGGTGCTGAGCTTACAAACAGTCGTGTTGTATTACCAGGTGTTGTTTCTCGTAAAAAGCAAATCGTACCTGTGTTAACTGAAGCATTAAAATAAGTTAGAGTATGACCCTAACTTAAGAATGAGGATGGGGCAAAACTTTAAATTTTAAAAAAGATGAACAAAATTTTTAGTGAATTTTCATGAAGTACGTAAAAGTTAAAATAGAGTACTAGTTGATGTTAGCGGAGGTGGCGACTCCTGTGGGAACGCACAAAACGTTAGACGCAACAGGCGGCGCTATAGCGACGGTTGTTGCTTACAATGTGCCTGAGGAAAGCGCCCGCCGTAGCAGACATCAACGGCAATGCAAAAAGTGTTAGATTGACTGTCTGTAGTTAATCTAACACTTTTTTCTGTTGTCTCAGCCTTCTGCAGTCGAACTAGGTGCTGGAGGAAATGCTTTTAGTACGTCGTTTTTGGGCTATCCTTTTTAGTCAAGCTTCAGTGGCTGCACTGCTGGCCCCTCTAGCACTTCACCTTGGGAATTAAAACGTGAGCCGTGACATGGGCAATCCCACGTTTCGTCGGCTTCATTCCATTTAGTTTTACAGCCTAAATGTGTACAAGTTGGCGCGTTTCCATTTTTAATATGGCCTGAGACAAATTCCTTTGCCACGAAGCCTCCTACCTTAAGCATTTGCATAAATTGTGCACCAAATTTCGTGCGTGCTGGCGAATAGAGTGCACTTGCATCGTTGTCATTTGTAGTCCCGGTAATAAGTGATGACAGTAAATCTCCAGCTACGAACGAATTAGAAATTCCCCATTTACGATACCCTGTTGCTATAAAGACATTAGGTAAGGATTTTGTGATTCTACCGACATAAGGTACCATGTCTGGTGTTTCAATATCTTGTGCCGACCATCTATAAAGTGGCTCCTGCCCAAAATGCGCTTTCATTTCATTTTGAATGGCGTCATAATAGGGCTCGGTTTTTGCCGTTTCACCGGCTATATGATTAGCCCCACCGAGAAGTAAGTAATGTTCATCGTTTATTGTCGTTGTACGAATAGAACGGGAAGGGAAATCAACCGATAAATATTGTCCTTGGAACGTCTCAGTTATTTTACTAGCGACCATATAAGAGCGATTATTCGAAAGCTTTAAAAGTTGTAGCCCTTTGAAGGCTTCAATTGGATAATGTGTGCACAAAATTAGCTTGTTATATTGAACCGATATATTTTTTTCGGTATGTAAGTTATTTTGCGCAATTTGAAGTTGCTGAACACGGGTATTCGCATATAGTTTTGCACCCATTGATAACGCCTCTTTAATAAGAAAATTGCTAACCATTACAGGATTTATTTGCGCCTGTTGTGCAATACTGAGCGCTTTTGTAACAGGGAAAGGGAGCTCTGTGTCAGAGGTAATCTTAGACTTTATATTTAATACTTTATAGGCGTTCCACTCTTTTAATAATTGTGAGTAGCCTTCTTTTGTTTGACAATAAAGTAATGAATCCACTTGCCGAATGGACTCTTTAGGTAATAACTGTAATGCTTTCTCTATAGCAAGCTGATTCAATTGATAGTAAAGCCGAGCATCATCTACAGAAAGCTTTTCGATAAGATTCGCATAAACTAAGCCATGCTGGGCGGTTAATTTTCCTGTTGAATGACCAGTCGTACCATGACTAAGCTTAGCATTTGCCTCAAGCAGTACAACATCAACACCTGCTTTTGCTAAAACATAAGCAGTATATAGTCCAGTCAAACCCCCTCCAATAATACAAACATCACATTTAGTTGAAGCCGTCAATGATGGCAAGGAATCAGAGTCGGTCGTTGCTAGCCAAAGAGATTGTGTCATAGATAACCCTCACAGTGTTTTTATGCTTAGTATGGTGATAGGTTTGAAAATTTATGCAATGAAGCATAAAAATTGCTTCAAGGGAACTGGTGTCGTTACAATGTAGCAAAAGGAGCGTGTTTAATTATGAAAATTGAAATTTGGTCAGATTATGTTTGTCCATTTTGCTATATTGGCAAAAAGCAATTAGAGAAGGCTATTCAGGATACAGGCTTTGAGGGACAGGTGGAACTTGTTTATAAAAGCTATCAGCTTGATCCAACAACACCAGAAGATACGAATGAGTCAGTCTATGAATCTTTGGCAAAAAAATATAGTATGACTTTAGATAAAGCGAAAGAAATGACGCAAGGTGTGACTGCGCGCGCAAAAGAAGTCGGTTTAAACTATAACTTCGATAAAATGAAGACAGAAAATACATTAAAAGCACATCGACTTGTGAAATGGGCTGAACAGCAAGGGGACGCTACAGCACTTGTTGAGGCACTGTTACACGGCCATTTTATAGAAGCAAAGCGTATTAGTCATGATGATGTGTTAGTAAGCATAGCAGAACAAGTAGGCCTAAACCGTGATGATGTTCTAAAGGTTCTAGACAGCAATGAGTTTAAAGCTGATGTAGAAGCAGATATACAAGAAGGGCTTCAACTTGGTGTGAAAGGTGTTCCGTTTTTTGTGCTAAATCGTAAATACGGTATTTCAGGTGCACAACCTCAAGAAGTGTTTGAAAATACATTACGAAAAGTAGCAGAGGAAGAAGGTTTGCAACCTGCTTTAAAAATGGAAGGCTCTGGTGATGCAGGTGTCTGTACAGATGAGAGCTGTGAATTTTAATTTAATTTAATATAGTGGCACTTAAGCCCCTGCTGCTGTCTCAGGTTGTTAGAGGAGTTTTTCAAGCAGGCTCGAAAAAAATTGGACGCCATTACGTTGCAACGGTTTGGGGCTCATACTAAAATTATTCAGTCAAAAGTCTTAGGTTAGGAACATTGACTTTTTATCCTGATTTTTTTATTATAAGTATATATCTTGAATTCGAGATATTAAACTAAGATATTTAAGGGAGATTTATATAATGAACGTATTAGTAGTAAAAGCTAACAACCGTCCAGACGGAATTTCAACAAAAATGTATGACACTTTCATGGAAAGCGTACAAGATGTAAACGTAACAACATTCGATGTGTATGCTGAAGATATGCCATACTTCGGTCAAGATCTTTTCAACGCATTTGGTAAAGTTCAAAACGGTGAAGAATTATCTGATATCGAATCACGTCTTTTAGCTGCAAAACAAAAAGCTATGGATGCATTAACTGCAGCAGATGTTGTTGTATTTGCTTTCCCACTATGGAACTTAACAATCCCAGCTACATTACAAACTTTCATTGACTATGTATACCAAGCTGGTTTCACTTTCAAATATGATGAAAACGGTCAATTAGTTAGCTTAATGACGGATAAAAAAGCTGTCATCCTAAATGCTCGTGGTGGTTATTATTCAGCACCAGAAGCACAACCTATGGAAATGTCAGTAAACTACATTAAAAACGTAGTTGGTGGCGTATTCGGTATGGAAATTATCAATGAAGTGATCATTGAAGGTCATAATGCTACACCAGATAAAGCAGAAGAAATTATTGCAAACGGCCTAGAAGCTGTTAAAGAAGTAGCAAAATCTTTACAAGCTGTAAAAGCGTAAGTAACTTTTTTTTACTAAAAGTCCTCTCATTATTGAGAGGATTTTTTTTTTGTTTTTATAGAGGTATGGTAGAGGTATAAAGGTCTGACATATTGGTATTGTGCATTTATTAAACATTTACATAAAATAACATACTATAAATAACGATAATTAAGAAATGATAATAATATATGATTTACTTAAAAAGTGTTCTGCTATTAGTTAAAAAGTACATACAATTAGGACTAAGTGTTCAGTTAAATTGATGATTAGTATAATATAATAGAAAACGAAGGAAAATATTATATTTATAGGGAGGGAATTGCTTGAATAAGAAAATAATAACTAAATTGTTAGCCGTGTTACTTGTTCTATTTGCTGTATTACCATTTGGCCTTTCAGCGAATGCTGCATCTAATGATGTAACACGTGGAGATTACGTGAAGGAACTAGTAGAAAGCTTGAATGTCGAGCTTGGTGACGGGTCTTCACTTGGTTTTACGGATGTCCCTAAGGATTTAGCACCTTATGTGGAAAAAGCGGTAGAACTAAAGTTAATTAAAGGTAAAACGGCAACTTTATTTGGTCCAAATGATAAATTAACTCGCCAACAGGCATTTGTTATTTCGGCCCGTGGATTAGTAACAAACAATGCTTCGCTTAGTGAATTAGACAAATTCAAAGATGCTGATCAAGTTGCTGAGACACATAAGCAAGATTTAGCAAATGCTGTAGCAGCGAATATTTTACAAGGATACGAAGATAATACAATTCGTCCGCGTGACTATGTGACAGCAGATCAAATGCAAAGTATTGTTGAACGTTTTGTCACTGAATACAAAGTACCTACATCTGATGCGACAACAGTAGATCTTCAAATTTTAGGTACTACTGATATTCATACTAACTTAGCAAACTATAACTACTATTTAGATGCAAAATCTGCTGATGTTGGACTAGCAAACACTGCTTCACTTATTGAGCAAGCGCGTACAGAAAACCCTAATACATTATTATTTGATAATGGAGATTTGATTCAAGGAACACCACTAGGTTCTTATAAAGCACTAGAAAATGTATTAAAACCAGGTGAAACACATCCAGCTATTGCTGCTCTAAATGCGCTAAAATATGATGGCGGCACTTTAGGAAATCATGAATTCAACTATGGTTTAGAATTTTTAACAGAAGTACTAAATGATGCACAATATCCAGTTGTGAATGCGAACACTTACGATGCAAAAACAAAAGAACATATGTATACACCATTTGTTCTTATCGATAAAGAGGTTGTGGACAATACAGGTAAAAAACATACACTAAAAGTGGGTGTAACAGGTATTGTACCAACTAAAATTGTTGAATGGGATGCTATTCATCTAGAAGGTAAAGTTGAAATGCAAGAGCCTGTAGAGGCAATTAAAGAAGTTGTACCTGAAATGCAAAAAGCAGGTGCAGATGTCATCGTAGTACTTTCACATTCAGGTATCGGTGAAGATACGAATGTAAAAGGTGCTGAAAACGTTGGTTATCAAATTTCTGAAATTGAAGGTATTGATGCTTTAATTACAGGTCACTCACATTTAACATTCCCAGGGGACTATAAAGACCTTAAAAATGTCGATCAAGAAAAAGGAACAATTAATGGTGTTCCAACTGTCATGGCAGGTAGCTATGGTAGCCACCTTGGCGTAATTGATTTGAAATTAGAGCAACAAGGTTCTAAGTGGGTTGTTGTAAATGGACAAGGTTCAATCCGTTCTATTAAGCAAGAAGGATTACAACCGTCGCAAACTGTGTTAAACGCTATTAAAGAAGCACATGAAGGTACATTAACGTATATTCGCCAAGCTGTTGGTGAAACGACTGCACCTATTCACAGCTACTTCTCAATGGTTCAAGATGATCCATCTATTCAAATCGTAACACAAGCTCAAAAATGGTTTATTGAAAAGGAACTAAAAGGCACTGCTGATGAAAACACACCTATACTTTCTGCTGGTGCTCCTTTCAAAGCGGGCTCTCGTAACAACCCTGCGGACTTCACAAACATTCCTGTAGGTCCACTTGCTATTAAAAACATGGCAGACATCTATCATTACGATAATACTGTTGCAACGATAAAAGTAACGGGTGCACAAGCTATCGAATGGTTAGAAATGGCTGCTGGTATTTACGCAACAATTGATCCAAATAAAACTGAAGAACAAAATATTATTGATGCGGAAGCGCGTTCTTACAATTTTGATGTGTTAGATGGTTTAACATATCAAATTGATGTAACATCACCAGCAAAATACGATCGTCGTGGAGTGGCTTTAGATGACAAAGCGAATCGTATTAAAAATGTACAATACAATGGTAAGCCAATTGATTTAGAGCAAGAATTCATTATCATCACAAACAATTACCGTGTTGGTGGTTCTTATGGAGCAACGTTTAAAAATGCAGAAGGCACAAACGTAACAAACTATGCTTATGAAAATCGTCAAGCAGTAATTGACTATATTATGGTAAACAAAACAATTAATCCTGCTGCGGATAACAACTGGTCATTCGTACCGTTCCCAGCGAATACAAAAGTTATTTACCATTCTGCGAAGGATGCTCAAAAAGTAATCCCAGCAGGTAGCAATATCGAGTATCTTGGTGATACTGAAGGCGGCTTCGGTAAATATTTGATTAAATAATACTGCATAAAAAAGGAGAGCACGATGATTAATCGTAGCTCTCTTTTTTATGGCGTTCAAATGTTTTAAAACGCGTTCCTTGAAATGTTAATAGACCAAAGTCATGCTCAGCAAGCATGCCATATTCTCGACCATCGAGTTTTAATTCTAACCGATCCCCACTCTGTACTTCGAACGTTATATAGTAGGAAGTATGGGCACTTGAGTTACCTGATCCGCCCCATGTATCCGAGCGTTTGGTTACGATTTTAGCAGGCACTGTTAATTCGGGTTCATTATTATTTTTAGCCCATTGTCTGATGCCGTTTAAAATCATAAAGGCAAACGTGCCGAAGTCGATGAAAAAGATCAAGGAAATAATTTAAGGAAAACGAATAGTGGTTGTCGTGTCATTGATCTGCAGCATGCTAATTTTGAAAGTATTTTAAGTAGTATTTACCGTCTAACTGCGTATGAAATGGCAATCTAAAAAGGACTTTAAACATCTAAGTAAACATCAGAATTCGGCTCGAAACGCTGTTATATCAACGTCGAGTGTAGAGGTATCTCACGCGCGATTAGAAGTGATTATGTATCAATTATTAGATGCAGCTATTTCAGCGAGCAGTCAATACATCAAAACGAATCAAAAATAACGATTATAGGCCTCCTACAAATAGTGTCTTTTACTAATATTCTGTAACAAAATCTTTACAAAATATTATTACTTTTTTAATATTCTCATGTTACATTTTAAAAAAAAAAAAGGGAGGTAGTAATTATGAGAAAAATTTGGTCTTTAATTATTGCGACAACTTTGATGTTCACTGTATTTGGATCACTTAATATTGCTAAAGCAGAAACAAATTTCATGGATAACAAAATTCCAGATAATGAAATTGAGTTTCTGACAGGAAGCACTCTAGATGGTTATAACTATATTGAACTTTCGGAACCCGTAACAGAAAACTATGATGGAGTTTACGAAGTATTAGTTGGATACTACATAGAAGAGAACTTAGATGAAATCAAAACACTCGACAATTATAGGGAATATGACACGTATTTAGTTTATGATTAGGGTATAACTCAAAGCTGGTCTTGGTTATCAAGACCATATTTTATTATGAGTATTGCAAGAGGTATGTCTTATAAAAGTTCAACAGAAGTATCAGCTACTATTTCAGGCACATTTAGTAGTGATATTCCGAGTAAGGCTTTACCAAAAGTTAAATCTTCTTTCGGTTTCAGTGCATCGGGCAGCAAAAAAATAACTGAAGAAGTTGTTTTATCGGGTCCTGACGCAGGTTATTCTAGTAGAGATTTTTACTATAAGCAAGGAAGACACACACATAGAGTAAAAATTATACAAGAACACAGATCCAATTGGGATGGTGTGTTATGGACTAAAACATACTACGGTAGTGTAGGAAAACCAGCTATAAAACATTATTCAGTTGATAGAAAGTAGGTTCTTAAAGTGATTCAACAGATAGTTAAATGGTTTTTGCTTACTATACTAATAATTTCATCGATTAGTTTTATAATTGTTCTTCAATCAAATTATTTAGCGGCTGAATTAACTGCTCGTTCGATTCCAATAGCTATTGTAGTAGGTTTGTCTTCAGTAGCGGTTGCTATAATGTTTCGAAAATAATATTTGTATAAGAAAAACCGGGCAAAAACTATGTCCGATCCCAGACTGTAAACAAAGTCGATTTTTTCGACTTTGTTTACATAAGAAATGAATCCCTATCAAAACAAAAAGAGAACAGCTTTTGCTACTCTCAATCTTTTTTTATTTACTTAATTTTTTACTGGCACTTTTTCCAAAACCCCTATAATTCTTTTATATCATTTTCCTGTGTCTTCTAATTCTTCCCGAAAAACTTCTGCTACTAAACAGGGTGACTTCACTTTTCCAACAACAACATTATCACCAGGTTAAATATTAAATTCACGTAAATGTTTAGGGATATGCCACGTATATTTCTTTGGATATAATTTCAATGCCTCTGATATGAAATCCCGAAAGTGTATTATTCTCCATCTACATTCTTTCCAATCATCAACTTTTATTGATTTTCCTAACGTACTTCTATAATAAATCGCAACATGAATGGCAACGTGACGTCAATTTTCCTAATAAAGATATGACTTTTAATGAAAATCTTTCGTTTTATTATAATTTGAAATAATTAACGAACATAGAAAATCATTGCATCTTCATTGTTATCTATAACTACTAACTGTTCATTGTCGAATGTAAATGGAATTTCCTTGTCTTTTAAATTAGACAGCAACTTTTGTAATTCTTCAGGTGAAGAAAGGGAAAAAGTGTAGCTGAGTAAACCCGTAGTTTGTTTTGGTGGAACGGGAGCACCTACCCCTTGCCATATATTTACTGCAATATGATGGTGATAACCCCCTGCAGAAATGAAGAGTGCGCTATCATGGAAGTTAGTCATAATATCAAAACCAAGTGCATCTATATAGAAGTAAGTCGTTGCTTCATTTATAACGCTCACATTTAAATGGATGTGACCTAATACTGTTCCTTTAGGGAAACCTGTCCAAGGGCGCTGACGGTCATATAATGCCATCACGCCTTCTATATCCACTGCCTCTGTGCCAGTTACAAGCCCACCATGACCATCGCTAATCCATTCAGTACGAGGGCGATCATGATAGATTTCTATACCGTTTCCTTCAGGATCGTTTAAGTAAAAGGCTTCTGAATAAATATGATCACCAGCCCCTGTTATAGATACGCTTGTGTTTAATAAATTGCCAATCACATATGCTAAATCCTCTCGGGAAGGAACTAAAATAGCAAAGTGGAATAAACCAGTCGTACGAGGTGGACGAATCGCTACACCTTCTTCTGCTGATAATACTAAAATGGGCTTCGTATTGCCTGGGATTGAAAATGTCACTTGCGATGTTGTTTGGTTGAGGACTTGTAGTCCAAGTTTTTTATAAAAACTAGTCATGGTTTCTAGTGACTGTACGAGTAAATGTAAATGCTCAAGCTCTAAATTTGCATCAATTTTAAATGTCATTGCTAATAAACCCTCCAAATAGATAAGTTACTTTTTGTAATTAAATATAAAATAGTAAACACATTACGTCAAGTAAATAAGTTACTTTAAATTTACTTTTACTAAATTAATCGTTACAATAGAATACATAAGAGGTGAAAAATATGAATGAGACAACTTTATGTCCTCGTTTAGCTAAGGCAATGGATTTAATCGGAAAACGCTGGACTGGGCTAATTTTATATCAATTATTAGACGGATCGCAGCGTTTCAATGAAATTGAATCAGCATTGCCTGTAAGTGGCCGTTTATTATCTGAACGTTTAAAGGAACTTGAAAAAGAGGGGCTTGTTGAGCGCAAAGTATTTTCAGAGGTGCCTGTGCGTGTAGAATATTCTTTAACGGATAAAGGTCGAGCATTAGAAGGTGCTATTCGTAATATTGAATCATGGGCAACTAACTGGCTCTAGTATTTAAAACTATTATTTGTGATAATTCAGCGGTTAATGTCAGTGTGAAAGCGCGTTATAGTTTAAACTTCATCAAGTGAAAGCCGTTTTACTTAGATGATTAGTTGAACAAATCGGGCAGTTATAAAGTCCCGGATGCTCGGGAAAATACAGAGTATAACTGAAAAGGACAATAAACTGCCCGTTAAAGCGCGAAAAATACCCTTCATTTTACTTGTCAAATCGAGGTTCTAAATCCATACTAGTGTAGAGTAAGAAGGACGTTAGAAAGGAATTAGCTCTCATGACAAAAGAACAATGGGCTGCGGATTTAGCACAAAACATAAATCCGGCCAATATTAAGTTAGATGAATTATTACAGCAATATACAATGACAAAATTAGGTGGTAAAGCGGATGTTTTTGTTCTTCCTGAAACAGAGGAAGAAGCAATTGCCGTTATTCGCTATGCACATTTAAATAATATTCCATTATTAATGTTAGGAAATGGATCTAACATGGTTGTCCGAGATGGAGGCATGCGTGGGATTGTTGTGACATTCGCGCATTTAGATGAAATTCATATTAATGGTGAGCATGTCTATGCACAAAGTGGCGCACTCATTAAAGATGTATCAAAGCTTGCAGCTGCTGCATCTCTTACAGGTTTTGAATTTGCGTGTGGTATTCCTGGCTCTATTGGTGGAGCGATGGCCATGAATGCAGGTGCTTATGGTGGCGAAATAAAAGATATTATTATTTCTTCGAAAGTTTTAACAAAAGAAGGGGAAATTTTAATTTTATCAAAAGAAGAGCTAGAATTAGGTTACCGTCAAAGTAGTATAGCCAAAAAGGGTTATTATGTACTGTCTTCTGAGTTTCAATTAGCTCCAGGAGTACAGGCAGAAATTGATGCGAAAATTGCTGATTTAACGTTTCAACGTGAATCAAAGCAACCATTAGAGTATCCATCAGCTGGTAGCGTTTTTAAACGCCCGCCAGGACACTTTGCAGGCAAGCTTATTCAGGATAGCGGCCTACAAGGAAAAGGGGTAGGTGGAGCGGAAGTTTCTACAAAACATGCCGGTTTTATTGTCAATAAAG
The DNA here is from genome assembly GCF_044753985.1 of Lysinibacillus sp. NPDC093210. Lineage (NCBI taxonomy): Bacteria > Bacillati > Bacillota > Bacilli > Caryophanales > Bacillaceae > Lysinibacillus > Lysinibacillus sp. NPDC093210. The sequence goes on along the minus strand of NZ_JBIVOE010000009.1, from coordinate 44,521 downwards.
GAAATGCTACGGCTACTGACTACATTGCAACTATTAAAATGGTACAACGAGTTGTGAAAGAAAAGTATGATATTGATTTGGAAACAGAAGTGAAAATAGTCGGTGACGACCTATAAAAACAATGCCGCTCTTCGCTTTGGCGAAGGGCGTTTTTTTGAGGAGTGGGAATGAATGAGATTTATTTCGTGGAATGTGAATGGTATACGAGCTTGTTTGGGGAAAGGTTTTTTAGATTTTTTTAATAGTGTAAATGCAGATTTCTTTTGTATTCAGGAATCCAAATGCCAAGCAGGTCAAGTTGAGCTTGCATTACAAGGTTATGAGCAATATTGGAATTACGCTCAGAAGAAAGGTTATTCAGGTACAGCAATTTTTACAAAGCATACCCCTCTTTCTGTGCACTACGGTGTTGGTGAGGAGGAGTCGCAGGATGAAGGAAGAATTATTACATTAGAGTATGAAAACTTTTATTTGGTAAATGTTTATACGCCAAATGCGCAACGGGATCTAGCAAGATTACCTTTTCGATTAGACTGGGAGGATCGATTAGCGTTGTATTTAAAAGAACTTGATGCTAAAAAACCAGTCATTTATTGTGGAGATTTGAATGTTGCACATGCTGATATTGATTTAAAAAATGCAAAATCAAATATTGGTAATTCAGGTTTTACATATGAAGAACGAGCTAAAATGACAGATTTATTAGCAAGTGGCTTTGTAGATTCTTTCCGCTACAAGCATCCAGATGTGACCGATCATTATACGTGGTGGTCGTATATGAATAAAGTTCGTGAACGAAATATTGGATGGCGCATTGATTATTTTATTGTGTCTGAGCGTTTAAAGGAACAAATTGATGTAGCTACAATACATCCACATATAATGGGCAGTGATCATTGCCCAATTGAACTTCGACTGAATATATAGCCTTTTTTTATTTGAAATTGTTTGAGAATTGTTTGAGTGCCTGGCACTTTAGGTGGGCACTTTTGGTGAACCGTATTATCCATTAGGAAATACGGTTTTTTGTTTGTATAAAAAGATAACTTGAATAGATGTAGAAAAAAAGTGCGTAATACAGCAAAATCCGATAAAAGTTGAGGTTATTCTGAGTGTAGAAAAGGATTTGAGAAGACAAATAAAGAATATATTGCTTATAGAGGGGGTTGTAAGGTGAGAAAGTTGAAGTGGAAAAAGTGGTTATTGGCAATCGCTGGTGTGTTGGTGGTAGTCGCAATAACATCTGTTATTGTCTTTACATGGTTTATGAATAAATCAAAACCGATTATTGATGGAGAGCTCGCTGTTAGCATGCTCGATCAAGATGTGACCGTGACAAGGGATGACAAAGGGGTTCCTCATATATTTGCCGAGACAGATGCGGATTTGTATCGGGCACAAGGCTATGTACAAGCGCAGGATCGTCTGTTTCAAATGGATTTAGCACGTAGGCAGGCTAGTGGCCGCCTGTCAGAAATCATTGGCGAGGCAACGATTGAGACAGATAAGCATTTTCGTACATTTAGTCTTCGTAATGCTGCTGAGAAATCATTAGCAGCGTATGATTCAGATAGCAAGCAAGTTCTTGAATGGTTTGCAGAGGGCGTAAACGCCTTTATAGAAGAGGCGAAGAGTACGAATACGCTAAGCTATGAATTTGCGTTACTAGGTTACGAGCCAGAAGAATGGACTGTTGTAGACTCTTTAACAATTGGAAAATATATGGCCTATGATTTAGGTGGAAATTGGAATACGCTTGCCTTCCGCCATTGGGCTTTACAAAACTTTGATGAAGAAAAGGCAAAGGAATTATTTATTACGTATCCTGAAAATGCATCATCGATTATCGAGGCAAATAAAGAAAATCCAGTGTCTGTGGTAGGGCAGTTTAATGCTGAGTTATTGCCCAATGAATTTAATGGCAGTAATAACTGGGTTGTATCTGGCGATAAAACAAAGTCAGGAAAGCCAATTTTAGCTGATGACCCTCACTTAGGGTTAAGTACACCATCTATTTGGTATCAAATGCATTTACAATCACCAGATCTAAATGTAAGTGGTGTAATATTTGCGGGAATTCCAGGGATTATTTTAGGTCATAACGACGAAATTGCATGGGGGGTAACGAATGTAGGTCCTGATGTACAGGATTTATATATTGAAATTCCGAATCCAGATAATCCAACACAATTCCGCTATGACGGTGAGTGGGAACAAGCAGAGGTACGTGACGAGTCAATAAAGGTAAAGGATGGAGAAACGGTAGACTTTGAAGTAATTGTTACACGCCATGGCCCAATTATGACAGATTTAGTGTTTAAGGAAACTGAGCCTTCAGCCCAATTTTCAATGCAGTGGACAGCACTTCAACCAACTGCTGAATTAAGAGCGGTGCTTGGTTTTAATAAGTCGAAATCTTGGAGTGACTTTGAGAAGGCTTTAGAAGATTTTAAAGCACCCGCGCAAAACTTTGTTTTTGCATCTAAGGATGGCACGATAGCTTATAAAGCTAACGGCCAAATTCCACTGCGAAAGCAAGGGGATGGACAATTACCAGTACCTGGTGACTCAAGTGATTATGGCTGGGAAGGCTTTATTCCTTGGGATGAGTTACCGACTGTTGTCAATCCAGAAGAAGGATTTATTGCAACAGCAAATAATGAGGTTATTGGCGACGAATATCCATATCATATTACTGATTTTTGGGCGCAGCCTTATCGCTTTGAACGGATTAAGGAAGTGTTAGAAGCGAATGATTCAATAACAGTTGAGGATATGATGAATCTGCAAATGGATCAGCATAATCTATATGCACGTGAATTTTTACCCGATTTATTATCGTCTATTAAAAAGATGGATAAGGGTGGGAAGTATACGGAAGTGATTACTTTGTTAGAGGATTGGAACATGGTGGATGCCAAAGATTTAGGAGCTCCATTAGTGTTCCATACGTTAATGGTGCAATTACAAGAAGTATTGTTTAAAGAACAGATGCCAGAAGATATGTATAAAATGATGTACGGTAAATTTAATATTACTGATCAGCTTTTACGTAAAGCATATGCAGGGGAGAAAAGTATTTGGATGGAAGAGCAAGGTGGTGTAGATGCCACAGTTTTTGAGGCGTTAGAGCGCACTGTTACACAAATTGAAAATCAGTTCGGGAAAAATGTATCGAAATGGCAATGGGGTGACTTCCACCAACTAACGTTTGATCATACATTAGGCAGTGCTTCGCCGATACTTGCTGCATACTTTAATGCTAAGAAGGTTCCGGTTGGTGGCTCGAAGGTGACGGTGCAGGCAGCCGATAATGATTTAGCAGGCAACGTTAATCACGGTGCATCATGGCGTTTTGTTGCTGATGTAGGTGATTTAAGCTCTGCTTACCATATTGTAGGACCTGGCCAAAGCGGTCACGTGAAATCGGATTGGTATCAAGATCAAGTAATGGACTGGGCAAATGGTAATTATCATGAAACGTTTGTCAAAAAGGAAGATATTAAGGGTAAAACTGTATTATTAAAATCGCAATAATAGATAAGAGAATCAGCGCAAGTTTTTTATGCGCTGATTTTTTGTTGAGCGGAAAGTACCTGTTTAGAAGGTGCCATGCACCCAAACAATTTATATAACATCCTAAGTAAAAATCCACGTAGACTCCTGCCGGAAAGCACAGAGCGTAAGTCGCAACAATCCGCGCGTTAGCGAGGGTTGCAGCTTACTCGTGCCCAGGGAAAGCGGAGTAGATTTTTACGATTTAGGAGCCACTACTATGTTAGAAATCTAAGTGAGGTGCCAGGCACCCAAACAATTCCCAAACAATTCGCAAACAATTTATTATACTTTCGTGATAGTAATCATATACATTCAAATGACTGTTTGAATATGATGGAATATTATGCTATATTAAAAACAATCAAACGAATATTTGAATGAGGTGAGGAAATGACAAAAGAAGTATGTGAAGTGACACATATTAATGAACAAGCGGTCACAAAGGTACAGCAACAAATGCCAGACTTATCAGGTGTAGCCAAATTTTTAAAGGCATTATCTGATGAAACAAGACTCAAAATAGCATATGCCTTAACAGTAGAGGATGAATTGTGTGTTTGTGATGTTGCAACAATAATAGGTTCATCTGTAGCGACAGCATCGCATCATTTACGATATTTAAAAGAACATAGTTTAGCGAAATCGCATCGTAAGGGGAAGCAAATGTATTACGCTTTAGCCGACGAGCATGTATACCAAATTGTAACGATTGCCTGTGAACATGCGAAAGAAGGGATTGCCAATGGCAGTGATACCAAGTAAGCAAGAGTATCGTCTACAAAACTTATCCTGTGCTAGCTGTGCAGCTAAATTCGAAAAAAATGTAAAAGCTCTTCCCGACGTTCAAGATGCACAAGTGAACTTTGGGGCTTCTAAAATAATGATTGTAGGAGCAGTTAGTGTTGATCAAATAGAAGAAGCAGGGGCATTTGATGGCATTAAAGTTTCACAATCTGGGGCAAAAGCAAGTGAAGCAACAATTCCTTTTTATAAGAAAGTGGAGAACATATTAGCTAGTGTCTCACTGCTATTCGTTATAGTTGGTTATCTATTATCTTCTGTTCGTGGAGAAGAAGACTTGTTGACGATTGCTATGTTTATCATTGCGATTATTGTTGGCGGGGTAAAGATTTTTAAAACAGGCTTCCGCAATCTTGCACGATTAGAATTTGATATGAAAACCCTTATGACCATTGCAATAATTGGTGCTGCAATAATTGGTGAGTGGGAAGAAGCGGCCGTTGTTGTCTTTTTATTCGCAGTGAGTGAGGCACTTGAAGCATATTCAATGGATAAGGCGCGTCAATCAATTCGTCAGCTAATGGATATTGCTCCGCCTACTGCCACTATTAAACGAGCGCATGGTGAGCACTTCCACGAGATGGAATTGGCAACAGAACAAATTGAAATTGGCGATATTTTAATGGTGAAACCTGGTCAAAAAATTGCAATGGATGGCATTGTAATCACGGGGTTATCTGCCGTTAATCAGGCAGCCATTACAGGTGAATCAATTCCTGTCAATAAATCAGTCGGTGACGAGGTATTTGCAGGAACGTTGAATGAGGAAGGTGCATTAGAGGTACGTGTAACGAAACGTGTAGAGGATACAACGATTGCGAAGATTATTCATTTAGTGGAAGAGGCGCAGGCAGAAAAGGCCCCATCACAACAATTTGTAGATCGTTTTGCTAAATACTATACACCAGCAATCATGCTTGTGGCGCTTCTTGTAGCGATCGTTCCACCTTTATTTGTTGGGGATTGGCAACACTGGATTTATCAAGGGTTGGCAGTTCTTGTTGTTGGTTGCCCATGTGCGCTTGTTGTTTCCACACCAGTGGCAATCGTAACTGCTATCGGGAATGCTGCAAGACAAGGCGTTCTTATAAAAGGTGGTATCCATTTAGAGCAATTAGGTCATATAGATGCAGTTGCATTTGATAAAACAGGGACATTAACAAAAGGAACGCCTGTCGTAACAGATATTGTTACACAGAAGGGATTGCTAGAGAATGATGTATTACAGCTTGTAGCAGCAGTTGAAAAGCAATCTCAGCATCCATTAGCAAAAGCTATATTGAAGGCGTTACATGATAAAGAGCTGACAGCGCTGGTTCCAACAGATTTTCAATCCGTAACTGGTAAGGGTGCTTATGCAACGGTAGACGGTCAGAAAGTTTACGTGGGTAGTATGAATTGGATTTTATCGTTAGCGACAGTTGATGATACGATAAATGAACAGGTTAATAAACTTCAAAAGCAGGGTAAGACAGTAGTAGCAGCTGTTAGTGATGGCAAGTTTATAGGATTAATAGCCATTGCTGATCAATTGCGTGCGGAAAGTAAGAATGTGCTAGAAAAGTTAAGTGCTTTAAAGGTGAAGCATACTGTGATGCTAACAGGAGATGCCAAATCAACTGCCGAAGCAATTGCCTCTACATTAGGAATGAGCGATGTGAGAGCAGGATTACTTCCAGCCGAAAAACTCTCTGCTATTAAAGAAATACGTACGAAATACGGAGCTGTCGCAATGGTCGGAGATGGTGTAAATGATGCGCCAGCATTGGCTTCGGCTAATGTAGGGATTGCAATGGGTGGCGCAGGTACAGATGCCGCATTGGAGACAGCTGACATTGCACTAATGGGTGACGATTTAACAAAATTACCGTATACGATAGCTTTAAGCAGAAAAACATTACGAATTATTAAAGAAAACATTATATTTGCACTAGCTTTAAAATTAATTGCCCTATTACTCGTTATCCCAGGGTTGTTAACATTATGGATTGCCATTTTTGCAGATATGGGTGCAACATTACTCGTTGTTTTCAATTCTTTAAGGCTTATTAAAACGAGAAAATAATAGGTACAAAGATGTGTGTCATTTTTCTCTGTAGGTAATTAATCGTTCCAATGTTTATTTATTATTGTTGTATAGATGCTACTAGCGATTCTTGAAAAGCGTTAAAATTAACGATATTATTAATGGAGGAAAAATGTAACAATACATTATAAATGAGGCGAAAGTTTTATATGTCAGAACCTATTTTGGTAAATGTTACAGAGGAAATTGTGCGTGGTTTAGTAAGTTTTCTACTTCGGGGACCAGAATATCAAACATTTTGTAAATGTCAAAACTGCGAATTTGATACAGTGGCACTTGCATTAAATGCTTTGGCTAGTAAGTATGTTACATCTATGGAAGCGCGAGATGAAGCATTTAAAGTGTTGAATACTCCTGAAAATATCGAGTTGATTAACAGAGAAATTATTCATGCATTACATGTGGTAAATAAGTATCCTCGACATTAAAAAGAGCCCACTTCTATAGTGAAGTAGGCTTTTTTTATGTTTCAAAGAAGTGTTTATCTTGGATATGTATTTTCAGTTAACTTTTAAGGCAAGCTTGTAGTAAACTAGAGAGTAAGAATAGGAAAGAGAGGGAATAAGATATGCCAACACCTAGTATGGAGGACCACATCGAACAAATATATTTATTGATCGCTAATAAAGGGTATGCTCGAGTGTCTGACATTGCTGAAGCATTATCTGTTCTTCCTTCTTCTGTTACTAAGATGGTTCAAAAATTAGATAAAGACGGTTATTTAGTTTATGAAAAATATCGTGGACTTACATTGACGCCAAGAGGAGAACAACTTGGGAAACGTCTTGTGCAGCGACATGAACTGCTAGAACAATTTTTGCGAATCATTGGTGTAGATGAAGAGCGTATTTACAATGATGTAGAAGGAATAGAGCATCATTTGAGTTGGAATTCAATTGATCGTATTGCGGAACTTGTGCAAGTAATGGAAGAAAATCCAGACATCGCAAAAAAATTAGAAGCATCAAGAAAACAGCACAATCTATAAGATAGAACATTCATCTTTGGGGGTTACGACGACTGTTATGGATAATTTATTCTCCATGTTAGAGACGATGCTTATATGACCAATATTGTGTAAACTTGTGCTCGTTGCTTTGAAGTATATGCATTAAGAACGGAATTATATATTTTGCGAAATTGATGGTATGAAGGAAAGGAAGACATTATGAACGAATTAAAATCAGGTGAAGTTGTTACTTTAACAGTGTTAGAGCAACAAGCATCGAAATGGATCTTAACAAATGGGGTAGTTGAACTGCCATTAAATGCTTCTGAGGTAACAGAACCACTAGCTGTAGGGGATCGTCTTGAAGTGTTTTTATTTGCGGATCGACGTGGTGATTTAGCAGCTACTACTGCTATTCCAGCATTTGCACAAGGCGAATACGGCTGGGCTCGAGTTCTTCGTGTTGTAGAGCATGAAGGTGCTTTTGTAGATATTGGTACTTCGCGTGAAGTGCTTGTCAAAGCAGAGGATTTACCTGCTGTTAAAGAAGTATGGCCAGAACCGGGTGACCATGTATTTATGACATTACGAACAGATCGAAATGGAGATTTATTTGGTCGTTTAGTAACGGAAGAAAAGATTTTGGAGCTATTCGAAGGTGCATTTGAAGATATGCACAATAAAAATATTACAGCTCGTCCATATCGTTTATTACCAGTAGGCACATTTTTACTAGGGGTAGATCAACCATATCGTATTTTCGTGCATGAAACAGAACGCTATGAGGAACCACGTCTTGGACAAGATGTAGATGTACGTATTATTGATATAAAAGATGATGGCTCAATGAATGGGTCTCTTTTACCTCGAAAACACGAGCGCATCACAGGAGATGCACAGCAAATTTTAAGCTACTTGCAAGATGTCGGTGGTAAAATGCCATTTAGTGATAAGTCTTCACCAGATGAAATTAAAGAAATGTTTAATATGAGTAAAGCAGCATTTAAACGTGCACTTGGTACACTTATGAAGGCCGGTAAAGTGAAACAGCAAAATGGCTGGACAGAAGAAATTTAATTTCTTTAAAAAATATATAGAAATGACGAGAAACATGCCTGAAACCTTCTCGTCATTTTTTCGTACTAATAATTGTATAATGACATACATTATACAGGCTAAATGATTTTTCTAGCGAAAGGGGTCACACAATTTGAAAAAAACATGGGGGAAAATACTAGTAGCAACGATGCTAGTGTTTGGTGTGCTGGCACCAACAACGGGATATGCAGCAGACAATACACCACCGAAAGCAATTGATGAAAAATTAGGTGTACCAATTGTCGTATATGGCGCAAACCTATCTGAAGCCGAAAAAGAATCTGTAAAAAAATCGTTAAAAGTAAATGAAGATCCTGAAGTTGAGGAAATAACAGTCTCAGGGAATGACTTAGCTAAATACATTAAAGATAGTAATTCAAGCTCACGTATGTATTCTTCTGCAAAAATTACGCGTAAGGATGCGGGAAAAGGCTTAGTTATCGAAATTGTCACACCATCAAACATTACACAAGTAACTTCAGAAATGTATGCAAATGCAATGCTGACAGCAGGTATTGAGGATGCTACGGTTCAAGTAGCAGCACCAAAGCCTGTAACAGGCCACTCTGCGCTTGTAGGTATTTATAAAGCCTATGAGGTAACAACAGGCGAAACGTTAGATATAGACCGTACAGACGTTGCCAATGAAGAATTATCAGTAGCAACGAAACTAGCTGATTCTGCTGGTGTAGATGATGCAAAGGTTGCGGAATTACTTACAGAAATAAAAAAACAAATAGCTGAAGTAAAGCCAGAAACACGTGAAGATGTTGAAAAAATTGTTCAAGAGCAGCTAGATAAGCTAGAAGTAAATTTAAGCGAAAAAGATCGTCAGCTACTAGTTGACCTGATGGACAAAATTAGTAACCTAGATATAGATTTTAGTAAATGGTCCGATCAACTAAATGATATTAGTAATACATTGCAAGAGAAGTTTGGCGCATTGATGGAAGATGAAGGCTTCTGGACGAGCGTGAAAAATTTCTTTGCAAATTTAAAGGATACAATTTCAACATGGTTTAACTAAATGAAAGAGCGCTCTGCCATAAGGTAATAGTGCTTCAGACTGTAGACAAAGTCAAAAATATTTGGCTTGTTTATAGTCTTTTTTTATATAAACAAAATGATGTTCCGTCAGTGCGTGAATACGAAACGATATCTACTATTTTTGTAAAAATGCAAATAGCTATGGTACTATGAAAAAAAAGGAGTGGTGAGAAATGGAATTCCAATTACAAAATGTAACGGAAAACAAACTGGCTTTTGTTTATAAGCAGGATGGGGAACAGTTAGCGGAAATTACATGGAAACAGGAAGGTCAAGTAATGGTCATGGATCACACCTACGTTTCAGATAAGCTTCGTGGTCAAGGGGTAGCAAAAAAATTATTAGATCGTGCTGCAGATTACGCTCGTGAAAATAAGTATAAAATGGTAGCTGTTTGTTCATATGTAGTCGCAGCATTTGAAAAATCGGATGCTTATGATGATGTAAAACAATAAAAAATAAAGCAATCTGCTACATAGCTTCGAGCTATAATGCGGATTGCTTTTTAGGTTGAATGTAGAAATTTTTCATTGCACATATTATAAAAAAAGGACACTGTAAATAAGTACTGTTAAGAAGCCTGCTCCTCCAACTAACGAAGCCATATCTACCCAATCATAAACTAAATCTAAATCTTTCATAAAAGACATCCTCCTATCGTTTGTATTATTGTATTATTTCCCTCATATTGTCAGTACTAATCATATATAAGTACAAAATAATAAAGAATTACGAAAAAATATTAAGAATTATGTGATAATAACGAGTAGGAGAGTGATTGCGAATGTCTTGGAAAATACAGACGTACGATGAATTAACGACGGAAGAACTGTATAAAATTATTCAGCTACGAGTAAATGTTTTTATAGTTGAGCAACAAACATGCTATGAGGATTTGGATAACCATGATCAAAACTCTATACATATATCATATGTGGAGAATGGAAAATTATGCGCATATTCGCGTATATTGCCTCCAGGTGAAAAATTTGAAATGGCCTCAATTGGGCGAGTTATTACTAGTCAGGAGATGCGTGGGACAGGGCTAGGTAAAGAAATGATTCAATTAGCATTAGAAACAATCGAGCAGCGATGGCCAGGTTCTGAAATATTTATTCAGGCTCAGGAATACTTAAAAAATTTTTATGGTTCCTTTGGCTTTCAACAAGTCTCAGCGCCATATATTTACGATAGCTTGCCACATTTAGATATGCTATATCAAGCAAAAAAATAATGTTTAGTCCTCTTCGAATAGGGAATAGCTATAGTATAAGGCTAGTTTCTATATTATTTTTAGGAGGGATTTATTATGGCAAAGCGTAAAGGAACAGGTGTTGTGCTTGCTGGATTAGCAGGATTTGCAGCATCTTATTTAAGTAAAAAAGAAAACCGTGATAAAGCATGTGAAATGTTCAACAGTGCAAAATCCAAACTTGAATCTTTTCTGAATACTTCGAATGTAAATATGGATGATAGAATTGCGGAACGTGTAACAGCTGAAGTAGCAACAGAAGCAGGGACAGCGCCTACAAAGCTAGCTTCAAACGAGATGGTTTCCGAAGGCGGAGGACATACAGGTGTTCATTTCTACAATGAAGAAATACAAGAAAAAGAAAAATAATAAAAAACCTTCTCATTTAGCTTTGAGAAGGTTTTTTAAAGTGCCAGGCACTTAAACAATTCTGAATTTAAAAACCCACGTAGACTCCTGCGGGAACATTACAGAACGTAAGAAGCCGCAATCCGCGCTGTAGCGGCTTACTCTGCGCCCGCGGAAAGCGAAGTGGGCTTTTACGAAATAGGTAATCCAATAGTTTGTTTATAGCGAATTAAGGGGTAGCCCCTTTTTATTGGGAATAAGGGTAACACCAGCGAAAGTGATTAACACAATTCCTGTGAAGATGAATCCGCTGACTACACCAAGTGATAACCATCCGAGTAATGAGGAGCCTAACACTACTCCTAATGAAAAGAAGGCATAAAAATAACCGTATGCTTTTCCGCGGATTTCAACAGTCGTAGAGTCAATTAATAGTGAATTCACAGACGGGAATAATAAACCGAAGCCAATGCCGTAACAAGCCATTGCTATATAAAGTAACGTACTCGAATCAGCCTGACTAATCAGTATTTGACTTAAGCCCATTAAAGCAATACCAAGCGATAATGTTTTAACGGGAGCTACTTTATCAAAAATGCGATTACTCGGCAATATAAATACAAGTACAGCAACAATACCGAAAGCACTCATTAAAGTACCGCTTAAGCGTGAATCAAAACCTAAAGATTGAACCTTTAAAGGTAGTAAATAGGCGATGACACCTTGTGAAAACATTAAAAAGAATGCGCCAGTGAAAGCCTTTAACGTACCTACATTATTAAAAAATACACTAATTGGGATATAGGTTTTAGAAGAAGTCTTTTCTTTTTTTACTTTATTAGAGTTCAGTAAAAAGAAAGAAAGGATACCTAACAGTAGCATAAAACTTGCAGTAATATTAAAGACAAAAGGTACACTTGTACGACTTGCTAGGATACCACTAAAAGCTGGGCCGATAATGGCTGCAATTCCTACAAATGCTCCGGAAATCGCACTGCCTTTGCCCCGTTTCTCTTGCTCGGTAGCATTAGCTAAAAAAGTAAAAGCAGCAGGGACAATAAAACCAGCAACTAGTCCATGAATAAAGCGGACTATTAATAGGGCAAGTGGTGCTTCTACTAAATTATATAATGTTAGCGAGAGTCCTGTTGTTAAAAGACCGATAATTAAAATGATAAAGGGTCCCTTACGATCGGTTAAAAAACCGGAAATAATATTTCCGAACGTATTAGAAAGTGAATACATACCAACGGCAAGGCCAGTTAAAAAGGCAGATGCACCTAAAGATTCTGCATATGTACTCATTACAGGAAGCTGAGTAAATAGGTCAAAAAATGAAAAGAATATAATCAAATAGATAAACTTTTTCATAACTCCTCCACTACAAATTACGACATAGTGGGTTTATTATACCATTTTCGACAAAAAAAGAATGCCTAATAAGTGGAACTTATTAGACATTCGATAAAGAATAATATTAAGCTTTAGCAATTTCTTTTTTCATTGTTTTGTTTTTCGCAAGGTTTACGTGCCAAGAAAGAGCCTCTTCTAAAATATGAGGAGTTTGTTGGTTACCTGTTGCTTCGATAGCACGGTTGTAGTAATCCCATAATTGTTCCTTGTAATCTGGGTGTGCACAGTTTTCAATAATTAAAGGTACACGTTCTTTTGGTGCTAAACCACGTAAGTCAGCAATACCTTGCTCAGTGATGATTACATCTACATCATGCTCAGTGTGGTCTACGTGAGAAACCATTGGTACGATTGAAGAAATCGCTCCGCCTTTTGCATAAGATTTTGTTACGAAAATACCAAGACGTGCATTACGTGCGAAGTCTCCTGAACCACCGATACCATTCATCATACGAGTACCTGATACGTGAGTTGAGTTTACGTTACCGTAAATATCTAACTCAAGAGCAGTGTTGATTGAAATTAATCCTAATCGACGGATAAGCTCAGGGTGGTTAGATATTTCTTGTGGACGTAAGCAAATTTTATCAGCATATTTTTCTAAATTGCCGTATACTTTTTTCTGTAATTCTTCAGTAAGTGTAATTGAAGTAGCAGCTGCGAATTTAACTTTACCAGCGTCGATTAAGTTAAATACAGCGTCTTGTAGCACTTCTGAAGCAACTACTAAATCTTCGAATTCAGAATCTGCAAAGCCATCAAGTACAGCATTTGCAACAGAACCTACGCCAGATTGTAATGGCATTAATTGATTTGTTAAACGACCCGCTTTAATTTCATCACGGAAGAAGTCTAATAGAATGTTAGCCATTGTTTGTGTTTCTTCATCTGGTGGTACGATTAATGAAGGAGCATCTGGCTCTTCAGAAATAACAATCGCTTTAATTTTAGCCGGATCAACTTTGATACCGATTTCACCAATGCGTTGCATAGCATCTGTCATTGGAATTGCTTCACGATTACCTTGTTCTCCAGGCACATAAATATCATGGATACCTACTAAAGCTTCTGGATGAGAAATGTTTAACTCAATAATAATATTTTCTGCGTATTGAGCAAAGATTGGTGAGTTACCTACAGAGTTTGTTGGGATAATATAACCATCTTCTGTAATAGCAACTGCTTCAAGAATTAGATATTTAATTGGCCCGATAATTCCTTGACGCACTAACTCAGCATTATGAGAAAGGTGAGCGTCTACATATAGGACATCGCCAGAGTTAATTAAGTTACGGATACCAGAGTCTCCTTGGAATGGTCCGCGTTTACGAATTGCACCAGCTTCAGCTAAGTATTTATCTACTTCTGGACCTAATGATGCGCCTGTGTATACATCAATTTTAAATTCTTCATTTTTTGCACGTTCAACTAATGCCATTGGAACTACTTTTGCATCCCCAGCGCGAGTAAAACCACTCATACCAACTACATCACCGTTAGAAATAAGTGCTGCTGCTGCTTCAGCAGTAACAATTTTACTTTCAAGTTCTTTTAAACCTAGGCGTTTTTGAATATTTGCATCCATAAAAAAATCCTCCCCTAAATCATTTTGATGGAAACCGATTACAAAACTAGAAAAAACCTGTATGAATTTTCTGTTTATTCAGTTGTAGTATGACTCCAACCATTTGATTAATACTATCACCAATTTGTCACAAAAACTTTATAATTAGCATTAAATTAAGTAAACAAAGAAAAAACGAGCGGAAGGTTGATTTTTCGACAGAGAAAACGTTTTATTGTAGAGCTGAGGTTTCCAGCTTTAAATAAAAAAGTACAGCAAGCTATCTTAAAGAAGATATTTGCTGTACTAGAGAAAATTAGAAGCCTAAAGAACGACGGAAATAACTTGCGTAACGTTGACTAACAGGGATACGCGTACCATCTTTCATTATTAATAAGAAAGTTGAGTGTGAATCTGGTTGAATTTCATCAATGTAATCAATGTTTACAATATAAGAACGGTGACATCTAATAAATGAGTCAGGTGCTAAAAATAGCTCAAGATCACTTAAATTTAAACGGTGATAGCCTTCTCGTCCCATTGTTTTAACAAATGTTTTACGAAGCTGTGTTTCAAGATAAATGACTTGATCATGCTTAATTGGATACCAACAATCATCGATTTTAATCGTGATATAGTTTGTTAAAAATGCAGATGGCTTTTGCGGGAAGATGGCTGTGATAGCACCTTTTGTTTCGCCTTCTTCCATTAAAGGGATACTCATACCATAGTAAGCAACACCAAATACATCAGGTTCGATATACGTGCTGATTTTTTGATTATAGCTTAAAGCCTTATGTGCAGCTGAACCTTCTTTAATCGGATCACCTGGCTTAATTTTTAAATCAACCTTTTTGCTCGGTTGGTAGTACAAGTATTCATTTGTATCAGAAATTGCGATTGAAGTATTCTCAGGGAAAAACTCCTTAATAATCTCCATGATTTCTTCTATTTGTTTTGGATCCACTATTAGCACCTCGTTTTAACTTTTAAAAATAGTATTATCATCTATTTTACTACATATTCGTATAAATTATATAGAGAAGATTTCGGAATAAAATAGAGATATGTCGATTGCTAAAATAAAAAGTAGGAAAAACACTTACATAATATTCATTATAGAGTAATTAATTACTAATTATTTTTATTATGTATATGGTAAAATTTAAATGTCTATTAATAAGTTTACAAGGTTTCAACTATCTTTATATGATAAATAAGAACTAGAATGATGTACAAAATGTGGTTGAAAGGAAATCGCAGAATATGGTAAAATTCACTGTAAAGTATATTTTTTTTAATAATGGTGTTTAAGGTGGGTTATTTTTAAGCTACATTCAATATATAATTGTGTAATAGGACTCAATTCATACGATAAATAAGTAAATACTTTTTTCTTATTTTGAAATTGTAATTCGATGTCAAATATTGTAATGTAATTCGTGCACTCTGAGGAAAGATGGGGAAGATTATGCAACTACATCAACATTCTATGTCCGAAACGATATCAAAAAGATACTTCCAAGAAATCGATAATATTAACCAATATGTCGGTGTAGAAGAATTTTTTAATATTGAGTCAAAGTTAATATTTGAAATTTATCATTTAGAATCTGCGAAGGCAAAAAAATCTTTGCATGAATTAATTGATATTCTTTCTATACGTTTTGGCAAGCAAGTCATTAAAATTGTGAGAGGTTATTTTTCTGTGTTAGCGTCGATTGTTGCTCGTAAATTGCTAGACAATCAAGTACCTTCAAAGAAAGCCTTTGCTTTTAATATTGCTTGTAATGATATGATTGAAAACCAAATGAAAGACGCTGAATTTTTGCAATTTGCTGATGATTTAATTGATTTCTTTGTCTATTTTATCGCAGATAGAAAACAACCGACTTTCCGTCATCAGACAGTCAACAAAGTGATTATGTATATAAATGATGAGTTAGAAAATGATCTGACGGTAGAAAGTATCGCGAATAACTTCCATATTAGTACTAGTCACTTATCACGTATTTTTAGAGAACATGTGGGCATAACATTGGTTGAATATTTAAATGTTCGTCGAGTAGAAGAATCACAATATTACTTACGTCATACAAATAAAAGCATTACGTCAATCTCAGACCAATTCCATTTTTGTAATCAGAGCTACTTTACACGTATTTTTAAAAAATACACAGGTGTAACGCCTAAACATTTCCGTGATGAGTTACACCATGAATTTTATCGTTTTGAAATGAACGAGACTGAGATGCAAAACGTATAATTATAATCTTGGACATGGAATGACTGGCGCTAAATATAGAAACATACTGTAAGATGCGATCGTATTAGCGATGCTAAAGCGCGCATCTTTTTTATTTGAAATGATCGCCATAGTTACAAACTCACAATAACATCTAGGAAGAATTGATAAGTAGCGCTTGCTATTTGATAAAGATAGTCTCTATAAGGTATACTTCACATTAGTTGAAAAATAATAGTAGGTGGAAAAATGAAAAATTTGAAGCTATTATCAATGCTTGGTCTTGTTGTTTTTGTATTAAGCGGCTGTCAAGCAGTTGAGAACAAAGAAGGCTTTTTCTATAGTGTTTTTGTAAAACCTATGGAATTTTTACTGGAGTTTTTCGGAAATGATATTTTTTCAGGTAGCTATGGTTTAGCGATTATCGCCATTACGGTCCTTATCCGTTTAATCCTAATGCCGATTATGTTGAAAAACTATCGTCAGCAACAATTGATGAAATCGAAAATGGATGCCTTCAAACCTGAAATGGAAGCTGTTCAGAAAAAAATGAAGGAAGCAAAGACAAAAGAAGAACAAATGCAATATCAACAAGAAATGATGGCATTGTACTCAAAACACGGTGTGAATCCATTGAATATGGGTTGTTTACCAATGTTAATTCAAATGCCAATCATTATGGGTCTTTACTTCTCAATTTTATATTCTGCCGATGTGAAATCACATGAGTTTTTATGGTTTAGCTTAGGTTCACCAGACATTGTTATGACAATTATTGCAGGGATCGTTTATTTAGTACAAGCACGTGTATCTTTATGGACTGTACCTGAGCAACAAAAAAAGCAAATGAAAATGTTTATTTACATTTCGCCAATTATGATTGTCTTTATTTCTATGTCCTCTATGGCAGCTCTACCTCTTTACTGGTCTGTCAGCGGTGCATTACTAATTCTTCAAACATATATTGGTCGAAAATATTATTCGGAGCATCCCGAAAAAGCAAAATCATAAATGAATTTATGTCGAGGCGCTTATGTAGCCTCGATTTTTTTTAGGAGGAAAACAGAATGAACACAAAATGGATATCATCAATACTCGTGGCAATTTTTAGTATCGCTGCAATTGTATGCATTGTTTTAGGAAACTTCAATTTTGCTGTATTAGCGATGACAATAATGTTTGCCATGTCTAATGGTTTCAGAGCGAAAAGCTTTAAAGAGCAGGGATATATTAAAGAGGCAAAATGGATGAAGTATATGTCTATCTTTTTCTCCATAGCTTCAATTGTTGTCCTTATTATCATTTTTACAGAATAATAGTGAAAAGCTTCACTTAAAAATGTGAACAGTGATAAAATAAAACTATCAAATTAAAATGTTTTAACTTGCTTTAGCAGAAGTACTCCACTTCAATAAGTGGGGGATGAATAGAATTGGCACTGAAATCTATGGGGGTTCAAATCCTTGCTGAACCAAGTTAAAAGCCCCGGCGGATGTCACAGATTTTTTAGATGTACTTTTCGAGCAGGCTAGAAAAAAATCTGGACGCCATTACGCCGAGGCGTAATTGATTAAAGGTCTTAGGGTTGCTCAAACTCCCGATGAAACGACCTATCTGGTAGTTTAGCAACCCTGTATCTGTACAAAAGGGGCAAAAAAAGTGAAAAAAAGTCGTTTACCACTTATTATTGGCGCTGTTATTTCAGTGGCATTGATTGTTTCTATTTTTGTAGTGATAAACTATAAAAATAGCCAAGTAAATGTAGCGTCTGATGAGGAACAACCAGTAGCACAAAAAGGCAAAGAAGATGAGCCAACAAAAGAACAACCAAAAACACCTGATAATACATCTGAGCCTCAAGAACAGCCGGATGAAAACGGCTATTATCCAAATCAAACTATCCCAACAGAGCCTACTTATATTGATGGTATTTTATTAGCAAATAAAAGATATCCACTACCATCAACATTTGCTCCTGGTGAAAGTCCAGAGGCTCGTCAAGCGTTAAATAAGATGATTGCAGAAGCGAAGCAACAGGGCTTTAACTTAGTAGCATTTAGTGGATATCGTTCTTACGAATATCAAACAACATTATATAACAACTATGTTAAACGTGATGGTCAGGCTGCAGCAGACCGCTATAGTGCGCGACCAGGTTTTTCTGAGCATCAAACAGGCTTAGCATTTGATATTGGTGAAGTTGGCAAAGATGATTTATGGCTGACTGAGGAATTTGGAGAAACTCCAGCAGGGCAATGGTTATTTGATAATGCTGCGCAATTTGGTTTCATTTTACGATTCCCTCAAAACAAAGAAGACATTACAGGTTACATGTATGAATCATGGCATTACCGTTACGTTGGAGTCGACATTGCGAAAAAAATTAAAGAACAAAACCTTACTTTAGAAGAATATTTAGGCGTGAAGTAAAATAGAAGACTACTATCGTTGATTTCCACTACAGGCGGGCGCCTTCCGCTCCAATCAACTGACCGCGTTGAAAGGGAATCCCATTTTTTGTTTATAAGCACCTTTAGCGGAAATCAACAGTATAGAAAAAGTGTTAGATTGATTGAAGTCAATCTAACACTTTTTTCTTTTGTCTCGGCATCTATTGAACATAATTAAGTAGCTACAATACTGGTGTGAGTAAGCGTGAAATAGATTCCTTAAACTTTATCATGCTCGAACGATTTTGATACATTTCCCAAGTTAATTCCGTGCAGTCAAAAATATCCTTTTCAAATAGCTCCGCTAACTGATGTGAAATCGTTGAATCGTAAATAAAAGCATTTACTTCGAAATTTAAACTGAAACTTCGTACATCGATATTGGCAGTTCCAACTGTAGAAGCCTCGTCGTCGATAATAATGGCTTTAGCATGAATAAATCCTTTTTCATAAATATAAACTTTTGCCCCAGCGCGCAGTAATTGTCCCACATAAGAGTATGTAGCCCAATAAACAAACATGTGGTCCGGTTTATTTGGAATCATTATACGAACATCAATACCTGAAAGCGTAGCAATTTTAATAGCATCTAAAAAGCTGACATCTGGAATGAAGTAAGGGGTTTGAATATAAATATATCTCTTGGCCATATTAATAAGCTTTAAATAACCAATTTTAATTTGCTCCCACTCAGAGTCTGGCCCGCTTGAAACAATTTGTAAGCCTACATTACCTTTTTTCGGAATAGCAGGGAAGTAGCGATCCGAATAGCCCATTTTTTGCTGTGCACAAGCTTGATTCCAATCTAGAAGAAAGCGTGTTTGCAACGGATGGACGGCACTACCTTCGATACGTAAATGTGTATCTCTCCAATAGCCAAATTTCTTTTGAAGTCCAAGGTATTCATCTCCTACATTAAAGCCCCCAATATAACCAATACGACCATCAATTACTACGATTTTACGGTGATTTCTGAAATTTAGACGTGGATTAAGTAGTGGGAATATTGAAGGGAAGAACACTTCAACCTCACCGCCCGCTTCAAGAAGTTCTTTGAAATGTCTTCTTTTAACATTACGTGAGCCCATTTCATCATACAAGAGCCTTACTTTAACGCCTTGTTTTGCCTTTTTAATCATTGCGTCGACGAGACGCGTACCTAAATTGTCTAAACGAAAGATGTAATATTGAATGTGGATATGATCTTTTGCTGCTTCGATATCTTTTATAAGCTGTTCAAATTTGTCTGCACCATCATCGAAAATAGAAATATGGTTGTCTTGTGTTAATACGGCATTATTCGTTTTTAAATGCATGTAAATCATCTCTTTATAATTTTCAGCATTTTCAATACGAAACTCAAATGTATCATCTCGAATCGTATCAATTTGATAGCTAATCAGATTATCAATCCCAATATCCTTGCGCCCTTCCCAACGAAACAAATGTTTCTTCCGCAGTTGCCTGCCGACTAGTAAATATAAAATAAATCCAACTAATGGCAAGAAAAATAGGACAAGAATCCATGCCCATGTAGAAGTGGCATCTTTACGCTCTAAAAAAATTATGGTCATCGCTGATAAGATGTTAAAGATTAATACTAAAGGTACTAGATATTCTACATCTGTAAAAATGCTCATTCCTGCACCCCTCTACTATTTTTCATATAATACTTAGTATAGCCTACTTTTCGGGTGGAAAGAAAGAAGAGTCCGCTATTTGTTGTCACCATAGAAAAGATTACCCCAAAATAGGAAGAGGTAATCCGTGCGCTACTATAAATGAAAGTGTATAAATAAACGATGCTTAGATTCGTGCTGTATAGGCAACGGGCAAACTATAACGTAAAACCGGCAAGCCTCCCCTGTGGTATGGCTTGCCGGTTTTGACTATTGTAGATAAGCCCTTCTAAAGAGAAGGGAACATCTTACTAGCTTATGAATAACATTCCCATTGAAATAGTATATCGGAAAAATCTTGTTGTAGAAGTTTTTCACGATTGATAAAAAACTTCCCTACGCCGCTATCCGCCCACATAATACCGAACTCATCATTAGAATCAATTTGTAGTAAAAGTACATCATATCGTTGTAAAAGCTGAGACGCATGTCGAATGTCCTCTTCTAAAAAATATGCATAACCACCTATCTTCGCCCCCGCACCTAAAAAATGCTGTAAATAAATTTCATACAAATTAACATCATAATTTAAAGTTGCTATTAGGCTAGGTAAATAATGCACAGCACGATAATCTAACGCAGAAACAGGTTCTTGCGTGTAGTGGAATTGTAATGCTAATTCCTCATTAATAGGAAACCAATTATTTGAGGATTGTGATAGGTTATTATGTGTTGGCATCGTTATTTTGGATTCTACTGTCGGGTAAAATCGTACCTTATAAAACTGTTGAAAAATGTCTTCTTTATAATGCGCTGCATTGGAAAAAATATTTGATGATATAAAAAACTGTAAAATACCTTGTGTAGGGAAGCCTTGTATGAGCGGTATTTCTGCAAAATTAATTTGAGCTAATAAACGCATAGATTCACCAGTAATATCCTTTGGAACTGTTTGATAATATGGTAAATAAGGTTCACCGGCAAATTTACTTTCTGTTAATGAAGTTGCTCGTTTAGATGGCGTAATAATAATCGCTGGAAGAAGCGAATCTTCAATTTCAGAACGTAATGGGTAGAGCTCTTTAGGTAGTGATAAATTTATCGTTTTGTTCATGCAGTGCCCTCCGAGTTTACACTTTCAAACATTGATGTCTTTAACTAACATAATCAAAAACGTCTGTTACTATAAGGTACGACATTTTGTAAGTAAATTATTCAAGGCGTAAAGTTTTATTTGATGCTTTATAAATAAATATTAAACTAA
Organism: Lysinibacillus sp. NPDC093210; assembly: GCF_044753985.1. Lineage (NCBI taxonomy): Bacteria > Bacillati > Bacillota > Bacilli > Caryophanales > Bacillaceae > Lysinibacillus > Lysinibacillus sp. NPDC093210. The sequence continues at coordinate 22,827 of NZ_JBIVOE010000009.1, read as the reverse complement.
TTGAGATAATGGCGATTGCTGCAGCAATGTAGTAGCCAAGATTCGATTCCATTGTGAATAACCATGTGAAGAATAGAGGACCGAGAATACGTCCTAAATTGTCCATAGAATAAGAAAGACCTGCTGCTGTTCCGTATTGGCCACCAGATTCTTTGGAGGATAGTGATACAACGCATGTTCTTGCAAGGGCATTTCCAGCTGTGAATACACAAAGAGCAAATCCTGCCATCAATAGATTGCCTGTTAAAGTAAATAAAAGCATACCGAGTGCAGTAACGATTTGAGCTCCGATAAGCCAAGAAGTTTCTGTACCATTTTTTATACGACGAACAACACCGCCTTGTATTGCTGCATCCACAAAACCACTAAACATAAATAAATAACCAATTTGCAATGGTGTTATTTGAATGCGATCAATTTGGAAAAGCTGGAAAGTTGCTTCTACTCCTGCGAGCATAAAAGTGACTAAAAAAGAGAACATAAATAAATAACGAACTCGGTATTGAAGCATTTTGCCAACACCTTTTGGTACAATTGCTCGTTTTGTTACATCTTTTCGTTTTTCTGGTTCTTTTAAGACGAAAATTGCATAAATAAATAATAGCGCAATTAAAACTGCTGATGCGATAAATGGTAGTTGCAAGCTATAATGACCTAGCATGCCACCAATTGCAGGACCGAAGATAAAACCTAGACCGATGGACATGCCCATTAAACCCATGTATTTATTACGATCTTCCTCGCTCGACATGTCACCGATAAAGCCTGTTACCGCTGTATACAGTGCACCTGAGAATAAGCCGCCAACTAAACGTGAGACGTAAAGCATTGTTAAATTATCAATAAACATTGAAAAGATAACGAAGCTGAGACTGAATCCCACCAATCCCGTTAAAATAAGCTGCTTTCGTCCGACTTTATCGGATAGCTTTCCCCAAAGTGGTGCAGTAAAAAAACTTGCAAGTGAATACACTGTCAGTAAACCGCCTACATGAATGTTTTGCCAGTCGTGTTGCACGATGACTTCTGGTAAGACTGGAATAATAATTCCGAAGCCTAAGTAGACGAGAAATTGCACTGACATTAAGAGTAAAATTGGTTTTATCATTTAATTTCCTGCTTTCTTACAATATTTCAGTATGTATATTCTACCTCTCTTGTTCTTGCTATTACAAGGAAACGTAGGTAATGCATTTTGTTGGGAACTGTAAAAAGTTTTTTAAATCGATTTTTATTTCGCTTAGCGGTTATTCCACAATATATATTTCTCCTTCCATTCCCTCCATTGGTAGAGGTTTTAACAGGTCCAAATATTCATATTGAATGGCGAAAAAAAATGAGGAACTACGAATAGAAGCAGTAAGATGTGTAAAGAATATAGTTATATCAAATCAGTTTATTTTTTGCCGTAAAAATTGGTCATTAAACATAATTTACATTGTAACAAAATTGAAAAATATTAAAGGCGAGTTAAATGGTATGATAGATAAAGATAAACTTGTCTGACATCTATAACATAGAAAATTGAAACTTTTTTGGAAATAAAACGTTATATAAAATCGAGGAAAGATTGAGGTGGAATGTATGACAAAGGAAGTAGATTTGAAAAAGATTGTTTCGAATTTATCGAAGTTGGGTGTGACTGCCACTGTAACGAAGTCTCGACTTGAACTTTTAAAAGTGCTCACACCACCAACGCAAACTCCGCAAGTTCAAGCTTAACTCGTTTTACAAAAAAAGAATGGATAGTCTTTGAAAATAAGACTACCCATTCTTTTTTTATTCAAGTTTTTAATCATCTTCATCATATGTTGTAAACATGTAAGTACGATAATGGAAGCGCATGCTAAAGACCAGTCCGATGGCAAGTGCATTCCCCATTAATGAACTTCCTCCATAACTAATGAACGGAAGCGGAATACCTGTAATTGGTAGTAATTGAATTGTCATACCGATATTTTCGAATACGTGGAACGTAATCATAGCAATAATCCCTGCACATACATAAGTTGAAAAAGGATCTTTTAACAATAGTGTTGTTTTCGTTAAATGATAGATTAACAAAAAGAAAATACAGATTACGATACTTGCGCCAATAAATCCCCATTCCTCACCAATGACAGTGAATATGAAGTCCGTATGATTTTCTGCTACATACACTTCGCGACCACGGAAACCTTTACCGAAAATTTCACCGGAACCTATAGCGTTTAAAGAAGTGATTAAATGGTAGCCATCACTAGATGAATAAGAATAAGGATCTAGCCAAGAATAAATTCTGGCAAACTGGTAAGCTTTAAATCCAAATGTTTTTTCTAAAAAGTCCTGCATATAAAGCGCCATCCAAAGGAGACTTCCTCCGATCGCTGCGCCACCTAAAAAAGTAGGTAATATAATCTTCCAAGAAATCCCTGCGACAATAACGAGTGCTGCAGTAATCGCAAAGAAAACAAGTGCAGAACCAAGGTCTGGCTGTTTCATAATAATACCAAGTGGTATAATCAACGTTATAGCGATTTTGCCTAGTAAAATGAAGTCGGATTTTACGGATCTTAAAGAATAGACTTCATGATGCTTACTAATAAGTCGGGCAAGTGCTAAAATATAAAAAGTTTTCATAAATTCGGAGGGCTGGATATTGCCGAGTGGTGTATGGAACCAGCTTTTTGCTCCATTTACAGGCTCACCAATTTGACCTTTTCCTTCCGGCATGAAAATAAGTAATACTAAAAGGGCGATCCCAGCTCCATACATATACCAAGCCATTTTTTTATATTGATCGGGTTCGAAAAACATAATGACACCGATAATAACTGCACCAATTACATACCACTGTAACTGCTTTGGCACGTAGTTGATACCGTATTGTCCAGAAGTTTGCGCAGATGCAATAGCTAACAAACTAATGACAAGAAAAGTGAAAAGTATAAAAGCGAGCGTCCAGTCAAAACGGTTCACGAAATTTCGTTTATTTTCCATAAAAGCCACCTAAAATAAAATAGTTTAAAGAGATGCGTATATACGCATGTTGAACATTAACATTATAACGCAAAAAACAATTTTACGCCTGAGTATATTGTTCTGACGACAAATAGCATAAAATGTTTCAAAAAATGATGATTAGTTTTATAATGAAGTGAAGAATGGGGTGATGGATGTGGCTAAGAAATTAAAGTCAGCTGAAGATTTTATGTATCATATATACGTTCATATGAACGATGTCGATAAATTTGTTATTTTTAGCGGGCTTAAGCTCTCGCAATTTGTGGCTGCTTTAGATCCACTGCATCACTTACTTTTACTTAAGCATTCCTATGAAGATGGATCATTTAATATGCATACACAGTTTGATTATGTACCTGATGAGGAGGTTCCTCGTTTTGTAAAAAAGGCTACAGAGTCAAAAGAATTGTGTTGGATAGATTTTATGGATGAAAAGAGGCTAGATCAGCTGACTGCGATGGAGCAGGGAGAACTGCTTTACATAAGCCATAAAAAAGAACCGATTACATCGCCATTTTTTAATAAATTGCAAAATCGGTTTGTTTATTGTTCTTCAGATGTAGAGAAAATGACAAAAATTTATTTTCGCCATTTAAGTGATTCGGATTTACTAGTTGCAAATGTCATCAATTCTTTAATTCGGGAGAAAGAGCGAAGCACGGGTTTTTGGCGACGTAAAGTAAAATCGAGTATTCCTTGTCTTACACCAGAATTTTTAAGAGCTTATCGTTCTTTTGCTAAGGACGGTGCATTGTTATCACTGTATCGCATCGAGAAGCCGAAAGCAGCATATGGTATAGAAATCCGAAACTTATCAGATTATTCCTTCCCAGATGAGGTCTGGGATGATTTAAATACAATTTTGAAAAACGAACACGATGAATTGATTCAAATTATTTAGCTCTATTTAGCAGGTATTCTACCAGCCAAATATGAAGGGAACCCAAGGAAGTGATAGTATGTCATTTACTTGGGTGACCAACTTTTGAATGAATAAGGCACTCAAATCTCACCGTAATTTTAACGGTGAGATTTTTATGTCATTTGTCAAGACGTTTCGTGATAAACTAATAATACTCAAGAAGTATGTGGAGGGCACAAAAATGAAAAAAAGAATCGGTTTATTATACGGCGGAAAATCAGCGGAGCATGAAGTGTCATTGTCGACAGCGTGTGCGGTCACTGGAGCTTTGAATTTCGAGGAGTATGAGATATATCCGATTTACATTACACAAGATGGGGAATGGCGACGCGGTGAGCGTTTAGAAAAACCTGCAAATTCGATTGAAGAATTACAATTTGGTGATGAAGCCATTATTTTAGAAAATAATATTACAGCATTTTTAATTGATAAAAATGGGACAGCGGTACAATTTGATGTTATTTTCCCTTTACTGCATGGAACAAATGGGGAAGATGGAACTGTACAGGGCCTACTTGAAGTATTGAATCTTCCGTATGTCGGAAATGGTGTATTGGCGTCATCAGCAGGTATGGATAAAGTAATTATGAAGCAATTGTTTGAAATTGCCGGTTTACCACAAGTGCCATATACGTACTTCATTCGCAGTGAATGGGCTAACGAGCAGGAAGCTATTTTAACACGTTGTGAAGAAAAATTGACTTGGCCAATGTTTGTGAAGCCAGCCAATTTAGGTTCAAGTGTTGGTATTAGTAAGGCTTCAAATCGTCAAGAGCTTATTAAAGCAATCGAAGTGGCTTTACAATTCGACCGTAAAATTGTAGTAGAGCAAGGAATTGTAGCTCGTGAAATTGAATTGGCTGTATTGGGCAATGATTTTCCAGAAGTTTCAGTACCAGGTGAAATAAAACCTATGACTGAATTTTATGATTATGATTCGAAATATAAGGACGGCTCAACAGCGCTCATTATTCCTGCAGAGCTTCCTACAGAAGTTGTGACAAGCTTAAAAGAACATGCAAAAAGCGCGTTTAAAATTTTAGATGGAAGCGGTTTAGTACGTGCAGATTTCTTTGTCACAGCAAATCATGACATTTATATTAATGAAGTAAATACAATGCCAGGTTTTACACCTGTTAGTATGTATCCGCTTCTTTGGCAACACACAAATGTAAGCTATCCAGAGCTTATTAATCGTCTGATTGCGCTTGCACTTGAGCGTTTTGAAGAAAAACAACAGCTTCACTATAAAAAAGACTGAGTGGGATTATTGTGAAAAAGACATTAAAGCAATTAGCAGCATGGTTGAATGATGAGGAGCCGACTTTCGGAGAGACGGTTGTAACTGGTATATCTATTGATACAAGAACAATCAATCAAGGAGATTTATTTGTACCATTCCGTGGTGAAATGGCAAATGGTCATAAGTTCGTACTACAAGCTTTTGAAAAAGGCGCAGGTGCTTCGCTATGGCAAAAAGATGAACCGAATCCACCGAAGGGTGTTCCATTATTATTTGTCGAAAATCCAGAGCAAGCCTTACAGCAAATGGCACGTGCTTATCGCCATGAGCATAAAGCGACTTTTATTGGTATTACAGGGTCGAATGGTAAAACTTCAACAAAGGATATTTTAGCAGGCACGCTTGCTCCTTTTTTTAAAGTGCAAAAAACGATTGGCAATTTTAATAACCAACTTGGTTTACCGATTACGATTTTACAGCTTGATGAGGATACAGAAGTTGCGGTACTTGAAATGGGCATGAGTGGTTTTGGTGAGATAGAATTTTTAACAAAATTGGCTCGACCTCATATGACGGTTATTACAAATATAGGTGAAGCGCATATGCAAGATTTAGGCTCTCGTGCAGGCATTGCTAAGGCGAAGTTTGAAATTATTCAAGGTATGCAGGATAATGGTGTGCTTTTTTATGACGGTGACGAACCATTGTTAAAAGAACTCGTTGCAAAAGAGCAAAATTTAAATGCGAAGGCATTTGGTTTAGAACCAGGCGATTTGTTATATGCTGAAAATATTGAAGCAACTGCTAATGGAAGTAGCTTTACAACACATGGTGCGATTGAAGGTGAATTCTTTATCTCGGTTCTTGGTAAGCATCAGGTGAAAAACACATTGATTGCAATGCTTATCGCACAAAAGCTAGGGTTAAATGATGAACAAATTCGCGAATCTTTAAAAGGTGTCACTTTAACTGATATGCGCATGCAACAAGTACAAGGCAATCAAGGTGCGTTATTTATTAACGATGCATACAATGCTGCACCTACATCTGTAAAGGCGGCCATCCAGTTTATTGCAACAACAACGATTCGACCAGAAAAGTGGCTTGTCTTAGGTGATATGCTAGAACTTGGAGCTAATGAACAAAGTTTCCACGAAGATTTATCACTAGCTATCCACGAAGGCGAAATTGACTACGTGTGCTTATATGGTCCGCGTATGGCATATTTATATGAAGTGTTAAAAGACCGTTTTGATGCAGATCATTTACTATATGAGCAGGATGATTTTGCACCTATTATTGCAAAGCTTCAACAAGCAACGGAGCAATCCATCGTTTTATTAAAAGGTTCACGAGGCATGAAGCTAGAAACGATTTTACAAGCATTTACTTCATAATTTACGAGTGTAAGTATAATTTATAGTTACCTATAGGGTAAAAATCCGCTTTGGCTGCAATAGACATCATATGCGGATTTTTACCTTTTATTGAAAAAGGCAATATAGGATGCCTTTATGGCGGGCTATGTTGCGCGTAAACGTCCACTTTTTAGAGGTGAGAGTAATGGCAATAGGTGTTTTATGTTTACATGGATTTTCAGGTGGCGCTTATGAAGTAGAGCCGTTTACAACTTATTTACGTGCTAATACAGATTGGTTAATCGAGACGCCTACTTTATCAGGACATGGGGAAGATTTAAACATGAAAGGTTTTACAGCACTGCATTGGTTAATGGATGCAGAGTTGGCTTTTCGAGCGCTTTCCAAAAAGGTGGATGAAATCATTGTCGTTGGCTTTTCAATGGGTGGAATTATCGCACTCTATTTAGCAAAGCGTTATAAAGTAAAGAAGCTCGTACTGCTTAGTGCGGCAGCTAAATATGTAAGTCCTAAGCAACTTGTAAAGGATTTTAAAATGCTAGCGACTGAGGCATACCATCGAAATCTTTCTAATAATGAGCTTTATTTGAGATATCGCCATAAGTTTAATCATGTGCCATTATCAGCAACGATTGAATTCATGAAACTCGTTCAAAAGGTTGCACCGTATTATCAAGATATTAAAGTGCCTGTTTATATTATCCAAGGGAAATTAGATGGTATTGTGCCGTATCATACCGCCCAATTTTTATTTGACCAACTAGCCTCAATAAATAAAAAGTTGTATTTTTCTGACAATGGCAAACACCATATTTGTTATTGTGAAGATTGTTTTGACTGGTTTGCGAAGGTTTTAGCGTTTTTAAAGGAGCGATAAAGTAGTCAGATTATTACGACTCATGCGTTATCGTTGCATACGGTTGATTACCATGATAGACTAGTGTAAGCAATGGATACATTTTGTGCGAAGACTCTTCATAATTTGGTTGAAGAGTACTTTTTTTTGAACATAACGGTTTTATTCTAAGTGAATAATTACGCAGAATCGAACCGCTCGGTAAAGACCGGGCTTTCCTTTTCATATAAGAGAGCTCTACATGAAACCTTTGTAGAGAAAATTTTTAAGTAACGGAAACGTTCCACAACACAGGCTCGAATTTGCCGACAACTTCATCTGAAAATGTAACCATTTGTCAACTTAAAAGGAAAAAAGGAGATTGAGAAGTTTGACAAATTTTTCAGAATTAAATATTAGCGAATCTACATTACGTTCAGTAAAACGTATGGGATTCGAAGAAGCAACACCAATCCAAGAGGGAACTATTCGTTTTGCCATTGAAGGTCGCGATGTATTAGGTCAAGCGCAAACTGGTACTGGTAAAACTGCCGCTTTTGGTATTCCACTTATCGAGAAAATCGATCCTAAAAACCCTAATATCCAGGCATTAGTAATTGCTCCAACTCGTGAATTAGCGATTCAAGTTTCAGAAGAACTATATAAAGTCGGTTACGACAAGCGTGTGAAATTATTATCAGTTTACGGTGGGCAAGAAATCGGCCGTCAAATTCGTGCACTGAAAAATAAACCACAAATTATTGTAGGTACACCAGGTCGTATTTTAGACCATATTAATCGTCGTACTTTAAAACTAGAAGATGTTCAAACACTTGTACTGGACGAAGCAGATGAAATGTTAAACATGGGCTTCATCGATGATATTAATTCAATTTTAGAAAACGTACCTGCTGAGCGTCAAACATTATTATTCTCAGCAACAATGCCACCAGCAATCCGTAAAATTGCTGAGACATTTATGCGCGATCCTGAAATTGTAAAAATTAAAGCAAAAGAATTAACAGTGGATAACATTGATCAATATTTTGTGAAAGCTGCTGAACGTGAAAAATTCGAAGTATTATCTCGTTTATTAAACGTTCACCAACCAGAATTAGCAATTATCTTTGGTCGTACAAAACGTCGTGTTGATGAGTTAGCACAAGCTTTATCTATCCGTGGATATCTTGCAGAAGGAATTCATGGTGATTTAAGCCAAGCAAAACGTATTTCAGTATTACGTCAATTTAAAGAAAATAAAATTGATATCCTAGTTGCGACAGATGTAGCCGCTCGTGGTCTTGATATTTCAGGCGTTACACACGTTTATAACTTCGATATTCCTCAAGATCCTGAGTCTTACGTGCACCGAATCGGTCGTACTGGCCGTGCAGGAAAATCAGGTCTTGCAGTAACGTTTGTAACACCTCGTGAAATGGGTTATTTACGTATCGTTGAAGAAACAACGAAAAAACGTATGACTCCACTTCGTCCACCAACAAATGACGAAGCTTTAGTAGGTCAACAACGTTTAGCTATTGAGACACTTGAAGGTCTTATTGCTAATAATAACTTAGGTGATTATCGCACATTGGCTACAGAAGTACTTGAAAACCATGATGCAATCGATGTTGTAGCAGCTGCATTACGCTCATTAACAAAAGAGCCAGATGATACGCCTGTTACAATTACAGAAGAACGTCCATTACCAATGCGCCGTGAGCGTTCAGGCGGCGGCGGTGGCCGCGGTGGCGATCGTAACGGTCGTAACAGAAGCGGTGGCGGTCGTAGCTTTAGCGGTAACCGTCGTGAAGGTAGTGGTGGCGGAGATCGTCGCAGCAGTGGAGGCCGTCGTGAAGGTGGTCGCCGTGAAGGTGGAGCTCGCCGTGAAGGCGGACAAGGTCGTTCACGCGCACCACGTCGTCATGAAGACTAATTAATTTTGAAACTTCCAACCTTACAGTCAAATCGACTGTAAGGTTTTTTATATTTATATTGAAACAAATTAGTGTTAGTGTACGTATACATAGGTAATTAAAAGAGGAGGAACAACATGAGAGCTGAACCAATTCATCAAATTTCCCGTAAAGGCTTAACTGTATGGCGATTATATGGTGTGTTACAAACACTACTATTGTTAGTCATCGCAGCTTTGGTATGTTACGGTACTTATTATTTTGATTGGCCATCATTTATTTATATCATTGCAATTGCTGTTGTTTTACTAAGTGCCTTTTTATTGGCGTATTTATTTCCTAAAATCCGATGGGAGCGTTGGAGATATGAAGTGCGTGAGCATGAAATTGAAGTACAACATGGTTTATTTGTTGTAAAACGCACACTTATACCAATGGTACGTGTACAACATGTTGATACTACACAAGGGCCTATTTTAAAAAGATATAGCTTAGGCAATATTTCAATCTCTACAGCTGCTACAGTACATACAATTCCTGCACTTGTCATGGATGAGGCAGATGGACTTCGTGCACGTATTTCGGAATTAGCAAGGGTGGCGGAAGATGATGTCTAATGAAGTATATCGTTTGCACCCAGTATCGGCCATTATTTCTAGTGTCAAAGCGCTAAAAAGTATGATATTACCTGTTGCAATTATTATTATTAGTAACGGTTTTAACTTTTCGTTTAACTTCCGCAGCGAACATTTTTTTGAAACAATTTTATTGTTTGGTGTCTGGGGTGTAGCAGCAGTGCTTGCACTTGTTGGTGGTATCGTTAAATGGCGTACCTTTGTTTATTGGTTCGAGGATGGCGAATTACGGGTGAAGTATGGATTATTCGTAAAAAAGAAGCGTTATATTCCATTTGAACGCATTCAAAGCTTAAATTACCATGAAGGTATTTTTCATCGGTTATTCGGATTAGTAAAGGTGCAAGTTGAGACTGCGGGAAATAAGGGCGGTAAGCCAGAGGTAGAACTGACAGCTATCCGAAAAATAGCAGCAGACGTAATTGAACAGGAAATGCGTCGTGCAAAAACGCAAATAGCCCAACATATTGACGTAGAACAATCACCTGAGCAAATAAGTGAAGTAATGGTTCCTGCTATTTACCATATGTCGATGAAGGATTTACTTGTATTAGCAACGACTTCTGGTGGGATAGGAGTCGTATTGTCTGGGCTTGTGGCAGTAGTCTCACAGTTTTCTGATATAATTCCTTATGAAGAAGTCTTTCATGAACTGGCGGATTTTGTGAAAGTTGGGGCATTTTTAGTTGCCTTAATGGTCATGTTTGTACTTATCATTGCATGGTTCATATCGGTTGTTATAACACTTGTAAATTATTACGATTATACAGTCCGTATTGAAGATGAAAAGCTAATGATTACTAAGGGGTTACTGGAGAAGAAAAGAATTACACTGCCATTAAATCGTATTCAGGCAATCCGAATTGTTGAAAATCCTTTGCGACAAGTATTTGGCTTTGCAACTGTTATTGTAGAAAGCGCTGGTGGCAACGGTGAAAAAGGTCGAGATAAGAAAATTGCGTTATTCCCATTAATTAAAAAGCAAGATTGTTTACAAACACTAGTTCAGCTTTTCCCTGAAATGAATTGGCAACCTGAATTTACGAGGGCTCCGAAACGAGCACGTCCATTCTTTTATCGCATTGATTTTTTGTGGCTTGTACCGATTTTAGGTGCTTGTAGTTATTTCTTATATCCTTATGGGTTGTTGTCATTATTACTAATTCCACTATCAATATTGCTTGGCATTTGGCAACATAGAACAGCAGGTTATATGATTGACGGAAAGCAACTCGCAATGCAATATCGTATCTTCAGCCGTATCACATTGTATATGGAGAAAAAACGTATACAATCTATGGAAAGTAGTCAAACGTATTTCCAAAAGCGCAAGCAAGTAATGTCTATAAAAGCAACGGTAATGTCAGGGATGTCTGGTATGACAGGTAATGTACCAAGCCTAGAGCAACGAGATGCAGAAACGATATTATCCTGGTATGAACATTAATAAAAAATGGCTAATCTTTACAAGAAAATGTAGAGGTTGGCTTTTTTTATATACAATAATAGAAAAAACGCGTTTATAATAGAATAAATCGATGAAAAGGGGTGGGATTGATGTTTAGATACAGCATAAATGAACACACATATTTAAAAATGTTGGATTTAAGTGATGTAGATGAATTATTTGCGCTAACGGATCGTTCGAGAGAGACTTTACGTGAGTGGTTACCCTTTGTAGATAATGTGAAGACGGTCAAGGATACGGAACAATTTGTACGAAATGCAATGCAACAATATGCTGATAATAATGGGATACAGGCTGGGATTTATTATGACGGTAAGCTAGCGGGAGTGATTGGTTACCATCAAGTGAATTGGCAACATAAATGGACGAGCATTGGCTATTGGCTTGGAAGTGATTTTGTTGGCAAGGGGCTTGTGACAAATTCTATGAGGGCGTTCATCGATTTTGCTTTTGACTATTTAAAGTTAAATCGCATTGAAGTACGAGTTGCAGTAGGAAATATTCGTAGTCGTACAATTCCAAAAGTGCTAGGATTCAATGAAGAAGGACGATTAAGAGACGCTGAATGGTTATATGATCATCATGTAGATCAAGTTGTATATGGGATAACTGCGGCAGAATGGAAAAAAATAAAAATGGCGAAAGAGGCTAATGCTGTACTATAATTTCAAAGATAGTATGACAGTTGGGCGAAGTTTTTGAGCTAAAAAAAGAGGGCTAGCCATAAGTGATGTAGACATCACTGTAAGGATCAGCTCCTCTTTTTATTAGCTATTTGCCAGCCATTTTTTGCTTGCGCCAACTTAAAATTCTTTTGGGATGTAAGTAAATAAGACCGAGAATGAATCCTGTCACTAAACCACCTAAATGGGCATAAACATTTACATTAGACTGTAAGAAAGTCATGATGACACTGATGACGATAATCGGTAATATAAGCTTACGAAGCATTGGCATTGTGCGACGTGTATAGTATACAAGAGCACCGAACGCTCCGAAAATCCCGAAAATTGCGCCACTTGCTCCAAGGCTTGCATAGCTTCCATCATTAAGCATAAAGGTTGCCATGTTACCTACGATACCAGATAATAAATAAATCGTAATGAAACGTGCTTTACCTGCAATTTTCTCGAGTTCTGGCCCGAATAAAAATAGGGAAAACATATTAAAGAGCACATGCATAAAGTTTGCATGCAAAAACATTGCTGAGAAAACTCGCCACCATTCACCGCTTTGTACGAGGAAATTGACTTGAATCCCATAGTTCCACAGCAGTTCTCCTATAACGGGAACAAGTGTTAATACATAAAGAATTAGATTCACTGCTATTAATGTTGAAACAACAGGGTAATAACTTGTATATTGCTTAAAATTTTCTGTTCTACTAAACATAGCTCCACCTCAATTTACAATTATTATACATGGCTTTTTGGAAATAAGAAAAGGAGAAGTTCATATGATTAAAGGAATAGGTCTCGACATTGTAGAAACCGAGCGTATTGTGAAGGCAATGACACGTACGGATAAATTTAAAGACCGCATTTTATCAGAGAAAGAAAGAGCACTATTTGCTTTGCATACAGAATCTCGCAAAGTAGAATTTTTGGCAGGGCGATTTGCCGCAAAAGAGGCCTTTTCGAAAGCGCTAGGCACAGGTATCGGTAAAGATTGTGCACTGCAAGATATTGAAATATTAAGAGGAGAAGCTGGTAACCCTGTTTTATATTTTAAAGGAAAGCTTGTAAATGGCTTTGTCAGTATCACGCATTCTAAGCAATATGCAGCCGCACAAGTAATATTACTGTTGTAATAAAATATATTGCCTTTTCTTCAAATGACATAACTGACACATACGGTTCATATATTGTCGTAGTGGATTTGAAAGAAGAAAGGGTGAAAGCGTGGGCAACCGTTTAGTTACTTGGCTCGTCTTAATTTGTGCGATATTACTTCTGTCGGCGTGTGGTACAGCCTCACAGGAAAAAGTGTTAAAGAAAGTTAATGGTAAATGGTCAGAGACGAATGGTTATGAGTTAGACGCTAAGATGGAGATTAAATCGGGTGGAGAACCTAGAACGTATGATGTTACCGTATGGCATACTAAACCTGATTTCTATCGTGTGGAAGTAGTTGAAAGTGGGAAAGATGTTTCGCAAATGATTGTGCGTAATGCAGATGGAGTTTTTGTTGTTACACCAACATTAAACAAAATGTATAAGTTCCAAAGTGATTGGCCAAAGAAAAATAGTCAGGCATATTTAATCGGAGCACTAGCAGAAGATTTAGCTGAAGATAAAAATTTAGTCATGAAAGAAGAGGACAAAGCATATATATTTGAAGCGGCTACTAGAAATAGCTATAAAAATAGTATGCCTCACCAAGTTATTACCGTTGATAAGAAAACGATGCTCCCTACATCTGTAGTCATTATGAATGATGTCAAGGAAGAGCAAATCCGTATCACATTTAATAATATTAAATTAGGTGTACAACATGCTGCAAAAGAGTACGCTGTTGAGCAATTTACTGAATCAGATGATTCAAAAGGCGAACAAGCTGCACCTACAAATAAAGACGGAAAAGATGCTAAAGATGAAAAAGACGCAAAAGGTGAAAATGGTGAAAAAGAAGCAGTCGGTGCAGAGGTTGAGTATGAAGAATTCCAAACGCATTATCCAGTTGTAAACTTTGAAAACACTAAAATGACAGATGAGAAAGCTATTCGCGAGGGTGGCATGGATCGTGTTATTTTAACGTTTGAAGGTGATAAAGCGTTTACGGTTATGCAACAACCAGTTATGAAAGAGACGTCTATGTTACCAGTTACTTCGCCTGGCGATCCTGTAGACTTAGGATTTACGATCGGAGCAATTACCGATACGTCTATTAGCTGGGAAAAAGACGGAGTTGCATTCTTTGTAGCTTCTAGTAAATTAACTCGTGAAGAAATGATGGAAGTTGCCGCTTCCATGACGATAAGTAGTATGAAATAATTTTTCAAGCTACAGCTTTCTATTTAAAGAGAGCTGTAGCTTATTGGCGAAAAATGCAATTGTATAAAACACTATTCTGTAGATAATACTTTCTATAGAATAGTGTTATGTAATTTGCAAAAACGAACTGTTTTTATATAGGGAAAAAAAGGGAGATAGCGAAGTGTCGTCGAATTTAAGTAACGAGCGCTGTAAATTTTTGTGTAAGTAGAGCTAAGTTGATTTGAATTGCGGACGGTATTACGCCTGTGAATGCCTTATATTCAGTGGGGAGCTTCAAAACCTTGCTGAGTTAAAGATTTGAAGATGGCATAGAATTTTTAGAGGGGTTTTTTAGAAAGCTTGAAAGAAATCTGGATGTAATGAAGCTAAGCTAAGGCATAATTGAATTGTTATTTGGTAGTTTTTTCAATACATAACGGTTTAATAAATAAAAAAGAGGGTATTCTAATGGAGACACAGCAGCATTTTAGACCAACGAAAGCAATTGTAGATTTACAAGCAATTCAGCAAAATATAAAAAATTTAAAAGAATTACTTCAACCAAACGTACAAATTATCGCAGTCGTAAAAGCCAATGCATATGGACATGGGGATATAGCAGTTGCTCAAGCTGCTTTGGAAGCTGGCGCAACGATGCTTGCAGTGGCGACACCAGACGAAGCATTACATATTCGGGCACATTTCGAAGAACCAGACATACTAATATTAGGAGCCTCACCAGTAGCGTTTGCACCTTATGCAGCCCAACAGCGCATTACACTTACAGTATTTTCTAGTGAATGGATACAGCAAGCTTCAACGTTCATAGCTGGTGAAGTAAACCCTTTACAACTACATATAAAGGTTGATAGCGGGATGGGGCGAATTGGAGTTCGCACAGAGAAAGAATTGTTAGAGGTATATCATACAATCAATTCAACATACAATGTAGAATTGGATGGCATTTTTACTCATTTTGCAACTGCCGATGAGAAGGATACAGCCCATTTCGATAGTCAGGTACAATTATTTGAAAAACTTATTTCTACATTGCCTGATAAACCTAGACTAGTACATGCATCCAATACAGCAACGGCATTAGTGAAAGATAATCATTTACATTATGACGCTGTACGTTATGGCATCTCAATGTATGGGTTAGCGCCATCTACTTACGTTGAAGAAATTTTACCATTTCAATTGAAACCTGCCTTTTCACTTGAGAGTGAACTTGTGCATGTCAAACAGTTAAAAGCAGGGGATTCAGTAGGTTACGGAGCAACATTTATTGCACAGACAGATTTGTGGATCGGAACTATTCCAGTAGGCTATGCAGACGGAGTTATTCGTAAGTTAGCTGGACAAGATGTACTTATAGACGGACAAAGAATGCCGATAGTCGGACGAATTTGTATGGACCAATGTATGGTTGCTCTACCAAAAGCATATGCTATAGGTAAGAAAGTAACGCTCATTGGTCGTCAAGGGCAGGAAGTTGTTTCAATGGATGAATGGGCATCAAGGCTTGAAACTATTAATTATGAAGTACCATGCATTATTACAGCCAGAGTTCCTCGAGTATACATTTAACTTGTTGTAGCAAAAGTTTTTCACTTCTATAAGTGGGAGAGAAATGTTAAATAAGTAATGAATTCTGTATGAGTCCTACCGAGGCTGAAGCATATTAATAGTTCCTAGTGCTCGTCTCTGATTAGCAAGAGCTTTTCAAGTGAGCTCTAAAAAGTCTAGAGGCAATTACGCCTGAGACGTAATTGATTTTATTTATAGTAGTCATTAATAAAAATAATTTTCTATACCTTTCGCAGTTAGAAAATATTTGTCGAAATTAATAATTGTATGGGAAAACATAATCCAGTTCGGTTTTAACGTAGGCATATAAGGAATTTAAGCAACATGCACCAATGTCAAAGAGACATATGGAAGCAGTAAATACCATCGACAACCAACGAAATTTTACAACTTGTTCTTCAAATTGTCAGATATTTTGTCATTTCATGTCTTTTCAACAATATCTTTCAATGGTAGAATGAGTAGTAATGAAAAAGTGTATGGTTCCGTTGGAGGTGCTTGCTGTGTACGAGAAAAAGTTAAGAGAAGCTACAATTGCTGTTCAAGATAGACTGTTTCTACAAACAAAGGAAGTAATTGAAGGTGAATCTTTTGTGCGTTTTTTGTCGCGCAAAAATTTAATGCAGGAGCAACCAAATCAAATACGGGAAGCTATGATGAAAGGATATGTTGAGATGTCTCATATTAATCTGATGATTGCAAGTGAATGCTTGCACGCGGAATATGAAGCACAACATACAGTGGAGCGTCTCGTTAGCGGGGGATGACACTTTGAATGTAAAACGTGGTGACGTTTTTTTTGCAGATTTATCGCCGGTAGTTGGGTCCGAACAAGGTGGTACTAGGCCGGTATTGATTATTCAAAATGATATTGGAAATCGATTTAGTCCGACTGTCATCATCGCAGCAATTACTGCACAGATTCAAAAGGCAAAGTTACCGACACATGTTGAAATAAATGCTGAGAAGTATGGATTTGAACGTGACTCGGTCATTTTGCTTGAGCAAGTACGTACAATCGATAAGTCTAGGTTGACTGATCGTATTACGCAGCTCGATCATGCAGTGATGGAAAAAGTGGATGGAGCGTTGATGATTAGTTTAGGGCTTGTTAAATTTTGATATACATATGTGTATAGAGCATCAGGGATTTTACTTATCCTGATGTTTTTTTAATTTTTTGCGTTATCATATAGTTAATTTACTATTTAATAGTATTAATAGAATGAAAAAAAAATGCAAGTAATATTGATTTAAGTGTTGTAGAAAAATGTCGATGCTTTTATGTTAACTCTAAAAAAAATTAAAGTTATGATATTAAATATAGTTAATTATGTTTAACATCCGATAAATGTGGGAAAAGAAAAAAAGTCGAATAAAAAGGGTGGAGGTGTACTGTATGGACATGGTGGTGCATTTTAAAAAAGACGGTACAAAATTATATGGGTTTGTTGAAGGTGAAATTGATACGTATACAGCCTCAGGTCTTCGTGAGGAACTAGAGGCAGTAAAGGTTACAAAAGGTATTGAAATTGAATTAGATTTATCGAAAGTAAATTATATGGATAGTACAGGTCTTGGTATTTTTGTAGCTTTTTATAAAAGAGCTTTACGTGAAGAAGGTAAAGTAAAGATTGTTGGACTATCTAAACGACTACAAAGATTATTTGAAATTACTGGCTTAAGTGAACTGATGGATATTGAAACTGATAAAAAGGTGGAATTAAGCAATGAAGGAATTTGATTATATTGAAATAAGGGTTCCTGCAAAACCTCAGTTTGTCAGTGTCATTCGTTTAACTGTTTCGGGATTAGCTAATCGTATTGGATTTAACTTCGATGAGATCGAGGATTTGAAAATTGCAGTTAGTGAAGCGGTAACGAATGTTGTGCACCATGCTTATAAAGATGCTGAGGAAGGCGAAATTGTAATAGGTTGCGCCCTTTATGATAACAAGTTGGAAATGATGATTGCAGACTATGGAAATAGTTTTAATTTTGAAGAGGTTAAAACAAAAATTGGGCCTTATCATCCTGAAGATAGTATAGCGGGGCTAAGAGAGGGCGGTTTAGGACTTTATTTGATGGAAACTTTGATGGATGAGGTGATGATTAATAACGATGGTGGCGTAACTGTTTTCATGACAAAGTATGTCGCTAGGGAGCAGGTGGAAAAAAATGTCGAAAGAATCACTACATAAATCTTCTTCAAAAGAAGATGTGTTAAAGTGGATAGCACAGTACCAAACAACAGAGGATGAAGAAGCACAAACCAAATTGGTAATTCATTATCGGAATTTAGTAGAGTCCATTGCACGCAAATATTCATATGGTAAATCTTATTATGATGATATCGTGCAAGTAGGAATGTTGGGGTTACTAGGTGCAATAAGACGTTTTGATGCAAGTTTTGGCCGCAGTTTTGAGGCATTTGCTGTACCAACTATTGTTGGAGAGATTAAGCGATTTTTACGAGATAAAACATGGGACGTTCATGTGCCAAGACGAATTAAAGAGATAGGGCCACGTATTAAATCGACTGTGGAATCGTTAACGATAGAGTTCCAACGTTCACCGTCCATTCAAGAAATTGCTGAGCGTTTAGAGGTACCTGAGGAAGAAGTTTTAGAAGCGATGGAGATGAGTCGCAGTTATCAAGCACTATCAATGGATCATTCAATAGAATCAGATAATGACGGAAGTACTGTCACACTATCTGATATTATGGGTAAAGAAGATATGGGATATGAAATGACCAATAGAAGGATGATTGTTGCTGATGCTATGGAAGTTTTAAATGAACGAGAAAAGCAAGTTATTCAGCTTACTTATTTAGAACAGCTTAGCCAAAAAGAAGCGGGCGAACAATTGGGCATTTCTCAAATGCATGTATCAAGAATACAAAGAAAAGCAATTAAGAAATTACAAGAAGTCATTCTTGCAAGTGGTAGTGTGCCACTGTGAGGATGAAACTAAGGCGTTTATTACTAGAGGATTTCTCCGTCCAATAGTGATAAGCGTCTTATTTTTTGTCTGTTTACCCCACCAAGTAGACTATCTTTGGTTTTTTATTGAAGTGTAGTGTTAAAATGAAAAGAAAAAAGGTAGTGATAATGTGGAACAAAAACAAATGTTACAGCTTATTGCAAAGGATGTAGCTATCAGACCAAATCAAGCAGAGGCAGTGATAAAATTATTAGATGAAGGTAACACCGTTCCGTTTATCGCGCGTTATCGAAAAGAAGCTACTGGTTCTCTGGATGAGGTACAAATTAAAGCTGTAGAAGATCGTTACCATTACATACAGCAACTTGAACAACGTAAAGAAGAGGTTCTTCGTTTAATTCAAGAACAAGATAAGCTAACTCCTGAGCTTGAGAATGCAATTCAGATAGCAACAGTTCTACAGCGTGTAGAAGATTTGTATCGTCCATACAAGCAAAAACGACGTACGAAGGCGACAATTGCAAAGGAAAAAGGGTTAGAGCCTCTAGCCGACCATTTATTAGAATATCGTAATGCAGCGTTAGTTCAGTTAGCTCAAGACTTTGTAGACATGGAGAATGTCGCAACAGTAGATGATGCACTAGCTGGGGCACGTGATATTTTGGCAGAGCGCTTTGCGGATGATGCAGGTATAAGACAAAAAATTCGTGCATTTTCTTGGAAAGAGGGCGTACTTACAACCACATTAAAAAATGCAGAAATGGATGAAAAAAAGGTTTTTGAAATGTATTACGAATATGAAGAACCTGTTAATCGCATTGTTCCTCACCGTATTTTAGCAGTGAATCGTGGGGAGAAAGAGGATGTCTTGAAGGTAGCGATACAAGTGCCGATAGATCGAGTACTGATGATTATGTGGAAAGAATGGATACCTGCTACAGGTTCATCGCCTGCTATTGCGGAGGTGAAACTTGCGATAGAAGATTCCTACAAACGATTAATTCAGCCATCTATAGAAAGAGAATTACGCAATGAATTAACAGAAAAAGCAGAGGCGCAAGCTATTCACATTTTCTCGGAAAATCTCCGTAACCTCTTGCTACAGCCACCGCTAAAGGGCAAATATGTATTAGGAGTGGACCCTGCTTATCGAACTGGCTGTAAATTAGCTGTTGTTGATGAGACAGGAAAAATGCTAGAAGTTACAGCTATTTATCCACATCCACCAAAACCAGATGTAGCAAAATCAAAGGCTGTAGTGAAAGGAATTTTAGCGAAATATCCTATTAAGATTATCGCGATTGGTAACGGTACTGCCTCACGTGAAACGGAGCAGTTTATTGCTGATGTATTGAGTGAAGTGAAAACAGAAGCGGCATATGTGATTGTTAATGAAGCTGGTGCATCAGTTTATTCAGCGTCTGATATTGCGCGTGCTGAATTTCCTGATTTACAAGTAGAGCAGCGAAGCGCCGTTTCTATCGCACGACGTTTACAAGATCCCTTGTCAGAATTAGTGAAGATTGAGCCAAAGGCAGTAGGTGTAGGCCAATATCAACATGACGTTTCTCAAAAGAAATTATCAGAGTCGTTAACATTTATAGTAGAAACTGCAGTCAATCAAGTCGGTGTTGATGTTAATACAGCGTCAGCTTCATTAATGCAATATGTTTCTGGGCTATCGAAAACCGTTGCAGAAAATATTGTGAAAGTTCGAGAAGAAAATGGACAATTCACAACACGTTCGCAGCTTAAGAAAATTCCACGACTTGGTGCAAAAACGTATGAGCAAGCAATCGGATTTTTACGTGTGCCTGAAGCGAAAAACCCATTTGATGCCACAGGTATACACCCAGAAAGCTACAATATAGCTGAACAAATTTTAGAAGCAGCAAATATAAATAAAAAAGAACTAGGAACGCAAAAGGCAGAGGAAGCAATTGCCTCCCTTAATGTTCAAGAACTAAGTGATACATTAGGAATGGGTGTCGTTACAATCCAGGATATTGTGGATACCTTGAAGAAGCCAAGTCGTGATCCTCGCGATGCATTTCCGCAGCCCCTACTAAAAACAGATGTTTTGAAAATGGAAGATTTACAGGTAGGTATGGAATTACAAGGCACTGTACGTAATGTAGTCGATTTCGGTGCATTTGTTGATATCGGTGTTAAGCAAGATGGACTTGTGCATATTTCTAAGCTACAAAAGAAGCGTATCAAGCACCCATTAGAAGTTGTGGCGCTAGGTGATATTGTCACAGTGTGGGTGGAACAGATAGAGGTAAACAAAGGGCGTATTTCGTTAACAATGCTACCTCCAGAGAAACAAACAATTGAAAAGTAGTAATAATTTATTGCCACACTGTCTATACTGCGCAGTGTGGTATTCTTATTGTTAGAGGTGATGAAGTTGAACAATGAGGAACTGCAACAGCTTGTAACCCGCATTTCATTAGAAAGTTTTCATAAACCATTCATGCATCGTGCATACTTTAACTCAAGACTACGTTCAACTGGTGGCCGCTATCTTTTGCAATCCCACCATATTGAGATAAATCCAAAAGCATATGAAATGTATGGTGTCAGTGAGGTAGAGGGGATAATTCTTCACGAATTATGTCATTATCATTTGCACATAGAAGGGAAGGGCTACCAACACCGAGATAAGGATTTTCGGGATCTATTAAAAAAAGTGAACGCTCCTAGATTTTGTTCAGCGTTGCAGAAACCTACATCTCGGAACGGAAAACAGCGTCCTCAATATAAATATACTTGTATAAAATGCCACCAAATATATGTTAGAAAAATAAGATTAAATGTGAAGAGATACTGCTGCGGCAAGTGTTCAGGGCAATTAAAGTTAGTGGAAGAAAAAAACTTTTAAAAAAAGATTGACGTTTACTGAGCTTATCCTTATAATAGTAAAAGTCGACAAGATAAAGACGACAAAACAATATGATTATTCCGAAGTAGCTCAGTTGGTAGTAGCACCTGACTGTTAATCAGGTTGTCGCAGGTTCGAGTCCTGCCTTCGGAGCCATGGCCCCTTGGTCAAGCGGTTAAGACACCGCCCTTTCACGGCGGTAACACGGGTTCGAATCCCGTAGGGGTCATTTTCATAAATATAAATAATTGTAACATTGGTCCCGTGGTGTAGCGGTTAACATGCCTGCCTGTCACGCAGGAGATCGCCGGTTCGATCCCGGTCGGGACCGCCACTTATTGGGGTATAGCCAAGCGGTAAGGCAACGGATTTTGATTCCGTCATGCCCTGGTTCGAATCCAGGTACCCCAGCCATTCATTTCTTAATTTGAGCCATTAGCTCAGTTGGTAGAGCATCTGACTTTTAATCAGAGGGTCGAAGGTTCGAGTCCTTCATGGCTCATCTTTTTTTAAGAAAAAAGGTTGATATTTCAAGTTATCATAGTATAATAAGAAAGTTCCTATTTTATGAATGCGGTCGTGGCGGAACGGCAGACGCGCTAGGTTGAGGGCCTAGTGGGGGCAACCCCGTGGAGGTTCAAGTCCTCTCGGCCGCACCAAGTCAAGTCAGTTCGGTTATTTAATACTTGCGCCCGTAGCTCAATTGGATAGAGCGTCTGACTACGGATCAGAAGGTTGTGGGTTCGACTCCTGCCGGGCGCGCCATAATAAAACTTATATATTCGCGGGTGTAGTTTAATGGTAAAACCTCAGCCTTCCAAGCTGATGTCGTGAGTTCGATTCTCATCACCCGCTCCAAAAAAACATTCAAAAAAATGTTGACATCATAAACGATTGATGATAAGATGTAAAAGTTGCTAAAAACAAACGGTAACGAAATGAACCTTGAAAACTGAACAAGCAAAACGTAATCAATATAGTTTTTATTAGCTAACTTCGTTAGTGAACGAAACAAAATTTTGGACATCAAA
>NZ_JBIVOE010000008.1:169829-235083 GCF_044753985.1 Lysinibacillus sp. NPDC093210 | reverse complement strand
GCAAAATTAAAACTGAGTCCGGTACAATACCGAACTCAGTTTACCCAAGCTGCCTAAATGAAATAACCGTGTCTAACTTTTAGGGGTCACTTCATCACATGGACTTAGAGGTTTTTATCTGCCGCCATTGATTTCCGTTACGGTCGGCTGCTTTCCGCGGGCACACCGTAAGCCGCAATCCTCGCTAGCGCGTAGATTGTTGCGTCTTACGTTTTGTGCTGTTCCGCAGGAGTCATCGCTTATTCTAATTGTTTGAGTGCCTGGCACTTAGCAATGAAATGAGCTCCTAAAGTGAAAAAATTCATTCCGCTTTCCGCGGGCACACACATATTCCGCAACCTTCTTTAGCGCGCGAATTGTTGCGTCTCACATTGCATGTATTCCCAAAGGAGTCTAAGTGGATTTTTCCTTTACAAGTCATTGGCTAGCCTGTAAATTGTTTGAGAATTGTTTGAGTGCCTGGCACCCAAAAAAAACCGCTAAGTCACATGGACTTAACGGTTTTTTCTAATTAGCGTTCGTTGCGTACAAAAATATGGTCAATTAAGCCGTATTCTTTTGCGCGTTCAGCTGTCATGAAGTTATCACGATCAGTATCTCTTGAGATGACTTCTAGTGGCTGACCAGTACGCTCAGATAAAATACCATTTAATTTTTCACGAAGGAATAAAATGCGTTTTGCAGCAATTTCAATTTCAGTCGCTTGACCTTGTGCACCACCAAGTGGTTGGTGAATCATTACTTCTGCATTTGGTAATGCATAGCGCTTACCAGGTTCACCAGCAGCAAGTAGGAAAGCACCCATTGATGCAGCCATACCAATACAAATTGTTTGTACTTTTGGCTTGATGAATTGCATTGTATCGTAGATTGCCATACCAGCTGTAATAGAACCACCTGGTGAGTTAATGTAAAGAGAAATGTCTTTATCCGGATCTTCTGCTTCTAAAAATAGAAGCTGCGCAACGATTGAGTTTGCAACGTTGTCATCAATTGCACTTCCTAATAGGATAATACGGTCTTTTAGTAGTCGTGAATAAATGTCATAAGCACGTTCACCACGACTTGTTTGTTCAATAACTGTAGGAATTAAATTCATGTTAAATCCTCCTTAAAAAGCTAAATTCGATTACTTTTACTGAAATCATCCATTATATTTCAGTTGTAACCTTATCATACACATTATAGTCAGGGAAGGTCAAATATTAACGCTGATATTAAGAAATTAAATCCATAATAAAAATTAATATTTATAGTTGAATTATGGGCAATACGTTTGTATAATAGAAAGGTCGTAAGTTAAAGTACAGTACACTATTTTGCAGGTATGCTTCTACAATGAGGATTATCTACATGATGCTTTACCGTAAAGCCTAAGAGTGAGTACTTTTTTTTTATGTTCAATTGCCCTCGTGGTGTAATGGATAACACGTAAGATTCCGGTTCTTGCACTGGGGGTTCGATTCCCTCCGAGGGCGCCATTTACTGATTAATTGATTTACCTTTATAGCTCGTTTCTCCTGATAAGTAGCTTAGCAGCCTGCTTAGTGGAGAAAGAGAGGAATATGGTGGAAATCTGTCCCGTAGGCATTATTCCCATAATTATTCCTTTCTAAACCATCAAAAGCAATAACTCCAAAAAGTTTTTTAGTGAACATACTGATCGTGAGGCTAGCATGCTAGCCCAAAAGAAGAATCCTATCTGAGGGGATTCTTTTTTTGTGGCCAAAAATATCTAAAATTAGCATAAAAATCATCTTGAGATTGCATAAGTATACATTTTTCGACACGAATATTGTTTTTATTACATAATTTCTCTACGTTCTGTATAGTAAAATTCATTATTATGAAAAAATAATCACTTTTATGCGAAATCGTATTGTATATCAACTCTATTGACACTATAATTGACCTAATAGTCTAACATTTCCGAATTAATAAAAATGAATTAGTCGGAAAATATTAATTGTATAGGGGGAAAAACTATGAAAAAACGTTTTTGGACGTTATTGATGATTGTAGCAGCATTTACGCTAGTGCTAGTTGGCTGCGGTACAAAAGATGATGCATCTTCTGGTGACGCAGTTTCTGATGGCGGCGGTAAGGACAAAGTTTATAAGGTAGGTACAGAGGCTACTTTTGCACCATTTGAATCGATTGACGATAAAGGGAATATTGTGGGATTAGATGTCGATATTTTGCAAGCGATTGCAGACGAAGTGGGCATTAAAGTGGAATGGGAAAACATTGGTTGGGAGCCTGTATTCCAAACAATTAAAAATGGTGAAACACACATCGGTGCATCGGGTATTACTATTAATGAAGAACGTAAGGCTTCATTTGATTTTACAGAGCCATATTATGAATCTCAATTATTAATCGTAGTTAAAGAGGATTCGGATATTACGTCATTAGCAGATTTAAAAGATAAAAAGATTTCAGTACAAATAAATGCAACTGGTCACATGGCTGCGAAAAAATTACAAGGTGATGCAAGCACAAACATTATGGCATTCGAAAGCCAACCTGTTGCTATTCAAGAAATGTTAAACGGTAACGTTGATGCAACAATTGGCGATAATGCAGTTATTTACGAATATATTAAAGCTAACCCAAAAGCAAAACTTAAAGTAATTGAAGATGATGCATTTGAAAAAGAATACTACGGCTTTATGGTGAAAAAAGACAATACGGAATTATTAAACCTATTAAACGAAGGTCTACAAAAAATTAAAGACAATGGTAAATTAAAAGAAATTACTGGTAAGGACTTTAAGTAATGGATGATGCCGTTAGCCTAATCATGCTAGCGGCTCATTTGATTTATTAGCGTATTTAGTAGAGAAATTGATAGGGAAAGTAGGGGTTCTAATGGACATCTTTGATTTACGCTGGGACATAGTTTGGAACTACCGTGATATGTTTATCCGTGGTATTGGTATAACAATCATCTTAACGCTCAGTGGTTATTTTGGTGGTATTATTTTAGGCTTACTGTTAGGTTTAGGAAAAGTATCTAAAAATAAATTTATTTACTGGCCATGTAAACTATATGTAGATTTATTCCGTGGGACACCGATGCTAGTGCAAATTTTATTAATTCATTTAGCGGTTATCCCAACGATTTTTGGCCATTCATTAGGATATATGGTATCAGGTATTACCGCACTTGTATTAAACTGTGCAGCCTATAATGCAGAAATATTCCGTGCGGGTATTCAAAGCATTGATAAAGGACAAATGGAAGCAGCGCGTTCGCTTGGTCTAACACACAATCAAGCGATGAAAAAAGTTATTTTACCACAGGCTTTTAGACGTATGATTCCGCCGCTTGGTAATGAATTCATTGCATTATTAAAAGACTCTTCTTTAGTAACGGTTATTGCAGCGCCAGATATTTTATATGCAAGTAAAGTTGTGGCAGGTGCGAGCTTCCGTTTCTGGGAACCGTATATCGTAGCCGCATTACTATACTTGGTATTAACATATGTTGTAACAAAAGTAGTAGCATTTATCGAAAAACGATTCAGCAATAGCTATGTCCCTCGTAAAGCAGAAGGGAGAGAAGCAAGATGATTAGAATTGAAAACCTACACAAATACTTTGGAAAACTAGAAGTGTTAAAGGGCATCGATTATGAAATACATGAAAAGGAAGTTGTCTGTGTAATTGGACCATCAGGATCAGGAAAAAGTACCTTTTTACGTTGCATTAATATGCTAGAAGAAGTGACAGATGGTGCAATTTATGTAGAGAATGTGAAGGTAAATGGACCAAAAACGAATATAAATGCCATACGAGCAGAGGTCGGGATGGTATTCCAACAGTTTAATTTG
This sequence comes from Lysinibacillus sp. NPDC093210, assembly GCF_044753985.1. Taxonomy (NCBI): domain Bacteria; kingdom Bacillati; phylum Bacillota; class Bacilli; order Caryophanales; family Bacillaceae; genus Lysinibacillus; species Lysinibacillus sp. NPDC093210. The sequence goes on along the minus strand of NZ_JBIVOE010000008.1, from coordinate 231,247 downwards.
TTCCCTCACATGAATGTAATTGATAATGTCACAATGGCTCCAATGCAAATTCGTAAAATGAATCGTGCGGATGCAGAAAAACTAGGCCATGAGCTACTGCAAAAGGTCGGTCTAGATAGTAAGGCTTACAACTATCCTGAGCAGCTTTCCGGTGGACAACAACAACGCGTAGCGATTGCAAGAGCATTAGCAATGAAACCAAAAGCTATTTTATTTGATGAACCAACTTCAGCACTTGATCCAGAAATGGTTAAAGAAGTTTTAGATGTTATGAAAAATCTAGCATCTGAAGGAATGACAATGATTGTAGTGACACATGAAATGGGCTTTGCACGAGAAGTAGGAGATCGTGTTGTGTTTATGGATGGTGGCTATATTGTAGAAGAAGGTACGCCAGAAGAAATCTTTGGCAACCCGAAAAATGAGCGTACAAAGGCCTTTTTAGGAAAAGTACTATAATGAAAATGGAAAACCATTCAAAGCGAAAGCTATGAATGGTTTTTTGCATTTAATGGAGGGGATTTGTAGTTGTCGCATAGGCATCAAGCATTGCACGCATATCTTGTTGCGTGTATTGTGGCACTTGATAATAGCCATGCTTATTTTGGTAAATAGATACTTCGTATGCCATCTCGATACAGTTGGGAATACTATCAGCAACAACACGGCGGACAACTGGATTTGTTGTTTCTGTCGCTGCAGCAGTCATACATTTAGCAGAACCTTTATGTGCACCAAGTAAGAAGCCAGAAATGACTTCATCATTTATCTCACTTGCATTTTGCATTGGCTTTTTCGGCTGTGAGGGCTTAATACCATATTGAAAGTTGTTCCCTGTCTGCATTTCATAGCGACCAGTTGGAACTGAAGGATCATGCCCTGTTTTAAAAGATTCCACAATCGTATTGTACATACCGAGCGTGAAATTGTATTGGTTATCCAAAATGCTAAGTAGTTCTGGATCTTTTACTTGCGGACGTAAAATAATGGATAGGTTTAGTCCAGCGATTATTTCGCCAATTGTTTCATGCATGTCCATAACTTCGTGTCCACCATGATTTAGGCTTTGTTGTTGGTTAGGTGTTGTTGCATCATTTGATTCATTATAAAAAGATTGTGACAAAAATAACGCCTCCTGAATTGTATAGTTTGTTGCAGTTTTTAGTATGTCTTGTTCGTCCTATTTCATACGATGTAAATCCGTTTGCATATATTTAGCATAGTGATGTTTTTTTGTAACACATTAGAGGTATAAGAAAAGAAAGTTAAGGGAGGATATAAAATTGAAAAAAGTACTTGGACCTGTGGGAATAATCATCATTGTTTTAGCTGTATTAGCTTTACTATTTATTCCAAAATATAATGGCCTTGTGACGGCGGAGGAAAATGTTGATTCGAAGTGGGCTCAAGTCGAAAATCAACTACAACGCCGCTATGATTTAATACCGAATTTAGTGGAATCTGTAAAAGGATACGCTAATCATGAGCAAGAAGTCATTACCAGTATTACAGAGGCGCGTGCACAGATGGGGAATGCACAAACACCAGAAGAACAAGCGAGTGCCAATGATGCGTTAAATGGTGCACTTAGTCGATTGCTTGTAGTCGTAGAAAATTATCCGAATTTAAAAGCCGATGCAAATTTCCGTCAATTAATGGATGAGCTTGCGGGGACAGAAAATCGATTAGCAGTAGCACGGGAAGATTATAATAATGAAGTACAAGGCTTTAATAAAAAAGTAAAACGCTTCCCAGGTAATATTATCGCAGGTATGTTTGGCTTCGATCAAAAGGAATACTTTAAGGCAGCAGCCGGAGCTGAAAAAGCACCTGCAGTTGATTTTAGTGATTCGGGTAAACAATAATGAAACGTTTGACAGTAACGCTTTTAGTTGCTTGTTTAATGTGGTTTGTAACTGCTAACAGCGCGCTAGCACAGTTGCCCACACCAATGAAAAATACGTACATTCATGATTTTGCGAATGTGCTTTCAACTTCTGTAAAGGAAGAACTCAATCATTATTCAGAGCAATTAGATAAAGGCACAGGTGCAGAAATAATGATTGTAACGGTGGATAGCATTCAAGGGCAAGAGGCTAAAATGTATGCAACGAAATTAATTCGTGCTTGGGGCATTGGAGATGCAAAGAAAAACAATGGTGTCCTACTATTGGCGACATTTGGGCAAGGACAAGGAAATAATGATGTAGTCATTGCTGTTGGCCAAGGTTTAGAGGGAGCGTTACCGGATGGGAAATTAGGACGTATGTTAGACGATGCTTTTTATCCATACGCGAGTAACGGTGAAGTCGATCAAGCATTTCAAGCGACATATGCTGAATTATTTCAAACTGTAGCAAAAGAATATAATTGGGATGGAGAGATGCCTACACAAGCAGTGGAGGATGAGTCGATGCCCAATTGGCTCTTTGTGTTACTAGTTATTTTAGTACTTGTTGTCATTATCTTCTCAAATGGTGGAGGCGGACCACGTTCTAGGGGACGCGGAGGTTATCCAGGAGGTTTTGGTGGCGGTTTTGGTAGAGGCGGTGGTTCAGGTGGCGGAGGCTTTGGAGGCTTTGGCGGTGGATCATCTGCAGGCGGCGGCGCCAGCCGAAAGTTTTAAAATTTTAAATGCCATTTTAAGTGTCATTTTAAGTGTCAGGCACCCAAACAATTCTGAAAACTGTAAGATATGTTTTTTATAACTAAGTAAAAATCCACGAAGACTCATGCGGGAACAGCACACGACGTAAGTCGCAACAAACCGCGTGCAAGCGAGGGTTGCGGCTTACGCTGTGCCAGCGGAAAGCAAAGTGGATTTTTATGCTTTAGAAGAACTAATTGTTTAAGTGCCAGGCACCGGAACAATTCTGAATACTTAAGAGTGCCAGGCACCCAAACAATTTATCAAAGGACTCTCCTTAATAGGAGGGTCCTTTTTCACTTGGATGAAAAGGATAAATAAATAAGTATTATCAATTATTGACAAATTAACTAATTTTGTTATAATTTCATTGTATCGACAAACGATATAACGCACACTGATATAAGGAGGAATTACTTTGAAAAAAAGATTTTTATCAGCATCTTTAGCGGTCATTTTAACAGCCTCTGTTGTTTATCCTGTTTCAGTACAGGAAGTACGCGCTGCTAATGAAACTAGCACTACTACTATTGCACAAGAGGAGCGCCTAACAGCAAAAGAATTTCTTGATTTAGCCGTAACATCTTTAACATTCCAACATGGCTCAGAATCAATGCGTCAAGAAGTAATTAATAAGTGGGTTAAAGACGGAGAATTAGAAAACCTAAGTAGTACGATTAAACGTAATGAAGCCGCACGAATTTTAGTGAGAGCTCTTGATAAAGAAGAAAAAGAAGTAACACTAGCAGACTATCTGGAAAAAGCAAATAAGCTAGGCTTATTTAATAGTATTTCAGAAAATAGTGATACAATTTCAAAACAAGACGCTACTAAAATATTTACTACATTTAAGAGTTTAAAAAATGGTGCTAATAACGAAGGTGTTAAAGAAATTTCTGTAGAGGATTTTATGAAAAATCCAGGAAACTTCGGCTATCAGCTTTCACCAGATGGTAATTACATTACGTTTGCATCAGCATGGGAAAACCGTTCAAATGTTTTTGTGAAAAAAATGAATGATGATAGTGAACCTGTTCGTGTATCTAATTCAAAAGATCGTGATATTGCTGGATTCTTCTGGAAAGATGATACGTTACTTTATGCTAAAGATAAAGGTGGAGATGAAAACTTCCACATTTATTCTTCTACATTTAATGGAACAGAAGAAAAAGATTTAACGCCTTATCCAGGTGTAACAGTAGCGGTATTAAGTGGATTACAAGGTGTTAAAGACGAGATTTTAATTATGATGAACAAAGAAGATGCAACAGTATTCGATGTGTACAAGCTAAATGTAAAGACAGGCGAAACAAAACATGTTGCAAAAAATCCTGGTAACATCGCAGATTGGCTAGCGGACCGTGATGGTAATATTCGTATTGCAGTTGTATCAGATGGTGTAGAAGGCATGATTCTATATCGTGATACAGAACAAGACGAATTCAAGCCATTTATTGAAATGGCAGCGGGCGATGAAGTAATGCCACTTGCGTTCTCTAAAGATAATAAGCATATTTACGCAACTTCTAATAAAGGTAGAGATAAAGTTGAAGTGGTGAAATATGATCTTGAAGGTAACGAAGAAGTCATTATGTCTAACGAAGAAGTAGACGTAGCGGGCGTATTATATAGTAGTGAGCAAGATAAAATTTTATACGGTGCATATGTAACAGATAAAGCACATTACCAATTCTTCGATGAGAAATTTGAGGAGCTGTTCCGCAAAATTCAAAACAAGCTAGGTGTTGAAGAAAGCGAACTAGGCATCAACGACTACAATAAAGAAATGACAAAATTCATCGTCAGCGTGTCTAGTGACACTGTGTACGGCAAATATTATTACTATGACTCTACTACAGATGAAATAACAGAACTAGCAACTTTAAGCCCTTGGTTAAAATCAGAAGAGCTTGCAGAAATGCATCCAATTTCTTATAAGAGCCGTGATGGTCTGACAATTAACGGTTATTTAACATTGCCGAAAAACAAAGAGGCTAAAGACTTACCGCTTATCGTGAATCCACATGGTGGTCCATGGGCTCGTGATATGTGGGGCTTTAACCCAGAAGTACAGCTACTTGCAAACCGAGGATATGCTGTGTTACAAGTGAATTTCCGTTCATCTACTGGTTATGGCAAAGAGTTTTTACAAGCTGGTAATAAACAATGGGGTCTGAAAATTCAAGATGATATTACAGATGGCGTTCAATGGGCAATCGATCAAGGTATTGCTGACCCTGACCGCATCGGTATTTATGGTGCATCATTTGGAGGTTACGCAACTTTAGCTGGTATTGCGTTTACACCTGATTTATATGCAGCAGCAGTTGACTATGTGGGTGTATCAAATATTTTCACATTGCTAGATACAGTGCCTCCATATTGGGAAACTATGCGTAACATGTTCTATGAGCGTGTAGGGCATCCAGAGAAAGACAAAGAACTGTTAACAGCAGTTTCACCAGTCTTCCATGTTGATAAAATTAAAACACCATTATTTGTTGCGCAAGGTGCAAATGATCCGCGTGTAAATCAGGCAGAATCTGATCAAATCGTTGAAGCTTTACGTGCAAGAGGTGTGGATGTAGAGTATATGCTGAAAGAAAATGAAGGACATGGCTTCCAAAACGAAGAAAACCGCATTGAATTCTATAATGCAATGGTGAAATTCTTTGATAGTCATTTAAAAAAATAACGATAATGAGGCTGTGCAGAAAGTTTACTTGCACAGTCTTTTTTCATTTAAAATAGATGAAGATGAATACGGTCGTTGATTTCTGCTGCGGCAATTGTTTGAGTGCCTGGCACTTCTAAAACGTAAAAATCAACTGCGCTTTCCGCAAGTACTGCGTAAGCCGCAAACCTTATTTTCGCGCGGATTGCCCACGTCTTACGTTGCGTGCGTTCCCACAGGAGTCTTCGCGGATTTTTACTTGAATAGTAATAATATCTTACTAGCAAAATTCAGAATTGTTTGAGTGCCTGGCACCTAAATAGGAAGGGGTTGTGTGTAAATGAACGTGACTTTTTTTAGTCGTTCGCATTGTGAGCTTTGTGTAGAAGGATTACGTACATTAAAGCTTGTTCAAGAAGAACTAGGTTTCTTAATCGACATCATCGATATAGAAAAAGACGATGCAGTACACGAAAAATATATGTTGATGATACCTGTAGTAGAAAAGGATGGAGAAGTCATACAGTATGGCAATTTAGACTATGTAACATTGATGGAACATTTGTGCAGTGAATAACCGATGCATCTATGAAATTATATAACACTTAAAAAATTTGTTATTCACCTAGTGAAGCGCGGATTTTTTTGTTTTCTTCTATTATATAATTAAACCTATAATTCACGTTATTCACAAATTGTTCAATGTAAGCGTTATGAATATGAACAGTTTGTGAAGAACTTCACACAAAGCTTTATTTTTGAAAAAATTGGAGTAGAATAGGAATCAAGTAAGAGGTTGTTATAAAACAGTTTATCAAAAGTATCACATTTTTACGTGGTTGTTATATTACAAAAATAAACTTAAAGGGAGATTTGACTATGTGGGTTATTACAGTATTTGAACAAAAGGACGTTCGTATTTTTGAATATACAAACAAAACGGAAGCAACAAAAGCTTTAGCAGGCTTCAAGAAAAACGCCGTGTTATCTTTCACAAAATAAAACCATGCAGTCCCGTAGCCAAATGAATTGGTTGCGGGATTTTTTATTTTTACAAGTAACGCTTTTTTTACAAACCTTTTGTCAATAGCGTATAAAGTGCGTAAAAGCAACCCATACCATTATTTACTTGCTCTTTTTTATAAAGCATATTATAATAAAATTACAAGTGGGACATAATTTTGTATAGTGGGATAAAAATTGTCCCATTAAAGTGAGAGGGAGTAGATATAGATGTTAACTGTACCTGAGGCACAGCAAAGACTACTTCCAGAAATGAATCCACTTCTACAATCGAGATACCGTATTTTGCAATCGGTTCAGTTAATGCAACCAATTGGGAGACGAACACTAGCGGATTCACTCAAGATGACAGAGCGTGAAATCCGTAAAGAAACAGATATTTTACGTGATCAAGGGTTATTAGATTCCCAAAAGTCGGGTATGGTATGTACGAGTGATGGTGAATTAGTTATTGAACAGCTTAGAGCATTAGTTTACGAATGGTCTGGTCTAACACAGCTTGGCAAAGCGCTCGAAAACCATTTAGGGTTACAGCATGTACTAGTTGTTCCAGGCGATTATAACGATGACGAAACCGTATTAACATTGCTTGGAAAAGAAGCGGCACAGCAATTTCTTTCGACTATTGCTAATGAGCAAGTAGTAGCTGTTACTGGAGGAAAGTCAGTCGCTTCGCTAGCGCAGTTTTTACAACCAGTCGATGCGCAGCACAATGTAACATTTGTTGCCGCTCGTGGTGGTATCGGACATGAAATGCAAATGCAGGCCAATACACTCGTTGCAACATTTGCTATGCAGATGGAAGCACAGTACCGAACATTGTTTTTACCCGAGCATTTAAGTGAACAGGCATATCAGGCAATGTTAATGGAGCCAATGGTTACAGAAATAATGGCTTATTATGACCGAGCTGATTGCGTTATTCATGGTATTGGCTCTGCTGAGGAAATGGCGATTCGTCGTAATTCATCGGCCGAAGATTTACGTATTCTCGAGGAAAAGGGTGCTGTAAGTGAGGCATTCGGCTATTATTTCAATGCCGAAGGAGAAATTGTACATCGTATTCGTACGATTGGCATTCAACTTGAACAAGTTGAAAAATGTAAGCATATTATTGCGGTTGCAGCAGGAAAACAAAAGGTGAATGCAATGCTATCTTACTTTAAGGTGGCGCCGAAGCAGACGATTTTTATAACAGATGAGGCTGCTGCGAAAGCAATCGCTGAACGTTTACTGTAAAAAATATATCAATAAAACATTATTGGAGGAATTGACAATGGCATTAAAGTTAGCAATTAATGGATTTGGTCGTATTGGACGTTTAGTATTTCGTGAAGCAATGAAACATGATGAGTTTGAAGTAGTTGCAGTGAATGACTTAACAGATGCTGGTCAACTTGCACACTTATTAAAATACGATTCTGTACACGGTATTTATGATGCTGAAGTCAATGCAGATGAAGATTCTTTCGTAGTGAATGGAAAAACGGTTAAAGTATACGCTGAAAAAGACCCAGCACAATTGCCTTGGGGTGAGCTTGGCGTAGACGTTGTACTTGAATGTACAGGTCGATTCCGCTCAATGGAAGAGGTAGGAAAGCATATTGAAGCAGGTGCTAAAAAAGCAATTTTATCTGCACCAGCTAAAGGCGATATGCCGACATTCGTAATGGGTGTTAACCACGAAGATTACAATCCTAAAACAGATGATGTTATTTCAAATGCATCTTGTACAACAAACTGTTTAGCGCCAGTAGCTAAAATTTTAGATGAGAAATTTGGCATTGAGCGCGGTATGATGACAACAATTCACTCATATACAAACGATCAACGTATCCTTGACTTCCCGCACTCTGATCCACGTCGTGCACGTGCAGGAGCAGTGTCAATGATTCCAACAACAACAGGAGCAGCAGTAGCCGTTTCTAAAGTATTACCTCAATTAAAAGGTAAGCTCGATGGATTCTCTATGCGTGTTCCTACACCGAACGTTTCATGTGTGGACTTAGTTGTAGAACTTAAAGCAGATGTAACAAAAGATTCCATTAATGCGGCTTTAAAAGAAGCTTCAGAAAATGAGCTAAAAGGTATTTTAGGCTACAATGAACTACCATTAGTATCAATTGATTACAATGGCAACCATAACTCTTCAACTGTTGATGGCCTTTCAACAATGGTTTTAGAAAATAGCATGGTGAAAGTTCTTGCTTGGTACGATAATGAAATTGGTTACTCTACTCGTTTAATGGACCTTGCATTATATATCGCACAACAAGGATTAAATCATAAATAAGTGTCATAATTCGCAATTTGAAGTAAAAAGTGTGACATAATACGGCTTTTTACGCACAAAAAGTATAGCCTTTATAATATCGAAAAGATATAATAAACAAGGGTAATAGGAGTAGGGGACGTTTACCCTACTCCTTTTTAAATACAAATATCTTGGATAAAAAATGGATGACTTGCTATCGTGCAAATAGGTAGTAGTCACCTTGTCTTTTACGAGACACCGAACGTTACTTTTGCTACTATAAAAGCTAATAAAGGTATATTTTAACTTGGTCTAAAGTGTGTAAAGCCAAGATGGGTGGAGCACATTTTATTTATGTCCGTATTACAAAACTTTGAAGGGGGTTTCTTCATGTTAAATAAGAAAACAATGAAAGATATTGATGTAAAAGGTAAGCGCGTCTTCGTACGTGTCGATTTTAATGTACCGATGGCAGATGGGGTAATTACAGACGAAACACGTATCCGCGCAGCCATTCCAACAATTGAATATTTAGTCGAACAAGGTGCAAAAGTTATTTTAGCGTCTCATTTAGGTCGTCCAAAAGGCGAAGTAAAAGAAGATATGCGTTTAACTGCTGTTGGTATCCGCCTTGCTGAAATTTTAGGTAAACCGGTTACTAAATTGGATGAGTCAATCGGTGAAGCAGTAGAAACAGCTGTTGCGAATATGCAAAACGGCGATATCGTTCTACTGGAAAACGTGCGATTCCATGCCGGTGAGGAGAAAAACGATCCTGCACTTGCAGAACAATTTGCTAAACTAGCAGACGTTTATGTTAACGATGCATTCGGTGCTGCTCACCGTGCACATGCCTCAACAGAAGGTATTGCGAAACACATACCAGCTGTATCAGGCTTCCTTATGCAAAAAGAATTGGATGTGCTAGGTAAAGCACTATCAAATCCTGAACGTCCTTTCACTGCTATTATTGGTGGTGCAAAAGTAAAAGATAAAATTGGCGTTATCGAGAGCTTACTTGAAAAGGTAGACCACTTAATTATTGGTGGCGGTCTGTCATTTACTTTCATTAAAGCGCAAGGTCATGATATCGGTAAATCTTTATTAGAAGAAGATAAAATTGAACTAGCAAAATCGTTCATTGAAAAAGCACATGCTAAAGGCGTGCAGTTACATATGCCAATTGATGCAGTGGTAGCCAATGAATTTTCAAAAGATGCGGAGACGAAAGTTGTCGATGTAGATGCTATCCCAGCTGATTGGATGGGTCTTGATATTGGACCAAAAACAGCTGCAAACTATGCAGAAGTTATTCAACATTCAAAATTAATCATTTGGAATGGACCAATGGGCGTTTTTGAATTAGAACCATTTGCAAATGGTACGAAAACTGTTGCAGACGCGATGGCAGCAACTGCTGGCTATACTGTAATTGGTGGCGGAGATTCCGCAGCGGCAGTAGAAAAATTTGAAGTAGCTGATAAAATGGACCACATTTCTACGGGTGGCGGCGCTTCACTTGAATTAATGGAAGGCAAAGAGCTTCCTGGTATTGTGGCATTAAACGATAAATAATAGATAGGAGGCATAACGATGCGTAAACCAATTATTGCAGGTAACTGGAAAATGTATAAAACATTTGAAGAGGCAATACAGTTTGTCGATAGCGTGCAGGATAATATACCTTCCAATGACAAAGTAGATGCTGTTATTTGCGCACCGGCACTTTTTCTACCAACACTTGTGCAGGTCGCTAGTGAATCTGAACTAGCAATCGGTGCTCAAACAATGCATTACGAAAACGAAGGTGCGTTTACAGGCGAAATTAGCCCGGCGCAGCTTGCAAGCGTTGAGGTAGACTATGTGATATTAGGACACTCCGAACGACGTGAATATTATAACGAAACAGATGAGGCTATCAATAAAAAGGTGGCAGCAGCACTTTCTCATAATATCGTGCCAATTATTTGCTGTGGTGAAACACTAGAAGAACGTGAGGCAGGTACGACAGAGCAAAAGGTAGCTGGTCAAATTACAGCAGCTCTTGCAGGTTTTGCCGCTCAGGATGTAGAGCATATGGTTCTTGCCTATGAGCCTATCTGGGCAATTGGCACAGGGAAAACAGCAACAGCAGAAGATGCCAACCAAGTATGTGGTGCCATTCGTGCAGTTGTTGAAAAATTATATGATCACACAACAGCAGAGGCTGTACGTATTCAATACGGCGGTAGCGTAAAGCCTGATAATATTAAAGAATTATTGTCAAAAGAGCATATCGATGGTGCGTTAGTCGGTGGTGCAAGCTTACAAGCTGATTCATATTTAAAATTATTGGAGGCGGCAGCAAATGCCTAAAAAGCCAGTAGCATTAATTATTTTAGATGGTTTTGCATTTCGTGATGAAACATTTGGGAATGCGGTTGCTCAAGCAAAGAAACCAAATTTTGACCGCTTTTGGAACCAATTTCCGCATGCAACTTTAACAGCATCAGGTGAAGCAGTAGGGTTGCCAGACGGTCAAATGGGGAACTCTGAAGTTGGACACTTAAATATCGGCGCTGGCCGCATTGTGTATCAAAGCTTAACGCGCTTAAATAAATCGATTCGCGAAGGAGACTTCTTTACGAATCAAGCATTTTTAGATGCGGTAGCACATGTTAAAGCACATCAATCAAAGCTACATGTCATGGGCTTACTATCAGATGGCGGTGTACATAGCCATTATGAGCACCTGTTTGCGTTGTTAAAGCTTGCAAAAGAACAAGGGCTGGACGAGGTATTTATTCATGCATTTTTAGATGGTCGTGATGTTGGACCAACAACAGCTATCGGCTATATCGAAGAAACTGAAAAACAAATGGCTTCGATTGGCATTGGTAAATTTGCTTCGATCCATGGACGTTATTATGCAATGGACCGTGACAAACGTTGGGATCGTGTGGCATTAACTTATAATATTCTTGTTGATGGAGTTGGACAAACGGCGGAAAGCGCAAAGGGTGGCGTAACAGAATCCTATGAGCGTGAAGTAACTGACGAATTTGTTATTCCATTTAGCATCCAGGAACATGGCGAGCCAGTTGCGACAATTGAAGATAATGATGCAGTTATTTTCTTTAACTTCCGACCGGACCGCGCTATTCAATTATCAAAAGTATTTACGAATTCGTCATTTGACGGCTTTGCCTTATCTGCCAAACATCCGCAAAATGTAAAATTCGTATCGTTTACACATTATAGTGATGAAGTGAACGCACAAGTTGCTTATGAAAATGACAACTTAAAAAATACGATTGGTGAAGTGTTAGCCTCTAATGGTAAAACACAGCTACGTATTGCAGAAACAGAAAAGTATCCACATGTTACATTCTTTATGAGTGGTGGTCGTGAGGAGAAATATAACGGTGAAGAACGTATTTTGATCGCTTCTCCAAAAGTTGCGACATACGATTTGAAACCTGAAATGAGTGCTTATGAAGTAACAGACGCATTGCTTGCAGCGATTGCAGCTGACAAATTTGATGGCATCATTCTAAACTTTGCGAACCCTGATATGGTGGGACATAGTGGAATGCTAGAGCCAACAATTAAAGCAATCGAAGTTGTCGACGAATGTCTAGGAAAAGTAGTAGATGCCCTGCTTGAAAAAGGCGGAGCAGCTATTATTACAGCTGACCACGGTAACTCTGACGAGGTTGTAACGTTAGAAGGAAATCCGATGACAGCTCATACAACAAACCCTGTTCCAGTAATTGTGACGAAAGCAAATTTAATGTTAAGAAATGGTGGCATTTTAGCCGATTTGGCGCCAACCATGTTAGAATTATTAGAGGTGTCACAACCTATTGAAATGACAGGTAAATCACTAATCGAAAAAGAGGAGAATTAATTATGCCATTTATTACACAAGTTTATGCGCGCGAAGTTTTAGACTCACGTGGGAACCCAACAGTAGAAGTTGAAGTATTTACAGAATCAGGTGCTTTTGGTCGTGCAATCGTGCCATCAGGTGCCTCTACAGGTGAATACGAAGCGGTAGAATTACGCGATGGTGACAAATCACGTTACCTTGGCAAAGGTGTATTAAAAGCAGTCGAAAATGTCAACACAATTATTGCACAAGAATTAGAAGGTAATTTCTCAGTTCTTGACCAAGTAGTAATCGACAAAGCTTTAATCGAGCTAGATGGCACAGAAAACAAAGGTAAACTAGGAGCTAACGCAATCCTAGGTGTATCAATGGCAGTTGCACATGCTGCAGCAGATTATTTAGATGTACCTCTTTATCAATATCTAGGCGGTTTCAACTCAAAACAATTACCAGTACCAATGATGAACATCTTAAATGGTGGTGCACATGCGGATAACAACGTGGACATCCAAGAATTCATGGTTATGCCTGTTGGCGCAGAAAACTTCCGTCATGCATTACGTATGGGTGCTGAAATTTTCCATAGCTTAAAAGCAGTATTGAAAGACAAAGGCTACAACACAGCTGTAGGTGACGAAGGTGGTTTCGCTCCAAACCTTGGTTCGAACGAAGAAGCAATCACAGTGATCCTTGAAGCAATCGAAAAAGCTGGCTACAAGGCTGGTGAAGAAGTGAAATTAGCAATGGACGTTGCGTCTTCTGAATTATTCAACAAAGAAGACGGCAAATACCACTTAGATGGTGAAGGCGTTGTGAAAACTTCTGAGGAAATGGTGGACTGGTACGAGCAGTTAACTGCGAAATACCCGATCATCTCAATAGAAGACGGCTTAGACGAAAACGACTGGGCTGGTCATAAATTATTAACAGACCGCATTGGCGCTCGCGTACAATTAGTAGGAGATGATTTATTCGTAACAAATACGAAAAAATTAGCTGCTGGTATTGAGCAAGGTGTTGGTAACTCAATTTTAATTAAAGTAAACCAAATCGGTACGTTAACAGAAACATTTGAAGCAATTGAAATGGCGAAACGTGCTGGTTACACAGCAGTTATTTCTCACCGTTCTGGTGAATCAGAAGATGCGACAATCGCTGATATCGCTGTTGCGACTAACGCTGGTCAAATTAAAACAGGTGCTCCATCTCGTACAGACCGCGTTGCAAAATACAACCAACTTCTTCGCATCGAAGATCAACTTGGTGCAACTTCAGAATATCTTGGTTTAAAAACTTTCTATAACTTAAAATAAGTGAACGGCTAGTAACTAGCAGTTCCTTTGATGAAAATTGCCTCGAAAGCATAGATGTGCTTTTCGAGGCAATTTTTTTAGGAAACGAAAAAGCTGAACAGCTATTTACCAAGGCAACTGAGGCGAAGAGAGTGCTAAAACGTTGATTTCCGTAGCGGGCGGCGCTTTCCACTGCAATCAACAAAATTGTGTGAGTGCCTGGCACTTTTCATATTACTTCACTTTCCGTGGGCATATTGTAAGTCGCAAAGCTCGCTGGAGCAGGAGTATAAATGTGGGAAAATTCAAAATTGTTTGGGTGACAGGCACTGCATTTAGGATTTGAAATGTTTTTATATTTTTTTGTATAATATCAGTAAAGTAGACTGACTCTTCTACTTTTTAATATAATTTTTAAATCAATTTCTTTTATGTATTGTACATAGTATTTGGAAAAGTAATACCATTTTGTAATCTGTGTTTGTCATGGGAACCTTTATTTGTTATAATATAGTGTGTTGTGATGTTTCAAAGTTCGGGAGGTGCAGTGGATGCATACAGCAGTATTAATAGCTTTAGTTATCGTATCATTAGCATTGGTTGTCGTAGTTTTATTACAATCTAGTAAAAGTGCAGGCTTGTCAGGTGCCATCTCGGGTGGAGCTGAACAACTATTTGGAAAGCAAAAAGCACGTGGTATGGATTTAATTCTTCACCGTGCAACAATTGTTTTATCAATTTTATTCTTTCTTTTAGCAATCGCTATTGCAAAAATATAATAGTTGAAGATATTCCGCCTAACCTAGAATGGTTGGGCGTTTTCTTTTATTTTCAGTACATAGATGAACTTAGACGAATAATGTAGATTTTATACGTATGAAAGATGCTAAATTACGCCAATGTATAATGGATATGGCTATAATAGAGTGAATATGTTTTACAGTGAAGGAGAACTTGCCATGAACAAATCATTATCTCAGCCATTTTTCTTTCAAGCAGGACCACGTGCAGTGTTATTATTACACGGATTTACTGGTAGCTCTGCAGATGTGCGTATGCTTGGTAGATATTTAGAGAAAAAAGGGTATACTACATTAGCGCCTCATTATAAAGGGCACGGTGTGCAACCTGAAGAACTCATTACAACAGGACCTGCTGATTGGTGGCAAGATGTCAAAGCTGCGTACCAACAATTACAAGATGCTGGCTATGAGGAAATTGCCGTAGCAGGACTATCACTTGGCGGTGTGATGGCTTTAAATGTAGCACTAAACAATCCTGTAAAGGGCATTGTAACGATGTGTGCACCAATGACGATGCGAACTACAGACGTTATGTTTGAAGGTGTATTGAAATATGCAAAAGAATACAAAAAATTTGAAGGCAAAACTGACACAGAAATAGATGCGGAAGTGTCGTTAATCGCTGAAAAAGGTATGCCATCATTACAACAACTGCGTGAGTTTATTGTGCAGACTCGAAAAGAAATAGATATGATTTATGCCCCTATTTTTGTCGTACAGGCGACAAATGATGAGGTAATAGAGACAGAATCTGCCAACATTATATATAATCAAACTGAGTCATTAGAAAAATACATCAAGTGGTATGAAAACTCAAAGCACGTTATAACATTAGATCAAGAAAAAGATCAATTACATGAAGATATTTATCGTTTTTTAGAAGGCCTAAATTGGGCACACTAAAAATGATTTAGGATTTTTACATGAGGGAGGGTATAAGTATGACGGACAAAAAAGATTCACTACAAAGTCGATTACTCGATTTTTTCGGTGAAGAAGAATATAAACCTTTAACCGTTGGAGAAATAGAAGATGAATTTGGGTTTGAGGATGCAGAAGAATTTAAGGAGCTCGTTAAAACGCTCGTGCGAATGGAGGGGCAGGGCTTAGTTGTACGCTCACGCTCGAATCGTTACGGCTTACCAGAGCGCATGAATTTACTACGTGGTAAATTTATCGGCCACGCAAAAGGATTTGGCTTTGTCGCACCTGATGTTGAGGGTATGGACGATGTCTTTATTCCACCGCACGAAGTAAATGGTGCAATTAATGGCGACACAGTACTTATTCGTGTGTTAAAGGAATCATTTGGCGATCGCCGCGAAGGTACAATCACAAAAGTTGTAGAACGCGGGCAAACGTCATTTGTTGGAACATTCCAAGCAAACAGAGGCTTCGGCTTTGTCGTATTGGACGATAAAAAACTACCAATGGACATTTTCATCGCTAAAGGCGATACATTAGGCGCTGTTGATGGGCACAAAGTTGTCGTTGAAATCGCGACATGGCCAGAAGATTTAAAATCAGCAACAGGCTATATCACAAAAATTTTAGGACATAAAAATGACCCAGGTGTCGATATTTTATCAATCTTATATAAGCACGACATTCCACCAGAGTTCCCAGAAGAAGTCGTTGCTGCTGCACAACGAGTGCCAGATGAAATTTCTCCTGCCGATTTAGAGGGACGTCGTGATTTACGTCATGAAACGATTGTCACAATCGATGGTGCAGATGCAAAAGATTTAGATGATGCGGTAACTGTTACAAAAAATGTCGATGGTACTTACAAGCTTGGCGTACATATTGCAGATGTCAGCTACTATGTAACACAAGGCTCTGTAATAGACATTGAAGCATATGACCGAGCGACAAGTGTATATTTAACAGACCGTGTTATTCCAATGATTCCGCATCGACTATCGAACGGTATTTGTTCTTTAAATCCACAGGTAGATCGACTAACGCTATCGTGCGAAATGATTATCGATGGCAATGGTAATGTCATTGCGCATGAAATTTTCCAAAGCGTCATTAAAACGACAGAGCGTATGACTTACAAAGATGTTTACAAAATTTTAGAGGAACAAGATGAAGAGCTAATTGCTCGCTATGAGCCACTTGTACCGATGTTTAAACATATGTTAGAGCTTTCAAAAATTTTACGCCATAAACGTGAACAACGCGGTGCCATTGACTTTGATTTTAAAGAGTCGAAAGTGATTGTCGATGAAGATGGATGGCCAGTAGATATTGAACTACGTGAACGAACTGTAGCAGAGAAATTAATTGAAGATTTCATGCTTGCTGCCAACGAAACCGTTGCAGAACATTTCCATTGGATGAATGTACCGTTCCTATATCGTATTCACGAAGATCCAAAGCCAGAAAAGCTACAACGCTTCTTTGAATTCGTAACGAACTTCGGTATTTTAATTAAAGGTACAGGCAATACGGTGCATCCAAAAGCATTGCAAGATGTCTTATCAGCAATTGAAGGAATGCCAGAAGAACCTGTTATTTCAACGATGCTACTACGCTCAATGCAACAAGCGAAATACTATCCAGAAAGCATCGGTCACTTTGGTTTATCGACTGATTTCTATACACATTTCACATCACCAATTCGTCGTTATCCTGACTTAGTTGTACACCGTTTAATTCGCACGTACTTAATTAATAAAGACACGTCGCAAGAAACGGTTGCACAGTGGTCGATGGCAATGGATGAAATTGCCGACCACACATCAGAACGCGAACGTCGTGCAGTCGATGCAGAACGTGATACAGACTCACTGAAAAAAGCACAATATATGTCAGATAAAATCGGCGAAGAGTTTGAAGGCATTGTTTCTTCTGTCACGAACTTCGGTATCTTTATCGAGCTGCCAAATACGATTGAAGGACTTGTGCACATTAGCAATATGACCGACGATTATTATCGCTTCGATGATCGCCAAATGATTATGATTGGCGAACGTACGAACCGTCAATTCCGCATCGGTGATGAAGTAAAAGTACGCGTGGCAAACGTTATTATCGAGGAGTCATCGATTGACTTTGAAATCGTAGGAATGGTAACTTCTTATGGAAGAACAAGAAAAGCAACACCTACAGTCATTCATGCGCGTAAAAATTATAATGATAATAAAGATGGGCGCAGTAGCCGTAGCAACCGTTCAGGTTCAGGTGGTGGAAGAGGTCGCCGTGACGATGAAAAACAAAGCAATGGTGACTCATCGAAACGCAGAGAACGCGGTGGAAGTGACCGTGATCCACGTGGCCAACGCAAAGATAGCTCAAGCCCAGGCCCGAAAAAAGGCGTAAAGCAAAAACAAAAGTTTTACGAAGGCATCGCCAAAAAAGGCAAAAAGAAAAAAACAAAACGTAAATAAAAAATCCAGCGTGAGCAGGCTAAGTCCTGCTCAACCTTTGAATTGAGGGTGAACAAGATGGCAAAAGGTACTGGGAAAGTATTAGCACAAAACAAAAAAGCAGGGCATGACTACTTCATCGAAGAGACGATTGAAGCGGGCATGGTACTAACAGGCACAGAAATTAAAGCCATTCGTGCAGGTAAAGTCCAATTACGAGACTCTTACGTTCGAATTACAAGCGGCGAAGCATGGATCAGCAACATGCATGTCAGCCCATTCGACCAAGGTAACCGTTTCAACCACGACCCACTACGCGC
The DNA here is from genome assembly GCF_044753985.1 of Lysinibacillus sp. NPDC093210. Lineage (NCBI taxonomy): Bacteria > Bacillati > Bacillota > Bacilli > Caryophanales > Bacillaceae > Lysinibacillus > Lysinibacillus sp. NPDC093210. The sequence continues at coordinate 212,989 of NZ_JBIVOE010000008.1, read as the reverse complement.
CCGTAAATTGCTCTTACATAAAAAGCAAATCGGCGAACTAGTCGGCGCGGTCAAACGTGACGGCTACACAATCATCCCTTTAAAAATGTACATTAAGGACGGCTACGCCAAACTTCTAATCGGCGTCGGCAAAGGGAAAAAAGACTACGACAAACGCGACGACATGCGCAAAAAAGAAGCAAAACGCGAAATGGAACGTACCTTCAAAGCAAAAAATCAATATTGATAGATTAAGAGAGAGGCTCACCACTTGTTGTGGTGAGCTTTTTTATTGCGGGAGCAAGGTGAAGACTATGGGCACGGGCTTATCTGTGAAGCGGAGGAGATTTCCGCTGCGTGCGTGCGCTTTCCGCGGGCACACCGTAAGCCGCAACCCTCGCTACGCGCGGCTTGTTGCGTCTTACTATGCGTGCGTTCCCGCAGGAGTCGCCCGCCCTCCGCTCCAACTAAAAAGTATCGCCTACCACGCTGTAGGTAATTCTGCGAAATAAAGGTGAGGATTCCGCAGAGCAAGAGGTTAATTCCGCGAAATAAGGTGAGAATCCCGCGGAGCAGGAGGTTAATTCCACGAATGTGAGGATTCCGCGGAACAGGAGGTTAATTCCGCGGAACAAGGTGAGGATTCCGCGGAACAGGAGGCTAATTCCGCGAAATAATGTGAGGATTCCGCGGAACGAAGAGGTAATTCCGTGGAACAATGAGATATTTCCGCGAAGCGGGGAGAGAATCCACGAAATGAGGAGAGAATCCCGCGGAGCAAGAACAATTCAAACCCATTAAAAAATGAGATGGAAAAACTTCGTGATTTTCCATCTTTTATTATTTTCTTGTACAATAAAAAGAATGTTTCGACGTTCATTTCAAAATATATTTCCGCGTAGGTGAGATTTTTTAAAAGATTTTACGTTTTTAATGTAAGGAGGTGTGGTCTCATGGAAATGCAGCTGATACAAAAAATCATTGCCGGGGATCAACAAGCATTTCGCATTATTGTTGATACATATAAACAGCCACTTGTCAGCTATTTAACCTATCAAACGAATGACGAGGAATTGGCGAAGGATATTGCACAAGAATCATTTATCAAATGCTATGAAAACTTACTTCATTTTAAAGGTGGATCTTTTAAGGCATGGCTTTTTCGTATCGCGATTAATCAATTGATTGATTTTAAAAGAAAGCATAAGGAAGATCCGACACCAATTGAGGAAACGCCCTCATTAGAAACACCTGAATCGTTAATGATTGAAAAAGAGCAGAATGAGTTGCTTCAGCAATGGCTTGCAACATTGGAACACAAAACGTACCAAGTTTTCGTCCTGAAGTATGCTAGTAATTGCTCTTACGAAGAAATCGCTGAGACACTTAATATTCCAATATCGGAAGTACGAAACCGACTGCATAGAACAAAGAAACGGCTAAGAAACGCTATGTTGAAGGGGGAGATTAATAATGAACTGCTTATCAACTGAAGAAATGCAAGACTTTATCGACGGACAAATAGAAGATAACACAATGATGCAAATGGACAAGCATATTCAATCATGTGCAACCTGCTCTGCATTATTAGATGAACAACTTGAAACAGAACAGCTCATAAGCTCCCTGTTTCCTGCAGTGCATGTTGACGATACATTTACAAATCAAGTGATGGCTCAATTACCAAAGAAAAAGACTTCACTTACAAAAAAGCGAGACTGGCGAGCAATTTTTACAGCAGCTGCATTCGTCACAGCCGCATTATTATTTCTAGTAATTTCAACTGTGAAACAGGAGCCTGTAACTAGTTCTACGCCTATTACGATAAAAGTAAAAGACGTTAAACTAACAGACGCTTTCATTACAGTAACGTTAGCTACATCTGGCTATAATGGTAAGGAAATGTTCTTTAATGAATCAACCAAGGGTGATGTTGCACTTGTGCTACCAAACGGGAAAAGCGAAGCAGCAAGTTACGCTGCAGATCAATCAGCGAATGAAATCACCTATGAATTCCCATTATTTAATGTGACACATGATGAATTTAAGCTTCTATTTATCTACCAACACATTTATGACGAGGATGGTCAGTGGACGCTGGAAGTACCGATTGATCGTAGGGAATTGTTAGCCCAAACAGAGACTGTCACACTAAGGTCCACATTTGAGAAAGATGGTGTTGACGTAAACTTTATCCGTGCACAACATGGACCACAAAACTCTCTCTTCAAATTTGAAACCAAATTTACGGAGGAGATGGCAACATTCGTAGAGCAACAAGTAGAAAAATATACAGCTGATTTACCGCTAAAGGAAAAGGAAGCTTATACAGGTTATAATGCTCAAATACTTTATGACGTTATTGACGCTGACGGACAAAAATTAAAACGCTCGGTTCCTGAAGATAATATAAATATTCAAAATGATCGCTACGCGCATACCGATACAATAAGTGCCTATCCAAGCGTACAAGAAGGAGGCTATATAGCTGTTACTGGTGCCAAGTATGAGTTGCCAACGAATGTCCGACACCCGCTAACAGTAGACCAATTACCTTACACATTTACTTATAAAGATACAGTATATGAAGTAAAGCTCTTACCCGGCCAACGTCTTGAAATCTCATCAGACGCAAAGACCACGACAATTAAAGACTGGCATATTACAGTGAATAATAAAACAGCATGGGATACAGCCCGATTCCGAGAGGATAAAGAAAAAAAGTATACAACAATCACATTCGATGAGGGGATTCAATTAGATTCGTTTATCCTTTATGGTCAAACAGAATTAAAATATGTTTACTTTGATGAACCGATTCGTGTGGATATACGATAATCGCTTAGATGAAAAAAACACCTTTATTATTTTCAAAAAGGTGTTTTTTGCTATGCATTTTAGGAGTTGATATAGAACTATAAATCTGTAAATAAGGCACTATACTTGAAGTACAGCTAGGTTTGTTTTATAATAAGTATTGTTAATGCCAGCATGTATTGAAGCGTAGTACTACTCTTCAACCGTACTAGAAGCAATTCTAGCTCTTTGTTTGATCGAGGCAACAAGCTTCGCATCATATTCAAGGGGACGTTACGGATTCGACAGGGATGGTTCAAGCTTTGGTCGCGCGTCGGAGGTCTCGGCTCCGTCATCAACGGAAGTTATATAATAACTGGCAAACAACAAAACTTAGCTTTCGCAGCGTAAGCTCGTAAGCGCTCTGCCTCTCTATCGCCCATGTAGAGAACGTGGGGCCCAACTTTAGTGGGATACGGTCGATGGTGCCACCTGAGTCACCGGCAAGAGATTTCCAGGTTAGCGTACAGGACGCCTGTTTGTCGGCATAATGCTACGCGAATTGCGAATGGACAAACTACACGCGTAGAAGCTGAAGTATTGGAGTCTTTGGACGCGGGTTCGACTCCCGCCGTCTCCATACAGTAATTTTCTAGAGTTATCTAGAGTGGTCAAAACCCTTGTATATCAAGGGTTTTTTCTTTTTTAGTTGTACTGAGTTTTCTGGGATTTCTATCGGAAACTGGCTGAAAATCTGGCTACTTTTGGGTCGGATTTATGAGTTTAAGTACGCCACAAATTTATTAATTGTTTCGTTTTTTGCACTCTTTGATAGGTGCGTATAGATATTGAGTGTTGTTTGCACATCTGTGTGACCTAATCGTTCTTGTACTTCTTTGACACTTGCGTCCGCTTCGAAAAGCAAAGAGCAGTGGACATGTCGAAAAGAGTGGACATGTGTGTAAGGTAAGTTGTATTTATCGATAATTTTCATAAGCCATCTTCTAGGGATTGTTTGCTGCAATAAACCATTTTGTTCGTTTGTAAACATTAATTGGCTTTTGTCATTCACATTTGGAAATTTGTCTTGCTGAATCGTTTTCCATTCGGATAAAATGCGGCATGTTTCATCATCGATTAAAAGCTGGCGTGAAGTATCAGTTTTTGTTGATTTGATATAGAGCTTGTTATTTTTACCTCTTGAAAGAGCTTTTGTAATGAGTAGTTCCTTCGTTTCGAAATTTAAATCTGCCCAAGTTAGTGCAAGTGTCTCACCTTTACGGATACCTGAAAAAGCAAGCAGGTAGAAAAATGCGGTAATTTGAGCATTACCAAATTGCTTTAAACATTGTAGGAAGTAAATTAGCTGCTCCTTTGAATAGTAGTTAACCTCAGTATCTAATACAGTAGACGCTTTGATTTTTGGGAGATCCACTAGCTTAAAAGGATTTGAACTGATGTAATCACGCTTAATAGCGAAATCAATTACTTTAGAAGCGTAAGTTTTAACCATTCGAAATCTTTTTAGTTTCAAGGAACAGTCATCAACAAAGCCTTGGCAGATTGCTATACTCAATTTCTCAATTCGGTAGTGACCTAGTGCAGGTAGAATATGATTCCTGAAAATTCCTAGTGTTTTGACAAAGGTGCTTTCTTCGACCGTTCTTTCGTAGTGTTGAATCCAGACATTATATAGATCCTCGTATGTTTCAGTTATAGGCTTCTTATATTCCCCTTTACTAACTTCGACTCTTAGTTGAGCTAAAGTGAGACTAGCCTCTTTTTTTGTTAGAAAGCCGCGTCTAGTAACGTGAATTTGTTTGCCTGTTTGACTATCTATTCCTAAATAAAGCTTAAACATGTAATAGATCTTGCCATCTTTTTTTGTATATGATTTAATAGGGTCTTTCATTAAAATGCCTCCTAGAACCATACAGGGAAACTAGGGGTACAGTTGATTTTTCTAATAACTGTATTGTTAGTATAGCTTATAAAAAATTTTTTCCCAATAAATAAACTTCCTTTATTTTGGTAGCATTTTATGTTGATTTTTGATACGTAGAATATTAGTTGTCTCATAGATAAATTTTATTGCAAGTACTTATATACGAACTTGGTTTATTTGGGATTGGAAATACTATTTTATTAATTTTATTGTGGATGTCCTGATGTCCTAAATTAACCTTTTATTGCAAGTTCATTGGAGGTAAGGAGAAAAGAGAGTGAACTTGTTTATAAGTATGGGTAAGCCTAAAAAATAAACATAGTTCAAGAAACATAAAAGGACGAAAGAAGAAATTAAATGATTAAATCATCAAAGTCGATTGCGACAAAAAATGTTAATGAAGGGTTTGAAAAGGTGTCAACAGACCACTTCTACTACGGTTTTTTGTATATTTAAACGTGCCCGCAGCTTCAAAATTATCTTTCTTTTGATCTATATTATATTGAAATGTAGCTTCTTTTAACATCACGTAAGGGAGAGTTGGTTATTACATATTGGGAAAAGGGATTTTAATTGCCCATTATTTTCAATATCAAATTGATTATGGTAAATGCTACTATTATACTGAATTGAGGTAGGATTATTTAATAGTGGTCTTTAAAGTATAAAACGGATTTTTTTACAAGTAGAAATGAATTAATGGAGGTTATTAAATGGATTGGCTATTATACATAAGCTTAGGGTTCATATTAATATCGGTGTTAGCGTTAATATTTGCCAAAGAAGATAAGTTTAAACCGCTTTACTTAATATTTATATTATTAGCGATTGTTATTCAAATTGTTTCTGTATTAGTGATAAGCAAGGATAAACCAGTTGACCAATCTTTTTATATTGTAGTGTCTGCAATAGCTGCGTTAGCTTCAGTTGGAACTGTTTCATATTTTTCATATAAAAATATTGTTTCGAATAATGAAATACAGAATGCAAACTTCTTGAGTAATTTATTGGATAGTCATTCTGAAATATTATTAAATCACCAAAGGGATATTAGTTCTTTAATGGAAGATCTTAGATTAAAATTGAAATATAAGGACTATAAAATTGATTATTTAGTTTCAGAATTCATTGTGGAATTGAAAAATAATGCACAGTCCAAACAGGCATTAGAAGAAATAATAGCAGATACTGATTTTAAAAGTATTAAGAAATACTTTGAAAGCATTTTAGAGGATTTAAATGAAGAAATGCAAGACCCAGATAAAGATGCTATTAAGAAACTAGTTATAGGCTTTTTCTTATTTAAGGAGAATAGTTTTTTAGAAAGATTCACTAAATATGATAAAAATAAAGTAATTCTAAATACATACTATCAAAAAATGTCTGAAAAGAATTTTACCTTATTTAGGATATTGAATGCATTTAAAAATAAAACAAACCCATATCTTATTAAAGATGCGAATTATGAAGAGACCTCACAGGTTATTGAAAATATTTTTGAGGATTATTATGGAAGTGTGGGACATTTTTTTAGAAATTCTTATAGAATAATCAAAACTATTAACGAAATATATAGCTCGAAGAAAAATCATAAAGAAAAGAGTCGTTACTTGGGTATTTTAAGATCTTACTATTCTGAAGAAGTTCTGTTGGCAATATATTACAATTGTGTTTATACAAAAAAAGGAGTCGGCTATGCTTATCAACTTTTGAAAATGGATTTCTTTGGGGACAAAGAGGATTTGGGTATAAGAGTAAATTTGCAACATTTTAGAAAAGAAAAACTCTTAGAAGAGAGAGTTGATCTAGAACTAATGAAGGAATTTTTTTGTTCGGAAAGCGGGAATTCTGATTTGAATTTTAAAAATAACTCCCCTAGAAAAGATATTGAAAAAGAAATTACGCAAAAATTTAAAGGGTTTTTTAATGAAAAGTGCTAATTGTTTGAGTTGAAATGTGAAATCTAACATGTTAAAATTAAATCAGTTATAAGATTTGTATCTAAAATTGGTAGTTCAAATTTTTTCGGAAAAAGACATATATTTCGAAGTGAAGATATATACATTCAGGAGGTTTATGGAAACCTGGCAAAATAAATCCTTGTAAGGAGGTTTGGAAGAACCTGGCAAAATAAACTTCTGTAAGGAGGCTTTTCGGTATCCTGGCTAACAAGTGACCGAGTATATATCTTTTCAAAATTTAAAGTATAGGTACTGAGTTATTCAGTACCTTTTTTGTGTTTAAAATGAAAAAGCGGAATTTTTAAAAGCCAATTAATGTAAATAATCCATGATAAGTTTTTTGAAAAATTAGACTAATTATTTTGTAGAAATATACATGTATGCATTTATGCATTTAAATGGATAGTTGCGTAATTTGGAAAAATAATGCTACTATTGACTGAATAAAATTTGAACGAAAATGATTTTAATATGAAACCTATTCTTTAGAACACAGTCGCCATCCGCGGCGTAATATCAATCTACGGCATGACATCAGACTGGGTAAGCATTCCTTATGACGTGCAGGAGAAGATTTCTGTACGTATTGTTAACTAAGGAAAACACGTAAACCGCGTGCTGTTAGACTATTCTTCCATATTTGAATATCTAAATTAGTGATGTTTACGATTATCTTTTTGCCAAAGTGATTCATAATCTTTTTTAAAACAGGTATTCTAACTTCCAATATAGTTATTTGAACTTTTGATTTATATTCAGGAATAAATAATTGTTCCATGAAGGTATCGAAATCCATACCGATATTTCCTATTTTATTCATGTATTAAGATTCTTTTAATTCAGCTGTCTTGGCTTCATAAGCTTCCTTTTGTGAATTAAACCCTCTACGTACTTTGCGAATGCGTTTACCGGTCACGGCATCCAAGCCTAGGGAAACGGAGTAGTACCATTTCCCAGACTGTTTATCTTTATAGACACCAGTGATTTTTACCATATAACATCAATCCTTCATGTCTAAAATTTTAACCCTGTAATTTCCTCCACGGCTTCTTTTGGAACACGACCTAAACGCTTATTGTTATAAAAGTTATAACTACGCTGAACCATTAACGCCTTAGCCTCGCGAATAATACCTTGTGCCGTACATTTTGTATAGACAAGGGCAATTAATTCTTCCTTACTAATTACATTCATACAAACTTCTCCTTTTATATTTCTTCTGTGCCTAAAAGTTCATTGATAGATTGTAGAATCATAGATTGATCTAGGATTTACATATATTTACTGGTATCAACACTGTTAATTAAGAAAAATGTAAAAAATAATTGACCGAAAATGTATTTTTTCATAAAAAAATGAGAATAATAAAACTTTTTGTATAAAATTTATATCTTTTAAACAGAATGTCCTTATAGAAAAATAAGGAGTGGCTTAAAATTATTAATGATTTGGGAGCAAAAAAGAAAATGTTATCATTATGGGTAACTGAAAAAAACAAAAAAGTAGTTGGGAAAAGTTTTAATAATGTTACAGTAAAAGATAAATACAATGCATTCTGGAAATGTGATTTTAATAATCCTAATTGTCCATTTACAGTAAAGTCACCTGAGAAGGTTTATCAAACTATAGTAAGGGGCGGTGTTATATGTCAATTTTGCAAAGGTACTAATATAGAAGCTTGTGTTCAAGCAAAAGCTAACCCTAAACATATCGATAAATACTGGCACAAGGGAAGAAATAGAGCAATGGGTTATATCCCTTCTACTAAAGCTGCAAATTCTAATGATTATATTTATGTAAATTGTGAGGAACATCATTGGGGAATATACGAAGAACAAAAACAAAGGTGTGCTGATTTTACGGCTAGTCATATTGCATGCCCACAGTGTAACGGAAAACAAGCAACATTAGAAAATAATCTCAAAATTAAGTATCCAGTTTACGCCAAAGAGTTACATCCTAAGTTCAGATCTGAATTGATATTACCTAACAGTTCAGCTAAATATCCGTTTTGGTGCAGCCGTTGTGTGGATTATTATTTAAAAGAAGTACGATACAGAACTTCACAAAACCAAGGATGTCCAATCCATAATTCTTCTCATAAGTTTTCAAGAAGTGAAAGATTATTAAAGTTAATATTAAATGAAATTGTTGGTAATTTTGATAAGAAATATCTTAATATAACGTGGGAAAATGGACATCGTATTGAAATAGATTTATTAGAAAGTTCCTTACTTATAGGCATTGAATTTGATGGTAATTATCACAAAAAAAGAAAACAAGTAAAAAGAGACCAAACTAAAAATGACTTGTTACATGAACACCGTAAAACTATAGGTATGTCATTCTTTATAAGAATACGCGAAAAAGGATTACCTGAATTACAATATCACGAAAATCAAGAACTAATTATTTGTGAAAAATATAGTAATAATTTCGAATTTATAATACCTGCTATCCAACAATTAATTACATTAATTAATAACCGGATGCAGTTAAAAATAAAATCTTACTCGGATACCGAACTTTTAATTTTGATAAAAAAGTTCCTACCATTAACAAGGAGTTAGGTGGAAAGGGTGGATGTTTTGTATCGGAATAGGGTATAAGAGTTGTTAAATCTACATTTTAGTGTTATTAGTTTCTAAAAACATTTCCTATAAAACCATCATTTAATAGACGAATTGAAGACAGAGCATGAATTAACGTTTATGCTCTCTTTTTTTTATGGAATTTGTCTATAAACTCGTCTGTAATCAAAAGTGTATATAACGTATAAGTTTATAGAAATGAGGATCTAGTTATGTTATGAGTAGAATTATTGGTTATTGTCGTGTTAGTACTGAAGAACAGAATTTAGATATGCAGGAACGAGCAATTCAAAATTATGCAGACCAAAAAGGGTTAGAGCTTATTTTATATGTAGAAAAAGTATCGAGCCGTAAGAATGAGCGAATGGAATTAATCAATGCAATGAAAGCAGCAACATAAGGTGACTTGTTCGTTGTATATAAGCTAGACCGTTTAGCACTAAGTACAAAAGAATTGTATGAGCTAACAGACCGATTAAAAGAAAAAGAAGTAGATTTCGTATCTGTACATGATTCATTTGATACTTCCACACCTACTGGAAAAGCTATGTTTGGGATGCTAGCTGTATTTGCGGAGCTTGAGCGAGATATTATCCAACAGAGAACAAAGGCAGGCTTAGAAGCTGCTCGTAAACGTGGTAGAGTTGGAGGCAGACCTGCAATTGATGATAAGGTAAAAAAGCATGTAAGAGCTTTATTTGAAGCAGGAGAAAGTGCTACAGATATTTCAAAGGAGTATGGGATTGGTAGGGCTACTGTTTATAAAATAATAAATGAACAAAAATAAAGGGTTGAATAGAGTACAAGTACGTTAATGCTATGTTTAGGATACTTGCGGTCTTTTAGGAAGAAACATGCTTACTTTTGAATAATACAAGTAAGCATGTAAGTTACAATAATTGATTAGGAATTTAGGACAGTTTCAGATGTGGATGTTAGTTTTAATTCTAATGCATTAATAATGTCTTCTCCTACAACAAACTTGAAAAATCTGATTAGTTTTTCATGATATGTCTCATAACTGTTATAAATTAGATTAGTTGCTTTCCAAGGTTTATCATAAGTCCAACTTTGTCCAAAAATATCTAGTTCGAAATTTGGAGAATGCGTTAACCTGTATTCCTCCGATTGTATAGAATCAAAAATGTTTAAATTTCTCCCCTCGTATAGAGATTCACCATCTAAGTCATGTATTAAATATGGTTTAATATTGAAATGACTTAGTACCTCAAAATAGGCTTTTTGAGTTAATTTACCGTTACAAGAAATAATGGAAACCTCTTGAAGAACATTTTCAATCAAAAATTTCTTTTCTGGATTTAATTCGATTAGTTTATCTTTTATTGCCGTCACACTAGCTATTTCACAATCCCCTTCAACTAAGATAACCCTACGTGCAAAAAATGCTTCTAATGTGGAAGGATTGAAATTTAATAGCATTCTCATTCGGTTTCTTTTTTCAACTGCGGTCATACCAGAATAAATATTATCAGTAACTTGAATGGTAGATGTAACATTGTTTTCTTGCTTTAGGATTACAATACCTTGATGTCTATCTGCTAAATTTATGAAGTTTTCAGAGTGTGATGTACATATAACTTGTGCTAATGGATGTTTTGAGATTTGAACTAATGAATCTCTCATTTTTCTTTGTAAATGTGGATGCAAGTAAATTTCTGGTTCTTCAATCATAAAAAGGAACGGCTTTTTCCAAACTGATAATTCTTGTTCTCCTAAATTATTATTAGTTAACTGCTCCGCCATCAACTCTAGGAGGGAAAGAATTAGCATACGTTGAACACCATTACCATGTTGGTTTGGTGTAGTAACTAAATTATTATATTTTAATAGCAGTGTAGAATTTAGGTGCAGTTTTTGCATAACTTCTGGAGTTGCAAAATCTACATTAGCTTCAATATTTAATAATCGTTGAAGTTTTTTACTGATTCTATCTTCTAGAATTTGAACTTGTGCATTACGTGAATCACCATTAAAAATTTTTTGTAGTTCTTGAAGTGCAAATTGAAAATTTTGTATTTCAGATGTGCCGTTTAAATGTTCTTCAAAAAGAATTGATGTAAGTTGACTAGCAGCAGATTTATTTTTACTAGAATCAGCTTCATCTTCTATTAGTTTTACTGCAGGGACATAAATTACTTTAGGTAGTACAGAACGAATATTAGATGCAAATCCATTTGGATTGTCTTGCCAAATAGGTTCGCCTATACATAATAAAGATGAATTATGTAAATAAACAAATTCTATAAAATCTGCTTTTTTCTTTGCAGTAATTGTTCCATTTGTAATATTATTTTCTGCACAATATTGACGGTAAAGTGACTCTAGGTCGGGTGAGACGTTTTGAAACGCAGCCGTATTAAAAGTATTATTTGAAGGGATTTCAAGTAATTCAAGAGTAGGTATATAAACTTGGAAAGGAACTTCGGAATCTTTCTGTTCAGTGTTAGACCATACTCTTTTAATTTTAATCTCATCGTTATAAATATAGGGTTTTAGAAATCTATGCTCTCTGTCCTGTTCGTTAAAGTCATTTAGAATAAGCGTCAATCTCATGTTTTTTTCTTCGCTACTGGGAAGAGTCTTCATTGGGAACATCTCTAGTGTAGGGATGTTTGCAATTCCAGTGTCAGGTAAGAAAAGTCTTAAAGCTTCGAAAATTGTAGATTTACCAACATTATTTTCTCCTATAATTGTAATGAAATCTGATGTCCCATTTTCTTCTTCCGTCGGAAAAACAATTCTACATGGTTGAGAGATACCTATATTTTTGAAATTTTCGATAGTGAACTCTTTTATTCTCATATTATGCCTCCTTATTATAAATACAAAATTATTATCCGTTTACATACATAATATCCTTGATTTGGTTTTATTCCTAGTTTAAGTTTATTTATAGAGAGGGAGTTAAGTATAAATATCTCCTTATATTCACAATGAATTTTAGTTGTGTAAGGAGAAAAAGTAGATTTGGCAGAATGATTAAATATAGAAAAAAGGGTGATTATAGTGATTAATACTGTAGCTGATTTATTAAAAAAAATTATAGAGAAAGAAAAAGAGCAATTCGAAGAATTTGGATTTATTACACATGGTCCTACAATTGGAGACATGTTCGAAGGTCTCACTAAGGACATATTGGAAATGGCATTATTCGAGGACCTGAATATTAAAGTAACTTCTGGATTTATAGTAAACGGTGAAGAGAAAGTAAGTAATGAGATAGACTGTATGATTGTTGAGGGAGAGGGGAAAAAAATACCTCGTACTGATAAATACGTATATGAATATACACAGGTAATAGCTGTACTAGAGATTAAAAAAACTTTATATAAAGATGAATTATTAGATTCATATAAAAAAATGTATAATCTCTATAAAATGAGCGAAAAGGAAATGCATTCTATGAGTGCTTTTCGTGATGCATTTAGAGCAATAGTTTCTAAAGAATTACCTTATTACAATAAATCCAATCAAGATTTTATTAGAGTATATTTGGACTAGATTAAGTTATAAGTATAAGTTATCATCTGATATTTTTGGAGAGGATTTAGAACAAGAAATACTTAATCCTTTATTAAGTACGATTATATCGACAAATGATAATGGACAGATGGGATGGGAGTTTAATTATAGGGATATAAGCCAAAAAGATTTATCTAGTTCACCTCAAACTTATGAATGGAGTCCTAGAGAAGTCACGGATGATGAAGTTATCATAATGCATAAATTGTGTGATGAAAATCCTTTATACTTAAAGAGTGAATTTTTTGATGGTTATGATGATGAAAACGAAGTTAAATTAGAAGAAGTGGTTAATAGTTTAATTCAAAAAGCTTTAATAAATAGATTAGGGGACGAAATATATTTGTTGACTGATGAATGTAAAATTTTTACTTTCCATGGTAAATGGTACGCTGATGAAGATAAGAGTGGAAGATTAATGCGATGGGTAATGAACCAACAATTAAATAAATAGACTCTATTAACGGAGGTTTAATAATCCAAGGGGAGTTAGGTATTTCATTAATGAAATTCAGTTGAGAATTTGGTGTCCTATAATGGAGGGGGAAATTTGAAATTTGTATATTATAACGATACTGGCAGAGAAGTAAGTATACATCCAGCAACCGAGTTACATGGCACAAAATGTGATATGTCAACAATTCAACCATTAGAAATGCGGACTTTTATTCTACCTGAAAACACATTTCCTTGGGTGAAAATGTGGGATTACGGAGAAAAACATGGTCTTAGTATACTAGTTTCTCCTGAAAGAGAGGAGTAAAATTTTCATGCCTGCTACAATTGAGTGAACAAATGGTGTAGAATTTGAGTCACCAATATATTGACTGCACGTATCCCTAGGGATGTATTAGAGAAAATCTCTGTACGCCTAGTAAATGAAGTAAAACACGTTAACCGCGTGCTGTATGATGTTACATCTAAGCCACCTGCAACTATTGAGTGGGAATAACAAGCTAGTATAACTATGTTTGGATTAGCCTATTTCACAGCGTTTATTAACATTTAATACGTGTGAAATAGGCTTTAATTAAATTTATTCCCCCCCATCAACTTTACAAATAAATTTATTGTAGAATTTAATTCTCTAAATCCATTAAGGAATCCTCGTATGCTATTTTTTGTAAGTGAAAATATGTTAGAATATTCTAGGATTGATAATTCTAATTAAGTGGAGGATTTGAGTATGAATTTTTTAACATCTGCTATATTATCTGGAGTTGCTTGGGATATTATTAAGAGTTGGGGGCATATAAAAAGTGAGCATTTAAAGCATAAGTTACAGGATTGGATCATTGATGAAAAATATTATGAAACTATTGCTTTAAAAATAAATGAATTCCCAAATGAGTATAAGAAAAGTGTGAAATTCCTTGAAGCCGCAATCGATGAGGATACAGATTTACAGAATATACTTAAATTAGCTAAAGTAAGTACCGTTTCAATTCAAAATAATAGTGGAAGTGAATTTAATAATAGTACTATAGTAAATAATAATTCAGGTGTTATTAATAACAATTTCACACAAAAAAAAAAGCTGAAATAAAGATAATTGATATTGAAATAAATGAAGACGATGAATACCCAATATTAGATATTAAAGTTAGAAATATTGGTGATGAAGTTGCTTTTTTGAAAAAAATTAATTTTATTATACATGATTATTATGAGATGGTTAATCCCGTAGAAATAAACTATAAAAGAATAGAATCTTCCTATACTTACGATGTTCTATTATCGGGAGTAGAAAATAAACAATATTCAATATCGCAAAGTATAGAACCTAATGGAGTTGATAGATTTAAGATCAAGATTGCAAGTGAATTGGGTGAAGACCCCTTAATGCCTGTAATTTACAAATTTAATTTTTCAATATTTTATAATGAAGATGACTCAAGTATAGAATCATCTTCATTGATTTTACCTGTACCAATTACATTTGAAGTTTTGGGAAGTTATTCTTATGGTTTTGTAAAGGAGAATGCCATAAAAAATTATGAAAAAATAAAAAAAATTATTCAAGACGATTCTTTAAAAAGTAATAGTTTAATTGAAATTTATGAAAGCTATGAAGAAAATAAAGAAGATTTTTATAATGTAAAATCTTAATAAGTACAGGGTTTGAAGAAAGTGATGGTTAATGAAAGACCACTTAGAACCGTTATGCGTTATTTTAATAGGTCTTAGACAGTCTTATGTTTTAATGCAAGGAAATGAAATACAGGGGATATATTATTAGAACTTTCTTTCCTAGATGCTTCTTTTCTAGTCTAGTGCCTGCAATAACAGTAATTTTATTTATAACTTAATGTAGTAGTGGTGTAAAAGCCTGCACTCCTTTTGACTTGATTCTAAGCTATCAGATGAGGTTTGGATGGATGGCAGTCAACAATCTTTGAGAAAACAGCCATTTTTAAATAAACAAAGACGAGATAACTTATAGGAAAGATAGAAAACAATTTGGAGATTTCGCTTGCTGAATGCTCGGTGATTGTATTTCCCACCAAACACACCACCAAAACAATGAAATTTTTCAAGAAGGGCTGTCATTTAAGGAAACAGGTAATACCGCCTATTATTGAGTGGGGATAATTAATAAAAATATGAAAATCTCGGTAGATCCTTATCTAATAAGGTTTCTGCTAAGCTTTTTTTATGATTAATGTATAAATAAAAGGGTTAGATTTAAGTATTTCTTTACTTATTGCGAATTCCTTTAAAAAAAGAGAAAGAAAGAGTGCCAAAATACGGATGTACTTTGCCATGGGTAGAGATTCAACTAACGATCATTTATGCTGTATGAGTATATCAATCATCTAATAGATTGTATAATTCAGGAATGCAATGAATATACGTATCTATCGTTGTTGCTATTTTTGTGTGACCCAAGAAACGTTGAATGAATTTTATATCTTTCGTTAGATAATAGATGCAGGAAGCACAACTGTGACGTAAGCCGTGAACTGAAACAAGCTTTAAACCATGTTGAGTTTGGAATTTTTTTAACCAAGCATTTAACTTGCAGTTATTATAAAAAGTATTTTTATTGTTTGGGAAGATAAACTGCTCCTCGCCTTGATGCTCAAGATTTTGCCACTTTAATTGCTCTGCTTGAAGCCCCTGCCATTTTAATAATGCTTGGAAAGTTTCTTCATCAATATCAAGCGTTCTTTCATCCGAGTTCTTCGTACTTTTAATATAAGGTTTATTCGATTCATCCGTACCGATAGCTTGATGGATACGAACTTTTTTGTTTTGAAGATCAATATCTTGCCATTGCAGTGCAAGAAGCTCCCCTTTTCGTAAGCCTAAATTTACAAGCACGAGGAAAATTGCAATTTTTGAAATATCATCTGTTGATTTCAGCTTTTGAATAAATACACCCAATTCATCTGGTGTATAGAACAGTTTTTCAATTTGTTTATTACCATTCTTACGAAGTGCCATTTTTTCATTAGAACGCAATTCCTCGAGATCAACGGGATTTTTTGAAATAATTCCATAATTGACTGCATGTCCTAAGCATTTGTTTAATTCACTCGCTACCTTTGAAGGTCTTTTTAACTTCTTTTCCCATACTTCAAATGACTGTAAAGTGTCTGGGTAGGAAATGTTTTTAAGCTTTAAATTTCCATAGAAGGGTAGGATGTGGTTTTTAAACATTCCTTTAATTTTCCCTAAAGTACTTTTTTCGATACTACTTTTTTCAAGGTATTTTTCATAGTGATTATGATAGAATTGCTCAAATGTAAGATTTGACATGTCAGTAGCACTTTTTTGTAGTACTCCCGCTTGCTTTTGAGTATAAAAAGCTTTTGCCTCAGTTTTTGTTTTAAATCCACGCTTTGTAATGTCGATTTGCTTTTTCGTATATGGATCGATACCTCCATACATTTTCACCATATAATGAAGAACGCCTTTTTTCATATATTCTTTAATCGCTTTGTCCATTGTTGTCATTAGAATGATCTCCTTTTGTGTTTTCCATTATTTTTTATGCTTGTACATTTTTAAAAAGTGATTGATTTCCGTTTTGGAGAATCGCTTGCTGCGACCAATTGAATTAAATTTAAGCCCTTGATCAATAAGCTTTTGTAAACTTTTATAGGAAATTCCGATATAATCGCAAGTTTCCTGAACGTTCAGCCACTCTTTAGCTGTAAGCTCATTATGCTGTCCAATTGTTTCAGCAAGTTTTTTTTAAAAGATTTTTTCAAGGTTTTTATCAGGAGAAAATCCAAGCTTTTTTCTAAGGTAAGAATCAAGCTTTGTATCAACGATTAATTCAATATTTTTTTCAAGGATTTTTTCAAGGCTTTGTGTAATTAAGCTTTCAATTTTTTCTTCGATTGATTTTTCAATAGTTCGTTCCATTTGTTTGTTCCTCCGTAATAGGTAATAGTGTTATTAAGCAATGAAGCCAGCAGAAGCATTAATACCCCATGCTACAAATTTGCAGAAAAGATAATTCAAAAAAAAGTGTCGGATACACCAAATCAGCTATTTATAAGCTTTCTAAGTCGGACAGAAGCTAGGATTAAGATAATTAAAATTGTTTACTTCTGAACATTAAAATTAGGTAGCTATGTAGTATAATTGGAAATTTTATACTAGAAGAGAGGGGTATTATGAAGAATTGTTGGTTATGTAATTTAGAGTTCGAACAGACAAAAATATCATCTTAAGTAATGGGTATTGCATGTTTTTACAATTAGATCAGGCACGCATAAAGGGTGTTCAGTTGGAAGGGCAGGTATCATAATGCCTAAAATACATAGAGAGACAGCATTTGATTTATCGGCAGAAGAATGGAATGCAACCTATAAACTTCTTCATGTTGACTTGGAATAAAGATTGATTAAAACGCAGCTTTTAATGATGTTTCTTATAGAAAATAATAGCCCCTATTTTGAACAAATATTGATCAAAATAGGGGCTATTTTTCATTTCAGTATTGGGCTTTTTGTAATAAAGATTGAACATTTCAGAAATCGAATATTCAACTAAACCACTCGTTAGTTGAATAATTAGGTTATCTTCTATTTTATAATAATCATCATAACCAATTAAATTAAGATATCCATCTAATCTATCATATCTAATGTTAATTGATATTGTGATTGCATTCTTCCTAGCGTTTTCAGTTTATCGGCGTAAACAAGTTCGAATTTCTCTTTAAAATCATCCATGCCCTGAGAGAGTTTCATAACGGTAACTAAACCCTCTAAATGTTCTCTCAAAAATTTAAGACCGTTCTCTTCAGAAAGATATTGATGCAAACGATATTTTCTGTCCGATCTATTCTTTTCACTGTTATATATAAGCGGATTTTTTTCATCTAATTTCTCCCATACATTTGGAGGTAACATGTCATATACATATTTGTTAGTGAATCCAGCAAAATAACGAGGTCTTTTTGTTGTTGTTGGATCGTATGGGAGCTTATAAAGGCGAAACAGTTGTTCAAAATAGTCGCTTTTAAATTCTCTTGAGTATGGACGTAATTCTTCTGAGATGAATTTTTCTAATAAAATCTGAAGTTCATCTTTACCTCTGATGTCCTGGTAATTGGTTGCCTCATCAATTAAAGCTGTAATTCCAACCTTTGCTAAAGACCTTAATAAAATTTTTGCCTTTTCTAATACATGTTGCTGACCAGACTTAATTAATCCTTGTTTTTCAGCTTCCATGTAAATATCGCAAATAATAGGGATAGTATTAGCGTCATACTGCCTTTTTCTTTTTAATTGATAGTGTTTTGGTTTTCCATGATACGTGCTATTAATCGAAATGTAATAAGCGTGCTTGAAGCGAAAGTAATCCGTAAAGCTCGCTTTAAGATACGACAACAAGTAGGTTACGCAGGCATGTATGTACACCTATACCTGCCTCTAGTTTGAAGGGAAAAGTGAGTGCGTGCACACATATAGGAATTTGTTGTACACAGTTGTCACATTTTAGACACAATCGTGGCGTTTCTGCCGTAAAGTGAACTAAATTAAGGGACGATAATTTCAAACAAACAGGGGGGATAGGTACATTCAGATCAACAGATACATTTGAGGTTTAAATGTCTTTTTCTTTTTAATTGACAGTGTTTTGGTTTTCCATGGCACGTGCTATTAAAAGAAATGTAATAAGCGTGCTTGGAGCGAAAGTAATCCGTAAAGCCCGCTTTAAGTGATAACGCCAATAAGTAGGTTTACGCACGGACGTATATACACCTATACCTGCCTCTAGTTCGAAGAGAAAAACGAGTGCGTGCACACATATAGGAATTTGTTGTACATAGTTGTCACACTTTAGACACAATCCGTACACATTTATAGCACTCCTGCCGTAAAGTGATCAAAATCAGAAGACAATAATTTCAATCAAATAGGGGCACAAGAGCATTTAGATTAGCAGCTACATTTGAGGTCTAAATGCCTTTTTCTTTTTAATTGACAGTATTTTGATTTTATAGTGCGAAAAAGTTATATAACATTTATACAACTTATATCGAAAAAGCCATAGGGTGTTTCTCGAATATTAGTGCCGCATTTATATGAAAAATGATATAAGTTATACAACATTTATATAACATTTATACAACTGTTATATAAGTTTAAAGAAAATTCAATAGGAAGAGAATGACCGAAAAAACTACAATTAGATTCTTCCAATAAAAAAGCTCATACATATCAAAATAATGCAGATATAATGCGAAAAAGTTATATAACAATTATATAACTTATGCAAAAATCAATATAATTTATACAACATTTATATAAATAGAGGGAATTATCATTGAAAGAAATTGACTAGAAAAACTATTGTATAATTCCTCCAGGACAAAGGGGATTAATTAGCAATGGAAGGATTCGACTGAAAAAACTAATATTTGATTCCTCCAAGGATTTTAGCCTAATTAGAGCTTAAATCCTGAAAAAAAGTTGAAAAAAACAT
The DNA here is from genome assembly GCF_044753985.1 of Lysinibacillus sp. NPDC093210. Classification (NCBI taxonomy): domain Bacteria; kingdom Bacillati; phylum Bacillota; class Bacilli; order Caryophanales; family Bacillaceae; genus Lysinibacillus; species Lysinibacillus sp. NPDC093210. Next base: position 193,226 of record NZ_JBIVOE010000008.1, on the reverse strand, counting down.
TTCATTTTTTTATTGTAAATCCTTTAGTATGAAGGGTTGAAGGGCATAGTTGCTTCGGCAATATCCCCCTAACCAATCGCTTACACGTGCTGAAAATATTGCTATTGAAGGTTGTTCATCTGAACGGGGATAGGTTGTTACAGTTTTAGGGGATTTGGTGATTTATAGGTATGATCCAATTCTCCGTAATCACAATTGATGAATGTAAAAGAGCTAGTAGCCGCAAATTCTTGTAATAAAGCTAAACGAGCAGATGAAAGTAGAAAGGGCATCTATGACTATTTCAGAAGTTTTTTATCTGGTAGATATTCCTATTGCTGCTTTGTTATTATTAAAGTAGTAATTGGATTCATAGTGACTTAATACACACTGCATAGGAATCATTTTCTTGTAAAATTTGAATACCTGTTTTACTGGGAAAAATCATAAGTAGGTGAAAAAATGCCAGCAATCGAAATCCTATCTTTGCCGTTTAAGCAAGATAGTATTAATCAAATAAGCAACACAGAACAATTTTCAAATTACCCAGTCATTTATGTGCTGAACGGCAACAAAGAGGCTTATATCGGTGAAACGGTATATTTTAAAAATCGAATGAAAGTACACTTAAAAGCTCGTAAAAATATTGATCAAATAAATCTCATCAAGCATGATGAATTTAATCGATCCGCAACATTTCATTTAGAAACGAAGCTTATAAATTACTTCCTCGGTGATGAAAAATATACACTGCAAAACAAAAGTAAAATGGCTAGTGATTTTACGCACAACTATTACAACAAACCGTACTACGATCAACAATTATTTAAAGAACTATGGCAGAAATTATATGAACAAAAGCTTGTTAATCATGAGCTTCATACAATTGAAAACAAAGACATTTTTAAATTATCTCCTTTCAAAGAATTATCCTTAGAACAACTCGAATTAAAAGAAAAAGTACTTGAATTTTGTGAGAAACAAGTACAAGCAACTACCACTGAATATGGCAGCCTGTTAGTGATAGAAGGTGAAGCTGGTGTAGGGAAAAGCGTTGTTTTAAGTTCGATTTTTAACACGATACAGGAACGAGCTGAAGAAGCATCTTCACCACTGTATAAGACAGAAAACTATTTGGTTGTGAATCATGAGGAAATGTTTAAGACGTATAAAGGAATTGCGAAGCAGGTAAAGCATTTAAAGGGGAAAAACTTTGCGAAGCCAACACCATTAGTAAACACACTTCAAAAAGAGCAGAAAAAAGCTGACATTATTTTTGTAGATGAAGCTCATTTATTGTTAACAAAGCCAGATACTTATAATAATTTTCATGGAAATAATCATCTTGAGGAACTTTTAAAGCTGGCAAAAGTAGTCGTTATTATTTATGACCAAGATCAAGTACTTAAGTTGAAAAGCCTATGGGGGGCTGCTACATTAGAGCAACTAAAAAAGTTGAGCACATACCAGGAGGAATATCAGTTATCAAATCAGTTCCGTATGCAGGCAAATGATGAGGTAATTAATTGGATTAATGCATTCAAACGTAAGCAAGTGCTGCCACTACCTCATGATGAGAATTATGAATTTAAAGTGTTTGAAACGATGAAAACTATGCACGAAAAAATAAAGGCTCAAAATCATCAATTTGGATTAAGTCGTGTCGTTTCGACATTTGATTATCTACATAAAAAAGATGGTGGCACATATTATGTGAACGAATCAAATGGCGAGTACAAAATGCCTTGGAACACAACAAGTACGAAATACACTTGGGCTGAGAAACCTGAAACAATTCATGAAGCTGGCTCCATTTATACAATCCAAGGCTTTGATTTAAATTACGTTGGTGTCGTGCTTGGTCCTTCTGTTCAATACGATGCTGCTAAAGATGAAATCGTTATTGATACGAGTAAGTATATGGACAAAGGTGCTTATACAGGCACAGAAGGTATTGCCAATGTAAATGAAGCAAAAGAAAAAATCGTCTTAAATTCTATCAATATTTTAATGAAGCGTGGCATTAAAGGGCTTTATATTTATGCGAGTGATGAAGTGTTGAGAAAGAAATTATTGTCTTATTAAAGGTAGTGAAATTATGTGGATAGATTAGAAGGAATTTGCGAATTTTTGATGTGGGTGTACCTGGGAGTAGGTTCGTAATACTAGAGGGCTGACATTAAACTTATTTTTGCTTCGACGTTAATTTTAAATTTTATAACTAACACTATATGAAAAACAGAGAGGGAGAAAGTTTTGAAACTAAAATCTGATTTAAATTCGTTTTTGGAATTACAATTAAAAAATATGCATTTCGTAGGGAGATTAGCACAAAAAAATGATTTAGTTGGTACACCTTTTATGCCAGTTTCTTTTCAAGATGAGTCTAATACATTTATACAATTTCAAATAAAATGTTTGTCGGAAATTCCAAATGAATTAGAAGAATTGTTTTGGTATAACAATAAAGTTTTTACAGGAAGTACTAGATCAAATGATAATACTAGAATTTTAAATCATATTTTAAACGCTAATATTTCCTCAGTTGAAAAGCGAGATAATGTACGTGATTATCTTTCAGATAAATTATTACTATTCAAAGTAAGAAATCTTAGGAACTATTTATATGTAGATATTGTTGAAGTATTTGAAGCATCTAAGTTTGATGGTGTATCTAAATTTGAATCGGAGTATGTGATTATACCAACACCATCATTAAAAGCAGGAGAAAGCCGTCATGATTTTGAGTCAAAACTTGTTAATAAACAATTACCTTTTGTCTTACCATCCTACCCTAATTTAATGCTCGAACCAGAATTTATTCATTTACAGGGTAGAATTTATACTAATGTACATTTGAGTGAAACTGAAAATGCACTTACGTATATCCAAAAAGTACCAGATGAAGTTGAATTTTTTGATTTAGAATCAACTAAGTTTCAAGATAAGGTTTTATTAAATTCATTAAGAAATTCATTGATTGTCTTACCTGCAAAAGAAATTCTCAATTTGAGGGATGAACCAGCTAAATTACTACACACAAATATCTCTAATTCAAAAAATGAGAATTTTTCTAATAATATAGAATTCATTAATCTAGAAGTTCCACCTATTGATCAAGAACAAGAGAAGAAAGAAGATAACATTGAAGCGTTCTTTTTAGAACAGTTTAAAAAAAATGTAAGTAATAAGGGACTTTATTATAGTGATGACGATTTGTATAACTTTCATATTTGTATGAAGACTAATCTTTTAACAATTGTCGGAGGTATGTCAGGTATTGGAAAATCCCAATTAGCCTTAGCATATGCAGATACACTTGGAATGAGCTACGGTCGTGAAGTGTTAATGTTGCCAATTTCTCCAGCTTATACAGAACCAAATGATGTTTTAGGTTACTTAAATCCAAATACAGGTATATATCATGAAAGTGAAACTGGTTTAGTTCGGTTATTATTAGATGCAGAGAAAGAAGAAGCTAGAAAAGATGATAGTAAAATGTATATCGTTATTTTTGATGAGATGAATTTAGCACAGGTAGAGCATTGGTTTAGCCCATTTATCTCGTTATTAGAAGTAAGCGATGATAAAAGATATTTGCAGTTATTCAATGAGCGTATCCATTGTGTTAATCAATATCCAAGCAAAATAAAAATTGGGCAAAATATTATTTTTGTAGGTACAGTAAATTTTGATGAAACAACAAAGCTTTTCTCAGATAGATTATTAGATAGAGCGAATGTTTTTATACCTAAAAAGAACACATTAGCTGATATGTATGAGCATTGCTATGGAGAACGTGATTTTAGCGAAGTAGAACCTGTGCACTGTACAAAGGGCATTTATCGGAAATAGATCAAGCGTGAGCAATCTTCTATTTATCATTTATCAAAGAAAGAAATTGATATATTAGATGAATTGCACCGTTTAAGTAATGAACAAGATCGACAAAAAGGAGTTTCTTTCCGAACAGCTAAAAGTATAGCATTCTATTTAAACAACATTCCAAAAAACGGGTCGAATAACCCATATTTAAAGCGTCCTGAAGCTTTTGATTTACAAGTTAAACAGCGTATTATTTCTAAAATACGAGGAATCGAATCATTTGTAGGACCTTTATTAAATACCGAGGAAGAAGATAAAGGGACATTATTGAGTTTTCTTAGTTCAGAAAGTATTCAGGAATATAATAACTTTTCACATTCAATTGAGCTAATTGAATCAAAAATGAAAGAGTTGAAAAACTATGGATTCTCTTACTAAATTAAGTAATGGTGAATTGCTCCCATTTGCTCTTTATTTAAAGCGAGGGGATTGGAATGTTGTACCAATAAAATTTCTATCGACTAGTCCACATGATATAGAAGAAAATATTTATTCAATTACCGAGTTTGTAAAGTTAGGTATGGGCATACACACAGATAACGCAAAAGTAGATGTAAAATGGAGTATTATTAGTAATTCTGAAGAAAAAGAGTTCGTTGAATTTTCTTTGAATAATAATAAATCATTCTATTTAATTCACAAAGGCGGTGCACCATTTATTTGGAGTATTGGTACATATCATTTTGAAGTAATTTTTGAAGGAAAAAGTTACTATGCTGCATTTAAAGTAACACCTAAAAGTTTAGATATCGATGAAATAGAAATAATGAATGAACTAATAGAAGATAAACTGAAAGGATTAATAGTTGACTATTTAAAATATAAAAAAACATTAGGTGGATTAGATGATATTAAGGAAACGGCTTTTTGGTACTTATGGGAGAATTACAAAAAAATAGAGCGTTCTTTATTGAATTACCTACTTTTAATTGAAAGATATAGTGCTCAAGAAATTGCTAAGAGATATAGTATTCAGTCAGTTCCAAGGAAAATGGATAGGAAAAGTTTACAGTGGGAAACAACTCCTAAGGGATTTATAAATAAAGAATTGAAGTTTTTAAATAGAAGAGTTATTAATATAGATGATTCAGAAGAAAATAGAAGTGCGAAATATTTTACAGTGATTATTTTAAATCAATTAAAGGAAATGTCTATTTTTTTGAATAAATTTGTAAAAAATACTATTCAAAAGCAAGAGCTATTAGAAAATCTTTTAGTTGATAACGAATCTCGATTAGAAGAATTAAAGGGAAGTTATAATGTTTCAGAAGGTACAATCCAAAAATATCGTAATAAAGTAAAACATAATAAAGATAATATTGACGAGTTAAATAAACAACATCTTAAATACTATAAAATGTTTTTAAATATTGCGGATTGTATAAAAAGATTAGAAGGTATTTTATATAACCAATTTTGGAGTGAAATTTCATTAAAGAAATCTCATCGTAATAAGTTAGGCACACATCCAGCATATAATGGGATTTATCAAATATATCAGAACTTTGAACGTTGTTTAAATGAGAAAGGTCAAGTAGAGGTTAAATTACCTGTACTAAAACGAACCGAGGATTTATATGAATATTTTACTTTTTTTAGTGTGATTGATGTTTTTTTAGCACAGGGTTTTAAAGCAAATGAAACAAGTTTAACGGAACAATTGAAGACAAAGTTTGTTCATGAAGGTTTAGCGGATGGGACAACTATTGAACTACTTTTTGAGCAATATATTGTGCATATAGTGTTTAATGAAGAGTTAGATTTTGAACATGAAGCTTTATCTAGAAAGCAAATGATGTTTACTTTACAGCCTAATCGAAAACCAGATATTCGTATAGATTTATTTGTAAAAGAAACCGAACAGCTAAATTATCTGTCTTCTGTAGTTTTAGATGCAAAGTATTCACCACTTCAAAATATTTATTCAAATCGTCAAGTAACTAAGGTAATGGAACAGCTAAATAACTATGGACAAATTGGCAGATTTAACTTCAAGGGAGATAAACTGGATAGTAAATCGCCGTATGTCAGGCATCCTATTAAAGAAGTAATTTGCTTGTATGCAGGTGAAAAAACAGGTGGAGAAGAAAATATTATAATTTCTTCTTGTGGACAATTTATTCGGTTAGCACCAACTAAAGAAGGAACAATATACGGGCAAACAGATTTAACATATGTATTATTTAATAAATGGCTAGGACAACATGAAGAAATATTTCTAATATAAGGAATATGGTGTTTGGTATTTGAGTATCTAGTACGCACATTTGATTGCTTAGGCTATTATCGGGCTCATTAAATAGACCTGTACAGGAAGGTCTTGTGATTGTTGGAAAAATGACAGTAGGCGGGACGATTTCGTAAGGCGAGGGTTTAGCAAATATTCTTCAAGTTTGTGTGGTTGCAGGTGCAAAGAAAATTCTACTACCAGCACCATCAGCAGGAGACTACTTTACAGTACCAGCAGATTTAATTGTAAAAGTTCAACCAATCTTCTATTTAGATCCGATAGATGCGGTTTATAAGGCATTAGGGGTGAGTTGATTAGTTTTAAGTATAGGTCTATATTCTGTGATTTTTATGGGTAAGTAATAGAGAATGCCATAAATTTTTATTTAGTCTTATTGTATTGAAACAGAGAGGGGAATGCTTGTGGTAACGACAATAGAAGTGAACAAACAAAGTGTTAAACAATTATTAGAAACAGGAAAAGTTAATAAGTTCATTATCCCAGAGTATCAACGTCCATATGCCTGGTCAGATGAACAAATTCAAACACTCTTTGAGGACTTAGTAGAGTATACAGAAAATAATAACGAAAGTACTTATTTTCTAGGAACAATTGTTTCTTATGAAAATGAGAATGGAGAACAAGAAATTATAGATGGTCAACAGCGAATTACCTCTTTGTTTTTATTACTACGTGCACTTTATTCAAAACTAAATTCAATGACAGAAACAAAAGAAGTTAAAAACTTCAAGGGACAAATTGAGTCTGCATTATGGGAACAAGATGAATTAACTGCTGAGGTTGATTTCGAAAAAACACTTATTGAATCCAGAGTAATGAGAGACGAAGGAAACAAAGTTTTTTCAAAAATACTTATTACAGGCGATATTGGAGTTTTGGCTAAAGATAACTATTCGTTAAACTACAGATTATTTACAGAGCTAATAGAGAGGTATGCTACAAATGAGCCACAGTTGTTTTTCTACTTCATTCGAAATGTACTAAATAAAGCGATTTTATTACCTATTACGGCAGATTCACAAGATACTGCATTAACAATTTTCTCTACTTTGAACGATAGAGGATTAGCGTTATCAGATGCAGATATTTTTAAAGCAAAAATCTACAATCAGTTGGATGCTGGCGGGAAAGTAACTTTCATTGAGCAATGGCAAAAACTTGACGATGAAGCAACTAATGCGAATGAAAGTATTCAAAAACTGTTTTATTATTATATGTTCTATTTGAGAGCGTTAGAAAACGATAGAAATACCACAACACCAGGGATAAGAAAATACTATTCAAGAAATAATTTTGAACAGCTATACAAGAGCGATGTGATGGGAAATTTGAGTACTGTTCTTAACCTATGGCTTGTAGTGAATAATCGTGTAGAAATTGAAGATGAAGAATGGTCGAAAAATATTGAGATTAAACAAGTACTAGATATATTAACTTCATATCCTAATGAATTTTGGAAGTACCCAGTTGTTATATATTATCTTAAATACAATGATTCGAAAGATTTCGAAGAACTATTTTTGAAATTTCTAAAGAAACTACTTGCAGTATTGGCAGCGAGATATATAGTTACCCCGACTATTAACGCTGTCAAGAGAGGAATTTTGAATTTAAACTCTGAAATAATCAAATCTCCAGTTCCAGCATTTGATTTTTCTAAAGTAAGTGAACAAGAATTAAAGGATAAAATCAAGCACGCTCATCGTAATACGGTTCGAATGATATTAAAGATTCTTGCTTATCAAAGTCAGAACGATATACTTCCTGAAAAGTGGGAAATAGAGCATATCTTGCCTCAAAAATGGCAAACAAATTATTTTCCTAATAACTCTGAAAGTGAAGTACAAGAATTAGTAGAACATATTGGAAATAAGGTTCCATTTGAGAAAAAACTAAACATTATTGCAGGAAATGGATATTTTAAAAAGAAGCAACAAAGCTATGAAAAATCAAAAGTCCAACTAGTGCTTAATCTTTCTAAAAATCATAATGATTGGGGGTTAAATGAAATTCGAGAAAGAGATATTAGGATTTCTGATGAGCTATTAATCATTCTAAATGATTGGGGATTAAATCAACCTAATACATCTGCTCAGGATGAAATCTCTACAGTTCCAACGGCTGAAGAGTTAAAGATGATTGAAGAACTTAAAAGAAAAGGTTTAATTTAAAGTGTACTGCAAATCACGTTGACTATCTTATTGACTGTATATATTCGATTATATGATTCCCAATGCGATTAACGTGGATTAAAAGGAACACTAATCAACTTAGAAGACAACATTGCCAAGAGTAACGGTCATAAAAACCTACTTTTAACTTATATTAAATTCCTATCCTACATCGTAATTGGTGTAGGATTTTTTTCGCATATTTTCTTCACTCCCTCCGTTTTTCCTCTTTTAAATTGTTTGCAAAGTAACATTGAAAATAGATTTTGTGTAAATGAATTTGGCATTCAGTTTATATCATAAATGGCAATGAAGTATACTCGGCTTTTTGTAATATTATTCATACGTCTTGTCGTTAATTCAGGTTGATAAATACTATTATAAAGCTTCTTTGGCAAAGTATTTCATCATATCGAACGCCCGTGTAAAGCATAAACATTCATGTTTTTATGCATATCTACATTATCGTTTATAGCTTTTTTTAATTGACAAACATAGTGTGAAAAAATTTTTTTGAATAGTTTCTCTCGGAACTTTGTAGAATGAAAAGTCACTTGAAATATGAGCACTTAAGAGACGTAAATAAGCGGAAAATATGGCGTAAGTAAGAATCGGCAATGCGTTGATATAACTACGTTAAATAGAAAATATCCGCTTCAAAAGAGGAGAGAAAATATGATTCATACAGCAGAGTTTTCAATACAACTAGATTACGAACATATAAATTTTAGAAAGGATCACTATGGCATGGAACTGATAAACCAAATTTTGCACAGGCATATGATTAAAGGGATTAGTAGTGTGGAATATTCAAATAACCTAAATGCATCTTGTAAGATGGTAATAGATATTCCTTTGATTTTAAATAAAGGGAATATAGAAGAGAAGGATTATAATCAAGTGGAACGTTATATTAAAGAAGCATTGAGCATCGTTTATGGGGATGAGCAGTTATTCGAGCAGCATAATCTTAGTAGAATCGATTATCGATTTGATATTGAGATTTCCAATGAAAATATTAGAAAGGTTTATTTTGAGTTATTCAGGAAGTTAAAAAAGAAAACCGCTCACTTGGAAAAAAAGATTTATTTTACGTCACAATATCATCAATGTAAAAGCATTCATATTATCTTCTATGATAAGGAACAAGAGCGAAGAGATAAAAATGAACATGTTGAAATGTGGGAAAGAGGGATGATGAGGTTTGAGGTGTGCGTTAAAAAAGATCATTTGAAGTACAAAAAATATAAAAGAGGAGAGCTGCGGTTTATAAAGGACTATTTTAAAAAAGAAAAATACGCCAACTATATGAACAAGTACATTTTGAACATTTGCCCTACTGGTGATTTTTATTCTTATCCTAGGTTAGAAGCAATGATTGCTGCAATGGATTTATCAATTAGAGAAAAATCAGAAATGAAAAAATTTGCAAAATATGTTTCTAAAGGAAACTTAGATACACCTGCTAAACATTGTTCAGATAGCACATATCGAAAATATCTGAAGCTGTTCAATGAGCATGGAATAAATCCGATTACGATTCCACCTAAGTACAAGCTGGATTATTTAGAAAGTCTGATGAAGCAAGCGGTTTTATGAATATGGAAACTTCCCCCCCATATTTATTTCTTTATTTTTACAATATTGCTGTTAGTAAATTAATGTTAAAAGATAGATAATATGATAATATAAAACAGGAACATTAGTTCTAGATGGAGGGTTATATGAGAAAAGTTATTTATTTTGATGAATCTTCAGCATTAGATTTAATTGATATAAAAAAAGAAGGACGTTCACAAGAGATTATTCAAGATATAGTTACTAAGGCGAAAGGTTTTGATTTGAATGGGGGGTTTGGAACAGGTCTTCTAAATTTACTGACTACAGGTTCTACGGGAGGGATTAAAGGGGGAGTTTCAAGGAATAAAGAGAGTATTGTTTCAATTAACATCACTAATACAATATTGACTAGTTTTTTGGAACTTGTAGATAAAAAGGACAAAAAGGCAAGAAAAGACGGAGAACAAGATTTACTATGCACATTAAGAACGCAACAAATCGAAATATTGCCAGAATCAGCAACTTACATTAAAGTGATTGCACCTTTTGCAAAAATTTTTAAAGAAATTAACGGGGATGTTATTCCAAATATGAATGAGTATGAAAATATTGATTTTCATTCGATGGATGATGTGTTGGCAAATGCAAAGGGCTATTATGAATTATTAGCAACAGATATTAAAAATAAAAAATGTATAGTAAGGTTTAATTTAGAAGGGTTTAGGAATAATTATAGAATTCAAGATTTACAAAAAATGAATCTAATATTGTATGGTGTAAATGTAGGTAAAACTAGTTTAGAAATGATGGATTTTAAAAATGAATTAACAGCAGAAGGTAGTAATCCAACAGAATTAGGTTTTTCAGCATTTGATGTAGATAATTCTGATGGCGTCTTAGAAATTGTAGACATAATTTTTGCAGGAGTGGAGTAAGGGTGAATACTTTTATAATTTATGAAGGTCCTAATAGTACTTTTGAAGAATTTTTAAGTAAGATAAAAGAACAGATAGATGGTGAGTACTCTCTAAGTCAACTTGTAAAAGTATATAACGATACAGATAACTTTGAAAAAATCATACAGGCAAATTATCCTGAAGGCCCACCATTATTAGTTATAAGAGCAGAAGAGTTTTATTCAATAAAAGATCATTTCATTGAAAATTTGTTTCGACTCATGAAAAACTTTTTAGTAAATGGAATTTTTGAAAGTATCGTAATACAAAATCCAACCAAAAGTTTAAAATCTAAATTAGTATCTTTAGATAATGAGGGGGATTTTGAGATTGTATATGAGAGATATGATAGAGAAAAAATAACTAAAGAAAAAATGTCCAATTTTATTGTTGAATTTGATGATAAAATAAAAGGTCAAGAATTAGTATTAAGTAAAGTAATTGCATCATTATATACAGTTCTAAATAAACCTAAACATTTACCCATAGTCTTAATGTTTTACGGTCCTCCTGGAGTGGGGAAAACTGAAACTGCCAAACTATTGAATAAAGTTATTAACGAGGGTCCAATTTTAAGACAACAATTATCTATGTACAAGACTAATGCTTTTTACAATTATATTTTTGGGGGAGAGGAGGACACTAATTCCTTGGCGAAAGACCTTTCAAGATATAAAGGTAATGTTATACTATTTGATGAATTTAATCAGTGTCCCCGAGAAGTATATTCTGCATTTTTACAAATGTTTGATGAAGGGATCTTGGAAGATAATCGTTATGAGACAGATTTATCTAATACAATAATTATTTGTACGTCTAATTTTAGTAACAAACAAGATATTTATACTGCTCTAGGGGCAGCATTATATTCTCGATTTACAGAATTTATAGAATTTATTGCTTTGGATGATTCTATAAAAGAACATTTAATTACAGAGCAATATGAAGAAACTCTATCAAGTTTATCATCAGAAGATCAAACATGTATAAGAAAAACTACTGTTTATGATGAATTAATATCCCATGTTAAACAATTTTCAAATGCTCGTAATATTAAAAAAGGTGTAGAATTGTATATTTCAAGAGTATTAGCTGAAAAGTTTATTCAAGAAAGAAAACTTGATAATAAGGGGTAATATAACATAATTTTAAGTATTTCTTTGTTAATATTATTTTATGTATTAATTATTATAAACTGCTAAAATGGTGAATTCGGCTGTTGTAATTGTGTTTGTTGAATATGAACTGATGAAATTCTTTTATTAAATCTATACATGGATGTTGCCTAACAAACATTCTATTCGAAAGAGCTAAGTGTGATTTAGAAAATGTAAAAGTTCTATTAGGACATTTGTGTGATGCAACAAACTTTGAAAACAGATTGCTAAGAACGATTATTAAGCGATAAAAAAGCTAGTTTCCCCTGTATGGTGGTTTTTAATGCGGTGTTGACACATCTGGCTATAATCTGGCTAATAATAATTAGAAGTGCTTGAAAACGTTGATATGACTAGGTTTATAAGCGATTGGTTCAAATCCCCGCCGTCTCCATACATAATATATAGCAGTACAAATACTGTTAAATAGTGCCGTAAAGCATAAATTTCCCAAATGGAAAGTTTATGCTTTATTTTATTTTAGGAAATTTTATAGTTGAATATCCACATCTTAGGTAATCAATAAAATGTGTAATTATAATAATAAGTAGTTTATTCAAAATCTAGCCATATTGTGGCAAAACACTTCTTTATAAAAAAGCTCCGCTAACATCTTCCCAAATTCTTGAAAATTAATAATTATACCCATTTCAGCCTAATTACCGATAGCATATTAAATGAAAATCCTTTATGGTTATTAGGTCGTAAAATAGACTATCAGGTATATCCTGCAAATATATGAAATGATAGGTGGAAACAAATGAATTATCAAGTTTTATTATATTACCATTACACGAAAATTGAAGATCCAGCGGCGTTTTCGGAAACGCATTTAGCAATGTGTAAAGAAATCGGTTTAAAAGGTCGTATTTTAGTAGCCAATGAGGGCATTAACGGTACGGTATCAGGTACGATTGAGCAAACAGAGCAATACATGGCAAACATGCAAGCTGACTCGTTATTTGAAGGCATTGTCTTCAAAATTGATGCGGCAGATGGCCATGCATTCAAAAAAATGCACGTACGCCCACGTCCTGAGTTAGTAAACTTAGGCTTGGAAGCAGACGTTAACCCGCATGAATTAACAGGTCGCTACCTGTCACCAGAACAATTCCTTGCTGAAATGCAAGATGAAAATACAGTAGTATTAGATGTGCGTAACACGTATGAATACGATGTCGGCCATTTTCGTGGCGCGATTCGACCAGATGTAGAAAACTTCCGTGATACACCGGAATGGGTACGTGAAAACCGCGAGCTATTCGAAGGGAAAAATGTTTTAACATATTGCACTGGTGGGATTCGTTGTGAGAAGTTTTCAGGCTGGATGAAACGTGAAGGCTTTGGCGATGTCGGTCAATTACATGGCGGTGTTGCAACATACGGAAAAGACCCTGTTGCAAAAGGCCAATTATGGGACGGTCAAATGTACGTATTTGATGAGCGTTTAACGGTGCCAATCAATCAAGTAGAGCATGTGATTATCGGTCGTGATCACTATGACGGTGAACCTTGTGAACGTTATATTAACTGTGCAAACCCTGAATGTAACAAGCAAATCATCGCTTCTGAAGAAAATGAAGCAAAGCATTTAGGGGGCTGTACAATCGAATGTACAAAGCATGCGCGTAATCGCTACATCGTGCGTCACAATTTAACAGAAGAGCAAGTAGCTCAAACAATTAAGGCGTTACAAGCATAAGCATGAAAAGCTGTCTAAACAAAAAACGTCATTAAATATCTTTCATAACCTCAACCAACTATACAGAGGTACTTAGACCACTCTATGTAAGTATTCAAACTATCCATTTCAAAATTGGACTAGTCTGCTCGCTTACATAGGGTGTTTTTTCTTCAATGTAATTTTTATTGGAATACACTACTAGCAAAAAAAGTTTGAGTTTAAAGAATCTTGTCTTTTAATAGATGGGATTCTTTTTTGTCTTATTATGGGTATAAGCAGAGAAGCACACTTTAAATTAATAAAATTACAGTGGATGCTAGGAGTAAGTACATCCTGCACTTCTAAATATCTCTTTTAAAGGATCTTTACAATAATCACATTCTACTTTGTATATTCGTTTTCAATTCATTATAAATTATTTGATTATACTGTTTGTTCTGAATACATAGAAAATTTTTGTAAAGGAAGAAAAAAAGGGAGTATAATGAAAATTAATCCTGATATATAAGATGGGGAATTATCATAAAAATTACCTTTATTTAATTATAAAACATTAAGGGTTAGTAGATTTAATATTTGAAAGTTTTTCATTAACGAATACATTGAAATATTTACTCCATAGATATTTCATATATATGCAGGCAGTCATTGATAGTATTTATTAATTTTAAAAACAATCAAAGACCCAGACACTTCATACCAGGGAGGGGAAATATGGAAAGAGTAAAAAAAAGGATTTTCCACTATAAGAATGAGTATGTGGAAAATGTTAAATTAGTACAGCATGATATTGCTACTAATAGGAGATATAGGTTAGATATAGAATTGAAGAATGGTGATAGCGAAAAAGCTGTCCATTTAATGATGATCAATCCTAGTAAAGCAAATGAGGAAATTTCCGACAACACTATTAATCGAATTATCAAATACGTTTCTTTAAATAACTCTGCTGGTGTTTTACAGGACATAGGGAAAATTATTATTACTAATCTTTATGTCGTATGTGAGACATATCCAGAAAAAGTGGATGAATATATTTCAGTACAAAGTTTGGATTTTGTTAAAGGGATAGATACTGACGGAAAATATAATAATAATACGATAATTGAAATGGCTAACAAAGAGGCTCAATTTATAATTATTGCTTGGGGAAAAGGTGACATATTTGGCTACGACAATAGGATTCAAGAAATTTTTTGTTTAATTAAAGACAAGGAAATGTATCATATGGAGGATTTGACACAAGAGGGGTATCCAAGGCATCCTCGAACTTGGTCTTATTCTTGGATATTAAAAAGGTACAATATTTAGGGATAAAGAAGCATAGTAGTTGTTTTTAGCTAAATCTATTTTTATCCTGTGTTAATTAAATGCTTTTGTTAGTATGGTTTATGTAATAAAACAGAGTAAACTAACTAAGATTTCTATTAATATATTCGGCATTAAACGATTTATTACGGGTTAGGCAGATTTAATCTTGCTAGTAATTAATTTAGTATTCAATCTTTTACCGATACGGTTTAAAAGAATATTACTATTTTTATTTGGATTATTTTGGTTGGGTTTATTCATATTGCTCTTTATTACAGGGAGAATGTAGCCATCTCATTAGAGGTGGTCTTTTTTATTTACGAAATAAGTTGCACCTCCTAGTCCAAACGTCATGTGGGTGATATCATTGAAATAATGTGTAACTTTATCGGGGGGATTTAGGGATGGCTCTACTGCAAGAAGAGTTGAAAATAACGTGGATGCAAGACTTACTTGGTATGAAATTAGCTTTACCATCATATCAACGTCCGTATAGTTGGAGTGTGCAGTCCACAAATACGCTTTTTTTTGATACATATAATGCTTATCAAGAAGGTATAGAAGAATACAGAATTGGATCAGTTATTTTACATAAGGAACATGAAAAATATAATATTGTCGACGGCCAGCAGCGATTGACAACCTTTTCGATTCTTCTTTACTGCTTAGGTGATGAAGCGCAAGGGCTATTACAAGAAAAATATAGTCAACTATCGAATGATGTAATCGTCACAAATTATAAAATTTTATCGAAGCGGATTAGTGAATTTTCTGCAGATGAGCGCAGCGATTACAAAAGGTATCTACTATCACAATGTAGTGCAGTGCAAATTGTTACAAACAATGAGCAAGAGGCTTTTCAATTTTTTGATTCACAAAACTCGCGGGGAAAAGAGTTAGATCCACATGATTTATTGAAGTCGTATCATTTACGTGAGATGGAAGATGCGGATGAACATCAAAAGGTCAATATTATTAACAAGTGGGAAAATCTAAACCAAAATCATTTGAATGACTTATTTAAAAATTATCTTTACCCTTTGACACAATGGTATAAAGGAAAATATGGCGTCGATTATTCTTCAAATAAAATTGATGTCTTTAAAGGAATAAAAAGCTCGAATGTGTTTAATTATGCAATCTATCATAAAGCAAGTAATCTTTTTGTAGATCAGTTTAATGCAAATGGCAGTAGCGAATTACTAGCAACTAGAGCTTTAAATCAATTTCAATTAACACAACCGCTGATAGCTGGAAATCGATTTTTTAATTATACGCTGCACTATGGAAAGCAACTTGAGCAAATCCAAAAATTAATTAAGAAGGTTCATTCCAATGAACAAGTTCCAACAAGGGGTTCGGGCAATGTATACACTAAACAGCTATATGAATGTGCGTTGTTATTTTTTGCAGATCGGTTTGGCTTGGAAAACCTAACGAAAGGTGTAATGCAGCAACTATATTCATGGTGCTATTCATTAAGACTGACGATGGAGTCTGTGCGTCTGCAAACAATTAATAAATATGCAAGAGGAAAACATGAACGTTTAAACAATGGTTTGGAGCTGTTTGCAAAAATTAGTGAAATGAATCATCCAGAGGAATTAAAGTTGATTGTTTTAGAGCAACCAGCCTTTGATAATAAAAATATAGAAAAGTATAAAGCGGTGTACACGTTACTTTGTGAATGGAATAGGTGGTAAGCAGTGGATAAAAATTTAAAAGTCATCCCGGTATCAAGCATTTTTGCTAATTGCAGTTACAGAGTGCCGATTTATCAACGTAACTATGCTTGGGGAGAAATGCAAATTGAACAACTCATAGAAGATATTTTAGGTTCAATTAACGATCCTAGCAAAAACTATTTTCTTGGCAATCTTATTGTGAATCAAACGGATATAAATGTTTATGAGGTAATAGATGGACAACAACGACTGACAACATTATTTCTATTAGAAAATTATCTTGGCATAAAATTTTCGCAGGAGGCGTTAAAATTTGAGGCGCGAGATAAGTCAAACCGTACACTTACTATGTTAAATAAAGGCGATCATGATGGATTAATGGAGGAGTTATCTGCTAGTGAAATTTTGAACGGATATCAAGTTATTGATAACTATTTTAAAACGAAAAAAATAGATAAAAGTGAGTTGATTAAAAAACTAGAAAAGGTTTTTCTTGTTCGTGTACAAGTTCCACAAGATATCGATTTAAATCATTACTTTGAAATTATGAATACTCGAGGAGAGCAACTTGAGCTCCATGAAATAGCAAAAGCAAAGTTTTTAGAAGTTTTAGATACAAAACACGATAAAAAAACGGCAGCATTGATTTGGGATAAGTGCGCTGATATGGATTCGTATATCCAAATGAATTTTGACCCTACTGTTAGAAATGCACTTTTTACAAACGATTGGACGAGCCTTAAGGATAACAATAACGATTTTGATTCTATTAAAATGTACATTCAGACTGCTGAAGATGACAATACAGCAGTTCCACTGATTGATATATTAAAAGAAGGTAAACTTCGTCATACTGCAGGAAGTAAGGATGAGCTGGAGACAGAACGTTTTGAATCAACTATTTCATTTCCTAATTTTTTACTGCAAGTAAATGCCGTTATCGCTAAGTTAGCAGAAGAAGATGCAACGCTTGATGATAAACACTTTTTAAATAATTTATCTTGGGCGTGGGCTGATGCAGAAAAAGCAAAGAACTTCTTATACCATATGTTAAAATGTCGAGTGCTGTTTGATAAAAATATATTGAAACGTGAATATGCTAAAAACTATAAAGAAGAGGGAAGATGGTCATTACTACGTTTGGAGAAATATAATGATCAGAGGGGAGCTAAACCCAAATATGTAGGCACTTTTGGGGATGACGATAGTCAGAGCAATAAACAAATAAGAACGCTGCAATCCTGCTTACGTATAACGTATACATCCCCTAAGACGATGCATTGGATTTCAGTAGTTTTAACAAAGTTATTAGCAGATGAATCATGTAACATGATTAAAATTCTCGAAGACTACTGCATAACAAAAATTAAGAAATCAGAATTTGAGGATAGTAGTGGATTTGGCTTTGAAAGAATCGTATTTACTTACCTTGATTATCTATTATACAAAGATGGTTATTCTTACTTAAATAAAGAGCTTATCCAACCAATGCGCGACGATTGGCACTTTCAATTTAGAAGTTCAATCGAACACTTCTATCCACAACATCCAGTGGAAAGTGAACCTTGGGAATCAGATGACCTCCATGGGTTTGGCAACCTAGCCTTAATAACGGTATCAGGAAACTCGAAATTTTCGAATGTATCGCCAGAGGGCAAAATCAGCACTTTCCGAAAAGTTATCGACCAAAGTTTAAAATTAAAAATTATGAGCGAATTAGTCAATCTAGATGATAAAAAATGGACCAAACAAAAAGCAAGCGAGCATAAAGAGGAAATGTTTAAGATTTTAAAGGCTAGTATTAATGGGTGAAGTGGATACTGAGGACACAATTAAAACATTTTTGCAAAGCTGAATATAATAAATAGGATAGGAGGATATACGATGAAACAAAAGAAATCTTTAAAGTTTAAAATTTTCACTGGAATTTTTGCTTTGTTAATACTACTTGTTGCAGGATTTTTTATTTATGTAAGTTCATACTATAAGGCCAGCTCGTTAGCTTTGGATAGTTTAAAATCTGACGAAGTCGTTAAAGTCGAAGAAAATGGAGATATTTTATTTGAACCAGTATCGAACGCTAAAAATATCGGATTTATTTTCTATCCAGGAGCAAAGGTAGAAGCTTCAGCATATGCACCTTTAGCTAAAGAGATAGCAGCAAAAGGTTATACAGTTAGTATTGCTAAAATGAGCTTTAACTTAGCCATTTTTTCACCGAATAAAGCAGACAATATAATAAGTAATCATAAAGAAATTGATACTTGGGTGATTGGAGGACATTCTTTAGGGGGTGTCATGGCAGCAGATTATGCACTAAAAAATGATAAAATAAAAGGCTTGGTACTATTAGCATCTTATCCCCAATCAAAGACAAATCTAAGTAGTCAACCAATAAAAGTCTTATCACTATGGGGAAGCAATGATAAAGTTGCAGACTTAAACAAAGTAAAAGATGCTAAAAATATTATGCCAAATGACGCACGATTTATAGAAATAAACGGTGGCAATCATGGAGGTTTTGGCGATTATGGACATCAAAAAGGTGACGGTGAGTCTTCCATTACCAACAAACAGCAGATGATGGAAACTTCACAATATATTGTTGAAATGTTGGATAGTTTGAATCAGGAATAATTCGGGAGATTTTAATTAGTAAAAAACAACTTAGATTTAAACTGCACCCCAATTGTTAGAAACAAACTTAACCATTGGAGGTGCAGTTTTTTTGTGAAAATTTTATACAAATATATAGATCCTTACGGAGAGAAACACTGTAGTGTTACCAGGAAATGAGCATATTATTACTGGTTTAGTTTCTACTTCTGAAGATCGTCAAACTACTTTCAATGAAATGTTGATTGTACTCTTTATGTTTTATAATGCTTATACTATAATTATAGAAAATATTGTATTTTTTACCAATATTAATATTTCATCGAAGTACAATTATTTTCTGATTGATAATGAAATAATAAAGGGTATTTTATAGAAAAGAATGAGGTGAAAACTATGCAATCACTTGATGAAAAAATATTAAGTAGACTACAACAGAGTGCACCAGAAAATTGCACAATTGTCCCTAGAAGTACGCCTGTAATTGCATTTGGGAGGTTTAGAACTGCAGAGATTGCTACTATTAGCTTAAATCCGAGTTATAAAGAATTTGATTTGGTGAATGGGAAAAATAGGTTTCATACTCTAGATAGTTTAGGATTACATAGTTATGCTGATATTAAAGCAGAACATGGAGAACAGATATTAGATTATTGCGAAAGATACTTTGAGAGAAATGTGGTTTATAAAGATTGGTTTAATCGAATTTCAACATTTATTAAGAATTCCACTGGATATGATTATTATGAAGGAACAGCTTGTCACCTTGATTTAAGCCAATGGGCTACAAAAGATATATGGGGGAAATTAAATAATTATCAACATAAGGATTTAGTAAGTACTGGTGACATAGAATTGCTAGGGGAAATAATTAAGTATGGGAATTTTCATACTTTATTTTTAAATGGAAAGAAAACTACAATGGAGATTTTTAATTTCTTTGATGTACAACCTAAAAAGGTATTGTTACGTCAAACAACAAAAATAGATGGGAAAATTAAAAATAAAGTTGAAGGGTTCGTATCTACAACGAGAAGTATTGCTGGGGTAGAAATCGGAAGAGAAATTACATTAATAGGTTGGAATACCTATGTGAAATATGCAGGTGAAGATGTTTTGATGTTAATTTCTGAATGGATAGAAAACGAATTAAGTAAAAGATGACTATTTATAAATATTGAAGCCATAGGTTGCTCAATTGAAAGGAGCTACTATGGCTTTTATTATTTGTAATGAACGAATACGTACTTAAAAAACGAGTTTATGTATTAAAACAATTATATATACATAAATACTTTGAAGACTTTAGCTATAATAGAAGTAATGAATAGAAGAGGAGAACATAATGAACCACTACATCGTCATGCAAGGGCACACCTATCAAGAAGAAAAAGAAGCAGAAATCATTTGGTCACCACAAAAAGATAAAGGCGGAAACACTCCGCACTCATGGCGACGTATGGAGGAAGTTAGCTCAGGAGATCGTATTTTTCATTACGTAAAAGGAAAAATCGTTGCGATTAGCATTGCGCTTTCTGATTGTGAGGAAGGCAAAAAGCCTGCTTCTCTAACAACATATGACCAGTGGGAAGAGCAAGGTTTTCTCGTGAAGCTGCAATACCATGAATTAGAACAACCATTAACGATTAAAGATTACTTTAATGAGTTGAAAGTGTTATTGCCTGTTAAATACTCAGCTTTCCAGCAAGATGGGGATGGTAACCAAGGCTATTTATATCCATGTAATGAAGAACTTGCGATCAAGCTATTAGATATTATTAGTGATATGAATATTTATCAAGTGGATGATGAACAGCTAGAATTTGCGATTGGAACGGTATTACGAACAGAACGAAATACGCTTATTCCAGTGATTACCGAAACAGAAGCGGAAGCGAAACGTAAAATTCGTATTGGCCAAGAGAAATTTAAAGCAGCTTTATTACCTTTATGGAATCATCAATGCGCACTTTGTGGTATTGAGCTACCGGCGCTTTTACGCGCAAGCCACTCTAAGCCTTGGCGTGAGAGTTCCAATGAAGAACGGTTAGACCCGTATAATGGTGTATTGCTTTGCTGTAATCATGATGCATTATACGATCAAGGTTATATTACATTTGATGGAACAGGCTTAATTCACATTTCAGAACGAATTCCAGCAGCGAATTATGGAATGTATAACATTCATCAAAAGATGAAGGTTTTAAGATATGAAGAGAATAAGCAGTATTTTAGATGGCATCGGAAAAATATATTTCGATAATATGAAATGCAGGATGAGTTTAAAACCTCTCTGCATTTTTTTATGCTTTGAAACTCCCTGTAACCCTAAATTATTCTCGGAAAATTTCATTTTTCTTGAATCGATTTATAAAAGTGCCTATGTAACCCTTCACTCTATCAATAATCTCGAGCATATAAATATCACTAAGAGGTTATTTTTTGAATGTTAATGCTCTAATCATTAACATTCGTCAGTATCACCATGTTTTTATCTATAGTACTTTAAAAGGGTATGTACTTATTACTATAGAATACATACATATTAAAGGTGAACTGAAGATCAAGTTAAAGGAGGTAAGGTGAGATTCCTCTGATATCAGAAGATAGGCTTCTAGTTTGAGAAAGAATATTGCTCGTCAGAATAAAAAGATAGAATTGAAAGGAGAGGATGTTGATAGTGATTAAAAAAATGGCGTTGCTTGCTGTTTCTTTGATGATGGTAATATGCATTTTAAATTTTGGAACTCAGAAGATAGATGCTGCTTCTACAACGTTATCGCCGAAACTAACAGCGACATTTGATGGGACCTCATCTTATGTAGGTGGCTACAGTGGGGATTTGTATGCTGGTTATATTTCTGCTGCAGGTTCGTTTAAATCGGGGTTGGGTTTCGTTTTGTCTAGTATTACAGGGGTAAGTATAGCTTCAGGCGACTCCATCTTTAGTTTCCCAGTTGCCCAAGTGAATTCAGTGATTGACAATGCAAATACTGCGCCAACAATGACGGGAATTGGTAATAAAACAGTTAATGAGGGCAGTCAGCTGACATTCACTGCATCAGCAACAGATGCAGATGGGGATATACTAACTTATAGCTTAATCAATGCACCAACAGGAGCAACTATAAATGCCATGACAGGCGTATTTACTTGGACGCCAACGGAAGCACAGGGTCCGGATAGCTATACATTTACCGTGCGTGTAAGTGACGGAATGTTAACAGATGAAGAAAGTATTACGGTTACAGTGAATGAAGTAAATAGTGCTCCAATGTTACAAGCAATCGGTAATAAAACAGTTGATGAGGGCAGTCAGTTGACATTCACGGCAATAGCAACAGACGCTGATTTACCAGCCAATACGTTAACCTATAGCTTGGTTGGTGCACCAACAGGAGCGAGCATAAATGCTACGACAGGTGTATTCACCTGGACACTAACGGAAGCACAGGGGCCAGGCATCTATATATTTTCAGTGCGTGTAAGTGACGGAATGTTAACAGCTGCAGAAAGCATTACGGTTACGGTGAATGAAGTAAATAGCGCCCCGGTGTTACAAGCAATTGGTAATAAAACAGTGAATGAGGGTAACCTGTTGACATTTACGGCAACAGCAACAGATTCAGATTCAGCGCTATTAACATACAGTTTAGTTGGTGCACCAACAGGAGCAACTATAAATGCCATGACAGGCGTATTTACTTGGACGCCAACGGAAGCACAGGGTCCGGATAGCTATACATTTACCGTGCGTGTAAGTGACGGAATGTTAACAGATGAAGAAAGCATTACGGTTACGGTGAATGAAGTAAATAGCGCTCCAGTGTTACAAGCAATTGGTAATAAAACAGTTGATGAGGGCAGTCAGTTGACATTCACGGCAACAGCAACAGACGCTGATTTACCAGCCAATACGTTAACCTATAGCTTGGTTGGTGCACCAACAGGAGCAACTATAAATGCCATGACAGGCGTATTTACTTGGACACCAACGGAGGCACAGGGGCCAGGTAGCTATACATTTACCGTGCTTGTAAGTGATGGAATGTTAACAGATGAAGAAAGCATTACGGTTACGGTGAATGAAGTAAATAGCGCTCCAGTGTTACAAGCAATTGGTAATAAAACAGTTGATGAGG
>NZ_JBIVOE010000008.1:0-169733 GCF_044753985.1 Lysinibacillus sp. NPDC093210 | reverse complement strand
GAGGGTAGCCTGTTGACATTCATGGCAACAGCAACAGATTCGGATTCAGCGCTATTAACATACAGTTTAGTTGGCGCACCAACAGGAGCGAGCATTAATGCCACGACAGGCGTATTTACCTGGACGCCAACGAAAGCACAGGGGCCAGGCAGCTATACATTTATCGTCCGTGTAAGTGACGGATTATTAACAGATTCAGAAAGCATTACGGTTACGGTGAATGAAGTAAATAGCGCCCCAGTGTTACAAGCAATTGGTAATAAAGCAGTGAATGAAAATAGTCAGCTGAAATTTACTGCTTCAGCAACGGATGCAGATGGAAACACATTAACTTATAGCTTAGTCAATGCACCAACAGGAGCAAGCATAAATGCCACGACAGGTGTATTTACCTGGACGCCAACGAAAGCACAGGGGCCAGGCAGCTATACATTTATCGTCCGTGTAAGTGACGGATTATTAACAGATGAAGAAAGCATTACGGTTACTGTGAGTAAAGTAAATAGCCCCCCAGTGTTACAAGCAATTGGTAATAAAACAGTCAATGAGGAGAGTCAATTGACATTCAAAGCATCGGCAACGGATGCAGATGGCGATACATTAACTTACAGTTTAGTAGGTGCACCAAAAGGGGCGAGCATCAATGCGACGACAGGTGTATTTACTTGGACACCCACGGAAGCACAGGGGCCAGGTAGCTATACGTTTATTGTGCGTGTAAGTGACGGAAGGCTAACAGATGAAGAAAGTATTATGGTTACGGTGAATGAGATTAACAATGTTCCTATATATAATAATACCGATGCTACGTCAACAACACCTATTAAATTAGAGCCAATTAAATATAAGATTATTTTTAATACAAATGGTGGAAGTGCCATTGGTATTCAAAGCTTAGAAAAAAATAAAAATATAATAAAACCTGAAAATCCCAAGAGAGAAGGTTATCTATTTGAAGGGTGGTATAAAGACCCTGAATTTAAAGTAAAATGGGATTTTGAAAAAGATGTGATAACTGTATCAACGACCTTGTATGCAAAATGGATTGAAAATAGTAAAGAAATTGTTGAGTCCAAAGAAGAAGAAAAGCCGACTACCTATAATTATTTTTCAGATGTTTCAACACATTGGTCGAAAGAAATGATTGAAGAAATAGCCGCTTTAGGTATTATTAACGGTTATCCAGATGGAACATTCCGTCCAAATGAGCCGATTTTAAGAAAACATATTGCTATTATGATTAACCGTGCCTTGGATTTAAAACCAATACGTGAAAATGCTTCATTTAGTGATGTATTACCAACTCATCCTTACTATAAGGAAATTCTATTACTTCAACAAGCAGGTATTGTCGATGGAACAAATGGTCAATTTAAACCTGATGAATTTTTAACTCGCGCACAATTGGCAAAAATTATTGTAATTTCTTTTGATTTTGCACTAGGTGATGAAAGTAATTTTGAAGACTTATCTAAAAATCATTGGAGTTATCGATACGTTGCTGGTTTAGAAAAATTAGGTATCGTGCAAGGGGATAATGGGAAATTTAATCCTCAAGATTCTATTACAAGAGCTCAATTCGTTGCAATCTTGTATAGAGCGTTAAATTTAGCAAAATAATAATGCATTAAAATATAGTACAGAACTTGAGCCATCTAAATATAGATGGCTTAAGTTAATTCAACAAATATAAAGCGTATAAATCAAAAGTGAAATCTGAACAAATTGCACGGATACAATTTGGATTTTGTTTGATTCTTCTATTTAGAGTGTTATCTCCTTAGGTGTATTACCACTATTTTGTATTTATTTCCAAAAACCCCCTCAAATACAAATAAAAAATTCAAAAAATTATGTTGATTCTTAACTTTTGGTTCTGTAAAATGTAAAACAAGTCATCTAGATGTATAGATGATATGGGGTGTAATATAATTTAATTCATAGGAGGGTGAGCATGAGTAATTATAATTCTCTGATACCAAAGTATGTTCAGATTGCAGATAGGTTAAGAATAAAAGTAGATGAAATGTATAAAGAGGGAAATGAAAAGTTTGCAAGCGATGATGAACTAATAAAGATGTTTGATGTTTCTAGAATGACGATTCGTCAGGCAGTTCAAGTGCTTGTAGAGGAAGGTCTTTTAAAACGTATCCAAGGAAAAGGGACCTTTATTGTTCGAAAAGAAAAATTGAAGACCGATATTGCTAAATTAGATACTTTTTTTCGAGGGTGGTACCTAGAAAACTTTACTGTGGAGTTGCTATATCGAGGATCTGTTCCTTGCCCAGTAGGATTAGAAGAAAAATTGGGGGTACAGCCTGGAGAGGAAGTTTATCAAGTGAAACGCTTACGTCTTTCTGAAGGTATCCCAATTGTTATTGATAACCGCTATCTTTTAAAAAAGTACGGTGAACAAATTACTGATGAGGAATATGTGAATTATTCTTTTTCACATTTATTTTTAAATAAATTTAAGATGGCGCTTACTGAAGGGGAAATTGAAATAGAAGCAGTCCTTGCTAATCAAGAAATTTCCGAAATTCTAGGCATTTCTGAAGGTGCCCCAATTTTATATAGAAGTGTTGACTTAAAAGTAAAAAATGGCTGTGTTTTAACAGGTGCTTCTTCCTATCGTGGAGACATGTATAAATACAAATCATTATTAAGTTTAGACTAAGAAAAAATTAAAATAGAGTGTCTATCAATTTTGAAAGCGCTTTATGTGCATGTGACGACAAGGAGGAAATTATGTTTTATTCCATTTTAATCATCTTGGCAATAATTATTGCTATCTATATGGGTGAAAAACTTGATATAAATACTGGTTTAGTAGCTTTAGCATTCGCTTATTTAATTGGTTGTTTTGTGTTGGGGATGTCTATTAATGATTTATTGGCAACATTCCCAACAAAATTATTTTTAGTTATTTTCACATTGGCGCTCTTTTTTAATTTTGCTGTGGTCAATGGTACTTTAGAGAAAATAGCTCAATTATTACTTTATAGATTTCAAAAGCAAACAAAATGGTTGCCTTTAATTTTGTATTTCATTACAGCATTAGTTTCAGGAATGGGCGCAGGTTTCTTTACTTCTGTAGCAGTTATGGGTGCGATTGCAATGGCATTATGTAAATCTTCAGGGATGAATAAATTAAATGCATCATTCGCCGTTTCATTAGGTTCCCTTTCTGGTGCCAATTTCATGTATAGTGCGCATGGGGTTCTCTTTAACTCTTTGTTAAGCAAAACAGGTGTGGCTGAACAGGCTGATATTCTGACAAGAGATATTTTTGTTGTATCATTTATTTATCCAATATTTATCATGCTGATTCTGATGTTTTTTGATAGAAAAAATAGTCAAAACACTGTGTTGAATATCGAAAAACCAGAAGTTTTTTCAAAAAAACAAAAAGTAAATATTGCTTTAATTATTCTTCTTATGGTCATTGTACTAGGAGTACCGATGCTCTCTAATTTCATGCCTGAGAATGAAATTATTCAGTTTATTAACGCACGTACGGACATTACTTTTTTAGCAATTGTATTTGCCATCGCTGCCTATATATTAAAATTAGCTGGGGACAAACCTAAAGAAGTAATGGCAAGAATACCTTGGAGTACGTTATGGCTTGTTTCAGGGGTTGGAATGTTAATTGATGTTGCAGTAGAAGCAGGAACAATCGATTTGTTAGCTTCTATGATTAATAATATGCCGACTTTTATTGTTCCTATTGCAGTGGCACTCATTGCGGGGGTTATGTCAATCTTTAGTAGTACGTTAGGTGTTGTTGCACCGCTTATGTTCCCTATGATTGCTGGTATAATAGATTCAACAGGTTACAGCGCTTCGTTAATTGCAGTAGCTATTATAATCGGTGCCCAATCGTCAGCGTTAGCGCCATTTTCTACGGGTGGGAGTTTAATCCTTGGTAACAGTGGTTTAAGCGAAGAGGAGTCTAAGAAGTTTTATAATGATTTGCTTTATAAAGCAACACCATTAGGGTTAGGGTTTGCAGTTGTCGCAACTTTGATTTTAATGTTTATTCTGTAGGGGGGTAGTTATGCAAAAAATATTTGACACTCATTTTCATATTATTGATCCGAAGTATCCTCTTGTAGAAAATCAAGGGTTTGTCCCTGACTTTTATACAGTTGATGATTATTTACAGGAACTTAAGGAAATGTCGATTGAGTTAACTGGTGGCGCCGTTGTTTCAGGCTCATTTCAAGGGTATCATCAGCATTATTTTGAAGAGGCAATTTCAGAATTAGGTAATAATTTTGTGGGTATTACTCAGCTTCCATTTGATACAACAGATGAAGACATTTTAAAATTAAATGATATCGGAATAAAAGGAATAAGATTTAATCTCTACAGAGGGCTATCTGCTTTACCAAAAGAAATTCGTGAGCTATCAGAGAGAGTTTATAATTTATGTAATTGGAAAACTGAACTCTATGTAAATTTGCAAACAATTGATAAAGAAATTGAAGAATTAATGTTTACATTATCAAAAGTATCAATTGATCATCTTGGGATGCATAAGTGTTCAGTTGATAAGTTGAAAAAAATTGTTAATGCTAATATTCCAATTCGCTTAACAGGCTTTGGTCGAGTGGGATATGAGCGTGATGAAATACGTGAATTAATAACAATATTATTTAGCGAAAATCCGAGCAGCCTTATGTTCGGCAGTGATTTACCTTCAACTCGAGCAAAAGAGCGATTTTCCTATAATGATATTCAATTAATTAAAGAAACAGTAGGTAGAGAAGCACAAGATAAAATTTTCTTTGAAAATGGTGAAAACTGGTATCTTGATAAATAACTGATATATATCCCCCTATAGTAGACGGTAAAAAGAAAGATATTACTGTTACTATGGAGGGATTTTTTATAAATAGCAGTTTAAAAAAACACTTTAATACAAAGATAGTAATACATTTCTTCAAATTACCATCCATCCTAAGCTATACTAATATTTAACGCAATCGAATGGAGCTGGATAATAGGTGTTAAAAACCCAAATAGAAACATTAATAAACGAGCAAGCCAATATTAAATTAATCGACGTAGAAAAGTCGTATGCTCAAAAGCATGCATTGTTAAATGAGAGTGCAACGGTAGAAACGATTTCCTTGCAATTTGACGTGATTGAACGTTGCAATAAGGAAACTGAAGAGTTAGTAGCAGAAGAAACAGCATCGTTTTTGACAAAGCCTGTGCAATATTTAAAAGAGCATGCAAATGAATTTATGTATGTGACGTCTGAACGTTTTGATGTGATTCGCGTGGATTCGTTTGCGCTTGAATTTGATGGGGCGTTTGGTGTGTATAGTGCTTTGTTTGGACTGCGATTGCAAAAGAAGTACAGTGAGTTTTTGCATTCGTATTTTAAAGCGCATTTGCAAAATGAGAAGATGACGTATAGTGCGGCATTTTCTGGGGAAGACGGTCTTTGGGAAGTAAATCTTGCGTTAGATGCACTGGATGGATTTAGTGAGCAGCAGTCACTTGACGAAGTGTTAGCACAATTATATTCTCTTGTTTTTGCACTTCTTGAGGAACTTGAAGCAGCTGGCTGATTTAGAATGTTCTTAGCAATCATAATACATTAGAAGAGAACAATAGTTGAGGGTAGCGAAGGCGATGACTCCTGCGTGAACGCACACATCGTAAGACGTGAGCAATCTGCGCGTTAGCGAGGGTGCGGCTTACGTGTGTGCCCGTGGAAAGCACTGCCGTAGCGAAACATCGTTGTTGAGAGCAGAAAAGTGTTAGATTGATCGCAGGAACTGACTCACTCCAATAGGTATAGACAAAAAAGCATTTTCAATTGAAATTCAAGAGGGATGGTTCGACTCCCAGTCTTCATAAAGGTAAACATAGTAAAAAATATTAAAGCATAAATTTCCCTCACGGAAAGTTTATGCTTTATTTTACATAACGAATCAAGAGAAAAATCTTACTCCAAGTTCAATATAATATAGTCCAATTTCGGCGACACTTCGCTTGAACAATTGGATTCTTTTCAAAATAACGGGCAATTAACTCGGTCATATCGATTTGAACATCATTTATAATAGGACAATCTACAAAGTATGGGAAGTTCCCTGCACCGGTAGCACGATAGTTATTCATCACAACATCGTAGAATGTGTTGAGATTTAGTGGCTTACCTTGATAAGTTACTTCTGTTACCCTTTCGCCAAAGGGACGACGAATATCGAGGGTGTAGTCTATTCCTTCCCACATATCATAATTATAAGGTTGTGCTTTCGGATGAAGAAAGCTTTTTGATATTGTTAATTCCCCGTCTTTTAGTGAAAAATAGGTCGCATTTTGTTCAAGAGCTTGGATAATTTGCTCACCTTTTACGCGTAACACTTTTAATGTATTCGGAAAGATATAGTTCGTTACAATATGTCTCATAGTGACATTGTTAGGAAATCCTCCAGATCCATCATGAAATAGTGCTGTGCATGAAATGGAGGTGTTGGTCGACGCCATTTGTACATTTTGAATAAACTCGATATAAGGATGTTTATCGATTCGTACTTGAAAGGCATCAGTAAATAACATGTTTCCTTCAATGCGCCCTATCGGTTGATCCAACCAGTTTTCTGTTTGTTGATGAATGTTGTCTAACAGTGATGCTATATTTGGATGGTTATGTGTTGTTTCATCCACGTAGTGTAACGTTGCTTCATGATGCTTGTTGATAATTTGTCCATCTTGTATATCCAAATCAATTGTAATGACAGCAAGGCAATTTCCTTTCGTCCCAGGTTGTACGACTGTTTTAGCAAAGGCTTTTGTAGCAATCTCTCGATGTTGATGGCCGGTGATAAGAATATCGCAATCAAGTTCTTTGCACATAAGATAACCTTGATTTTCCCCAGTGAAAGGTTCTATTAACTCACCAGATGATAAATCATGTGAAAAACCACCGTGATAACATAGCACCACCAAATCTACATGTTCATTTTGACGTATATGTGAGATCCATATTTTGGCGCTCTCAAATGCATCATGGAAATCTAAGCCCTCAATATGAGATGCCTCTTCCCAAATGGGTATAAAATGTGTTGTAACACCAATGATACCAATACGAACTCCATCTAATTCTTTTACAATATAAGGCTTTGTAAATGCCGCGCCATCTTCATAAAAAATATTCCCACTTAGCCATGGAAATTGTGATTGTGTAACAGCTTTTTTTAAGAACGGGAGCCCATAATTAAATTCATGATTTCCGAATATCGCTACATCATATTTTAAGAAATTGGCTACCTCTATAATTGGATTTGGGCTATCTGTGTGATTGGCGTGGTAATAGGAAGCTAGTGGACTACCTTGTATTAAATCACCATTATCAATTATTAGACTCGGTCTTTGTTCTCGTAATTCTTCTATAATGCTTGCTAATTTTACTAATCCTAAAGGTTCGACTGTACGGCGATAGGTAGTAGGCAAAAGATAGCCATGGATGTCACTTGTTACGAGTAATTGCAGTTTTTTTGTTTCCATAGAACCTCCAATTAATTTTGATTGGCTATAGTATACGATGTTTAAATTGATAAAAATGAAGTAAAAAAAGAAATTTACATATATATTACAAATCTCAAAGAATAATACAAACATTTCATATGTGGTTAACAATGCTTTGCTATATTTTAGCTGAGCATTTAATAATTTTGAGGGGGAGACACTTTTGAAAAAGTTTTGTATGTTTGCAACAACATTTCTGCTTGCTATGTTTCTTGTAGCGTGTGGAGAAACATCAACCAAAAATCAAGAATCGGACGGGGCAACAGATGCAACAGATGATACAGAAACAGCTTCAGGTAACAAAACGCTAGAAAAATTATCAATTGGATTTGTTCCATCTCGTGATCCACAAGAAATTATTACAGCAACAGATCCTTTAAAAGACTTGTTAAAAACAGAGCTAGCAAGTTTAGGTTATGACGTTAAAAATATCGATATTACGGTAGGGACAAATTATGAAGCCGTGGGAGAAGCATTATCTGCTGGAACAACGGATATTGGGTTTATTCCAGGAGGTACATATGTCCTTTATGACGATGGTGCAGAAGTCATTTTAACAGCAACACGTGCAGGGTTAAATAATGATTCAGATAACCCTGTGGAATGGAATAAAAATGAACCAACAGAAGCAACGACAGAGCAAGCCATTTCATATCGAGGTATTTTAATTGCAGGTCCATCGAAGAAAGGGCAAGAACTTGCTGCGAAAGTAAATAAGGGTGAAGCATTAACATTTGAAGATTTAGATGGTGCAAACTGGAATGTCATGTCTTCTTCTTCACCGGCAGGTTATATTTATCCAGCACTTTGGCTACAAGAAAATTTCAATAAAACGATTACAGACTTATCGAAAGTTGTACAAGCAGATTCTTATGGTACAGCATTTGCTCGCTTAGCCGCAGAGCAAACGGATTTACTTGTTACGTTTGCAGATGCTCGTCGTGATTACGCAGACGCTTGGACAAGTGAATATAATCGTAAAGCAGATATTTGGGCAGAAACAGATTTAATCGGTGTAATGCCTGCGATTTATAATGACACAATTAGTGTAAGTAAAAACTCAGAAATAATGGATGATGAGCTAAAAAAAGTATTACAACAAGCGTTCATTAATATCGGAAAAACGAAAGAAGGCAAAGAGGTTATCGCAGTGTATAGTCATGAAGGATATCAGGCAGCAAAGGATTCAGACTATGATAATGAGCGTAAAGCGCAGGAAATTGTTCAAAAGTTAGGTTCAAAGTAATGGTCAGATGATCAATCGAATAACAAGAGAAAATGAGAACGTTCTAGCAATGTTCTCATTTTTTCAAAGAATGGAGTAAAGAAATGATTGAATTTAAACAAGTACAAAAACAATATCCCAATGGTTTTTCAGCATTGAAAAATGTAAACTTGCAAATTCAACAAGGCGAATATGTTGCCATTATTGGGCTTTCAGGGGCAGGGAAGTCAACGTTATTACGCTGTATCAATCGAATGCATGAAATTACAGAAGGCACATTATTGGTTAATGAGGTGGACATTCGTGCGTTGAAGGGGAAAGGCGTACGTCAATTTCGACGTAACATTGGCATGATTTTTCAATCTTTTAATCTAGTCACACGTATTTCTGTTATAAACAATGTGCTCGTATCTTTCGTCCCAGAAATGCCATTTTGGAGAAAGTTGCTAGGGCTTTTCACTGAACAACAAAAGAAGGATGCTTTAATGGCATTAGATCGCGTAGGCATATTAGATAAAGCCTATGTACGAGTAGACCAACTGTCAGGAGGTCAACAGCAACGGGTGGCACTGGCACGTACATTAGCGCAAAATCCGCAAATCATATTAGCCGATGAACCAGTCGCCTCATTAGACCCAGTAACAGCTCATCAAGTAATGGAAGATTTCCGCAGGATTAATAAAGAGCTCAACATGACGGTTATTATGAATATTCATCACGTGGAATTAGCACTCGAATATGCCACGCGCGTTATTGGTATTCGGGCAGGAGAAATTGTATATGATGGAGCGGCAAAGGATGTTACAGATGCAGTGCTTCTGCAAATTTATAATGGCCAGGTAGAAGAAGGGAGTAGCGTAGTAGATGTTTGGAAAGTTGTTACCAATTAAACAAATAACACTGCCCAATGGAAAGGTCGTAACCGAAAAGCGAACGCTTACCCCTTTCGTTGTAGTAGCGATTCTGCTGCTTACATATTTCTCTGCCGTCATCACAGGCTTTAATGTTGCAACGATTATGAAACGAATCGGACAATTTTTTGTGATTTTACAACAAATGGTTCCTCCGACTTGGACGTATTTTCCCCACATTTGGCAGCCACTGCTAGATACGATTAAAATGTCGCTTTTAGGTTCTTTACTTGGAGCTCTTTGTGCATTACCTTTAGCAGTCCTTGCTGCAAGTAATATTACGAAGTGGAAATGGCTTTCAGTAACAATGAAGTTGCTGCTCAGTTTACTACGTACGCTCCCAACTTTAATCGCTGCATTAATTGCTACCTTTGTTTTTGGATTAGGGACAGTCGCAGGTACCGTGGCGATTTTTTTATTTACAATTGCCTATGTAGGGAAATTAGGTTACGAGCAAATTGAAAATGCGAATATGGAGGCTTATGAGGCAATGCATTCAATGGGCTTAACAACCATTCAGTCATTTCGTTATGCCATTTTACCTCAGATTCTTCCAAATTATTTATCTGTCTCGTTATTTTGCTTCGAAGGAAATGTACGTTATGCCTCCATTTTAGGCTATGTTGGTGCCGGTGGAATTGGGCTCTTGTTAAATGAAAGTTTAGGGTGGAGAAATTATGCGAACGTCGGCATGATTTTACTTTTATTAGTTGT
The DNA here is from genome assembly GCF_044753985.1 of Lysinibacillus sp. NPDC093210. Taxonomy (NCBI): domain Bacteria; kingdom Bacillati; phylum Bacillota; class Bacilli; order Caryophanales; family Bacillaceae; genus Lysinibacillus; species Lysinibacillus sp. NPDC093210. Next base: position 159,332 of record NZ_JBIVOE010000008.1, on the reverse strand, counting down.
GACGGTCTTTTTTATTGAAACAATTAGTGAACATTATCGAAAGAAATTAATGTAGGAGATTATGTATGGATGTCATTCAAAAACAATATGAGCTCGAACCGAATCGTCGTGTCTCACAATTAGTAACTATCTTCATTTTGTGTCTTCTATTTGGATGGTCTTTATCAGCAATTAAAGTTGAGCAGCTGGCAACGAATGGATATACAATTGCTAAAAATATTTTACTAGGTCTTGCGCAACCTGATTTATCTTTATTAGTAAATTATACGACAAGTGGTGTTCCATATTTATTAATTGAAACGATGGCGATTGCATTTTTAGGAACAATCGTTGGGTCTGTATTAGCCATTCCAATTGCTTTTTTATCTGCTTCTAATATTGTGTCAAAACCGATTGCATTTATTGTTCGATTGCTATTAATAATGATTCGGACAATTCCAGCAATTGTGTATGGGTTAATGTTTATTCGTGTAACGGGACCTGGCCCGTTTGCAGGTGTCCTTACGATGTCTGTTGTAAGTATTGGAATGCTATCAAAATTATATGTAGACGTTATTGAAAATCTAGATATATCCATTCTGGAATCGATGGAATCAATCGGTTGCACAACGTTAGAAAAAATCCGATTTGGTATATTGCCTCAGCTTTTGGCATCGTTTTTATCGATTGTGATTTATCGTTTTGATATGAATTTAAGAGATGCAACCGTACTTGGTTTAGTGGGGGCAGGAGGTATTGGTGCACCATTAATATTTGCGATGAATGCCTATCGCTGGTCGGAGGTTGGTTCGATTTTAATAGGCTTAGTTATACTTATTTTAATGATAGAATTCATATCCAATAAAATTCGAACGAAATTAGTTCAGGGATAATAAATTAGTTTCGAATGTAATTTTGCGAAGGTGATGACTCCTGCTCAGAACGCACTAAGGCTTACTATAAACCTAGAGAAATCGACAATAAAGCCCGTAAACCCGCAGATAGCACGGCCGCAGCGAACATCAACGTTGAGAGCAAAAAAGTGTTAGATTGATCGCAGTCAATCTAACGCTTTTTCTCTTTTGTCCCAACCTCATTTTTTATCCTATTTCTTAATAACAGCTTTTCAATCCATAATTAAAGAGTGGGGCATAATTAGATTTTCACTTAAAAAGCTATTTTAAGAATAATGAATGTCATAAAATCATATCATTCTAAACAACAATCTGAAAAAGGGGGTTTTTCTTAAATATATAGGGTATGAAAATGTTATAATAGACAGTCAATTAAAAATAATTAGAAAAAAGAAAAAGATTATAGTATCATTGATATCAAGAAATGCTTTTTAAAAATGCATTTATTTTTTTAGATTTTAAAAAACTAAACAGTCAGTTTTAATAAGGAGTGGATATGAAATGTTACGAGTATTCTTGGAAAAGGTAAAAAAGTCAAAGGCATTTTTCAGCATTAATAAATCATTTGTTTTCTTTGGTATTGCAGCACTTTTTCTTTATTTAACGAACCAGTTCTATATGCTTGGTCAAATAAACAAGTTGCTTGAAATAACGAATTCAACAGTTATGTTAGCTAGTGTATTAATGGTTATGGTGATACCTAGATTAGTAATTCTTCCTTTAGCGGGAATTTTAACAGATAAATATAATGAGAGGACTATCATGTTATTTGGATTTATAGGACTGACATTATTGTTGGGGTCTATGGGAATTATCGAACAGATGGATCTTTTATCATTAAAAGTATTAATGATCTATGCAGGTGTATTTGGAGGAATCAGTGCAGTGATTTTACCTTCAACATTCTCCATAATTCCTAAAGTTATCACTCAAAACAATTTACCAAAAGCTAATGCTGCTATTCAACTAATTAACCAATTAACAATTTTTATTGGGCCAGCAATCGCCGGTATATTGTTAGGTTTTATACAACTAAAATACTACTACATAATAATTAGTGTCATGATGTTTTTATCCGTAATATTAATCTACTTTTGCAAATTTACACTGTTAGACCATGATGATGAAAACGTTGAACAAGTAGAAAAAAAGGCACAGCTAGATAAAGGTATTAAAGGTTACAAGGTTATTTTTAGTACACCTATTTTGATAATATTATTATTGTTCACCGCAGTATTAAATTTAGGTGTTGCAGGTCCGCAACAAATAGGGCTGCCTGTATTGATTGATAAAGAATTAAATTTAGGAACTAGGGAGTTGGGGTATTTACTGTCGGTTTTAGGGTTGGGTTCTATTGTGGGATCAGCATTAATTGGTATTTTTAGTAAACGGATGAATTTGTTATTTTCATTATCCATATTGGGTATCGTTTTCAGTTTATTGTGGACATTTATTGTAAGACCAGAACAATATATAATAATTTGTGTTTTGCTAGCTTTGTCTGGTATAGCAATAGGAAGTATTAATGTTATTTTTATTACCTTACTTCAACTCCATAGTCCACAGGAGATTCTAGGTAAAGTAATGAGTATACAATTAATGGGGTCAGTTGGTTTACAACCTCTGTCTTTTCTTATCTCTGGAATATTAATAGACAAATATAGCTTGCAAACCGCATTTTTATTAGGAGGATGTAGTATTTTTACTATTTCTCTCATACTACTTGTTATGTTTGTAAAAGGTAAAAAAGAAATAAAAAAGAAAAAAACGGAAAAAACGTTGACTAACTTTTCTGAACAATGTTAATATTTTTATAGAAACGGAATAGTCAGTTTTTATTTATAACGTATTACTTAAGGGAGTTTCGTATGCCTAAAATATCAGAGGATAAAAAGATAGAAAGAAAAAAGAAGATTTTAGCTGCTGCACTTAACGAATTTTCTGAAAAAGGATATTCTGCAACATCTGTAGATGACATTATTAATAGAGCAGAAATAAGTAAAGGATTAATATATACGTATTTTAAAAGCAAAGAGGAAATCTTCTTGCAACTAGCGGAGTATTGGGAAGAAATGACCGATCAAAGGAAAGTTTTAAATTTTGAATTTCCTAAAGAATTTACTTTAACTGAAAAATTAATCACTGTTTGGGATGGAATTGTTGATACTTGGACTTTAGAAAATTTACAGTTTGCACGTATACAATTTGAATTTTGGTTTGAGTCTTCTAAAATACCTCAATTAAAAGAAATAATGAAGAAAAAATCAAGTACCAGCTTTCATATAATTGAAAACGTCATTATTGAACATATCCCATCAATAGATAGAAATCTGCTTAATGCTTTTGTTAGACTTTGGTGGTCACAAGTAGACGGTTTAGTAATTTATTTTGTAAGTCATTCAACGTTACCTGATCATAAGGAAATGGAAAAGATAAGAGGGATTATTGAGAAGATGTGTGAAATTCTAGAGTAATTTAAGAAGTTTGATTTCTAAATCAATTAAATAAAAGAATGTCCAACAAAGTCCACTAAAGACTTTGTTGGACATTTTTTTCGCAACAAACCGCGCGTCCGCGATGGTTGCTCCTTATTGTAAACCTAAAGAAATCGCCACTAAAAGCCCCTTAATCGCCCGTAAACCCACACATATAAAAGTGTTAGCTTGATCGCCATCAAGCTAACACTTTTTCTTTTGTCCCAGTCTATTAAGAAACCGTCTCCTCCACAACGACCATTTCCTGCGCAATAACCGCAGGTGCAGGTGCCTTCTTCGCCTTCGGAATCAGAAAGCATAACAACAGAATCGTAGCAAACAGTGCCATCGCAATGTAGGCGATGGTATGGACAGCGGATGTAAGGCCTGCTGCAGTTGCTGTTGTAAAGATGGACTCGAATGATACCCCTAAAGATGTTAGATGTTCAGCTAATGCACCATTTTCCACAGTACCTGTTTGACCAGCTGCTAGTAGCGCTTCTGAATGCTCGCTTGCAATGCCTGCTTCACTTGCAGAAGCTAGTAACGTTTCTTTAAATGCTGCGTCTTTAAAAATGGAGAATAGCACGATTCCTGAGACAGAGCCTAATGGTGTGCCGAAATCACGGATGAATGAGAATAGGCCTGCGCCTGCCGCTAGTTTTTCTTTTGGTACTTCGTTTAGGGCAAATTTCATTAAGATTGGTGTATTGGCTCCAGATACGAAACCAAGACAAACGGCTAATGCCGCAATAATGTTGAAAGGCGTTGAGGCGTCGAGCATTGTAAAGATGAACATTATAATCGTTGGGATAAAGAAAATGGCAATTAAAATGGAACGGCCATTGATTTTATCTGATAAGCGACCTACGACTAAGCCCCCTATCGACGATGCCCCGTATAGGAACATGTAAAATAATCCTGTTTGAGAGGCATCCCCGCCTGGACGTGAGGAGATAAAGAAATTCATGCAATAGATGAATAGCATAAAGGTTGCGACAATAAGCAAGTTAATGCCGACTGCCATACTAAATAGTTTAATTTTCAATAGGGATAGCTCTATTAGTGGATTGTTCATGCGATTTTCACAAATCCACAATAGCACAATTGCCACTAAGCCTACAGCTAACGTAATGATTGTATACGGTGAAAAGAAGCCAAACATTTTGCCGATTGTGGATACAGACAATAATGTTATCGATGTCACAAAGATAAGGATGAGACCGATGAAATCAAAGGATGATTGCTTTTCTCCCTTCGATTCCTCTACGAAAATTAAGACAACAATCAAGCCAAGAAACGCTAATGCCGCACTAATCCAATAAATAATGGGCCAGCCATATTGTAATATCAAATAGCCTGCAATTGCCGCGCCTGACATGGCAGCGATAGCTTGTACGGATGAAAAAATGCCCGATGCCATTCCTCGTTTTTCGGGTGGGAAAATGACCCCGATATAAGCAATGGCGATTGGTAAAATAAAGCCAACCGCTATCCCTTGGAATACTCGTGCAACTAGAAAGACTGTGAAATCTGGCGCTATTGCAGCGGCAACTTCAGAAATAGTGAAAATCACCATGCCGATGAGCAACATCTTTTTTCGACCATACTGATCTGCTAACCGTCCTACAATCGGATATAGAGTAGCAGAAGCAACGTAAAAAGTTAGTAAAATTAAGCCAGCTAAATAGGTTGGTAGTTTAAAATGCTGCGAAATTACCGGAATGGCCGGTGCCTGAAATGCCATTGCCTCAATTGCTACAAATGCCCCGAAAACTAATGCTAAAAATTGAATCCATTGCGCTCGTGTAACCTTCGCATCTTGTCGTTTGTTTTCCGTACTTGCCATTTCTAATCATCCCCCTTAATGATAATAAAGCGTTTACAATCCAATGCATCTCCTTCTGCAAGAATTTATTAAGCCTCATTATAAGAGATATAATTTTCGCATTTCAATCCACAAATTTTATGAAAATGTCGTATAAACAACAATATCATGTGCTTTGATGGATTTTTACTAACATTTCGACAGTATTCTACTTTTAACTATTTAAATGCTGACAAAGCATGTTTGACTCGAAAAGTTTTGTCGTTTCTTCCGCTATAAATTGTGCGGAATATTGATAATATGTTTCAACACTCCAATGATAAATCATGCCTGTAATGACGGAGGCATAATACGTGGCAGCAATTTGAGGTGCTGGCATCTTGTCTGTTACTAAAGTTAAAAATTGGTTATAGATTTCAGAAGAAAGTCTTTTCATAAAAGAATCGCTAAAAGTTAAAAATGTGTGGAAGGCGACATAGTGCTGTTCTACATAGCTAAAAATGGCATGTTGTACACCGTATTGAAAAAAGAAAGTTGGAGAAGGCTCTGCATTTTGAACCATAATCCCGCAAATATCTTCAATAAAATCCAAGACAATTTGATTTTGTAAGTGTTCCTTTGTTTGAAAGTGCATGTAAAAAGTAGAGCGATTAATATTACAACGAGCGACGATATCCGTAATCGAAACAACGGTAGAGCCTCTTTCTTGAACTAAAGAAATATACGTTTGCTTGATTAAGTTACGTGAATGCTGTGCACGACGGTCTTTTTTTACTTTCATAAAAACACCCCACAATTTTTAATTTTCCGTTCTAAATAAAAAATTTTGAAGAATTATTGCTATATTCGAAATTATATATTATCATAATCGAAATGACTATAATATTCTGAATATTCAATAAAGGGGGAGCGGTGAAATGAACGCATATTTGCTATTGTCAATTGCCTCAAGTATTGCACCAGAGCAAGAAATTTTAACTTTTTTTAATAGGCGTTTAAGTTATGAGCAACTTGCCCATCGTGTAGGTGCATTGGCTAGTCGATTGGCAGCTGATGGTGTTAAACATGGGGATCGAGTAGGGGTTATTTCAACAAATAGCCCGGAAGTGGTAGAAAGTTTTTTTGCAGCATTTCAACTAGGTGCAACAATTGTACCGATTAACTATCGTGCTAAGCCGGAAGAGTTGGAGTATATGTTACGAGATAGCGAGATTAAAGTTTTACTTATTGAGGGTCGCTATGTACAATCCATAAAACAATTTTTAAATAATCCGTTGTGCAAAATTGACAAGACGATTGTGATAGGCGATGACGCATATGGTTACGAATTATATGAAGAGTACATTGCGAATACTGAGCCGATGATTGACTTTGCCGACATATATGAAGACGATATTGCGATTTTACTCTATACGAGTGGGACAACGAGTTTGCCAAAAGGGGTCATGCTTACTTATACACAGCTAACGAATTATGTGATGGGGCATACCGAAGCGGCAACTGGCTTACCAAATGGCGCATCGTTAACATGTGTTCCAAATTACCATGTAGCTGGGGCAACAAGTATTTGTAACTGTATTTATGGTGGTCGCCGTATTGTATTGATTCGCCAGTTTGAAGCAGATACGTGGCTAGATACGTTAGAGCAAGAGCAAGTGACACACGCATTTTTAGTGCCGACGATGCTAAAGCGTATTATTGATCATCCACGCTTCGGACAAACCGATTTTTCAAGTTTACAAAGCCTATCCTACGGTGCGGCACCAATGCCATTTCCAATTATTCGTCAGGCAATTGAGATGTTCCCTTTATCAGTTGATTTTGCTAATGCATTTGGGATGACAGAAACGACATCTACGGTTGCTGTATTAGGACCTGATGACCATAAGCTTGTCGGCACACCGGAAGAAATTGAACGCAAGATTGAACGCTTACATTCGGTAGGAAAGCCATTGCCAAATGTAGACATTAAAATACTTGATGACAGTCATAATGAGTTATCTCCTAATGAAATTGGTAACGTTTACATTAAAACCGCAAAGGCGATGAAAGGTTACTGGAATCGTCCAGAAGAATCGAAAGAAACGATGATAAAAGGCTGGATCAACACAAAAGATATGGGTTACTTAGATGAGGATGGCTATTTATTTTTAAAAGGTCGCAACTCAGACATGATTATCCGTGGTGGCGAAAATATTGCACCGCAGGAAATTGAAAATGTGCTTATGGCTCATCCGGAAATTTCTGATGCAGCAGTGATTGGTGTACCTAGTGTGGAATGGGGCGAAGAGATTTTAGCTGTCGTTATTCCAAATAATGAACTTGCACCCCCTGCTATTGCGGATATTACGGCATATTGTCGAGAGCGACTCGCTAGTTTTAAATGTCCTAGAATAATAGAATTTGCAACGGAATTACCACGTACATCATCAGGAAAGATATTAAAGCGTGATTTACGTGATCAATATACTACTAACTTAGTGGAATAAAAACAGAAAGGTGATGGAGTCGATGAAATTTGAATTAACAGCAAAACAAGAGTTGTTACGGAAGACCATTCGGGAGTACTTAGCGGAGCAAATAACAGAGGAGTTAATTGAGGAGTTGAAAGTAACACCAGAAGGGGGGCCAATCTGGAAGGCGTACATTAAAAAGCTTGGTGATGATGGCTGGCTCGGTGTTGGGTGGCCAAAGGAGTATGGTGGGCAAGGCCTTACACCGCTTGAGCAATATATTTTCATCGAGGAAATAGATCGCACAGGTATCAATATTCCTTTCATTACGCTAGAAACAGTCGGTCCAACGTTAATGAAATTAGGGACTGAGGAACAAAAAAATTATTTTCTACCAAAAATATTAAAAGGTGAAGTGGAGATAGCGATTGGCTATTCAGAACCGCAAGCAGGTACTGACCTAGCTGCATTAGAAACAACAGCCGTTCGCGATGGTGATGATTATGTCATCAACGGTCAAAAGATTTTCACGACAAACGCACATATTGCTGATTATATTTGGCTTGCAGCGCGAACAGATACAACAGTGTCAAAGCATAAGGGCATTTCAATTTTTTTAGTGCCAACGACAGACCCAGGATTTTCTGTAACGCCCATGGCATTAATGGGTGAAGAAACGAATGTTACCTACTATGAAAATGTGCGCGTACCTGCTTCGGCGCTTGTTGGTGAAGAAAATAAAGGCTGGCAATACATTACTTCACAACTTTCCCTTGAACGTTTAATGCTTTCTACATATGCGCGCATGGAGCGTATGGTGGAAGAAACATTAGCATTTGCTCAAGAAGCAATGATTGATGGTGAACGTGTCATTGATCGTCCATGGGTAAAAGAGCATTTTGCACAAATGAAGATGAATTTAGAAGTATTGCGTTTACTCAATTACCGTGCTGCATGGGGACATGACAATGAACAAGTAGCACCATTTAGACCTTCGATGAATAAAGTGTTTGCAGCTGAAATCAATCAGCGTGTCTTTGATTCTTGTATGCATATTATGGGGCTGTTTGGGCAAGTGCGAGACGGCTCTGAATGGGCAATAGCGAACGGCGATGCAGAAAATTATGCAAAGAAACGCCTCGTGTTTTTATTTGGTGGCGGTGCCAATGATGTACAACGAGATTTAGTGGCACGCTTTGGTTTAGGGTTACGCCGTGCTTAATACAAAGGAGGGAACGAAGACATGTCATTAACAACAGAAATGCTACAATCGCTAGTCGGCATTGAATCAGAGGTGACAAAAGGCACTGATGAAGTATGCCGTCCGATGATTCGCCATTATTGCGAAGTGATGGAAGATGCCAATCCACTGTATCGTGATGACGCTTATGCAAAGGCATCACGTTACGGAGAAATTATCGCACCACCGACACAGGTGCAAGTTTATACGATGAATCCACTTTGGCCAAAAGTTGAGCGCGAAAAAAATTCGATGGAACATTTAGTAGATTTGCTAAAGGAGCATGGCTATTCTTCGATTGTTGCTACTGCACAAGTACAAGAATATTTTGAGCCAATGAAAATAGGGGATGACATTAGTTATACGTTGTCCGTGAAAGAGATTTCACCTTTGAAGCAAACGGCACGTGGTCCAGGTTACTTCTCGACATTTTTATATACATTTTTAAACCAGCGCAATGAGGTTGTTTGTAAGCAGTCATTTACAATCTTATCGTATCAAGCGCAAGTGCAAGAATAGGAGGATTGGGAATGGAAGCGACGACATATGCAAGCATAACTTGGAATTCTATTGAAGTCGGAACGGAACTGCCTACTACTTCTAGGGAGGTAACAGCAGCACTCGTTGTGGGCGGTGCGATTGCAGCAACGCATGATTATGAAAACGTCCATCACGATCATTTGGCAGCAAAGGCAGCTGGCGCAGATGATGTGTTTATGAATATTTTAACGACGAACGGACTTGTCGGTAAATACTTAACTGATTGGGCAGGACCAGAAAGTACCTTGAAAAAAATTGCGTTGAAATTAGCAGTACCCAACTATCCAAATGACACGCTCGTCTTTAGTGGGCATGTGAAAAAGAAATATAAGGATAACGATGAATGTCTAGTAGAGATTGAGTTTGTCGGTAAAAACAATCTAGGCTATCACGCATTAGGAGAAGGCGTCTTAGCATTACCAAGGGGGTAAAGGTGTGGAAACGATTCAAGGGAAAGCAGCAATTGTAGGAATTGGACAAACCGAATTTAGTCAAAATTGCGGAAGAACAGAATTACGAATGGCACTTGAAGCGATTCTAGCTGCTGCAGAAGATGCAGGTTTAGCTATTAACGAAATCGATGGCATGGTCAATTATACGATGGATAGTGCTACGCAAATTGATATTGTACGGGCACTTGGGATTCCAAACTTAAGTTACTTCAACCAAATTCCGTATGGTGGTGGTGCGAGTTGTGGAACAGTGGCAAGTGCAGCAGCTGCTGTCGCATCTGGTATGGCGAACTACGTAGTTTGTGTGCGTTCTATTCGTGATGCATCTGGTCCGATGCGTTATGGCGATTTCGAGCCAACACGTGTAAGTGGAGATTTGCACATGGGCATGTATCATCCGTATGGCTTATTAACACCTGTGTCATGGGTAGCGATGTTTGCCAACCGTTATATTCATGAATATGGCATAAAGGATGGACAGCTAGCGTGGGCACCTTTAGTAAATCGCGAAAATGCAAATCGCAATCCGAATGCAATCTTTTATAATCGCAAAATGACGATGGAGGAATACTTGGCATCACCTATCAATGTCGAGCCATTGCGTCGACATGATTGTTGTCTAAGTACGGACGGTGCAATAGCAGTCATTGTAACAACGCCAGAGCGTGCTAAAGCATTAAAACAAAAGCCAGTAATTATAGCTGGAGCTAGCCAAGGGATGTCTACAAACGGAGAAGTAATGACGAGTTATTACCGCGATGAAATTACGTTTTTACATGAAGTAGAAGCGTACGGTAAAAAATTATTCCAACAAGCTGGCATTACACCTCAGGATATTGATGTGGCTCAGTTTTATGATGCATTCAGTCCATTAATTCCGATGCAACTAGAAGCACTTGGCTTTGTAAGTCGAGGTGAGGGGGTTGCGTATTGTGAAGGTGGCACTAGAATTAATCGTCACGGCGAGTTACCGATTAACACAGCGGGTGGCTTAATGTCGGAAGGTTATTTACATGGAATGAATTTAATTACAGAAGGTGTGAGGCAAATTCGTGGAACATCCACAACACAAATTGATAACGTGGAAAATGTGCTTGTTACAGGTGGTTTAGGTGTACCAACTAGTGGGCTCATTTTAAGGAAGGGGTAAAACAATATGGTGCAATATACGGGTATTGGGACACCAAAGCCAAATATGAATGAAGATACGGAAATGTTTTGGCAAAAGCTTCAGGAAACAAAGAAATTGCATTTTCAACAATGTTGCAAGTGCGGTACGGTGTTACATCCCCCGCGTCCTGTTTGTTATAACTGTCACAGTTTCGAATTGGAATGGGTAGAGGCACCTACAAAAGGAAAAATCTATTCTTATGTTGTGTATCACCGTTCGGTACACCCAGGGTTTCAAACACCGTATGAAGTTGTGTTAGTTGAATTAGAAAATGGGGCAAGAATTGTCGGCAATATGCTGGATGCTGCTCCAGATGAAATGGCAATCGGTATGGCTGTAGAAGTAGTCGTAGACGATCAGGTATACGAAGACGTATCGCTTATTAAATTTAAAAAATATGAGGAGGGTTCGTAATGGATTTTCATTTAAATGATATTCAAAAGGAGTTTAAGCAAACAGCTCGGAAGTTTTTTAAAGAGAAGTGTGGGCTGGAGGAATTACGCGCCTTTGAAAAAAATCCACATCATTATTCAGAAAAGCTTTATAACGAACTGGTGGAGCTAGGCTTTGTCGGTCTTGTTGTACCAGAGCAATATGGTGGTTTTGGTGGAGACTTTTTAGATTTAGCGATTGTCATGGAGGAAGCGGGTTGGGGCTTATTCCAAGGACCTTTCTTATCAACAATCGTGAGTGGTGTAATGCCAGTGCTCACACATGGTACGGAGACACAAAAAGAAAGTTGGCTACCGGCATTTGCAAATGGAGAACAGAAAGTAAGCTATGCCATTGCAGAGCCACATGCCCATAACAAATTGGAGCATCTGTCGCTAGAAGCGGTTTTTGCTGGAGATAAATATGTGCTAAATGGTACGAAGTTATTTGTTCCTTTTGCACAGTCAGTTGAAAAGTTATTTGTCGTAGCACGTACAGATCAGGGTGCTGTTGGTACAGAGGAAGGGTTGACAGTTTTCCTTATTGATATGGCTACAAAAGGAATTGAAGTGAAAGACATTCCAACGATTAGTGCAGACGGTTTATGTGAAGTGCAGTTCAATCAAGTAGAAGTAAGTGCTGAGCAAATCGTAGGTAATGTTGGAGAAGGATTCCAAGTAGCTAGTGACATGCTAACGTTTGCGACAGCATTAAAATCTATTGAAATGACTGGCGTACTTAGTCGAGCAGTTGATATTACATCCGATTATGTTAAGGAGCGTCATCAATTTAATGTGCCAATCGGTTCGTTCCAAGCGGTTCAACATCGAATGTCGGATATGTTAACAATTGTTGAGGGAGGTCGTCTAGCAGCCTTTCATGCCTTTTCAAGATTAATAGAAGGCAAAGATGCGACAACAGAAGTAGCCATTGCAAAAGCTTGGCTAAGTCAAGAAGGACAAAAAGTAGTGACTGGTGCACATCAACTACACGGTGGGATGGGAATTGATTATGACTATCCACTACAGTTTTGTTACCGTCGCTTCAAAGGGCAACAACTAGAATTTGGTACGTCAGAAGTTCATCTGCGTAATCTAGGTGAATGGTTGTCCATAAAGCCAGAAGAACCTTCAAAAGTATCTAGTATGTAAGGGGGGAGTAGATGACGAATTCAGCGTTAACACATCTAAAAGTACTTGATTTATCCTGGCATATTGCGGGACCCTATTGTACAAAAATATTGGCGGATTATGGAGCGGAAGTTATTAAAGTTGAACGTCCTGAAACGGGTGATCCATCAAGAGCAGCTGGCCCTTTTAAAAATAATGAAGAAAATTTAAATGCGAGTGGTTTATTTGCTTATTTAAATAATAATAAACAAAGTATTACACTCGATTTAAAATCCGAGCAAAGTATTCGTATTATCAAGCAGTTAGTAAAGGGTATGGATTTACTTGTTGAAAACTTTGCACCAGGTGTGATGAAGCGGCTAGGCTTAGATTATGAAACGTTAAAGGCCATCAACCCTAAGCTTGTCATGGTATCGATTTCAAACTTTGGGCAACAGGGAGAATTTGCACATTATAAGGCAACGGAGATTATTACGCAGGCAATGAGCGGTTTCTTATCCTCAGTTGGTGAGCCACATCGAGAGCCAGTACGTGCAGCAGGACAATTACGTATTTTAGAGTACATTACAGGTACGTTTGCAGCATCATCGGCGCTAGCGGCATGTCGAGCGGCACGTGTATCGGGAATAGGTGCGCATTTAGATATATCCATTGCGGAAATGGGCTTATTACAGCGTTCCTATCCAACTGTTCAAAACTCTTATCCGACAAGTGTTTTTAAGTATGAGGGACGTTATGTCATGCTGCCAGGTATTGAACAATGTAAGGATGGGCATGTCGGCATAAGTGTTCTAACAGGGCAACATTGGCAAGGATTCTGCTTTATGATTGAGGCGTATGATTGGGTAGAAGATGAGCGTTTTACAACGTTACCGCAACGATTAATTCATAAGGACATTTTTCAAGAGCGCCTTGATGCGTTTTTAATGGAGCATACGACTGAAGAAGTGCTTGCTTTAGGCAATGAATGGCGTGTACCTGTAACGCTTGTTCCAACTTTTGAAGACTTACTTTCTTTAGATCAGTATGTAGAACGTGAATTTTTCGTCGAGGTCAATCATTCAGAACTTGGCATTATGAAGCAACCAGGCGCACCGTTCCGAATGTCGAAAACACCTTGGTCGATTCGTACAAGCGCACCTTTGCTAGGTGAGCATAACGAAAAAACATTAAAAGCATTCTATGATAAAAGTACACAAATCTAGAAAGGGTGAATCATATGCATCAACCATTAAAGGGAGTACGAATTTTAGATTTGTCGATGTGGTGGTCAGGCCCAATGTGTACATCTTATCTAGGTGCACTTGGTGCGGAAATTATTAAGTTGGAATCCATTCAATCACCAGATGGCTTCCGCTTTATGTTAACATCCCCGAAGGAAGATTGGTGGGAGTTTGGACCACAATTTAACGCTGCAAATCATAATAAATTAGGTGCGACGCTTAATTTAAATGATGAAGAGGGAAAAGCGTATTTTAAAAAAATTATGGAAAAATGCGATATTGTTATTGAAAACTTTACACCACGTGTGATGGAAAACTTTCAATTAACTTATGACGTGCTATCTCAGTATAAGAAAGATGTTATTATGCTATCGATGCCAGCCTACGGGAAAACAGGGCCATATCGTGACCAACCTGGATTTGCGTATACATTTGAAATGCTATCAGGTATTGCACAATTGAATGGCTATCAGGATGGTAAACCGATGACTGTACTTGGCGTTGCTGATGTATTAGCAGGTTTTCATGCGGCAGCAGCCTTGCTAATTGCACTAGAGCATCGAGATCGTACTGGTGAAGGACAGGAAATTGAGCTTGCGCAAAATGAAGGCTGCGTGAATTATATGGGCGCCCCTATTGCGGACTTTATATTGAATGGTAAAAATTGGAGCCGTGTAGGTAATCGTCAGCCAGGAATTGCCCCTCAAGGTGTATACCGTACACAAGGTAAAGATAGTTGGGTTGCGATTTCGATTACTTCGGATGAAGAATGGCACAGCTTATGCCAAGAAATGAATGCACAATCGCTCCTAAACGATGAGCGTTTGAAGACGGCGGCAGGGCGCTTTGCTGCCCATGATGAGTTAGATGCTATTATTTCGAAGTGGACACAGCAGGAGACACATCACGCAATTGCGTCACGGCTACAAAAAGTGGGTGTGCCGGCAGGTCCTGTGTTGGAAGTGCATGAAATGGAGCATGATCCATTTTTGAAAAATATGTATCAAGAGGTAACAAGGGAGTATGTAGGGACACATTTATATCCTTCATGGCCAATTAAATGGAACAATGAACGTGTTTTACAAAAAGCACCCGCACCATTACTTGGTCAGGATAATGAATATGTGTTTAAGGAGTTATTACAACTTTCGGATGAAGATTATAATAGCTTGCTAGAAAAAAATATTATCGGCAATAAAATGCTTAGCTAAAGCGAGGGAGAGTAAATGACCATTAAAATCGGTACGAAATTCACATGCCCAAAATGTCAAAGTGAATTCATTATTATGAAAATCGGCGAAGGACAGCTAACTTGCTGTGGGCAGAAGATTAGTGAGAAAAAGTAAGGAGTGATGTACGATGGCGAATCAATTAGGAAAACGATTTGAATGTTTGGAATGCGGAAGTGAAGTAATGTGCATCAAATCAGGTGAAGGTTCTGTACAATGCTGTAATAAAAATATGCAGGTGAAAAAACCGGTCGCATTACCAACAGCGGACTAAGATAGGAGGTCGTTTTATGAAGCAGCAAACACTTAAGGGCTGTAGAATACTAGAAATTTCGACAACACTTGCTACGAGTTTTGCTGCTGAACTATTACGGCAGCAAGGAGCATACGTAGAAAAAGTGAGTTTGAAGCAACCCTTCTTTTGTGATTCACAGAAGGTGCTTACATCATCGGTACAAACAGCTAGTGAATGGGATATTGTACTAACGGACGACAGTATGTGGAGATCAGCGTGTTTTCCAAAAGCAGTCACAGTATTCATTAACTTTTATTCTTTTCAAACAGGTGATGAGCGTGAACTCCAAGTAAAAGCAGGCTGGCTTAAAGAAAGTGAGCAAGAAACATCCCCTTCTATTGCCATTGGAGGTTTCCCCGCCTCATTATTAGTGGCAGCTCATATTGCTTTTCTTACAGTTTGTCAGTTACTTGAAGGGCGGCGCGAATCCACAGTAGTAGTGCATGTAGCCTCAATTTTAGCGAGTGCCCTACATGGTCGACTGTTTACGAAAGATGAACAAGAGATTGTACCGATGATGCTAACCCCTGCTGTGGATGGTCATCTGTTCATTGGTGCTCCAAGTGATGAACAGTGGGCATTTTTAACACGTTGGGCACAATTAGATTTGCCAACTTGTTCGACGCAATTTCAAAGAAGGTTGCAAAAAAGTAATATCGAGGCATCACTAAGTAAGTGGAGTTCAAGTCAATTACGGCAAGAGCTAATGACACTTGGGCAAACGTTTAGATTGCCATTTGCTAGTGTCCAATCGCACCAGGAAGTAATACAATGTCCTCAACATAAAAGTCGAGGTTTTATGGAACAACAATGCATTATCCGTTCCCCATGGATTATGTCAAAAGGGCTGGCAGCAAACCAGCCCTTTTCTTTTACCAGTTTTAAGGAGTTGCAAATTGTTGATTTGACAGCAATGTGGGCTGGTCCGTACTGTACGCGATTATTCGCAGATTTAGGAGCTACAGTAATTAAAATCGAAGCACCACATCGGCCAGATGGCATTCGTGGAAAGTCGGGGTCAACGCCATTTTTTGAAGAGCTAAATCGCGATAAAAAATCAGTCGTTCTAGATTTGAATGTGCAGGAAGATAAAAAGATTCTGTTAAGTCTTATTGAAGACAGCCACATTGTCGTTAATAATTTTAGCCCCCGCGTAATGGGGAATTTTGGTTTGACAGATGATGTACTACAGCTATACAATGCGTCAATTATTCATGCATCGTTATCCGCATTTGGTCAAACAGGACCTTATCGAGATTATGTAGGCTATGGGTCCACACTAGAGTCAATGAGTGGAATAGTAGCACAAACATTAGATCATACAGGAACCCCTACGCTACCTCCATTTTCTATAAGTGACATGCTAGCAGGTGTTATGGGCGCCTTTTCGATTGCACTTGCCTTGTATGAACAAACAACAACGCATGCAGCCTATATGATTGACGTTTCGCAATATGAAGTAGCAACGATGATAGCTTGGGATCCTTATACGCCTACATCTGATGCATCATGTGTCAAAACAATGCATAAATGTGATGACATTATAATAGAAGAAACACCAAATTCGTGGCAAGAAGAGAAAGGAAGAGCCCCTTATTTTGGTGAGCATACAGCTTATTACAAGACATATTATTCTAAAGAAAAGAGGGATTCACTATGACTTATCAATTTATCAATATAGCGCAACAGCAAGGCGTTGCCTACATACAGCTAGTAGATCGTGCAACACAAAATGAATGGCATGCCCCCTTTATTCAAGAGTTACGAGATGTGGCTGTTTATTTGCGTGATGCAACGGATATTAAGGTAGTTGTTGTCGGTTCGAGTGCAGATGAGTTTTCAATTGGCAGTAGTCTGCCTGCGATTTTAGAGGAAGATGTTCCACAACAATATCAGACAGTATGCCTTGCAACAGAAGCACTTGAACTATGGGCAAAGCTACCATATCCAATTATTATGGCGATTCATGGGCAATGTACGTCATTAGCATTTAGCTTTGCTTGTATTGCAGATATTCGAATAATTGCGCAGGATGCACAATTTGCGGTACCTGAATTAGCTTACGGATTAGTGCCAGCAGGGGGCATTACACAGCGATTGCCAAGGTTAATTGGTAAAGGTGCTGCAATGAATGTCTTGCTTGGTCAGTCTACTGTAATTGCGGAGGAAGCGATGGCGCTAGGCTTAGCTACAACACAAGTAACACGGGAGGAGTTATGGGAAGCGGCTTGTGCAGAAGGATTGCGTCTAAGCGAGCTCTCTACTTTATCTTTACAATATAC
The DNA here is from genome assembly GCF_044753985.1 of Lysinibacillus sp. NPDC093210. NCBI lineage: Bacteria > Bacillati > Bacillota > Bacilli > Caryophanales > Bacillaceae > Lysinibacillus > Lysinibacillus sp. NPDC093210. The sequence goes on along the minus strand of NZ_JBIVOE010000008.1, from coordinate 141,690 downwards.
AAAGGAATGCTTATATCGTGGTAGCGAGTTACCATTTGAGCAAGGCTTACGTTTAGAGTTAGATGTCTATTTATTGTTACAAACTTCACGTGATCGTATGGAAGGTGTACAGGCATTTTTAGAGAAACGCAAGCCACATTTTATTGGTGAGTAGGAGGAGATTACATGGAATCAATCGTTTTACTAGAGAGAGATGAAAATATAGCCATTATTACTTTGAATCACCCTGAAAAATTAAATGCTGTTAGTGTGGCGATGCGTGATGCACTGTTTGAACATATTTTAGCTGTACAGGCTGATCCTACAATCGATGGCGTTATTTTACGAGGAAATGGCAAAGGATTTTGTGCTGGTGCAGATTTAAAAGAATTTGGTACAATCCCTTCCGTCATTGAAAAACGAAAAATTCGGATTCAGCATGATATTTGGGATGAATTCCGTCGATGTTCGAAGCCGATTGCCGCTATTTTACATGGCTTTGCGGTTGGCTCTGGAATTGAGATGGCGATGATTTGCGACTTTCGTTTTGCAGCACCTAAAACAAAAATATCATTACCTGAATGCGCACTTGGGATGTTGCCGGCAGCTGGAGGGACACAAAGCCTGCCCCGATTAATGCGTCATGGTTGGGCGATAGATTTTGCGATGAAAGGTTATTATTTGTCAGCTGAGGAAGCGAAGGCTCGTCAAATTGTCACTGACATTTTTGAAGAAGAGCATTTATTTGATGAAGTATTAAGTTTTATGAAGCGTATAACGACGTATCCTAAGACAGCACAGCAAATTAAACGGTTAATTTCTAGTGGTATGGATCGATCGTTAGAGCAAGGGCTTGCATTTGAACAAACCCTTGTAAAGGAAAGTTATAAGCAACAAATCATGTCAAATGGCTAGTGTTGCTTTTCAAGAAAGTCTTGTGTAATTTTTGCTGTATATTCTTGCACGATTTTTTCCATTTGTTCTTTAATGTCCTCATTAAAACGGGAAAGAGGGAGAAGAATCGTTAGCGCGGCTACAGGCTCTTCACTATTCCCCCAAATTGGCGCAGCGACACCAATCATACCATCTGCACGTTCACCTAGGCTCCAGGCATAGCCGTCTTGCTTAATGGTGGAGAGCTGTTGCTTAAAAAGTTCAATATCTAGCGTTGTTTCAGTATGTTGGATATAGGTTGTACGATTAAAATACGTTTGTAAATCTTTTGCCGACATGTAGGCCATATGTAATTTACCAATCGCACCATAATATAATTCATATTCTTCTCCTAGTGGAGTAGTTACTTTTAAGGCATGTTCACTTTCAACACCGGATAAAAAGAGGTGTTTATTACCTGAGCGTATAGATAAGTAAACAGACTCCTTTGTTGTAGCTGCAAGTTCCACCATGTATGGCTGGGCAATAGAGACAATATCTGGCGAATGAAAACGATTGACGATTTGGAAAATAATTGGCCCTGGCTGATACGTTTTATTTTCGGAATTTTTTAATAGCATACCGCGGTCAGATAAAGTGGCTGCTAAACGAAAAGCCGCTGTTTTACTTATTTGTAGCTCGCGCTCAATGTCAACTAGCCCGATTGATTGGTATTTTAAAAATAATGTGAGTAATGAAATGGCATTATCCACAGTGCTTAATCGGTGGACAGTTTTAGTATTATCCATAGTTTTCACACCTTTCCGTTTTTAGAAAATTGCGATTATAGCAATTAAGTACTTATTATATATATATGTTGCTTGAAATACAATATTTGTTATGAAGAATGATAAAGTCGCTCACCAGCAATCCATGTCTCTAATACTTGCATGTTTTGGAGCTGACAAAGGGTGCAGTTTACAGGATGTTGTTCAACAATAATAAAATTAGCGTCAAAGCCTGGTGCAAGATGCCCTATTTGGTGTTGTTCACCGATAACTAAAGCGGCATGAGTCGTATAAAGGTTAAGCGCATCTTGTCTTGAAACAGCCTCTCGTATATTTACTTGTAAGCCATCTTTACTTTGCCTTGTACATGCAGCATGCATACCAAGCCAAGGGGAGATAGGAGCAACGGGTGCATCTGAACCAGCTGCGACTGTTATGCCATGTTGTAGTAAAGAATTCACTGGATAGAGCCAACTGTGCTCATTATCGTCTACGTGCTGTAAGTACCGATCTCCATGAATATCGATAAACGGAGGATTTGTGACAACTTGTATTTGGAGTTCATGGAGCATATCGAAAAAAGCTTCGGGACATAAACTCAAGTGTTCAAAGCGACAAACTCCTTTTACTTCAGGGAGTTGCTGATGTGCTATTTGTAATGCATCAATGGCATGCCAAACCATCTCGGGATTTACAACATGAATTGCAACTGTGCTATTTGCGAGAAATGCTTGTTTCATCATTTGTACAACGGCATCCTTTGTAGGATAAATTTCTGGCATTGTCTCCAACACAATTTTTAAGGCATTCCGTTTAAATATAGGTATAGGTTGTAGATGCTTTGCTAGGTCATCAAAGTGGGGACTACCGGTCATCCAATGAACTGGAATTTTCCAAAAGTGTTGAGCAGCTTTTTTCCATATTGCAAGCTGAGATGCTGATGTAGTTGGAGATGCATCACAAACAGTAGTAATGCCTAAAGATAGAAGCTTTGATTGTAAAGCTTCTATGCCCGCTAACCACTGTTCTTCAGGTAATCTCGGTAAAACGGATTCATTTAGTAAAGCGTCTGCTCCATGAATGATACCTGTAGGTTGTCCAAGTGAATCAAGCTCAATATGGATGCCGTTATTAGAATGATTTTCTAAAGCTTGTTTAAAATAGTCCCAGCCTTTACTGTTTAACACGGATGTATGCCGCGTTACATAGCGTACACGGATTGGGTGTTTGGTAGAAAGCTCATCCAGCATTGCCATAGATAAAGGTTCTATATGAGGGAAATGAAAAGGATGATAGCCATTAATACGAACCCAATTACCGTTAGGAATACGTGAAATTTGCTCACGAAGATATGCCAAAAATACCTCTTTCGTTTGGTATGATGTTGGTATATGTATACTAAACTGCTCGCTAACCATCGCTTGTAAGTGACAATGTGCATCGATGAAACCAGGCAAAATTACCTTTTGCTGTGCATCAATACTTATTTTAGCTTGATAGGGTGAAGAATCATTATGCTCAAATAAAGCAATGATTTTTCCGTTAAGAATAGCCATACTTGTAGCGATTGGTACAGACGTTGATTGTGTTAAAATAACGGCATTATAAATAATTAGATCGATTTGTTGTACCATAAGTTGGCTCCTTTCCATAAGAAGTGCTATTATCTTAACATAAAAAGACAGAATAATAGAATAATTAAGTAGAGGTGTAAAAATGCAAAATCAAAAACTTTTAAATTGGCAAGTTGTTACATTGCCGATTCCTTATGATTTACGTAGTGTTAACTGCTATGTAATTGAAGAGCCTTCTGGTATTACAATTATTGATACAGGTGATGATAATGCTGAGTCGAAAGAAATATGGCAGCGGGTCATTGGTCAACGCCGAGTTAATCGTGTGCTCATCACACATTTGCATATTGATCATTTTGGCTTGGCAAAATGGCTCCAAGATGAGTATGAGGCAACTATTTGGATGTCTCAACGAAGTTACGAGGAATTAACAAGCAGACGGGAACGTTTTGAAAAAGGAATTACCGAGGATGGGAGTTTATCTTTTCTGGCTGATTATGGAATGGTGCAAGATAAAGCGGCTTCCGCGGTATTTAATCGTTACGAACCATTTCAAGTACATGTAGATGTTATTTTTTCAGAGCATCAAATGATTGAGAGTGAAACATTTAATTTGCAGCCAATTTGGACACCCGGACACTCGTCAGATCATTATTGCTTTTATGAAAAAGAGACAGGCGTGTTATTTTTAGGTGATCATTTATTGGAAATTATTAATCCGATTGTCATGCCTTCTACCCACATGCAAAATCCTCTTGCCTTATATTTGGCGACATTTGAAAGCTTAGGTCAATTGAAAATTTATGATGCATTGCCTGCTCATGGGACACAGATTGAAGACTTTAATGAGCGCGTATCACGGTTAATGGCACATTATACAGACAAATGTCAGCAAATTTTACATGCAATACCAGAAGAAGGGGCGACCGCACAGGAAATAACGAATCAGGTGTACGCACATAAGCCAGTAGAGCTTAGAGGAGCTGCTTTTATTCAAGTAATTACCTTTGTACATTATTTAATGGAACGCAATTATTTAGTACGAGAGCGCAAAGGTCAAAGTTACAACTTTTATAGAAGTAGTTTGACAGTTGAAAAGCCATTTACACTTTGTTAAGCGTATGCGCATTTTACTTTTCATGAAAAAATAAGTGTATTTTTGCCGGCATCGCAAGGATATACTTATTTTTATTTTAGGCAAAAAACGAAGGTAGTTCTTTTCTTAATTATTAAAATGGGAGATTATGCTAAAATGATGTAAATAGTTGCTATTGGATTTTCAGAAGGGGTGCATGAAAATAGATATTAGGAAAATTCGCTATTTTATAATGGTTGCAGAAGAATTGAACTTTAGTCGTGCAGCAGAACGTCTCAGAATGGCACAACCCCCTTTAAGCCAAGAAATTCGTAAATTGGAAGAAGAATTGGGCGTGCAACTTTTTCATCGGACGAAAAGAATGGTTGAACTGACGGATGCTGGAAAGATATTTTTAGCAGGTTCTCAACAAACGCTGTTGCAGTTAGAAAGAACAATAGAGGAAACACAACTTGCTGCTGAAGGTAAAATAGGGAACTTAATAATTGGTTTTGTCGATTCTACAGAAATTGTTATAGAAGTTCTTAATATATTTCGAGAACGCTTTCCTAAAATCAATCTTATATTGCGTGAAATGACAACGGAGCAGCAAATAAAGGCACTCTATGAAAAACAAATTCATATAGGATTTATTCGGTCTAAACAGAACAACGAAATACTATCTTCTGAAGTTTGTTCTGAAGAATCTTTAAGAGTAGTTTTACACCAAGATCATCCATTCGCCAAATTGTCCGAAATTCCAGTCGAATTGTTAATTGGTGAACCATTTATTTTGTTTCCGCGGCAAATGGGTTCCAATTTTTATGATTTAATTATTAGCTACTTTTGGGAGCATGGCGTAAATTTAAATGTTGTTCAAGAAGCTATTCAAATGCATACGATTGTTAATTTAGTTGCAACAGGAATGGGCGTTTCTGTTGTTCCTTCGTCGGTAGAAAGTTATAAACGTCCTGGTGTTATCTATAAAAAAATCCAACAAACTACACCAAAAGTAAACCTTTATGTTGGCTGGAGAAAAGATGAAACATCTGCAGTAGCAGAACATTTCTTAACAGTTATTAGAGAAGTATATTCACTTTTACATCTTGACCACCAAAAATAAAAGCCCATCCACATGGGATGGGGAGGAAGGATTGTTATTTAGCTCAAGCTTTCTCATGCATAAACTCAACCTGTTTTACTTGGATCGTACTCAATGAGACCTTCCAGTACTTTATCAATTTGCTGCATTATTTCAGGCTCTAGTTTGACACTAGCAGCTACGGTATTCTCTCTTACCTGTTCTGGACTCGATGCCCCGATAATTGCTGAGGAAACATTCTGATTTTGCAGCACCCAAGCTACTGAGAGCTGAGCAAGGGAAAGATCAATCTGTTGTGCGATAGGTTTAAGATGTTGGATAGCAGTAAGAACATTGTCGTTCATCCAACGTTGTGCAAGTTTATTGAAAAATGGTTTACCTGCTGACGAGTTAGCACGGGATTGTGTCGGTACGGGTTGTTGAGGTAAATATTTTCCTGTGAGAACTCCTTGTGCTAAAGGCGACCATACTACTTGTCCTAGACCTTCACGTTGACAGGTTGGGATTACGTCAGTTTCGATAACTCTCCACAGCATTGAATATTGGGGTTGGCTTGCGATAAGAGGGATATTCAATTCCCGTGCAAGTGCTGCACCACGGGTAATTTGTTCTGATGTCCACTCACTTACCCCGATATATAGAACTTTACCTTGTCTGACAAGATCTGCGAAGGCTAACATTGTCTCTTCAAGGGGAGTAGTTGGGTCAAATCGGTGTGCATAATAGACATCAATATAATCAGTCTGCAACCTACGTAAAGAGGCATTACAATTTTCAAAAATGTGTTTTCGCGATAAACCTCTATCATTTGGTCCATTCCCAGTTGGATGGCACACCTTTGTGCAAAGTTCAATGCTCTCGCGTCGAATACCTTTTAAAGAACGACCGAGTATTTCTTCAGCTTTCGTATCTGAATATACATCCGCAGTATCGAATGTTGTTATACCAACATCTAGTGCAGCTTTAACACACTCATTTGCAGTGTCTTCGTCTACTTTGCCCCCATGATTTATCCAGTTGCCGTATGCAATCTTGCTCACAGATAATCCACTATTTCCAAGTTTATTAAACTCCATTCAAGTGCCTCCTTTAGTAGTGATACCTTCATTATAAAGACCAGATTTTAACATGGATAATATATTTTTACTAAGTGAATTATATAAAATATATATAACTACGGTGTCCTCCTATGTTGAGTGACGAGTTTATACGGCAATATTAGTAATATATTAAGATAAAACGCACTGATGTGGACGAGGTCTTATAGGTCTATATATAATAGAAGTAATGATAATTATGGGTATGCAGTTACTTTTAGGATTCATAATAATATGTCTATCAATCCAATTAACCCTATACAAACTTACTATCGAAAGGAGTGTAATAATGATTCACTCAAACAATCCAATACCTCTCCATATACAGTTAAGAAAAATGATCGAAAAGAAAATTAATCAAGGTATTTATACAAGTAAAATACCGAGTGAACGAGAATTAATGGAAGAATACAGTGTTAGTAGAAGTACAGTAAGAGAAGCCATTTCACAATTAGTAATAGATGGTATTGTGGAGAAAAGACATGGTAAAGGTACATATATTACTAGAAAGCCCGTTCATTACTGGTTGGGTAATCTAATTAGTACGACTAAAAGTATTGAGAATATGGGGATGAAGCCAGGGACGAAGTTAATTAAACATGGGATTATTACGGTTTCTGATGAAGTAAAGGAAGCGATTAATTTAGCTGAAGCATATTTGATTAAACGCGTACGCTATGCAGATGATATGCCAATAGCCATTGAGACACAATACTATCCAATAGAAATTGGTGAAAAGCTTTCGAAGCTTGATATTAAGAGTGGTACGTTGTATGACTTGTTAGAGGATGAAATGAATATACAATTGCATGATGCGGATGAGGTTATTACGAGTAAGCCTATTTCCAAAGAGGATTGTAAATTGCTTAATATTAAAGAAAACAGTAATTCACTCCATCTAAATCGCTTTGTTTATGATATTAATGGAGATCTCATTGAATATTGTATTGCTGATTATAATCCAGGTATGTATGCTTTTCATTTCAAATCTCAACGTTTAAAAAAGCAGTAAAATGGATAATGAACTTGAACTTAATTTTTAAAAATGAGTCAGAATTTTTTTAATAAGTAGGCGTTACTCGTTGATTGTAGTGGAAGGCGCGATACTCTTGCATGCGGTAAAGGAGCCTCTTGAGCGGAAAACAACGTTTTAATAAGGTAAGTTTACAGGGCCATAATAGATACTTTTGTTTGGAAATTTAAAAAACTACTGACAAATGGGGAGTCAGTAGTTTTTTAATAATATATAAATAGTTACTATTGGGGAATAGTAATTATTTTCACTTTGAAAAAGCTAATTCTTTACTTTCAAATACAAATTCACCATTAATAATCGTACCTAAAATGTTGATGTCTTTAATCGTCATTGGATCAACAGCTGTAGGGTCCCTATCTAAAATTGCAAAATCAGCTAATTTCCCTATTTCAATACTACCTAAATCCTGTTCGTCGAAATTCAATTGGGCACCGTAAATCGTCATAGATTTTAATGCACTTTCAACATCTATTTTTTGTCCTTCACCTAGTACATGCCCGTCTCTCGTTAAGCGATTAACCGCAGCCCATATTGAAAAGAGTGGGGAAATAGGCGTAATAGGACAATCAGAATGCAATGTATACAACAAGCCTAAATCATCAGCTTCTTTGAGTGGGTTCATTCTCTCTGCTCTTTCAGGCCCTAAAAAGATGTTTTTATGGCGATCGCCCCAGTAATAAACATGATTAATGAAGAATGAAGCAGCAATATTGTAGTCTTTCATTAATTTCAAATCTTCAGGTGTAGCAGTTTGCACATGCTCAATTCGATGACGATGATCACTGCATGGAGAAGTATCAAGTGCATATTGATAAGCTTCAAGGATAGAGCCTATGGAACGATCTCCATTTCCATGTGTTGCTATTCTAAAGCCCCGATTATGGAAATTTAATACGTAATCGTTCAAAGTTTGTTGTGGAAAAATAAGGTCCCCATATAAATTTGGATCATTATAATAGGGTTGACGTAATGCGCCTGTAAGCCCCTGAATCGAGCCATCTTGGAATAGTTTTGCGCTATCTAATTTGGCCATTCCGTTAGAATCCTCTAAAATTTTCTGATTAAGTCGATTAGCATTATACTTTTCAAAAATGCCACCTTCCAATAACAAATCATTCATAATCATTAATCGCATTCTCATTGGGTGTGCTTTTTCTTTCAAGGCTTCAATATGGATATCGTATTCTATTGGACCTAATGTTAATCCAACCCCTGCATCCGTATTCGTTGTGATTCCTTGTGCTAAATAATCCTGAGAAGCTATTCGAATTAACTCAATTACTTCTTCGTTCGATGGAGTAGGTATACTATTGAAAACTAAGTCCATGGCAGCTGGCTCATATAAAACACCATTTAAATTATTGAATTCATCGCGACCAAAATGACCTCCATCTGGGTCTTGAATAGAAGCATTTAACTCTGCGATTTCTAGTGCTTTTGAGTTTGCAACTGCAAGATGATTTGAAATATGGCGGATAAATATAGGGCGTTCGGTACTTACTTTGTCTAAGTCTTCTTTTGTAGGGTGTCTATTTTCTAATAGCATTGTATCATCATAGCCAAAGCCTAAAATCCAACTGCTGTCAGCTCGTTCATTATGGAACTTGGTTAACTTATAAATGATATCGGTAATACTTTTATTATTTGCAGGGGAACAATCTACTTGAGACTTGTTTAGCGCATATATTAATAGATGGTTATGTGTATCGATGAAACCAGGGATTACCGTTGCGCCATTTAAATCTACTTCATTCATGCCTTGTTTAAAAATTAAAGAATCTTTAATTTGATTAAATTCATCTTTAGACCATATCCCTACGATTCTTCCCTCAAATGAAGCTACTACATTAGCACGTGTACTATGAGCATCTAAAGTAATAATGTTTGCATTTTTTATAAGTAAATCAACTTTTAACATTTTATTGACCTCCTAAAAGTAATTTAATTTAACCAATATTAATAGAAGTAACGGTATCGATAATAATGAAAATATTGTTGAAATAACTGTAACAATAGCGCCTAATTTATCATTCGCATTATATTTACTAAATAAAATAGATGACAATGTCAGAGCAGGCATTGTAGCTTGAATTAATAACGTTTGTGCGATGACTTGATCGACAGTAATAAAACTTATAATGATGAACACTACAACCGGCAAACCAAGGAGTTTAACAAGTGTAGGAATGATCGATTTACTTTTAAGTACTGTAAATTGAGCTTTATTTACAGACATGATTAGTATTCCGATATAAAACATGGCAAGTGGTGATGCAAGTGCAGCTAACTGATTTGTTAACGTAATAAAAATGACAGGTGGACGATAATTAACAAAAGCAAAGAATAAGCCACATACAATTGCAATAGTTGGTATATTGATCATCGATTTCAACGTGCTAAATGAAAATTTCATCGATTTTTGTAGTAGCATAACGCCAACAGTCCATATGACCAAGTCCACACCTGCATCAAAAATGGCAGCATATAAAGCACCTTTAGGACCTAAAATCGCAGCACATAATGGTATCCCGATAAAACCTGTATTGCCAAGTCCAGAGAGAAGGGCAACTTCAGGTTTAATCGAACTTTCCTTATCAAAAATAGTGATCAATAGCCATCCTAGTAAAATGCCGATTATACAAATAATAATTGATAGTCCAAATACCATTCCGATATTTTTAAGAATAGTAGGACTAATATCTACCTTAAATATGCTCGACAAAATAATACAGGGCATCGCTACATTCACGATAATAAGCGTATAGGTTTTACGAGTACTATCATTAATAGGTGTAATGCGAGCAAGTAATACACCGATTAAAATCATAAATCCTATTAATAGAATTGATTCAAAAACAATAGAATACTCCATTTCATGCACTTCCTAAAACAATCATTATTAAACTATTTCTCCATGCGCACAGATACTATCGGTGTGAGCAACTGTTTATTTTTAGATGTCAGTAGACTCACAATAATCAAGACAGGGAAGTTAAAACATAATGCAATAAGTCCTGTATTGATTGCAAAAATACTGATACCTGCAAATTGGAAGGATAAGGCGATTGCCGTACCAGTTAGAATACCCGCACCCACTCCTATAGCTGTAGCTCTTTTCCAAAAAATAATTGAAAGAATACCAGGCAATATTTGACCAAAGCCAAAATAAGCTGTGTTGATTAGATTTAGCATTAGACTTGGAAGTGAGACAGTTAACAACATTGAAATTAATAAATAAACAATAACAACGACTTGTGACCATTTGCGTTGTTTATTTTCCGGAATACTTGTCACAATGTTACGAGTAAAAATACCACCGACTACTAAAGATATAACGGCTAGAACTAAGAGCCCTGATAGTGCGGCACCAGCAGCGACTAATCCAACTACCCATGTAGGTAATAATTCAATTGAAGTGGCAATAAACGCATGGTTAGGGTTATCAATATTCGGTAAAGCAACTAAAGCAAAATATGCTGAAGCAATTAAGAATGGATACATAAGCATATACAGTGGCATAAATCTTTGGGCGCGCTTAATTGTCCCTTCTGATTTACTTGTGAACAATACATTTATAATAAATGGGAAACAATAGAAAGCTACTGCTTGGAAAATAATTGTCGTTATTGAAAACGTGACTTGTTCTGTCGAACCAAATGACACTGAGGCACCGTGTTCCTTTGCAGTAGTAAATAGATTACTTACACCATCGAGTTTTGAAAAGGCTGCCCAACCTACGATAATGATCGCTGCGAATAAAAGGATATCCTTTAAAATCGATATAACAGCAGGTGCTTTAACGCCAGAAATAGCCACGTAAACATATGCAATTGTACCAGCAATGAATACAGCAATAATAGGTGGGAAATCGAAGCCTAAAGCATTTAAAGCTACTATTAGCCCTTCAAACTGTAACTGTCCCCAAGGAATGAGGAAAAGTAAACAAGTACATGCCACTAGTAACTCTAAAGGTCTGCTAGAAAAGTGGCTCTTGAACAAATCAGGAGCGGTCATCGCATTGTAGTGTTTACCAGCCCGCCAAATAAGAGGCGAAAGGAAGTAACCAACTGGATATGCTAGAAGTATGTATCCTAGAAACCATATTCCATAGCTTGCTCCTTTTGCGTATATACCTCCAGGAAACCCAATAATTGTTCCAATACTATAAACTTCACCGATAGCAAGAAAGAATAAGATAAATCCGTTAAAAGACCTGCCACCAACTAAATAATCTGCTACATTGTCTTTTTTTGATTTTCCTTTTGAGAGCACTGCTAGAATTAGAGAAAAAATAAGAACACCTATGAAAATTGTAACTGCCATTATCCATCCCACCTTGTCAATTAATTAATCATAATTTTTTTTATCGAAGAAAAACCAAGAACAAGAAATACAAAGAGATGTCAGTATGAACCATAAGAACATCCAAAAATAAAGAATTGGGAAACCTAAAATAAAATGTTCGGAGTAACGAAAATAAATTAACCCAGCAATTACACTAACAACAGGTAAAACAAGACCAATAAAGACATTAAAAAATGTTTTTGCGGACATAGAATAACTCCTTTCTAAATAGTAAATAAATTTAACTTGTCATGACGTACGGACCAGTTGGGTTAAATCCATCTACAATTCCATGGTTTATTTTGGAATAGTATATAAATTTAAAATATAGTTGTCAACATAATAATAGTGTTTAAGTAGAAAAAAATGATTTAAAAGAGAATTATTTTTTAGTATATAAATTTTTTATAGGTAATTCCATTCAAAGGTGAATCAGAAAGAGAGGATATTAGGACTCTAAATTGAGTTGAACGGAAATCAACGCTTTACTAAAGTTTATTTTCAGGAACAGGATAGAGTTTTTATTTTTGTAATATTCGGAAAACTACTGACAGATGGGGATTGTCAGTAGTTTGTCTAACATATATAAATAGTTACTATTGGGGAAATAGTAATTATTTTAACTTTGATAAAGCTAACTCTTTATTTTCAAATACAATTTCGCCATTAATTATCGTAGATAAAATATTGATATCTTTAATGGTCATAGGATCAACTGCTGTTGGATCCTTATCTAAAATTGCAAAATCAGCGAATTTTCCTATTTCAATACTACCTAAATCTTGTTCGTCGAAGTTCAATTGAGCTCCATAAATTGTCATTGATTTTAATGCGGTTTCAACTTCAATTTTTTGTCCTTCTCCTAGTACATGTCCTCCACTCGTTACACGATTAACCGCTGCCCAAATTGAGAAGAGTGGGGAAATCGGAGTAACTGGACAATCTGAATGTAATGTATACAACAAACCTAAGTCATCTGCTTCTTTCAAAGGATTCATCCTTTCTGCTCTTTCAGGCCCTAAAAAGATGTTTTTATGGCGATCGCCCCAATAATAAACATGATTAATGAAGAATGAAGCAGCAATATTGTAGGCTTTCATCAACTTCAAATCTTCTGGTGTAGCAGTTTGAACATGTTCAATTCGATGACGGTGGTCACTCCTTGGAGAAGTTTCAAGTGCTTGTTGATAGGCTTCAAGGATAGAACCTATTGCACGATCTCCATTCCCGTGTGTGGCAATTCTAAAGCCACGATTATGGAAATTTAATACGTAATCGTTCAAAGTTTGTTGTGGAAAAATAAGGTCCCCATATAAATTTGGATCATTATAATATGGTTGACGTAATGCTCCGGTAAGCCCCTGAATCGAGCCGTCTTGAAATAGCTTCACACTATCTAATTTAGCCATGCCATTAGAGTTTTCTAATATTTTCTGATTTAGTTGATTTGCATTATAATTTTCAAAAAAGCCACCTTCCAATAACACATTATACATAAACATTAATCGAATTCTCATGGGATGTATTGTATGTCTTATAACATCCATATGAATATCGTATTCTGAATGCCCTACGGCTGCATCAGTATTAGTAGTAATCCCTTGCGCAACATAATCTTGAGCAGCGACGCGAATTAATTCTATAAATTCTTCTTTTAAAGGGGCAGGGATATAATCGTAAACAAAGCTCATTGCTGCATGTTCGTATAAAACCCCATTTAAATTATTCGATGCATCTCGTCCAAAATGCCCTCCTTCTGGGTCTTTCACAGAAGCATCTATTTTCGCTAGTTCCAGTACTTTGGAGTTTACAACTGCAATATGATTTGAAACATGGCGGATAATTATAGGACGATCTGTACTTACTTTATCTAAGTCTTCTTTAGTAGGGTGTCGGTTCTCGGTGAGCATTGTATCATCATAGCCAAAGCCTAAAATCCAACTACTGTCATTTTGTTTCTGATGAAACGCTTCTAAATTGTAGATGATATCTGAAATACTTTTATTTCGCGGAGATGAACAATCAACTTGCGCCTTATTTAACGCATATACAAATAGATGGTTATGAGTATCGATGAAACCAGGAATTACCGTTGCACCATTTAAATCGAGTTCTTTAGAATGTATTTCGAGAGCTAAAGAATCCTCTGCTTTATTAAAATCAGCTTTAGACCAAATTCCTACAATTCTTCCTCTATAAGAAGCTAAAACATTAGCACGTGTACTTTGAGCATCTAAAGTGATAATATTTGCATTTCTTATTAGTAAATCAACCTTCATCATATAATTCCTCCTAAAAGTAATTTAATTTAACAAAAATTAAAAGAATCAATGGTATTGACAATAAAGAAAAAATTGTTGAAATTACTGTTACAATTGCACCTAATTTATCGTTCGCATTATATTTACTAAATAAAATAGATGACAATGTCAGAGCAGGCATCGTAGCTTGAATTAATAAAGTTTGAGTTATTACATGATTGACAGTAATAAACCTTATAATTATGAATGCTACAACCGGCAAACCAAGGAGTTTAACGAGAGTAGGAATGATCGATTTACATTTAAGTGCTGTAAACTTATTGTGATGTACGTACCAGTTAAGTTAGATTAATTTACCTTTTGGTGGTTTAATTTGGAATAGTATATAAATTTAAATTACGATTGTCAACGCAAAAATAGTTTAAAAGAGAATTATTTTAACTTAAAGAGAATTTTTTCGCATTTTCACAGATGGTAGTTGGTTTGTTTTCTAGTATATAATTTTTTTATAGCTATTATTACTGGTGAGTTGTGAATGAATTTATTGGGGTTGTGACGGAGAGGATGAGTCAAAAGGAAATAGAATACAAAGTACGCAAAACGACCAATATTTATGTAAGATGTTTTTTATTGGTAGTTAACACGTACTTAGGAAATCCTGAAACAATTTAAACTCTCCACCTGAAGAATACCTCTATTTACAAATTAGGAATTACCTTTCTAGCACCTAAGAAAAGCCACGTACTAAGGACAAATGGCATCGTTAGAACAGGGAGGCCATATGGTAAAAGCCAAGTACTAAAACTAGCAGTAAGTGGGATAGTTAAACATGTCGCTAGAATGCCTGAAATCATTCTAAAACGATTAGATTTGGTACTAAATACAGTAGAGACTGCCATACATGTTAATATGGCATTGTAGCCGTAAAGACCTCCTATTATTAAAGAGTGTTCTCCTCCAAGTCCATACGATATGAGTAAAGCGACGACACTCCCTATCACAGCATTTAAACCAAGTTTCCAACTAGCCCAAAATATAGCGCTATAAAGAAGTACACCTGATAAAGGATGATTCAAAAAAAAGATCTGCTCAATATTATTCAAAAAACCTACAGTCCAATTTAACTCACCTGCAATATTTAGTTGCCAGTACGATAAACTTTGGGGTACTAAAGATTCACTTAAGTGGAATACGTTTAGTTTGTAAGAAGCTAAAAGGATAAACCATGTTAGGATGATAAAAGGAAAAGTAAGGATTGGCAAGTCTATATTTTTCAAAAAATGCATCATTGTTGCTGTAAAAATCGCTGCAATCATTGCTCCTAATAGAGCGATGCCCCACCTAGAAGTTCCAGTTAAAAATAATGAAATGGCCAAACCTGTTAAGACAGAATTATATCCAAATAGACCTGACCTAACACTATTTTCTTGCGCACCTCCTATTTTTCCGATTAGTGTGCCGACAATAGAAGATAAAAGTGAAATGATGCCCAATTTATAAGAATAAATAGTAATAGCTAATAAAATAATAAAGCCGGAAATGGCATTTTCAATAAAAACGACTTGAGAGAATCCCATGAGTGAAGCCAGTATAACGGAAGTACATTCTCCTTTTGAAGTATAATTATTCATATTTTTCAACATACAATCACCCCTTCAAAAAATCATTGTATTTGCAATTAAACCTACATTTATTGGTAAATAGTGGTTAATATAAATATTAAATATGGTAATTATATAAATAATGAGGTATATAATGCAATTTATAGCCTCGGCTACCTTAACTCCTCATTTATAAAATAATAAAAGATGGAATGAAAATAAAATTTCACTCCATCTTTTTAATTGATGACCAGTGCAGAGACTCTCACATCGACATCTCATATTAAAACTTAAATTATTGTAAATGAAGTTCTGTTGTTTAATAGCTAACTAAATTGTAGTAGTTGAAATTTATGCACTATTTTCCCTTTACTTTCTAATTCCAAACCTTTTATATCTTTTAAGCACCTAATATTATCCACTCAAGTAGAATAAATTGCCATGCAATTGTTTCTTATTCACAAAAAAAACTTCTAAAGAGTAAATTATTACTTTTTGAATTAAACTATGATAAATGGAAGGAGATAATTTATTATGCACTCAATTAACAAAATAGGTGAACGTTTTTGGTATATCACGCCAATATCAGAAACTGATCGTCCCATTCTAGGAATGGTAGTTGGCGATAACAAGACATTAATGATCGATGCAGGTAACTCGGAAGATCATGTACAATATTTTCAGGAAGAACTTTTAAAAATGGGGGTTCCTAATGCTGAAATAGTAGTTCTAACACATTGGCATTGGGATCATATTTTTGGCCTGTCAGCACTACGTAATATTGTTTCCATCGCTTCTAGCGCAACAAAAGAAGAAATGGAGAAATTGATTCCGTTCTCATGGTCTGATGAAGCAATCGATGAGCGAGTAAAAGAGGGAATTGAAATTGAATTTTGCGCAAGAGCCATTAAAGAAGAATTCAAAGATCACCGAGATATTAAGATTGTTTTACCAGATGTGACGTTTGAAAGACGAGTGGAAATGGACTTAGGTGGGGTAACTTGTATCATTCAACATGTTGGAGGGGACCATGCTTCTGATTCAGTAGTTGTCTATATTAAAGAAGAAAAGATTCTTTTCCTTGCTGACTGTATTTATCCTAATCTTTACGCTGAAAAAGAAAACTATACAATTAAGGAAACGCTGCGCTTGTTGGATGAATTAGAGCAATTTGATGCGGATACATATATCCCTTCACATCAACAGCCGATTTCAAAAGAAGCCTTTAATCAAGAAGTAGCAAAACTTCGAACAATTGCCAACTATACGAATCGTTTCGGCGGAGACGAGCAAAGCATTATTAAGGAATATGAAAAACACGTTCAAAGAGAACTGACAGAAGACGAAATCGAAACAATCTCGAACTTTGTAAATGGTTATTAAATTAAAATAAAAATACTGCTGTTGATTTCCGTTACGGGCGGCGCTTTCCGCGGACATACCGTAAGCCGCAATCCTCGCTAACGCGCGGTTTATTGCGTCTTACGTGCTGTGCGTTCCCGCAGGAGTCGCCGTCCTCCACAAAATTGTTTGAGTGCCTGGCACCGTTGATAAAAAGACAAAGGGCATTAAGAATGACTTCTTAATGCCCTTTGTCGACGTGCTGAGGAGGTGGAGCATGCCACTTCCTTTTTTTTATAAAATCAAGCTAACAATGATACCTGATAGTACGCTTACAAGTGTAGCACCAAATAATAATTTTAATCCAAAGCGTGCGACTACATTCCCTTGCTTTTCATTTAGACTTTTTACAGCCCCGACAATGATACCAATTGATGAGAAGTTGGCAAAGGAAACGAGGAAGACAGAAAGAATACCCATTGTACGTTCACTAAAGTGATGATCGCCTCCGGATAAATCCAACATCGCCACAAATTCATTCGTTACTAGTTTGGTCGCCATAATTGATCCAGCACTAACTGCTTCAGAGAACGGAATCCCCATGATGAAGGCAACTGGTGCAAAGATATAACCTAGAATACTTTGGAACGAAATGCCGAATAATAGCTCAAACACACTATTGAATCCAGCCATCAATGCGATGAACCCAATTAACATGGCACCGACGATAATGGCAACTTTAAAACCATCAAGAATATACTCGCCGAGCATTTCAAAGAAGGATTGCTTTTCATGCTCGATTTCTAATATATCCTCGTTAGGGTCAATTTGGTACGGATTCATAATTGTAGCGATAATAAAACCACCAAATAAGTTTAAAACTAATGCCGTAACAATATATTTTGGTTCGAGCATCGTCATATAAGCACCAACGATGGACATAGATACAGTCGACATTGCCGACGCACATAGAGTATATAAACGTTGTTTTGAAAGTAGGCCGAGCTGTTTTTTTAATGTAATGAAAACCTCTGATTGACCGACCATCAATGAAGCAACAGCATTATAAGATTCAAGTTTCCCCATTCCGTTTACTTTACTTAAGACCCATCCAATTCCTTTCATAATGAATGGTAGGATTTTTAAATGCTGAAGGATCCCAATTAATGCAGAAATAAATATAATTGGTAGCAACACTGTTAAAAAGAATGGAGCTTCTCCTTCGTTCGCCAAGCCGCCAAAGACAAAGGAAACACCTTCACCTGCATATTCGAGCAACTTGTTAAAAACAGTAGCTATGCCCTTGATAATGATTAATCCAAATTCTGTATTTAATAATAACAAAGACAATAGAATTTGAATGACAATCATTGTGATAATTGGTTTGAATTTTATCTCTTTTCGATTGGAACTAGCCAACCAAGCCAAAAATAACACAATGAGAATACCTAAAATTGAAATAATGTATTGCATATGTAACCTCCTGATGAATTAAATCATGATGTGTTAGCTTTTAATAAAATTACCTTTCGCATAGAAACTTCTTTTATTTTGATTGTAGTTATAATGTGTATATTGCCCAATTTAATAAAAAGAAACCGTACGTATTTAATTTTAATTAAGCTTTACTGAATAATGGTAACTAAGTGATATTAATAGAAAGTTGATAAAAAAGCAAAAAAAATGATTATAGGAGAATTTTTGGTGGGTATTAGGAAATAAAAGGTGGGAAAACCCACTTATTAACATGCAAACATTAAAAAAACCTTCAGCTGACAAATGATACTTTGATATAGGATAATGGTGATATATTCGAGATTGCAAAAATATTAAAATGCTAAAACGAAGGGAGTGCAAATAATGAATTTTGAAATAGTAATGCAGGAGCTTGAAGCGCTAGGGAAGGAACGGACTAAAAAAATTTACATGTCCAATGGTGCACATGAGCCGCTTTTTGGAGTGGCAACAGGTGCAATGAAGCCTATAGCGAAGAAAATAAAGATTAATCAACCTTTAGCGGAAGAGCTTTATGCTTCAGGGAACTATGATGCAATGTATTTTGCTGGCATTATTGCCGATCCAAAAGCAATGACGGAATCTGATTTTGATCGTTGGATGGATACGGCATATTTTTATATGTTGTCTGATTATGTTGTAGCTGTTACTTTAGCGGAAGCGGATATTGCACAACAAGTTGCTGATAAATGGATTGCTAGTGGGGAAGAGCTGAGAATGTCTGCGGGCTGGAGTTGCTACTGCTGGCTTTTAGGAAATCGAAAAGATGTAGAATTTTCAGAAGACAAGATTGCCAGTATGTTAGAAATTGTGAAAGACACTATTCATGATTCGCCAGAACGAACGAAATCTGCCATGAATAACTTCCTAAACACGGTGGGTGTTTCGTATATACCACTGCACGACATGGCGCTCGCAACAGCCAAAACGGTTGGTCCAGTAGAACTTAAAAAGGACAATAAAAAAAGTAGCTTTCTTCATGCCTATGAAAGTATTCAAAAGGAAATGGATAAAGGAAGAATTGGCTTTAAACGCAAATATGTTAGATGTTAAAAGTCGCCAAATAGACCTAGTAAGACTACCATCGACCCTTGTATTTCAAGGGTTTTTTATTGCCACTGTTAGACATTACTCATAAAGAGGGAGGACTTTAATGCAACATAAAATCAGCATCATGCCATATAGCCCTGAATTTTCTGAGCAAACAGTTGCCATGTGGCGAGATAGCAAGGAACAGGCAATTGGTCAGAAAGAAATGCATAGCGTTGAAAATCATGTTTATTTTTTAAATCATATATTACCTGAACAATTTCAAATAGATTTAGCGCTTATAGAGGAAACAGTTGTTGGCATGATTGCCTATAATGATAGTGAAATAAGCCAATTATATATTCATAACGACTACCAGGGGTGCGGTATAGGTCAAACATTATTAAATAAAGCGAAAGTTCTATCAAGTGGGAGATTAACATTATATACATTTGAAGTAAATGAAAAGGCACAACGTTTCTATGAAAAGCATGGATTTGAGGTGATCGGTAGAGGTCATGAAAATGAAGAGAATTTACCTGATATTCAATATGAATGGACACGTCAAAATGATAACTCCTACGGATGATTTCCGCTACGGGCGGACGCTTTCCGCGGGCACATCGTAAGCCGCAACCGTCGCAGTCGCGCCGCCTGTTGCGTCTTACGTATTGTGCTGTTCCCGCAGGAGTCGCCGCCCTCCGCAAAAGAACCAATTCAGGGTGATTATATAAAATAATACATTCCCTAACCTAAAGACTACACAAAAAACCGATGAGCGATTTCCCGTTCATCGGTTCTTTGTTGTCCATTAAATACTTTGGATTAATTCACTATATTTTAGTGAAAGCAGGTTAAGTGAGTAGTTTTTAATTTTATCGGTTGCGATGATTCCTGTTAGAATACACTCAATCATGTCTTTATATTGATGAATCAAATGTATTTCGTTCATAAACTTTGTATCGAGCGTTATTCCTTCTTTAATGGTTTTCAATACTACTTTTTGCTCCTCGTATAAATAAACTAATTCGAATTTTGAATTATATATTAATGTAGTAATTTCGGGGAAAATTTTATCGTCGTTTAAACGCTCTAGAATGCTATCAACCGATTTTACTCCTTCTATAGATTGCAAATGTGAAAATGTTTCACGCAATTTATCTTCTAAAAAATCAGTACTCAATTGAATATCTCCTCCTATTTTGTTATATATCCATTTTTTATAAGCTAATCAATAATTTTATGATTATTGTATCATGCGACAGTAGTAATAATTATTAAAATACTTACTGTTTTTTGAATTAATCGGGATACTTTTATTTTAAATAATTTATTAATGGTAGTAAATACTATATAGATAAAAATATAAATATAGTCTAAAATGACTAATTATATCCATTTTATTGAAAAAGGAGTCAGCTCTATGCTACGGGTGATGTCAATAAATACATAGCTTTGGAAGGTTCCCAAGCAGCTTCTCAGCAACAACTTTCATCTTTACAAGAAATAAGCGCAGTCGGAAAATTTGAGCAATCAAGCAATGGACTTACATACAATTGTTGGTCACTTTAAAATTTAAAGAATACAAAAAGACGAACAACTTTAGGTGCTGTTCGTCTTTTTTAGCTAATGCAGTTGATTTACATTACGTGCGGACTCTTTCCGCTCAACACAACGTAAGCTGTACCCTCGCTACTACCGATTTGTTAAATCTAACATTCCACTTTAGCCACTAACCACATGATTATTACAATCTACAATCACATCTTATTAAATAATTTTCAGTAGGAAATAAAAATAGTAAAATATATAAAAAAACTTTCACAACATTTTATGGAGGTGCAGAGTATGAATTATGTTACGGTTGAAATAATTGATACTGTGGGGTTAAATCCAAGAGAAAGAAAAATGTTGCAAAATACGGTGTTAAATTTTGTTGCGATGAGCAATGCCTTAATTTTGAAAGAAGATGTAGTGCTCAATCCATTGCAGGAGGGCAACGAAAATATTGGCATTGTCATGGTTTATGCAAAACCATTAGATGAAGAACAAGGTGAAGCCATCACACAAGCTTTGTCCAAACGATTCACGACGTATTTTAAAATGAGCGAGTTAGATTTGGAAGCTCATATTAGCGTTCATTGAGTAAACAATTGTTAATCAAGAATATGAACCAACCTCGAGTAGGGACACTTTACTAGTGTGACTATTTGGGGTTTTTTTGTTCAATAGGAATAAATCTCATAAAATAAAAAGAACACATTTATATACAATCAAAAACACCCACGGAAAATCCGTGGGTGTTGTATTTAAAAGAGGAGGAGTTTTTATGACAGCCACATGACTAGTTTTTCACAAAATAAGTTAATTGGATAAGTGTGTCTTCGTTTAGCTTATACGCAATGACTAACATGTACATGCCTTGTTCTTCTTGAGAAAGATCGATTGTAAAGTGGTCTGCGTTCGGTGCAAGTTGGTCCACATCTACTGAAATCTCTTTCATTGTTTTCGTATTTCTTAGCGCTATTTGGTAAGGGTTAAGATAGTTACCATCTAATCCTTTGACTAGATTTTCCATTGTTAGTTCAGGGCCTGTTAAGCTAGATACTTCAACGATTTGTGGGTGCGCAGTGATGTTTTCTAATTTACCTAGATTTTTCAATGGCGAGAAGTCAGTAATACTATTAGCCGAAATATCAATTGATGTTAAATTTTTAGCATATTGTAAGCCTTCTAGACTTGTAATACGTGCATTTGGTGCATGTAGACTTGTCAGTGTAATCATATCACCTAAAGTGATTTCACCTGACAGACCTAGCGTTTGCTGGATAGCTACTTTAAGCTGGTTATCTGCAATTGGTATAATTTGATCGAAGTCAATTGCTACTAAAGCAGCTTTTGCTTGTAATAGCTCCTCTAAAGCTTGATCGATTTGGGCTTGCGAAGCTTGTGTATTAGCAAGAAGTTCTTCTGCTTTTGCCATGCTCGCTTGTAAAGCTTGGATTGTGTCAGCTGTGTAGTTTTCTACATTAACTGTTTTAGCATCTTCAAGTGCTAGTGTTAAATCTTCAGTGAATACGCGATCCGCATTTGCAAAATGTAATTTCGTATCTCCCCATGATGCATGGTCAGAGCCGTTTCCGTTGCCACCGTCTGTTACGACAAGTTTAAGCTCTTTTGCGCCAGTAATACTCACTTCAATGTACTTTTGAGGATCACGAGATTGCATTAAGCCACTATCGAATTGCTTTTCTCCATCAACAAACACTTGGAATGTTACTGAGCCAACCGTACCGTACATTTGACGGTCTACACCAACGAATGCAGTGAAGAAATCTGCGTCTTTATCTGTTAAATCATAAATGATTGTTGAGTTTGAATGTGCACCGATGCCTCGTTCGTATGTTACCTCACGACCATCGTCTCCTGTTAAGCGTATTGCCTTGTGACTAATGGAGATATCTTTTACTGGTGCAGTATAGCTGTTTTGTGTAGATTGCCATTCAAAATCAGTTAGATAATGGTAATCTTCCATATTCACCACTGAAATAGTACGTTTTTTTGTTACTTCATTGCCATCACTATCGACTACTGTGTACGTAATTTCATATTGACCAGCTCGATTAAAGTTCACTTGCTCTAAGCCAGTTACTTGTACTTGTGATGTTAAATCACCATCTTCAGCATCCTTTGCTAAATAGCTTTCTTCGATGCTAATAGGCGTTCCTACTTTTGTTGCAACTGATTTAGGAATTGTTAGTTCTGGCATACCGTTAGATAAATAGAACTTAGCATCAGCAAAGTTCGCATGATCTGATGCATTACCGTTGCCTGAATCATTTGCAATCAGTTTTAACTCTTGCACACCTTGAAGCGGTACTCTCACAAGTTTTGCTTCTGTTTGATATTTCATGACACCACTGTTATATACTTCTTGACCGTCAGCTAATACTTTAAATGTCACGCTAGAATTTCCATTTTCAGCGATATTGCGATCAATACCAACGAGTGTTTCAAAGTAATCGTAGTTTTTATCTGTTAAATCATAGACGATTTCAGAGTTTGCGTGTGTGCCTATCCCTTTGGCAAATTCCTTAACTTCTCCATTTTTTAGTACTTTTATTGAACCACCTGAAGACGATTTGTCTTTGTTAACAGTACTATACGCTGTTTGAGCAGATTTCCAGCCAATGTCTGAGGCGAATTTCTCATCGCTATAGACATAAACATTCCTTGTTGCTGTTGCAACATTGTTATCACTATCAGTTACTGTATATTCGATTTGGTAAGTACCTGTTTTATTTGTATTGAAGCCATTTGTAGTTACTTTGATTTGTTTACTTAAATCGCCGTCTTCAATATCAGATGCTGTTACATCTTTTAGAAGATCAAATTCGCTATTTAACTTCACTAATGTCAAGTCTTCAGATAGTGTTAAAGTAGGTAGACTTGAGTCTTTGCCAAATTTCGCATCAGCCCAAATAGTATGGTCAGAGGAATTACCGCTATCATTGGCATCCGTTGTAATTAACTTCACTTCTTTTGCACCTGTCACAGGAACTTTTACATAGCCATGATCTGTATTGGCTCTAAATACATCACTTGCAAATTTCTTTTCACCATCGACCCATACTTCAAAAGTAGCAGAAGATTTTTGGCCTTTTGCTGCTTGATCGATGCCGATATAACTTTCGAAGAAATCAAAGCCTTTTCCTTCAATGTCATACACTAATTCAGAGTTCGCGTGTGCACCAAGCCCCTTGGCATATGTTGCATCCATACCTTGTCTTAGTAATGTAATGGTACCACCAGCAATTGACTTATCTTTTTGTAATGAGCCCCAACCTACTTTTGCAGATTTCGCTGTCATATCAGAAATAAATTGCATGTCGCTAATGACGTTGACGTTCATTGTTTTTGATTCTTTGATGCCTTCATCATTTACTTCATAAACAACTTCATAGCTGCCTTTTTTCGTAACGTCTACAGTATTTGATTTAATGTTAACTGATTTTGTAATATCTTGGCCGCTATAGGCAATTGCTTTTACATAATCCATAGGATCAAAAGCTTGATGTAGTTTAATCGTTACATTGTCTTCAGCAGATAGGGAAGGCGTAAATGCTTTTACTTCTACTGGTTTTAACGTATTTAATTTTTTGTCATAACCAACGACTTTGTACGTATAATTTTTTGTTGTATCTACATTTTTATCGATAAATTGACCAGTACTTGTAAAGCCGATTAATTCATCATCTCTAAAAATTTCATAGCCTAAGAAATCATCTTGGTACGCTTTATCGATTGATAAATATAATGTGTTTGTTTTGGCAGCTTGGTTTGAGGCGAATGTTACGTTTACTTCTTTACCTTTTAAACCATTACCTTTATAGTCGACTGCACTATTATTTAAATACCATATTTTTTTATCTGGTTTTGGATATTTACTTGTTTTTGCTTTCGTTTCGTCAGTTACAACAAAACCATGGCGAGCAAAATGCTCACTTAAATCTAATCCAAGTGCTTCAGAAGAGAATTCGACTAAATATTGTTGTTTAGATCGATCACCATCTGTTAGTGTCACATTACGTTCGCGATATAAAGAGTTTAATTTACCCCAATATCCAGGACTATACATTTCAAGTTGCCAATATACAGCTAGTTTTTCAAACAGACCTTGGTCGTTATAATCTTTCGTGTTTTCTTTTAGGACGTTTTTATAGACGTTCGCTTCATAAGGAATACGTCCATCAATTTTGCCGTAAAATGCTGACATATGCTGCGGAAGCATATTGTTTGTAACTTCACCGTAAGTTCTTACGCCAATATCCATGCGATGACCGATTTCGTGGATTACGCCCCATGAACCGCCCTTTTCTTCGATAGGAACTAGAATATCAGACACAACATCATCTAATGTGCCGATATGATCGCCAGCTGCATACATGTATGCATAGGGCTGTGCAAGTCGTACATTTTCTCGAATTAATTTCGGGTCATTTTTTTCATTATGACCATCTAAGCCGTTATATTTAAATAATTCGTCCATTAGACGATTGTACGATTCAATAGTTTGTAGTGGGCTATAGCCATTTTCTATATACGTTTTATAAGCACCTGTTGCAGTTCCTGTCCAGAATAAATGATCACTTACAACTTCAACGATATCAAGTACTTCGCGTTCTTCGACTTTTGGATGTTTCGCCATGTCTTCATCGATTTTTTTCTTATAGTCGATTAAAAATTGTTTGAACTCCTCCACATTAGTAGATTTCGTAGCAAAAGGAATTCTATCAACACCTTCAAAACGTAATGTAGGTGCTTTTCCTTGCTCTTGTGCTGTATATGGATTATCAATATAGATTGTGCCGCCCGGTGTTACAGCCTTGTTATAAGCTGAAGTTTTAGAAATTGCAGGAACGGTAATGACGTTTTTACCAACTTTTAAGCTGACGTCTCTTCTCCAACTGTTCCAAGCACCTTCTTGTTGCGTGAATGATAAGTGTGGTAGAGGACCATTTGCTGCTGCGTCGACGTAAACGATGATTTCATCACCAGGTTGTGCAGCAAGACCAGTTGGTTGTAAATTATTGCCGAACCCGAATTTTAAATTCTCATTGGCATGCTTTACCATGTTCCCGTGTTGTTCAGCTACGATGATTCTTCCTTCTGTAACGACTTCACCTTTAATGATTTTTTTTGCTAACTCAATGTTTTCTTTATAAGTATCGTACAGTGGATGTGTTTTTGCTTCTTCTTCTAATGCGTTAATTTGTTCAAGGCTATTAAATTCTGGTGAAACTGTATCCATCGTTCCATCAGTAAATAACTTTGCCATTTTATCGTTGATTGTATCTTCTTTATAAAATGCTAATTCTGATAAAGTTGCCCAATTTCGATCAGACTTTTTAAATTTAAATTTTACTCGTTTAAATGTAGTTGGTTCAAACTTCGCTTCGACTAATCCAGCAACTATATTGTGTTTACCTGTTGCAACAAGCTCATACGTATCGCCTTTCGATGTTTGTGAAGCATAAATTTCAAATTCCTCAGCAAAGCCTTTAAGGTCAGATGGTCTTGCCCCGTAAATAACACGATTTAATGTGATAGGCTCGATAAATTCGACTTCTACTTCATTTGAGAATGTAGCTGTGTTGCTACTATTTGTTTCCCAATATGTATTGACATCACCATCGATAGCATTTTCGATAACTGCGCTAGCCCAGTGCCCGCCGTTATTGCGAATAGTCTTAATGTTTTTGTAGTCCATTCTAAATAACTGAGAATATGCTTCTTTTGCGTAATGACTAAATGACGAAGTTTCTGCTGTCGTTGCTTCAATTGCTTCGTTGCTTAGGAGCACTTTTGCATTGTCGATATCTTCTTTAAATTGAGCATAGAAGGGGTGTCCTTGTGCTTCAGCATCTAATTGATTGAGTACATCCATCGAATGGAACTTGTCATTAACAGCGCTCATTGTGTCATCAGTAAATAGGGTTGCCATTTTGTCAGAGAGTGCATCTTCTTTATAAAACTGAAACTCTGATGCACTTGCCCAATCTTGATTTGCTTTAGTGAAAACAAATTTTACACGTTTAAATTCTGTAGGGTCAAACTGGATTTCGACAATATCACCAGTAGAACCTTTATATTCTCCTGATGAAACAAGTGTAAAATCATTGCCTGAATCTGTTGTTGAGCTATAAATTTCAAACTGCTGTGCAAAACCTTTACCTTTTGTAGTTGATTGACGTGCAGCG
The DNA here is from genome assembly GCF_044753985.1 of Lysinibacillus sp. NPDC093210. NCBI lineage: Bacteria > Bacillati > Bacillota > Bacilli > Caryophanales > Bacillaceae > Lysinibacillus > Lysinibacillus sp. NPDC093210. The sequence goes on along the minus strand of NZ_JBIVOE010000008.1, from coordinate 114,315 downwards.
TAAACAATTCTATTTAACGTAGCTACGTCATTGAACTGTATTACGACTTCATTTGTGAACGATGCACTATTGGGTGTCCCTGTTTCCCAATGGGTATTCATGTCGCCATCAATTGCTTTATCAATAGTAGAACTTGCATACTTTCCACCGTTGTTAGTAATCGATTTAATGTTAGTATTAGCCATCTTAAATACGTCATCGTATGCCTTTAAAATATCTTTTCCATACAAATCAAACTTTTTCACCGAAGCTATCGTATGTTTAGTACTCGCTTCAGCTGAAGTTTTGACAATGTTCCCATTCGGATTTTCACTTGCCAAAACATTCAATGGACCGCCGACTAAATTTAAAGCTAGAGCAGATACTGTTACAATCTTTACAACTTTCATATATTCTTCCTCCTTATGAAGTTTTGAATTTCTTCCAACGGAGTACATAAAAAAACTACTCATAAAGAGTAGTTTTTTTAAAATAAGGATAATATAAAAAACATACAAATATACCCATTTTTATGTGGACACTGAAAAAACTAAAAGATAAAATTTCACCTTTTAGAAGTTATATTAAAAAAATATTTTTTCAGCAATTTGTTTTTTTATGACCTTACTAAACAAAAAGTAGTATGTACTCTTCGGCAACTGGCTGACATAGTTTTAAACCTTAGTCCCTATAGCTTTGCGTCCCTAAATTTCTTTAGGTTTGCCTATTCAATTTTTCTACTATAAAGAATAGCATAGCGAAAATAATTACCAAAGAACAATTTGTCCTATATTTTACCACCCTCCATTAGGGTAATATGGTGAAGGTTTATCATTAAATAGTATAATAAAGTAGTTTATTGATAGGCAATATGTTATGTGTAAATTACTTTAGTAAGAGGAAGGTAGTTTAGTTGTAAACTACTTTTGACATGGTAGGGATTATAAAAAATATTTACAACAGGTGGAAAGGGTTTAAGCAAAATCTTGACGATTTTAAAACTTTTGCGAAACAACTATTAGCTTTAATTCAAATTGTTATAGCTATTGATGAATGTCCATAAAAGCTGTTAACCTATTGTGCTCGAATTGCAATACTATGTTTTAAACCTTCTACTTCCGTTTATGAGTAGAAGGTTTTTTGTTGAAAGCAGGTAGGGTGAAGTGACAATTAAACTAGTGCAGGCAATCATTCGCACGCTTGCAAAACCTTTATAAAAATAATTAATAACTTCAGCATGGATTCAATTGTAATGCTTTGTTCATCTTCCGTTCATTTTCAGTTCATGCTCTGTTCATTTAGGCTCTATATTCTAAGAATGTGAAAAGAAATAGGAGGGGTTTTAAGATGAACCTAGCTATAAAAGAAATGAAGAAAAATAAAGTGCGATTTTTGATTTTAGGTTCCATTGTTTTTCTGGTGAGTTTATTAACCTTTATTATTTCAGGTTTAGCAAACGGACTATCGCAAGACAATGCAGCACTAATAAAAGATTTACCGGCAGGACAGTTTTATATGAATGAGGATGCAGATGAAACGTACAATCTGTCAAAAATAGATAGCAGTACCCAAAATGAAATGTTAAACAAACAAAAGGATGCTGTAGCCTTCTCAATTCAAATGGGCTTTATAAATGATAAGGCAGGTAAGCAGCAAAGCGTAGCCTTTGTAACTGCTACCGATTCACCACTTTTTGAAAATGTGAAACATGAGGAAATTATTTTAGATAGCTCATTAAAGGATAAAGGTATACAGGTAGGCGATACAGTAACAAATAATCAATTTAGTGGCAAGTTTATTGTAAAGGGCTTTGTTGAGCAAAAGAAATATAGTCATGCTCCTGTAGCTTATATTAGCATGGAGGATTACAAAGAAATTTATCGTGTCGAAGAAATGCAATTAGTTTTCGCTCCAGATGGGGATGCTGCACAAGCCTATACGGGATTACAAGCATTTTCAAAAAATGATTTTTTAAATACAATTCCTAGTTATAGCGCAGAACAAATGTCTCTTAATATGATTGTTTGGTTTTTAGTTGTGATTAGTGGCATGCTGTTTGCAATCTTTTTCTACATGATGAATGTTCAAAAGATTGGTTTGTACGGTATTTTAAAAGCAATCGGTTTAAAAACGAGTAAGCTATTTAAAATGATTTGGACGCAAATGGTCGTTATTACTATTATTTCACTTGCGCTATCTATTGCGCTAAGTCAAATTTTCAATCAATTTGCACCACAAGGAATGCCATTTAGTTTAAGTTTGGCAACGACAACACAATTGTCGATTGTATTCATCATTATTGGATTTATTGGTGCAACGATTTCAGGTATCCAAATTAAAAAAATTCAACCATTACAAGCGATACAGCAAGGAGAGGTATAATATGACGCTATTTACAATGGAGAATGTTAGAAAAACGTTTACGAATGGTGAAGTGCAAGAAGAAATATTAAAAGGTATTAATCTGACGCTTAAAGAAGGAGAGGTAACGGCGTTAGTAGGTGCTTCTGGCTCTGGTAAAAGTACACTTCTAACGATTGCTGCAGGGTTGCAACCTACATCTGATGGCCAAATTATTTTTGAAGGGAAAAACATGACAGCTTTGACTAAAGAGCAAGTGCGACAAGTACGTGCAAGTAAATTCGGCTTTGTTTTTCAATTTGCACACTTAGTTCCTTTTTTAACAGTAGAAGAGCAGCTTTTACTTATGCTCGAAGTGTCTGAATCAGCAATGAAGAAACACGAGCAGCAAAGAGAGGTTGAGCGACTTCTAAAATTAGTCGGGATGGATCATAGGAAAAATGCATATCCTTCGTCATTATCAGGTGGAGAGAAGCAACGAGTTGCCATTGCGCGAGCAATTATTCATAAACCGAAAGTTCTTTTTGCAGATGAACCTACAGCAAGTTTAGATTCCAAAAGATCTAAGGACGTCATGGAGTTAATTAGAGATCTGACAAAAACATTAAACATTACAACTTTAATGGTTACACATGACGAAGAAATGCTGTCATATACAAATCAGGTCATTAAAATGAATGATGGTAAAATTGTACAAAATTTGTGATTCAATCATAGTCTGAAAAGTGTTAGATTGACTGTTGTCAATCTAACACTTTTTTTGCTGTATGCATTGCTTTTTGAACAGGCTCCGCCAGCTACCGTGCGGTTTGCTTCGTTTTACGCTACGTGCTTTCCCGCAGTAGTCATCGCCTTCATTACAACATCTTGTTATGTTAAATGGAAGATGGAAATACCAAGTTTCGTTACTGAATAGGAACTAATATTTCACATAGATGATTTTCAATCATTTGCGAGGTATATCTTTCAATGATTGGTTGTTGTCTAATGGATAGATTATGTTTTGCGATTTCAGAAAAAATATTGCCCCAAAATTCGCTGACTGCCTCTTTCGTATGGTCTAGCAGGAAAACTGCATATTTCCCTCCAGTGAATGTACCGACCTGAGCAGGCTTTGCCACATGATAATCGTTTTGAATAATGACGCAAACATCATAACGACATTCTTCTTTAGGTGTAACTTCAGGATTATCTTGTGGTATAGCTAAAATTGGTGAATCATCAAATACCCCATTTACCTGTGCCCATTGCTTAAAGGATTCCATTAGCTTTTTGTTTTGCTTTTCACCATATTCACCGACGTTTCTAAAAAAGGCAATTCTTGATTCTGCTAATTCTTCAATAGTTATTTTCATCATTTTATCCCCCTTCCTAAGTAAAGGTAATATGATTAAAAATGTTTCTCAAGTGCTTATTAAAAGAATTTTTTGCGGAACTTACGCTAGTGGTAATAAAAGAGACTTTCGGTTAGGGCATTTTTTATGTCTTTGATGACATACCTTCTTAAGTAGGAGGGATAACATGTTCAAAAGGAAATTGATTCTTGTAGGAACACTTACTTTGGCAATAGTTATATTTAGCCTAGTCGCTAGACTTTTTGAGGATGATCGTTCTGAAAATAAAGATGCGCAGCAATCTTTCGTTACTAAAGAAGAGTCAAGTATTGCTAAATTGAAAGAAAAACTGCATGAAATATATGTTGGAGTTGATGTGAAAACGACGTCAAAGAAAGAATTGGTGTTACAAGTTGTAGCGGATGAAGATTATTTTAATTTTGTAAAAAAAGATATGGAGCCGATTGCCAAAAGTATTATGGAAACTTCCCCATTTAAGGACTATACAGTTATTTTTGAAAGGTGGGAATTTACAACAGAAAATGATGGACAAAAGCTAATAGATAAAGATTTATCCTATTTTTTAAAAGCTATTGTAGAAGGTCTTAAAGAATTTGATGTATTTAAAAATATAACGACGGATCGTGACACATTTATCACTGTTCAAACTTCTATTATTGGTTCGGAGAAAAATGCACAAAAGGTAGCATTAGAAATGGAAGAAATCATATATGAAATTTTACGTTCACAAGAGAGAAATGAAGTAACTCCGAAAAATGAATATAAGGTTAAAGTAGTGAATTCACAAGGAGAAGTATTAAATGAGTAGAAGATAGAATTGTTTGGGTGCCTGACACTTAGCTCCTGAAATCGTAAAAATCTACTGCGCTTTCCGCGGGCACGACGTAAGCCGCAACCCTCGCTGTGGCGCGGCTTGTTGCGTCTTACGTTACGTGCGTTCCCGCAGGAGTCTCCGTAGATTTTTACTCAGCTATCCTTCTGGCAGTGTTATTTGAATTGAAAATTGTTTGGGTGCCTGACACTTAGCTCCTGAAATCGTAAAAATCTACTGCACTTTCCGCGGGCACGACGTAAGCCGCAACCCTCGCTGTGGCGCGGCTTGTTGTGTCTTACGTTACGTGCGTTCCCGCAGGAGTCTCCGTAGATTTTTACTAAGCTATCCTTCTGGCAGTTTAATTTGAATTGAAAATTGTTTGGGTGCCTGACACTTAGTTCCTGAAATCGTAAAAATCCACTGCGTTTCTGGGGACGCAGTGGATTTTTATTATGCTAGTCATCAAACGTATGACTAGCGTAGTAAATTGTTTGAGTGGCAGGCACTTATCCTTTAAGGAAATCAGGTTTTGAGAAGCTTGGGTTTGGATATTTGTAGAAGCCTTCTCCTGTTGCTCGTCCTAATTTGCCTTTGTCGATATACTCTGTTTTTAACAAGTTGGATAGTTTTTTCATGTTTTCATCACCAGTTGCAGCAGCTTTTGCCTCTACAATGTTATGAGCTGTATTGATACCTACAACGTCTAAAATAGCGAATGGTCCAAGAGGAGCACCTGTCCCAATCATCCAAGTTTTGTCGATTGTTTCAGGATCAGATACTTCTTTTACTAATAGCATTTCAGCTGCATCTAACAATGGCACTAGTAGAGAGTTTAAAATATAGCCAGGTTGTTCTTTATATAATGTAAGTGGCACCATTCCGATAGCACGAGCAAATTCAACAACTTCATCAAACACTTTCATATCTGTACCTGGATGTTTCATAATTTCAGCTGTATTGTTTACCCAAATTGTATTAGCAAAATGTAATGCTAAAAATTTCTCAGGGCGACCTGTGGCTTCAGCAAATTGGCTTGGTAATAAAGTAGATGAGTTTGTTGCGAAAATTGTTTTTGCTGGGGCAACTTTGCCTAGGTTTGTATAAAATTCTGTTTTGATTTTTACAACCTCAGGAATAGCTTCGATAACAAGATCTGCATTTGCTACAGCCTCTGCTAAGTCGCTTTTAAATGAAAGACGTGCATAAGCAGCATCTACTTCTTCCTGTGTCGCACCCAAATCATGTTGGTATAATGGTTTTAACTTTGTAATGCGATCCTGCGCATTTTTTAAAGCATCGTCATTAATATCGTACACAGTAACGTTAAATCCTTTAAAAGCAGACTGATAAGCAATCTGACTACCTAATACGCCACTTCCTGCTACAGTAATGTTTTGATAGTTCATCTGAATTCCTCCTCTGATATTGTTACGTTAGTATAATATTTACGTTGTAGAATAACTTTCTTATTACAATTCCATACTACTTCTTTCGTTGAACGAAAATCAAATTAAAAACTCAATTATTATAATGATATAAAATTTTTTCCGATTTCTACTGAAATTTTTATGCCTCAAGTATTTGCTTATAGAGGATGAAAATAAACGTTAGCACTATAATTTTTAAAAGAAGACTTTAGGAAAATATACGGTTTAGTGCAAATGTATTATTATTGATTACTTGGATTTAGTGGGTATTTTTATATTTTTTAACTAATATCTTCAAGTATTTAGACTTAGAGGTATAAAGATTTAGTCGGAGTAAATTGATTTTCAAAAATAGGGCTATTTTATAATTTTCAATAATTTACATATATTTATAGATTTGTTAATAGGTGTTTTAGTACACTGAAATTATGAATTGAAAGGGGTAAGAGGAATGAAGAAAACAATCTTAGCTGGAGCCTTAAGTATTGCATGTTTTACAGGAGGTTTTGGCTTACAAGCATATGCACAAGAAAAAGTCGATGTTGCAAACATTATCCATCCTAAACAAGTCGTTGCATCGACAAATCAAGTACAATCGATGTCCTATCAAGATGTTTACAAAATGTTTTTACTTTCTAAGCTAGGTTTTGAAAATGATGATTTAACTTTAGTTACAACTAAAAATAGCATTACTATAAAAATGTCCCTGAAAGCAATAATGGCATCCTACTCAGATGGGACAAACTTATTCCCAGAAGGGGAGAAGGCATTACAAGAAAACTTAGAAGAGTTTAAAAAGATGTTTGGTGATGCAATTCAAATGCGCATAACTCAATCTGGCAATGGCTTCACGGCTGAAGTTTATACAGCAGGGAAATGGGAAGCAGCAAGTACGGCAGATATGAATGATTTGATTACAGTATTTAACCGTGCTGACCTTGATTTAAAACCAGGAGGGTATTTTACCGATGCGATTGGCCATTGGGCTGAAAGCTATATCCAATTGCTTTATCAGGCTGGAATCGTAACTGGTACTACTGATACAACATTCAATCCGAATGGCCAAGTAACACGTGGTCAATTAGCAGCAATGATTTTCCGTGCTTCAGGATTAGATGTAAATGAAGATTATGAAGGACCTGCTTCTTACAAAGATATGCAAGGTTTCTGGGGAGCTAAGGAAGTAGCGATTTTACAAGAGTACGGGTTACTTGAAATTTTCGATGGTAATTATTTTGAGCCAAACAAACCTGCTACACGTGAAGAGATGGCTCATGTTACGGCGAGTTACTTAGAAGCAATGGAATTCGATATCGCAAAGGCTAACAAAAATAATACGTTTACGGATAAGAATCAAATGCGTAAGGAAGCTGTAGAATCTATTGGTTTATTACAGCAATTAGGAATTATTGAAGGTACAAGTGGCAAGTTTAATCCAAAAGGCAATCTGACGCGTGCGCAGTTTTCTAAAATTTTATCACTTACGTTGATGACAGTGAGTGAAGAGTAATACATCCCGTAGACTAAGCTAAATTTTAAAATGCAAAAATCCACTTCGCAGTGCTTTGTTAGGCGAAGTGGATTTTTGCATATTTTCTAAGTGCCAGTCACCCAAACAATTCTGGAAATTATAACAACATATATATGTGCTTATCCTACAAATGTATGAAACATATAGCTTAAAAAATAGCCCAATAAAATATATGTCATAAAGGATTTTAAGGTTACTGTTCGTACATGGTGCAAAATAAATTCTGAAATACTAGCTGTGCCGATTAACCCTATTGATAGGCCCATTAACAATCCTTGTGCTTTAATTGTTAAATTCCAATATTGACCTATAAAAATGAAAAATACAAAGAACATCGAAAATCCGATGAAATAAATAAATAGTTTCCATAGTCTTCCGCTTTGTGAAAGAAATGCTGTTGTAAGTGCAAACCCCTCCGGAAGATGATGAAGAATGATTGATGCTGTCATTGTAATACTAAGGGCGGAATTACCAAGTAAGTTTCCGATAGTAAGACTAATAGGAATTGTATGGATGACCATCGCTATTGCAAGCAAAGAAACGGAGGGGTTTTGATGATTTGTAGGATGAAATAAACTACTAAGTAATTGAAATATTAAATAGCCAATAAGTATGCCTAATATAATGCCAAAAGACTTGTACATTTTAAAAGATGATGGAATGATGTCTAGTACGAGCAATCCTACTAAAAAACCACCACATAATAATGATAAACCTTGGGTTGTATGTTGAAACAGCTTAGAGAAAACCCAAGCGATTGTTCCACCTATACTAACGCTGAAAAAAAGAAATCCACCAAGTATCATTGCACTCAACTGCGAAATTCCTCCGCCCTATAATAAACTGAAGTCCGTTTTACAAAATATATGCAACGTAAAGGGTTATATGATGGAGCACAGTTAAATTAAATGACCATGTTTGCGTTTAAACAATGAAAACTATACACACAAAATGAAACAGCACGTACAAAAGAAATGAAGCAGAATACTAAGCTTTCCTAAAAAGATTTCATTTTTTTTAAATAGGGTAGTTATATTTATTAATTGATAAATTATATAGTAGCTTAATTATGATTATAAGGGGGATTGCTATGAAATGGGCTGCACTTTTGAGCTTTTTATTAATGATTACTGTTAATGTAATAGCAAGTACAATAGGTATTAATGGCAAAACAACAGGAGAAGTATCTAACCAACTACAGGTGCTGTTTATGCCAGCTGGCTATGTTTTTTCTATATGGCTTGTTATATATATAGTTTTAGGAATATGGCTTGTTATTCATTTATTCCGTAAGAAAGCCGTTCAAGAGACTGCCATAATAAGTCTTGTTACGTCAACTTGTCTGTATAATATTGCTTGGCTTTTATGTTGGCATTATGAATACTTTTCGTTATCGATCGTCATGATGATTGGTCTTCTAGTCAGTTTAATTTTTATTTATAGAAGTTATCCGAAAGGGGATACCCGTTTTGCAGGGAGATTACCTTTTTCGATTTACTTGGGCTGGATTAGTGTTGCCTTAATGGCGAATATTAGTTATGTTCTGACGTACTATCAGTGGGATGGCTTTGGTATATCTGATGTATGGTGGGCAAATTTGTTGCTCTTCGTTGCCACATGTCTTGCTATATATATTCGCTATGTTGAAGTAGATTTTTTGTTTCCAATAGTTATTATTTGGGCATTTATCGGTATTTCTGTGAAAAATGGGGTAGATGCTGGAACCTTATTTTATATGCCTTTACTGTATAATGCAGTGCTTGTTATATGGATTTTTATCGGTAAGCGAAGATAATGAAGCGTCACTTTATACGTAAAGTATTATTTGGAAAAAAGAGGGTACATTCAATTGACTGAATATTACTTTAATTCTATACTTTTGAATAGCAATACTAGATTCATTGATTTAGTCAACTACTAATGAAGGTGAGGAATGTAAGTATGAAATGGGATGCGAGTTATGATGTAGTAGTAGTAGGATCAGGCGCTGCAGGTTTGACAGCAGGACTAACAGCAAAGTTGCAAGGGATGAAATCATTAGTCATTGAAAAAACTGATCGTTACGGTGGAGCATCTGCCCTATCGGGTGGAGCACTATGGATTCCAAATAATCATGTCATTAAAGGTGCAGGTGTTCCTGACACGCATGAACTAGCACGTTTGTACTTAGATTCAACTATTGGTGATCGTGTGCCAGCCGCATTAAAAGAGGCTTATATAACGCAAGGACCTGAAATGTTAATGTTTTTAAATCATCATACTAATCACATGCGTTTCCAATATGCTACAGGCTATTCGGATTATTATCCTGAAAAACCAGGTGGCCTATCACAAGGGCGCTCTATTGAGCCACTTATTTTTGATTTGCAGAAAATGGGAACTTTAGCTAATACGATGCGCCGGTCTACTATGTCGACTAAAGGCTTCACGATGAATAGCTACGAATTCCATAAGGTAAATATGATAAGACGTACAATGAAAGGAAAAACAACAGCACTAAAATTAGGGATGCGCTTAGTGAAGTCTAAAATAACAGGTAGTGAGCCCGTAGCATTAGGACAATCTTTAATTGCACGCTTACGTATGTCACTTGCCGAAGCGAATGGGGAGTTATGGGTATCGACGGCATTTAAAGATTTTATTGTAAAAAATAATCGCGTGATTGGATTGATCGTAGAACGGGATGGACAAGAAATGCGAATTGAAGCCAAACAAGGTGTAGTGCTTTCATCTGGGGGCTTTTCACACAATCAAGCGTACCGAGAGAAATATTTGCCTTCCCCAACCAATGCTAAATGGACATCGACTCCAGAAGGACAAACAGGTGATTGTATTGAACCAAGCGTTCAAATTGGGGGAACGTTAGATTTAATGGATAAAGTATGGGGGGCGCCTTCAGTATTAGATCCAGAAGGACATCCTTTTTTCTTAGTGGCAGACCGTGGCGTACCAAATATGATGGTGGTAGACAATTTAGGCAATCGTTTTTTAAATGAAGCTGCCCCTTATCATGAGTTTGTAGATAATATGTTTGCACATCATAAAAAAACGAATACTGGAATACCTTCTTGGATTCTTATTGATGCGACTGCGAAGAGTCGATATATATTTACAGGTTTGTTCCCTGGACAAGCTTTCCCAAAAAGCTGGTTTGACAATGATATTGTGAAAAGTGGGAAAACAATAGAGGAATTGGCAGGTCAAATGGGTGTTCCATCAGAAAATTTAGTTGAAACGATCGCGCGTTTTAATACATTTGCACGTAATGGACACGATGGTGATTTCAATCGAGGGGAAAGTGCTTACGATAACTATTATGGTGATCCTACTTTAAAAAACCCGAATTTAGCTGAATTGAAGGATGCCCCTTATTATGCATTACGGTTATACCCAGGTGATATTGGCACGAAAGGGGGGCTCGTTATAGATGAACATGCTAGGGTTGTAAAGAAGGACGGAACACCAATTGAAGGATTGTATGCATCTGGTAATTGCTCCGCTTCGATAATGGGGGAAACATATCCAGGACCGGGTGCTACACTTGGACCAGGAATGACGATGAGCTATATCGCAACGGCGCATATGGCGAAAAGTAGTAAACAAGAAGTAGCAGCTCTTATTGAAGCTTAATTTATACTATACAAAAAACCTTCTTATTCTTTTGATAAGCAGGTTTTTTGTTTGATTAAAAACTTGAGAAATGTACATGTAGAATGTCTTTTTATTAATGGAATCAGGCTATTGGTAAGTGCAATTGTTCTAATTTTGTTCGTTTTTGAATATAGTGGCTACTGGGTGAAGAAATAGGACTGCACAATGAAAGGCTAACAACAATAACTGGGTTTTATAAGGAAGGCAATGCTTTGTTATTGAAAGTGAAAAAGGAGTGACTACACACGTGCTAGAGTATAGACTCGTGACAACGATTAACGAGCTAGAGACATATAAGGATACTTGGTCTGAAATACTTGAACGTGAAAAAAACGATAATCCATTTATAGAATATGAATGGATTTCGACGTGGTGGATGATAGTTGGGCACGATGTGAATGTGGAAATTTACATTGTTGAGCATAATGGGGAAGCAATAGCGTTTTTCCCGTTAGTTCATACGAGTAGATTTGGAGGTATTCACCAATTTAGCTTTTTAGGACAAGGACTTGCTTCTTATATGGAGGTAATTGCCGAAAAAAGATGGAAAGAGCAAGCTGTGCATTATTTATTAAAGGAACTTACAAATAAATTTTCGCGAGTTCTCTTCGTATTACATGGCATACTCGAAAGTAAAGATACATCTCAAATATTAGAAAAATATACGCTAGCACATCAATTGCCCTCTTCGATTTTTCGTGTTGTCACACCTTATATAGATTTTAAGTCGATTGAATTACCCGATTTTTTAGCGAAGCATAAGCGAAGATTTAAGAGTATTAATCGTCGAGAAAAGCGATTGAAGGAACTTGGAAATATAACTTATCAAAAAGCACATGTGGGAAGTTTAGATAACATGTTTCGATTGTTTGAAAGAAGATGGCAAAAGAAAATGGATACGAGTGGGTTTACGGACGAACGAACAAAGGCATTTTTTGAACAACTTGCAAAGCAGCAAAATGGAGCATTATGTTTAAAAGTTCACAGTTTGCAATTTGAGAATACTTGGATTGGCTTTACTTTAGATATTTGTTGTCGAGGGAGAAATTTTTGTCATGCTATGGGGCATGAACCTGATTTTAATATGTTTGGACCTGGACGTTTAATTGAAAAGGAAAATATGCTAAAAGCACATAGTATGAACTATCATCAATATGATTTTGGTATTGGGTATGAGCCTTATAAGTTTGACTGGTATACACATTTAGATTTTACAAGAAAATTTATTATGAGTACTACAGGGATGAGAGAGCGAGCGCTTCGTAATGTAATGGTGCTGCAAGAATCGATGTTAGCCATGGTGAAAACAAATCGCAGGATTGTAGAGTGGAAACGTAATACATTAGGAGAATTACGATACTTGTTCACAAAAGCCAATATAAATGAGTGGTATTCGATGCTAAAATGTAAGGTTTTTAATGGACATGTATTTAATATTTATTATTTAGATGAAAAAATGTGCGACAATAAACCTAACTTTCAGGAAATATCTATACAATCGGTGCTCGACCACGATCAGCGAACGGAGCTCCTTGCTCATTATTTTAAAGGCTATAAGCTCTATGGACAGAATCGGGAAATTTCATTTTTGCGACATGATAAATTAATCCACGAGGAAATGAATGGGTTTATGCAGGAATTGCCACCAAATACTACATATATTAAAAATTATGCACTACCTAAACTCCAAATTATTGTAAATGAAGTGCAACGAGAAGGGCGTGCAATTTGTACCTCGGCTAATTGGTTTGAGTGGCGAAAACGTAGGACGTTGAATGCATTAGGTTTTCGAAGGGTAGAACGTGTATGGGTAAATCAACTGTTAAAGTGGAAAAAAGTACATCGTCAAGAAAAGAAATGGGAGAAATTTTTTTCAAAACAAGGACAGCAATCAGAACATAGCTGGCACCTAGCACTACTTTCTTTCCTAATATAACAAAAAATCCTTAGCGTCTTTTTATAGGCGCTGAGGATTTTTTACTTGCTTGTATCAGAGCTGTATATGCTCTTGTTAAAAGTGAATGCCTGGCTTGTCAATTAGCTTACAGCCAGTGCCATATTTCGCTTTTAAGGCACCTTTAAAGTTTGTTTGTTCAAGCTCTGGGAATGCCTGCTTCCATAGTTCGAATACATTATGGTTTGATGCTGTGCCATCTTTTGTTAAACGGACAATATGAAAACCATATTCATCATTGCAACGAGCTAATGCACGATTTTCGCGCACAGTAATAATGCGTCCGCTTTCAGTTATTTCATAGAGTTCTTCATAGCCTGCGATTGCACGGCTTTGTTCATCCAAACTAGTCGTTTTTATAACATCTTTTTTAACAGACTTTTGTTCATTAGCCCCATTAACAGGAGTTTCAGTTTTATTTTCTTCAGGAAGTTGCTCGACAATAATAAAATCCTTATTTGAAGCTTTATCACTCATTGTCACCATTACGTTCATAATGGAACCTACATAATGCATTGGTTTATCATTGCCTTCTTCATATACGAAAATATTATAGTCGGTTTTATTAATCTTTTTCATAATAATATTTCCTGTTGAAATCGTAAAACCGATAAATTTGTTTTTATTAAGTGCTTGTAGTGCTTGTTGTTTAGTTAAAGTCATTACTAAATCTCCTAAATAATTGTTTTTTCTATTTTACCATAAAATAAGTCTCACTGTTTTTCGATGGTTGTTGTTATACAAAGCGAGGAAGTTATCATATTATTTTCTGAAAATTCAAGAAAAATGTAAAGTATACTTTACAAATAATGAATAGTAAAGTACACTTTACGTAAAGGTTGCTTTACATGGGGTGGTGACAAATGGAACAACGTATTAAAGAACTAAGAGCATCATTTGGTTGGACACAAGAACAGCTATCCGAAAAACTAGGAGTTTCAAGGCAAACAATTATTTCTATAGAGAATGGTCGTTATAATCCATCTTTAGAGCTTGCGTATAAAATCGCAAAATCATTTCAACTAAGTATTGAAGAAGTATTTATTTTTGAGAAAGGTAGTGATTGAATATGAGTTTGGAACAAATGTTAGGATTTCTTGGTATAGTGCTTGGCATTTCAGGAGGTCTTTTTGGACTTTGGTGGGGACGTAGGATGGCAGCACGTAAAAATGGGCTCGATGAAAGATATGAAAAAATTACAGTAAGCTCACTAGCGAATGGGTGGAAAATAACGGTTATCTCCATTTATGTTCTATTTCTGTTGTTAATAGCTGGTGTTCAGTTATCTACTGCTCAAGCTTTAGGCATCCTATTACTAATTCATATGGCTGGATGGGCATTTTCGACCGTTTATTATAATTTAAAATATTAATTCCAAGTAATGGAAAATAAAATTAAGAGGAGCATTTTAAATGCAGCACAAGTTTGGTATGAATTTATCATGGTCGCAAGGAAGAAATGGTACAGGGAACTTAACGTCAACTAATTTGAATACAATCGTATCTATTCCTCGGGAAATGAATGGACCAGGAATCGGAACAAATCCAGATGAAATGTTATTAGGTGCTTCAGCAACTTGTTATTTAATTACATTTGCAGCTTTACTGGAAAACGCCAAAATACCAGTAGAGGCATTGTCGATGGAGTCAGAAGGGATTGTAGATGTAACGGAGGGTGTTTTTACATATGAAAGAATTGTCCATAAACCAAATGTAAAAGTACCGCCTCTACCCGAACATGAAGAGAATCTCATTAATCGGCTAGCTCAAAAAGCAGAACAAACGTGTATGATTAGTAAAGCATTAAAGGGAAATGTTCAAATCGAATGTCACCTTCAAATTGAGCAGGCGTCTGATTGTCAGTAATTAACTTAATCGCTTGATTAGTAAAGGAATTATGCCAAAAGTTTTTCTGGTGTAATTCCTTTTGTCATATTTACAGAGTATTTGCTTTGTCTGAAATAGTTCTATAAATGGGCGAAATGAATATATAAAGTTAAGCACTAAAAAAATGTAAAGGATGATGTATTGCACGTACAGACAGCTGAGACAATCACATTTTACGGTCAGTATGGTAAACGGATTTTTGATATAGTTGGGGCATTTATTTTAATACTTATTACAATTCCTCTTATGTTAGGTGTACTCCTCCTATTATTTATTACTACAGGACGCCCCATCTTTTTCAAACAAATTCGAACTGGTTACGAACATCAACGTTTTATCATTTGGAAATTAAGAACAATGGCTATTCAGGCAACACCTGTCAACATGCCTGCAATATGTACAGAAGGCATTCCAGATGATTACTATTTCAAAACTGACCAAGATACGCGCATTACAAAGATAGGAGCAATACTACGTAAGTTAAGCATCGATGAAATTCCGCAGCTTTTAAACGTATTAAAGGGAGAAATGAGTATTGTTGGACCAAGGCCTGAAGTACCGACAATTACAAATAGTTACAGTGCATTACAGGCACGCCGTTTGGAAGTAAAACCAGGTTTAACAGGGCTTGCACAAATTAACGGACGATCTAATATTTCGCATGGTCAAAAAATCTCCTATGACATTCATTATGTAGAAAATATAACGTTTTGGATGGATTTAAAAATTGTTATGAAAACCTTTTTCGTCGTTCTAGCTAGAACAGGTGCTTACTAAAAGAGCAAGAGGTGAAGGATGCTGAAGATTGTACAACTAATAACACGTATGGATAAAGTAGGAGGCGCTCAAAAACATGTGGAGGCACTTGCTATAAAGTTAAAGCAAGATGCCCATAAAGTTACGATTGTGACAGGTTATTATGATGCTTCATTATGGCGTTTACAAGATGAGCAAATTGATGTAATCAGTATCCCTGCCATGCAGCGGGCAATACATTTAACAAAAGATATCCAAGCACTTTGGCAATTACGAGCTGCTTTTAAAAAAATACAGCCTGATGTCATTGCTACACACTCTTCTAAGGCAGGGGCAATTGGACGTATTATCGGTGGCCTTTTGCGCATCCCGACGATTTTTACCGCACATAGCTGGAGTTTTACAGAAGGGGTGCCACAAAAAAAGCAACTAATGTATCGCCAACTTGAAAAAACGGTCCAGCCACTAACAACTAAAATCATCACGGTTTCTGATTATGATCGTAAGTTGGCATTAACAAAAGGCATTGCACCTGCTCATAAATTGCAGACGGTTCATAATGGCATTGAACAATTAGAAAAGAAAATAGCACCAAATAGAGCAAAAAATGAGCATCCGCAAATTGTTATGGTTGCTCGCTTTGAGGTGCCAAAAAGGCAAGATTTACTGTTGGAGGCTTTGATGGAGTTATCGGATATACCTTGGCACCTTCAATTTATTGGTGATGGTTCTTTGCGTCCCCAATTAGAAAGTTATGTTAAAGACAAAGGTTTTTCAGAGCGAGTTACGTTTTTAGGCAATCAATTAGATGTCACAAAATGGCTTGCCCAGAGTCGTATCTTTGCTTTGCTATCAGACTGGGAGGGTTTACCCATTTCAATTATTGAAGCGATGAGGGCAGGACTTCCTATCATTGCCACGAATGTTGGAGGAGTCAATGAGTTAGTGACTGATAAAGAAAATGGATTTTTAATCGCTCGTGACGATTCAAGCCTACTGAAAAAAAGGCTTAGACAGCTTTTAATGGATGAAACGCTATGCGAAAAAATGGGCGATATAAGTGAACGACGTTTTTTACGTGATTTTACGTTTATTCCTATGTATCAAAAAACATTATCAATCTATGAACAGGCAATTTCAAAGTTTGCTAAAAAGGGTGATTAAATTGCAATTAATTCGCATTAGAACAGAAGATGAACTTGTGTATTATAAGGGGATTTGGGATGAGATATTAGCGAATGAACACAATGATAATCCGTTTATTGAATATGCATGGTTTTATAACTGGTGGATTACTATTGGAAGAAAAGAGCGTATTGAGCTATATGCTGTGCAAAAGGATGAGGATATTATTGCATTTCTGCCATTTACGGTACGAATGCTTTGGGGTGTTCGTCTATATGCCTTTACAGGTGAAAATATCGCGAATTATTCGGGCATTATCGCAAGAAAAAAATGGCAATTACCTGCTATAACATTTGTATTTGATGAGCTTATGAAAAAGCATCGTCATGTACTATTTTCATTTCATGGATTACTTGAAAGTAAAGAGTCCTCGAAAGCAATTGAGCAGTATTTCGTTGAAAGGCAATTAGCGCCACATATTTTTCGAGTAGTAACACCATATCTTGCCTTTCAAGACGTCGACTTCAATAGTCATTTCAATAACCGTAGAAAAATGCATGGTATAGATCGAAGGGAAAAAAAGCTACGTAATTTAGGATCTTTACGTACAAAAACACCAGAACAAGAAGATATTTGGCAAATGTTTAGATTATTTGATCGACGTTGGGCAAAAAAGAAGGATACGAGTGGTTTTACAAAAGGAAAGAAAAAGGAATTTTTTGAACGCATTTTCCACCTTAAAGGGGAAGCGATGAAAGTAGAAGTAGATACACTTGTTTTTGAAGATCAATGGCTTGCCTTTAACTATGGTATTTGCTGTCGAGGACGCTATGTCACTTACGCACTCGGACATGAGCCGAACTTTAATATTTTTGGTCTTGGCCGTTTACTTAATCAAACTACGATAAAGCGCACTTTTTCTGAAAATTATCGTATGTTCGATATGAGTATTGGTTATGAGGCTTATAAATTTGATTGGCGCTCTGGCATCGACTTTACGAGACATATCGTTGCAAGTAGTAAGACAAAACGCGCAAAGGTATTGCTTGGTTGGATTGTACTGAAGGAACGTTTAAAGGAAATGCTGAAAAGTAGTCAGCTTTTCGTTGGATGGAAACGTCATACTCTTGGTGAAATGCGCTATTTAGTAAAGTATGGAAAAGTGAAAGATTGGCTAGAATATGGACAACAATTCGTTGAAAAGTTTGTTCGTTTTAAGCAAGTGGACTTGTATGAGTTATCCCCATCTGATCGAGTCGTTCCCCAACAACCAGTAGGGGAGTTGTTTGAGGTAATGCCGATTCAAGAGGCAATGTCACTCGATCAGGAAGAGATTATTTCATTATTTTATAAGGGGTATACGATTTATAAAGATTCCTTTGCACAGACGACGAAGCCAGCATTTGCATTACATACGAAAAACTTACGTGTGGATGCATTGCAAATCGTTGAATCGTTGCCTAAACAAACCTACTTTTTGAGCTATGATCTCTATAAAGAGATAGGTGTTGTTACAGCATTTATTCAAAAAATAAAGCCAAACGAAACACTTTGGGTGACGGCAAGCTTTTGGCAATGGCGTAAGCGAAAACGATTGCAGCAATTAGGCTATAAACGTATTTCTCGAATGAAGCATTTTAAATGTGCTCGTTATGAGCGCAATCATGTAGAAAATTACACAGAGAGTGGGGGCGATGTTCATTCTATCCATTAGAAGTAAGCGATGGAATATCGCGATGCAGCATATTTACTTTGCAGAAAAGCTAGCAAATACTAGAAAGTCAATGAAGTTAGTTTGTCACACACATTCACTTGTTCCGAGCCGTAAGCTTGTTAAACGTGAAGCGGTTCATATTCCATTAACTAATCATGATTGCTCGATGTATACAGCACTTTCGAAAAACAATCGAAAACTGCTACGTCGCGCACAGGAAGAGCCCTATCAAGTATTCTTATATAAAGAGCCTTCTGAAGAGAACTTACGAGCTTTTCAACAGTTTTATAATGATTTTGCAAAAAGGAAAAAAATTGAACAAATTACTAAGTCGCAGATGGAATCCATTATGCTTTTAAATCAAAAAAACGCTTTGTTTTTGTCAGAAGTACGTAGTATGTGTGGACAAACATTGTGCTATCGATTGGATATTGTACATGCACAAAAAGCGATGTCCTATTATGTAGCGACAAGTGATGCTTTCTCATTGCCTGCCCATTTAAAGCGTCCACTACGTTATGCGAATCGTTTCTTGTTATGGCACAATTTAATGTATTTAAAGCAACAGGGATGTGTACTATACGATATGGGCGAGCTAACAGATGTCGAAACGATTCGTCAATTTAAATTGAGCTTCGGTGGACAAGTTGTTAACGTATATTCAGGCTACATCGCACAATCGAAAATTAGTGCGTTGTTATTGGGCGTGCAAAAGTGGAGAAAATAGCAATCAATGTAAAACATGGTGGTTTAGTGATTTCACTGGACTTTGAGTTAAATTGGGGTGTCCATGATGTATTTCGGCATGGACAATATAATAAAAATTTATATGGTGTTCGTCAGGCATTACCTAAAATTCTGATGCTGTTTAAGCAATATGAAATCCATGCGACATGGGCTACTGTTGGCTTATTATTTGCAGAATCTAAAGGTGAGATGGCTCATTACTTAAGAGGCATTCCAGTGAAATATAAACAAATGCGGTATGCAGCACATTCCCAGCTTGCGAAAGTAGGGGAAAATGAGCAAGAAGATCCTTTACACTTTGGCAAATCATTAATTGAAGAAATTATTCAAACACCACATCAGGAAATTGCTAGTCATACATTTTCCCATTTTTATTGTTTAGAAAGTGGACAAACAGAAACGGACTTTCTTGCGGATTTACAAGCAATGAACATGATATGTGATGGGTATATTGAACCGATGAAGTCCATTGTTTTTCCGCGTAATCAAGTGAATGACAATTATTTTACTATTTGTCAGCAAGCAGGATTTGTTTGCTATAGAGGAAATGAACTACATGATTTATACAATCCTAAAAAGTTCACTAAAAAAAATCGACTATCATTTGGTGTAATGAAATGGCTGGATAGCTATGTTAATGTAACTGGCAATCATATGGTACGACTGGAAGAGATGCAAGGGGATGCATTTATTAATGTTCGAGCAAGTGCATTTTTAAGACCATATAGTAGCTTGTTGCGCGCATTTGAGCACCTCAAGATAAAACGAATTAAAGAAGGAATGCTTGCTGCTGCAAAGGAAGGGGCTTTTTATCATTTGTGGTGGCATCCGCATAACTTTGGAAAACATATTGATAAAAATTTGGCAATGCTTGAGGAGCTTTTGCAATATTATCAAGAATTACAGAAGGATTATAAGTTCCAGAGCTATTCCATGCATGAGGTAGCTAGGCTATGTAAAGTAAGCAATAACATTTCTGAATAGAGTGTTATTGCTTTTTATTTTGGTTGTTAGAATTCGTCTTCTACTTAATGGTAGTTCTGCTTTTGTAGAATTTTTAAGAGAATAAGAGGGAAATTACCTGAGCGTGACGAAGATGTAAGTTACTTAATGTTAAATTAGTGTTTAAGGGTGTTTGTCCTATATAGAACAAGCAGAAGGAAAGAAGTAGCTTTCTACATAACAAAGGGGAGTTAGGGATGATGGAAAAGCAACAAAGGCCAATTTGGATTCAAAATATTTCTCAATTAGTGACAGTTGCAAGTGACAAGAAGGGACCTCGTGTACGTGAAGAAATGCGAGAGCTCGGGATTATTGAAGGTGGAAGCGTCTGGATTGAAGATGGTACTATTCAAGATCTTGGTACGACGCGAGACATGATACTTAAATATTTACCCCGTGCAGAGGAAGCGGAGATTGTCGATGCAACAGGAAAAATTGTGACACCAGGATTGATTGATCCTCATACACATGTTGTTTTTGGTGGTAGCCGCGAGCATGAATTTGAGATGCGTTTAGAAGGTGCGAGCTATATGGACATTATGAATGCTGGTGGAGGCATTCATGCAACAACTCGAAAAATGCGCACATTGACAGAAGAACATATTTTCAATCAAACGACGAGACGCTTGGACTTATTTTTACAGCATGGTGTCACAACATTAGAAAGTAAAAGTGGCTACGGGTTAGATTTAGAAAATGAGCTAAAGCAACTACGTGTCATGCAGCGCTTGCAAAAAAAGCACCCGATGGACATCGTACCAACCTTTATGGGAGCACATGCAGTACCAGAAGAATATCGAGAGAATCCAGAGCAGTTTGTTGATTTAGTAATTGATGAAATGATTCCTGCAGTTGTTCAAGAAAACCTGGCAAAATTTATTGATGTATTTTGTGAGGTCGATGTCTTTACACCGGAGCAATCCGAACGTATATTATTGGCTGGCAAGGCACAAGGGCTCATCCCTAAAATACATGCTGATGAAATTGAAGAAAATAAAGGTGGACATATTGCGGCAAAAGTTGGAGCCATCTCTGCCGAGCATTTATTAAAAGTTTCGGATGAAGGTATAGAAGAGCTTGCTAAATCGGGTGTTATTGCATGTTTATTACCAGCGACCGCATTGTATTTAGGAGAAAAACCTGCACGTGCTAGAGACATAATTGATGCAGGTGTGCCTGTAGCCATTTCGACTGATTGTAATCCTGGATCCTCTCCAACAATTTCGCTTCCTCTTGTAATGAACCTAGCATGTATCACAATGAAAATGACACCGGCAGAAAGCTTATGTGCTGCTACGTATAATGCTGCTTGTGCATTGCAAATTGAAGATCGTGTTGGCTCCATCGAAGTAGGAAAGCAAGCTGATTTAGTTCTATGGGATGTTCATAATCATCAAAAGCTACATTATATATTTGGTGTGAATCATGTGAAAAAAGTTTGGAAAAAAGGCGTGAAGGTGGTAGGTTAAGATGTTTATTCAACCTGAATGGCAATGGAAACAAGAAAATGGCTCAGGTATGCATCAGTGGATTAAGCAAAAACAAAATCCACATGCAAACGATGTGGATATTATTGTGTATGGAGCATTACTATCGTATGCAAGTGATCCATCAAAAAAAGCTCAGTATCCTAATGCTTTTCGTAAGGCATGGTCCAGTTTTCAATCTTATAATTTAGACGAACAAGTTGATTTACGTTCATTAGCAATTGTTGATATTGGTGACGTAGCGATAGATTCGAAAAATCGAATGCTTTCGGAATCGGCAATAGAGGCGGCAGCGGAAAGCTTAAGTATTGCCTATCAAAAGAGCTTCACATGCCTTATTGGTGGAGATCATGCGATTACTGCTTGTTCTTTAAGAGGGATTAAAAATGCTTTTCCGAAAGATCGCATTGGCATTATTCAGCTTGATACACATTTAGATGCAAGAAATCAAGAAGAAATTGGATTAGCGATGAATTCGCCAATTCATCAACTCATTGCATCAGGCGTTGTAGAGGGAAAGCATATTTATAATGTCGGCTTGCATGGCTTTTTTAATTCGCCCGAAATGATTTATTATGCACGTGAGCAAGGAATGCATATGATTACGTTAAAGCAGATGCGACGCGACGGTATACAGTTGACTATCCGTGAAATGCTGCGTCAGCTTATGCATGAAGTAGACAGAATTTATGTGTCTGTTGATTTAGATGCACTGGATATTACATTTGCACCTGATGTACCAGCGGCCACACCTGGTGGGTTAACAGCCTATGAATTATTTGATATTTTAAAACTTATTGGTGAAAATGAGGGCGTACGTCATATTGATTTTATTTACGCTGATCCAAAACAAAATGAACTTCGTATAGAAACAGTAAAAACGGGCGTTACAGCATTTTTACAATGGCTAACTGGCATTCAATTGGATCACCGCAATCGTATATCAAGGAAAGAAAAAGCAGGCTATGGGGCTATTCCATAGTCTGTTATTTGCATGAAGAAAAATATTGACGTTGATTTCCGCTATGAACGGACCTTAATTGTTTGAGTGCCTGGCACTTTCAACTTATGCAGTTCCCTCAGGAGTGCCCGGGTTTTTTCTGTTTGTAAGAGAAAAAATGCATGACCGGCATGGTAAATTGTTTGAGTGCCTGGCACTTAAATTAATGCGATAGTTTGCTATAATAGAAAAATGCTTATTATTCTTTAGATAATGTCTAAACGCTAGAATAAGAGAATAGAGAGGATTTTTCATCATGACTACAAAACCAAAATTGCTAATTGTAGATGGTATGGCATTGTTATTTCGTTCCTTTTTTGCGTCAGCTGCAATGGGGCATTTTATACGTTTAGAGGATGGCACCCCTTCTAATGGTGCGCAAGGATTTGTCCGCCATGTGTTGACGGCACAATCAATTATGCAACCAACACATTTAGCTATTTGCTGGGATATGGGTTCGCAAACATTCCGCAATGAATTATATGATGGCTATAAGGCAAATCGCCCAGCACCGCCAGAGGAAATGCTTCCTCAATTTGATATGGCTAAAAACTTATCTCAACATATTGGATGGCAAAATTTCGGCGTTGTCGGTATGGAGGCTGATGATTTAATCGGCTCAATGATTACCAAATGGCAAGACGAAGCCGATATTACGGTTATTAGTGGGGATAAGGATTTATTGCAACTATTAACACCTACAACGCAAATAGCGTTTACGAAAAAAGGTTATACAGAGTATGATCTGTATACACATTCTCGTTTTAAAGAAGAATATGGGATAGAACCGATTCAATTTGCACAAGTAAAGGCTTTTATGGGTGATACAAGTGATGGCTATCCAGGCGTTAAAGGGATTGGTCCAAAACAGGCGCTGAACCTTATTCAAATGTACGGCTCTATCGACAATGTTATTTCTTCCTTAGAGGAATTAAAGCCTGGTCAACGTACGAAAATCAAAGACAATCTTGACATGCTGAAGTTATCACATGAACTAGCAACAATTCAAACAAATGTACCGATAGAAGCAGATATTGCTCAATTAGTAGTGCCAAACTATGAGCAACAGACATTTAAAGCGATAGAAGAACGTGGCTTTACACTTATTGCAAAGCAGGCACGTTCATTGTATTCCCTTATTTAGGTGCTATTTTAACGAAGCTTAACACTTTTTCATTATTTTGAAATAGAGCAGTACGGATTTGGCTGGCGCGATTTTTGCCACCATTATCATGGAAAATTAACAATAGCTCACCGTCTTGCACCTCAT
Organism: Lysinibacillus sp. NPDC093210; assembly: GCF_044753985.1. NCBI lineage: Bacteria > Bacillati > Bacillota > Bacilli > Caryophanales > Bacillaceae > Lysinibacillus > Lysinibacillus sp. NPDC093210. The sequence goes on along the minus strand of NZ_JBIVOE010000008.1, from coordinate 90,256 downwards.
AGCCAATGAGTGGTACCCAATGATAGACAAAGGTAGATTTTTTGTTAAACCATTGCAAGCTAAAATAACGGTCAAAGCGCATTGCAACGGGACGTCCTGCATCTATCTCCTGCAGCGCCTCTTTTAACGTACAGTTGCGTATTTCCCATGTCGGTAACAGTTTCCGAAGGTTATGAATTAAACGCCATTTAAACAAGCCAATTTTTGTGCCGCCGAGTAGTTCATAAAGTTCGTTAACCGATGGAGCTGTCGGATTATAGTAGTGCAGAATGACATGGATTGTTGTTGGCCCACAGGCAGAATTACGATATTTAGGTGCAATGAATGCTTCGTATTGTGATATTCCGTGTATCGGCAAATACTGTTTCATAAAAATCTCCCTTCGAAAAGAACTGTTTAAATGTAAGTTTTATGCGCTTTCACATAAAATTACATGGAATCCTTCTTTATATTATAAATAGGCTAGGACAAAAGAGAAAAAGTGTTAGATTGTTTGCAAACAATCTAACACTTTTTTGCTGAGACAGTTGGTGTTCGCAACAGCAGGCGCTGTCCGCGGACACACCGCAAGGCCGCAAACCTCGCTATCGCGTTGTTTGTTGCATCTTACATTTTGTGCTGTTTCCACTGGAGTCACTGCCTTTGCTACTATCAACTAGTACTACCTATTGCAACAATTTACGAAAACCATTGCCCATTTTGTAAATTTAAGAGTTATGTCCCAGCATCATTACTTTTTTTATTGTTGAGCTGCTAAAAACTCAGTAACTTGTTGAGGTGTTTTAGCGTTAGCACTATGTAAGTGTGCTAATTTTTCACCATTTTGGAAAATTAATAAGCTTGGAATACCCATTACATCGTATTTATCAGCGATTTCAGGAAGCTCGTCGCGGTTAAGCTCGTACCAATCAAATTGGTTGTACTCTTCAATAATTGGATCGATAAACATATTCATGCGTGTGCAATCAGGGCACCATCCAGCATAAAATTTCACAAGCACTTTTTGCTCACCAGAGATAAGCTCATTAAATTGTTCTGCAGTAGTAATTGTTTTCATTAGTATTTCACTCTCCTTGCTAACCATTTTACACATTTTCTCTTCATCCTGAAAGTTATCTGTTTGTGATATGCAGACTCTACTTATTGTCCTATTTTCGCTCGTAAAAAACAAAAAAAGTTGTATATTGCAAAAATAAATGAAGAAAAAAGATTGCTAATTTAGACAAAATAATCTACACTAAAAACAGAAAAAGTAGTTTTATTTTCATTCAGTGGAAGACTTTTCACGCGATGTATTCGAGTTGCATATCAACTGACTGAAGATAAGTCTCTGGCGCTTGTCACAGATTATGAAATGACATCAGTTAAAATCTTTTAGCTAAAAATCCAAGACAATGTAAGTGATTGCGACTAGCTGGCATACATTGTAAAAGGTCAACGTGAATGTCAAAATCTAAGCAAAAAATGCCAAAGCGAAATTTTGATTTTTTTTGGCCAAAAAATGAATGGCTATTCATTCAATGGGAGAATAAGGGGGAATTGCTTGTGACTTATAACATTAAAAAAGCGGCTGTTCTAGGTTCTGGAGTAATGGGTTCTGGAATTGCAGCACATTTAGCAAACATCGGTATTCCAACATTATTATTAGACATTGCACCGAAAGAACTAACGAAAGAGGAGGAAGCAAAGGGTTTAACTTTAGAGCATCCAGCTGTAAGAAATCGCTTTGTGAATAGTGCTCTTCAAAAGTTAGTAAAGCAAAAGCCAGCACCACTTACTTCTAAGAAAAATTTATCGCTACTAACGGTGGGGAACTTTGAAGACGATTTAGACAAACTAAAAGATGTAGATTGGATTATTGAAGTTGTTGTTGAAAATCTAGCGATTAAACAAAGCTTATATGAAAAAATTGATGCTGTACGTGCAGCAGGTACAATCATTAGTTCTAATACATCAGGCATTAGTATTAATGCAATGGCGGAAGGGCGTTCAGAAGATTTCCAAAAACATTTTTTAGGGACTCATTTCTTCAATCCGCCGCGCTATTTAAAATTACTTGAAGTAATTCCTGCAACGACAACTGCACCGGAAGTTGTAGACTTTATGAAAAAATTTGGTGAGGACATTCTTGGCAAAGGGGTCGTACTAGCAAAAGATACACCGAACTTCATTGCCAATCGCATAGGCACATATGGTCTGCTCGTTACTTTACAGGAAATGATGAAAGGCGGCTATTCAGTTGGCGAAGTAGATTCAGTGACAGGGCCACTTATCGGTCGTCCAAAATCTGCTACTTTCCGTACGTTAGATGTCGTTGGCTTAGATACTTTTATCCATGTGGCAAAAAACGTATATGACCAAACGTCAGGAGATGAACAGCAAGTATTTGCAGTACCGGAATTTTTGCAAAAAATGGTTACAAACGGCTGGCTAGGTGCTAAGTCTGGTCAAGGTTTCTTCCAGAAGCAAGGGAAGGAAATTTTAGAAATTGATCCAAATACATTTGCTTATAGCCCTGTGAAAAAATTACAAACACCTTCAATTGAAATGGCGAAACAAACGCGAGGATTAGCTAATAAAGTTAAGGCATTAACGTATGCTAAAGATCGTACAGGTGAGCTGTTATGGGGGATTTTTGCACCTACATTAATTTACTCTGCACAGCTACACGGTGAAATTGCTGATGATATTGTGGCAATAGATAATGCAATGAAATGGGGCTTCGGCTGGCAACAAGGTCCATTTGAAATATGGGATGCCATCGGTGTTGCAGAATCCGTTGCCAAAATGGAAGCGGAAGGTCGCGAGGTCCCTGTATTTGTCAAAAACATGTTAGAGAAGGGCTTTACAACATTCTATTCAGAACTTGAAGGTGACGTAGCGTATTATAATGGGTCGCAATACGTAAAAGTTCCTGTGAATGAAAAAGAAATTAACTTAAAGCGCTATAAAAAGAAACATGGCGTTATTAAGTCTAATACAGGTGCTAGCTTAATAGATTTAGGTGACGGAATTGCACTACTTGAGTTCCATTCCCAATCAAATGCTATCGGTTTAGATATTATTCAAATGATTAACTACGCAGTAGATGAAGTGGAAGCAAATTATAAAGGCTTGGTAATCGGAAACCAAGGTAAAAACTTCTGTGTCGGTGCTAACTTAGGAATGATTTTAGTAGAAGCACAGGATGATAACATTTTCGAACTAGACTTTGTCATTAAAGCATTCCAAGATGCTATGCAAAAAATAAAATATTCTAACAAACCTGTTGTGGCAGCACCGTTTTCGATGACGTTAGGTGGGGGTGCAGAAGTATGCTTACCTGCTGCACATATCCAAGCGACGATGGAAACTTATATGGGCTTAGTAGAAGTCGGTGTTGGTTTAATTCCAGGTGGTGGCGGTAATAAAGCGCTTTACCAAAAGTTTTTGAAAGGTTTACCAAATGGCGTTGAGGTAGACTATCAAAATATTGCTAATAAAGTATTCGAAACAATTGCGATGGCTAAAGTTTCAACTTCAGGTGAGGAAGCGCGCGATAATAACTTCCTAGATTTTGCAGATGGTATTTCAGTCAATGCAGATCACCAAATTTATGATGCAAAGCAAGCTGCTTTGGCACTTTATGATGCAGGTTACCAACCACCAGTGCCAACAAAGGTTCCTGTTGTCGGTGCATCGGGCTACGGTACGTTACTAATCGGTGCTCAAGGCATGTTTGAATCAGGTTTCATAAGTGAACATGATTTAAAAATTGCTAAAAAGTTAGCGTATGTAATTGCAGGTGGAAAAGTTCCATATGGCACATTAGTAGATGAGCAATACCTATTAAACTTAGAGCGTGAAGCATTCCTAAGCTTAGTTGCAGACCCGCTATCTCAACAAAGAATGCAACACATGTTATTAAAAGGAAAACCACTTCGTAACTAACTAGACTAAAATGTTTGCACATGAAACAAAGGGGGATTTAGACGATGCGTGAAGCCGTTATTGTAGCAGGAGCACGAACTCCTATTGGAAAAGCGAAAAAAGGTTCATTAGCAACAGTAAGACCGGATGATTTTGGGGCAGCAGTTGTCAAAGAAACATTAAAAAGAGCGGGCTATGAAGGTCCTGTCGATGACTTAATTTTGGGCTGCGCAATGCCAGAAGCAGAGCAAGGGATGAATGTAGCTCGTAGTATCGGAGCGCTTGCAGGGCTGCCAGATACTACACCTGCACTGACAATTAATCGATTTTGTTCATCAGGTTTACAGGCAATAGCATATGCAGCTGAACGTATTATGCTTGGACATTCAAAGGCTATTCTTGCTGGCGGTGTTGAATCGATGAGTATGGTGCCAATGGTAGGAAATACACCACGCTTAAATCCAACATTAGCTGAAACTGCACCACAATACTATATGGGGATGGGGCATACAGCAGAGGAAGTAGCACGTCAGTACAATGTTAGTCGTGAAGATCAAGATGCATTTGCTGTACGATCACATATGCTTGCAGAAAAAGCAATTAAAGAAGGTAAATTCAATGATGAGATTGTTCCGATTGAGGTGGAACAACATTATGTGGATAACAATAATAAACTACAGGTAAAAAAATTTACCTTCAGTGTTGATGAGGGCGTTCGTCCGGGCACATCCGTTGAAGGTTTAGCTAAACTTCGTCCTGCATTCCATGTAAAAGGAAGTGTTACAGCAGGTAACGCTTCTCAAACTTCTGATGGCGCAGCTGCAGTTCTAGTAATGGATCGTGAGGAAGCAGAAAAGCAAGGAATGACACCGATGGCTAAGTTTTTAGGCTTTGCGGTTGGCGGAGTTCCACCAGAAGTAATGGGTATCGGCCCAATCGTAGCAGTTCCCAAAGCGCTTGAAATTGCAGGTTTATCAATTCAAGATATTGATTTGTGGGAAATTAACGAAGCATTTGCTTCACAATCATTACAAGTTGTTCGTCATTTAGGCATCGACCAAGAGAAAGTAAACGTAAATGGTGGTGCAATTGCATTAGGACATCCACTTGGTGCAACAGGTGCAATTTTAACATTGAAGCTAATTCACGAGCTGAAACGTCAAGGCAAAAAATATGGTGTAGTTACAATGTGTATCGGCGGTGGTATGGGCGCTGCTGGAGTATTTGAAATTTTATAAGTTATGTGAAATTATTTGAGAATTGCGAATTGTGTGAGTGCCTGGCACCTAAAAATAAGGAGGAATTTAACATGACAGAAAAAACAACAGATATCATTAAAGGCGGCGGATTTATCATTGAGGACGTGGCATTAGACCGCGTATTTACACCAGAAGATTTTTCAGATGAGCATAAAATGATTGCTAAAACAACTGAAGAGTATGTTGCTAATGAGGTATTACCTGTAGTTGAAAACTTAGAGCATCATGAGTTCGAGCATTCAGTACGTCTACTGAAAAGTGCTGGTGAACTTGGTTTATTAGCTGCAGATGTACCAGAAGAATACGAAGGTCTTGGCTTAGATAAAGTATCTTCGGCATTAATCGCTGAAAAAATGTCAGTAGCTGGAGGCTTCTCGATTACACATGGTGCACATGTAGGAATTGGTTCATTGCCTATCGTGTTATTCGGGAACGAAGATCAAAAGCAAAAGTATTTACCGAAGCTTGCTTCTGGTGAATTAATTGCAGCTTACGCATTAACAGAGCCAGGTTCAGGTTCGGATGCTTTAGGTGCCAAAACGACTGCAAAGCTAAATGCTGCTGGTACTCATTATGTATTAAACGGTGAAAAACAATGGATTACTAACGCTGGATTTGCTGATGTCTTTGTTGTGTACGCAAAAATCGATGGCGATAAATTCTCAGCATTCATCGTGGAACGTGCCTATAATGGTGTTTCTGTAGGTCCAGAAGAAAAGAAAATGGGTATTAAATCTTCTTCAACTCGTACATTAGTGCTTGAAGATGCAGAAGTCCCTGTAGAAAATCTACTAGGTGAAGTAGGGCGTGGACACGTAATTGCGTTTAACATTTTAAATATCGGTCGTTATAAATTAGGTGTAGGAACAATCGGTGGCTCAAAACGTGCTTTAGAGCTAGCTATTCAATATACAAACCAACGTCAACAATTTAAAACGAAGCTTTCGGATTTCAACTTAACGAAAGAAAAACTATCGACAATGGCGTCTCAATTATATGCTTCTGAGTCATTAAATTATCGTACGGTCGGTTTATTTGAAGATCGTTTAAGCCAGTTAAGCCCTGAAGAACAAAAACAAGGTAAAGTTATTGCAAATGCAATTGCTGAATATGCGATTGAGTGTTCGATTGCAAAAGTTTTTGGTTCGGAAACATTGAATTATATTGCAGATGAAGCGGTACAATTACATGGTGGCTATGGCTTTATGGCAGAGTATGAAGTGGAGCGTATTTATCGCGATTCCCGAATTAACCGTATTTTCGAAGGTACAAATGAAATTAACCGCATGATTGTACCAGGTACCTTTATGAAAAAAGCATTAAAAGGTGAATTGCCATTATTACAGGTCGCACAAAACTTACAACAAGAACTTCTTATGCTAATGCCTGAAGATGTAGGCACAGAGCCACTAGCACAAGAAAAATACCTTGTGAAAAATGCGAAGAAAATTGCTGTGTTAGCAGCTGGTATGGCAGCACAACGTTATGGAGCGAAGCTTGACCAAGAACAAGAGGTATTAGTGAACATTGCCAATATCGCCAACCAATTATTCGCTATGGAGTCTGCTGTTTTACGTACAGAAAAGGCAATAGCGCGTGAAGGTGCAGAAAAATCAAATCAAAAACTACTTTACACACAAATCTTCTGCCAAGAAGCATTTGCAGAAATTGAGAAAGAGGCAAAGGATACAATTCTTGCTTCAGCAGATGGAGATGCTGCACGTATGACATTGTCAGCATTACGTAAACTGACTCGTAACAATCCCTATAACCTTATTGCTAAAAAGCGTGAAGCTTCAGTTAAACTAATCGAAGCAGAAAAATTCATCGTATAATATAATCTTTGACCTAGCTACTTGCTATAGGGTAGCTAGGATCAGAATATCGACAAAAGGCAACGAGAAGATCATTCTTGTTGTCTTTTATCATGTCGGTGCCTTTGTATGGAATCTTTGCTAAGTGTCATATACGAGGTGCCAGGCACACAAACAATTTCTATGCTGGTCAGACCGTCCGTCCATAGTGAAAATCTATGGCAATAGGCGCATTCGACATTACTAATTTATCTTGCGTAACTAGCCAATAAATGTTTCATTTTGGCTCATACTAGTTATGATGGTATACTACAGGAAATGATAGCAGAGGAGCCTATAAATATGATTCAATTTATCCATTACCCTAAATGTACAACTTGTAAAAAAGCACAGAAGTGGTTAAACGACAATGGCGTTTCATACGAAGAGGTACACATTGTTGAACAACCACCTACGAAAGAGCAAATAAAGAGTTATTGGCAAGCTAGCGGGCAGCCACTGAAGAAGTTTTTCAATACATCTGGCATGAAATATCGTGAACTTGGGTTGAAGGATAAACTGGCGGAAATGCCGGAAGATGAACAGCTCACACTACTTGCTTCTGACGGTATGCTAATTAAGCGACCGATTGTTACTGATGGAAAAAAAGTAACGTTAGGTTTTAAGGAATCAGATTTTGAACAAACGTGGAAATAACAGCTTTAATCCTTGTTTTTATGAAAGAAGTATGGCACACTGAAAGTGAATATATTACATATTTATGGAGGGGTTTTTGGCATGAGCACACCTAAAGACTTACGTTACTCTGAAGAACACGAATGGGTAAAATTAGAAGATGGTAAAGTACGTATCGGTATTTCACATTTCGCACAATCTGAATTAGGAGATATCGTTTTCGTTGAGCTTCCACAAGTTGGCGACGAAATTAAAACAGATGATCCATTTGGAAGCGTAGAATCAGTAAAAACTGTTTCTGAATTATACGCACCAATTTCAGGTACTGTAGTTGAAGTAAATGCAGATTTAGAAGATAGCCCTGAATTCGTAAACGTATCACCATATGAAAAAGCATGGATGATCGTTGTAGAGCCTGCTGATGCTTCAGAGATTGAAAGCCTTATGACTGCAGAACAATACGAAGAAATGATTGCAGAATAAACAAGCCTATAATAGAAAAACGTCGGCATACATACCGGCGTTTTTTATTATATAACACCAGTTATTAGTTGTTAATTTGATGTGTACAAAGCTTAACTCTGCAAGAGTAAACGATAGTACAGTGACTCACCAAAATGTTGTCCAAATTGCGAAGAGACATGTGGAAATGATTGTTAACATGCAGATCTATGCATCGTTTTGAATCCGGTAATTGCAATGAATTGTTGTAGTAGATAACTGTCTAAATGGGGGTGGCGTGATGTTCGAAGGGAAATGTTTAATCGTGGAAGGCCGTTCGGATAAGCTTCAAATAGAACCTATTTTGAGTGAAGATGTTACAATACTTTGTACAAATGGTACAATTGGTGTGCATCAATTAGAAGAATTACTCGACCCATATGAGGGCTGTGAGCTATATACATTTTTTGATGCAGATGCATCAGGAGATAAACTACGAGCATTAATGGACAGACATTATCCTGAGGCGGAGCATTTGCGGACAATGCCTACTTATAAAGAAGTAGAAACTACACCGAGGAAAGTGCTTGCGATGATTTTATTACGCGCGCATTTTTCCATTCATAATGAATATATTTTGTAAGGTTGCGTGAAAAATGGAAGAATGGTCAAAAGAGCAGTGGGAAATGGCTGTAAAATCAGGTGAAAAAACTGCCTTTTATTTATATACACCGATGTGTGGAACATGTGCAGTTGCATCTAAAATGATGGATATCATAGAACAGTTACTGCCGCAGTTAAAATTAGGTAAGGCAAATATAAATTTTTTAGAGCAAATAGCTTATGATTTTCAAATCGAAAGTGTACCTTGTTTACTCGTTAGCGATGGTGGAAAAGTTATAGAGAAGGTTTATGCATTTCAATCCGTACCGTTTTTATACGAATTGTTAAAAAAACCAATTGACTGAACTTTGCTAGCATGGTAAAGTAACAACTATATTAAAAACTATTAAATATATCGAACTCTTATAAAGAGCGGCGGAGGGAAGTGCCCTATGAAGCCCGGCAACCATCACATATGTGAAAAGGTGCCAAATCACTCAAAGATTTTTCTTTGAAAGATGAGAGAACGGTTTAGCGTATAAAGTACGTGACCCCTTCTACTTGTCTATGAGTGAAGGGGTTTTCTATATGAGAAAAGGAGTATTCGCTATGATACAGCTTCAAAATATTACGAAGAAATACAAAACCGCAAATGGCGAATTAACTGCTGTTAAAGATGTCAATCTTACGATTAACAAAGGTGAGATTTTTGGCATTATCGGCTATAGTGGCGCTGGTAAAAGTACGATGATTCGTTTATTAAACGGTTTAGAAAAGCCGACAACAGGTACGGTGAAGGTGAACAATCAAGAATTTTCATCTATTAAGGGTCAAAAGTTGCGTGATGCTAGACAAAAGGTAAGTATGATTTTCCAACATTTTAACTTACTTTGGTCAAGAACAGTTGCTGAAAATATCGCTTTTCCACTTGAAATTGCAGGTATAGCTAAGAGTGAGCGAGACGCACGTGTGAAAGAACTTATTGCGCTTGTTGGATTAGAAGGACGTGACAAGGCGTATCCATCACAGCTATCAGGCGGTCAAAAGCAACGTGTTGGTATAGCACGAGCGCTTGCCAATAATCCTGAAGTGTTGTTATGTGATGAGGCTACATCGGCACTCGATCCAGAAACAACAGATGCAATTCTTGATTTGCTTGTCGACATTAACGAACGATTAGGCTTAACAATTGTATTAATTACCCATGAAATGCATGTAATCCGCAAAATCTGTCATCGTGTAGCGGTAATGGAAGCTGGAGAAATTGTAGAGCGTGGGGAAGTATTACAAGTGTTCCAAGCACCACAAGCGGCGATTACTAAAAAATTCGTTTCTCAAATTACCGATACGAAGGAAACCCAGGAGACAGTTGCACAGCTTAGAGTAAATTATCCAACGGGCCACCTTGTTAAGCTTGTCTTTGTTGGTGAAAAAACAGAGCAGCCTGTTATATCGCATTTAGTAAAACAGTTTGATGTGGAAATTAGTATTGTCCATGGCAATATCTCGCAAACTAAAAATGGCGCATACGGTACTCTTATTGTGCAAATTGACGGCACGGATACAAATGTAGCAGCTGCACTAAATTATTTAAATACAGTTGAAGTACAAACGGAGGTGATTGCAAATGCTAACTAGTCTCTTTCCGAATGTCGACTGGGAAAAAATGTGGACAGCCACATATGAAACACTTTATATGACCACACTTTCAACAGTCGTAACATTTATACTTGGTTTAGCCATTGGCATAATCCTCTTTTTAACGAGTCCAAACCAATTATGGGCTAATAAAATCGTTAACTTTTTAACAGGATCGGTCGTTAATATATTCCGTTCGATTCCATTTATCGTGTTAATTATTTTACTAATACCATTTACGAAGTTTTTACTTGGGACAATTCGAGGAGCAAATGCAGCCCTACCAGCACTTATTATCGGTGCTGCACCATTCTATGCACGAATGGTATTAATTGCATTACGAGAAATTGATAAAGGCGTTATTGAAGCAGCACGCTCGATGGGTGCTAAAACGTCCACAATTATTTGGAAAGTACTAATTCCAGAATCATTACCAGCACTTATTTCTGGAGTTACCGTAACGGCTGTAGCACTCGTTGGGTATACGGCAATGGCTGGAATTATTGGTGCTGGCGGCCTAGGAAACTTAGCCTTTTTAGATGGCTTCCAACGTAATCGCCAAGATGTGACATTAATGGCAACTATTTTGATCTTAGTAGTCGTATTTATCATTCAATGGATTGGCGATATGATTACAACGAAAACTGACAAACGTTAAAAAGGTTAACCCGGTTTTTACCGCTAACATATTGTTTGAACAAATAAAGGGAGTGTATACAAATGAAGAAGTTATTAGCAGGATTATTTTTATCAGTACTTGTACTAGCTTTAGCAGCTTGTGGTGCTGGTAACAAAGACGAAGCAGGTTCAACATCTGGAGACAAGACAGACGACAGTGCAAAAACTGAAGAAAAAGTAACATTAAAAATAGGTGCTTCTAACACACCTCACGCAGTTATTTTGGAACAAGCAAAACCGATTTTAGCTAAAGAAGGTATTGATTTAGAAATTGAAACGTACCAAGATTACGTACTACCTAACCAAGATTTAGATTCAAAAACTATTGACGCGAATTATTTCCAACATATCCCTTATTTAGAATTGCAAATTAAAGATAATGGCTATGATTTCGTAAATGCTGGAGGCGTACACATCGAGCCAATCGGTATTTACTCTAAAAAATATAAAACTCTAGAAGACCTTCCTAAAGGTGCAACAATCTTATTATCGAACTCAGTTTCAGACCATGGCCGTATGTTGTCATTGTTAGAAGCAAAAGGCTTAATTAAATTAAAAGATGGTATCGACAAAACAGCAGCAGAAATTAAAGATATCGTCGATAATCCGAAAGACTTTAAATTCGATGCAAATACTGCACCAGAATTACTTGTTCAAATGTTTGAAAATGAAGAAGGCGATGCGGTTCTTATCAACTCTAACTATGCAATTGATAACGGCCTAAACCCAATTGAAGATGCAATTGCATTAGAAGATAAAGAATCTCCATATGTTAATATTATTGCGGTACGTGCTGGAGATGAAAATAAGCCGGAAATTAAAAAATTATTAGAAGTATTAAAATCTAAAGAAATCCAAGACTTCATCCTGAAGGAATGGAAAGGCGCAGTAGTACCAGTAAAATAGATTTTTCTAACACTATAGTACAAGCCATGAAAATGGTTTGTACTATTTTTTTTATGGGAAAAGATAAATAATGGTTTGAAATCCAATAATTAAATTATTTTATTTTTTTTAAATTGTTTAGAATTTGTTTAGATTCATTTAATATGATTACTGATATAATATTATTCGCCAATAATACTGAGAAAATTTGGTATTTAGTCCTGATGGAGGTGAAATCCTATAACGAAATTTTTTAAGGGTGGTATTTTAGTTATATTTTGCCTGTTGTTTGTTTTAATGAGCTGCTCACAAGGGAAAGAGAAAATAACCAAAAAACCCATTTCATCAACAGAGAAGTTTGTTATTGAGGAACTAATGACAGAAGATAACTTATTACGTACTGATTTAACGCAACAAAAAGATGTGTTTTTATCTGAATCTGTCGGTTTATGGTTGACCTATTTACTAGAAAAAGATGATCAAGCTCGTTTTGATGAGCAGCTTGAAGTGATTAATAATTATTTTTTAGAGAAGAAATTTATTGTCTGGCGAATTGACGGTAAAAAACAAGCTACTGTCAACGCACTGATTGATGATTTTAGAATTATGCGAGCACTATTTGACGCTGGGGAGAAATGGCATGATGAACGTTATATTACGTTAGGGAAGTCTATTGGCAAAAACATTGTAAAGTATGGAATGCAAGAAGATACGTTTGTAGATTTTGTTGATGTTCATACACATAAAAAGGCTAACACTATTACATTAAGTTACATTATGCCTTCTGCACTTTTAAAGATGCGACAATATCATGTTTTATCTAAAGCGCAACTAGAGCATCAATTATCTATTTTATCAAAAGCTCCAAAAGCTCAAGCAGGTTTTTTTCCAAAATATTATGATGTCGTATCAAAAAACTATGAGTATGATACAGAGTTACATATGATAGATCAATTGTATACTGCTTACCATAGTGCAACTTTAGGTTTGGAAACGAAGCAATTTACCAATTGGTTGCTGTCTTTATATAGTAGAGATCATAAATTGTACGGTCGCTATGATGCTAGTACAGGTGAACCAGCTGTCACATTTGAATCCCCTGCTGTTTACGCGATGGCTACTCGTTATATGTTGGAAATCCATAATGATAGGATGGCTGAAGAATTTTTCCGTAAAATGGAGTCGCTCAAAGCGAATGCAAATACGGGGTATGTAGACGTGCAAACAAATGCGACACATATATTTGATAATTTATTACCACTTCTAGCGGAAAGAGAGGTCGACGATGCGAACAGCAATAAAATGGAATAAAGCTATATTTCTTTATGGAATTTTACTTATTTTGCTTCTACAATTACCTGCTTATTTTTTACTACATCAAGATATTGAAAGCTTATTATTATATATCTTTTTAGTACTTATAGTAATCTTCACACTTTGGAGAGGTACGGTTACTGGGTTAATAAGTAGTCTGTTATTTATTTTTATCAGTGGTTCAACATTACTTTATATCGGTATGACTGGTTCTGTAGCATTGTTAAGTAATGCATTTTCAATGCAACAGTTTTTGGCATATGGTGTTGTACTACTACTCCTAGTATTATGCGCAGGAAAGATTCATGAATTACTGTTAGCACAAGAAAAATATATGAAAAACTTACAGCAGGATGTCAAAAACTTTGTAGCAATTGATGTAGAAACAGGTTTTGATAATGAATCCCGTATGCGTGTAATTGTTAATGAAGAAATGCGAAGAGCGGATCGTCATCAACATTCTTTTGTTTTTATTATGCTAAAGCTTGAAAACTATGAAAAATTTAAAAAGCTATATGGTTTCAAAGAAGCACAATATTTATGGAAGAAACTTGCGGAAAAAATACAACAATCCGTTAGACAAACAGATAAAAAATTCCGGTATCGTGAAAATTATCTTGCCATTTTATTAATCGATACATCCGATCAATACATTGATATTATTTACGAAAAGTTGGATCAAGCATTAAAAAACCATCAATTATTAAATAAGCGATGGGTGACATTAAGCTACAAAACAAGTTATTTTACTTACACGCCACAGATGGATCAAAGTTTTGATGATTTATTAGCAGAAATGGAAAGAGAGATGAAAACAAGTGCGCTTTAGATTTGGCTTGCTCGTCTTCATTGTTCTTTTTTATTTAGTTAGTATGCCTCAGCATTATCAAGCAGGTGCCGATGATAAAGACATTGCACTTATTTATGTTACTAGCAATCAACAAGTAGATGAAGATGTGCAAATTCTACGTGAAATGCTAAATGCTTATACAGATGTTGATGTCATACCGGTGGAAAATATTAAAGAAGATACATTGGATGGTTATAAACGTATTGTCATTTTAAATTCCTATAAGATGCATATACCTTTCCAAGCATTACAAGCTATGAACAATTTCCAAGGTCCCGCTGTTGCTATAGGGGAGAATATTGAGCAGATTTCCTCATTCGCACATTGGCAAAAGGGAAAAAAAGTGGAGCTTCGAAAAATTGAGGAACATGAATTGCAGAGTTCGATTGCCTGGACGGTCATGACCCCACCTAACGATGCTGAAGTTATACAAATGGCATCTTCATTTAATGAAGACTTCCCTTTTATTATGAAAGAAAAAAACAGCAATTGGTCATATATAGGTAAAGTGATTCAATCACCCCCTTTAGTATATGACTGGCCTTCAATATTTGGTGATTTATTGAAACTATCAATTCCAACCATACATCCTGCATTTATTGTGTTAACAGACATTAATGTGGAAACGGATGTTTTGAAGTTAAAGAAAGTAGTTGAACAGTTAAAGCAAGTTAATGTTCCTATAAACTTACAGATTAGCCCGCTATATGAGGAAGATGGTGCAATTTATTATTTACAGGACAATAAGGCATTGCTGAAATATTTACAACAATTACAGCAGGAGGGGGTAGCTTTTATTTTATCTTCTTCACAAGCTAACATTGAAAAAAGTCTAGATTATTTAGTATTGCGAAAAATTTATCCTACGTTAATTCTAGATGATAGCGCATTTTTCAGTGGAGTATTGCGACAACAAGAAAATCATTTTTATATAACCGAAAGAGATTCACAAAAAATTTATCCCTATACGATAGCAGCAATAAATGATGTGAATTTATATCCGCTGTATTCCGCACAGCAGTCGATTCGTAAAGTCAATAATGCGCCAGGTTCAACTATTGGAATTCAATTTCCTAGTTACTTAGGGGCTCATCATGTACAAGAGCTTGTTGAACTCTTAAACAAACAAGTACAGCTAGAATGGCTTGATTTTAGAAAAACAGAACAGTTTGTACAGACTTCTAAGGTTTCAATAATGCAATCCGCAAACGGAGAGCAAAAGATACAGCTTTCTTTTACCAAACTGGATCGCTTAAAAAAAATGTTTGATGAGCGGCCATTTGAAGTAGTTTTATGGCTGTTAGTAATCATAGTATCGTTATTTGTTATTGTATTTTTTATGAATACTTTGCGACTACGTATAACGCTACGTAAGCGACTATTTGAGGAGAGGAAAAGTAATGGCTGATATTTTATTTTATATTTCATTGTTCCTCATATGGATTATGCTGTTATACCATATGTTTTTAATGCAAGGGGGCTATTTGCATTTTCGATCTTATGAAAAGGTTATCGATGAATGGTCAAAGAAAATGATAGATGTTCCAACAGTGAGTATCTTTATTCCTGCACATAATGAAGAAGTTGTAATTGAACAAACTTTACGGGCAATGTCTCGATTGTTTTATCCGAAAGATAAGTTGGAAGTAATCGTTATTAACGATAATTCATCGGATAGGACAGGAGAGATTGCAAGAAAGTTTACAGAAAAATATCCATTTATACGAGTGATTGAAACAGTAGAGCCTTATAAAGGTAAGGGCAAATCTTCTGCATTAAATGCTGCATTAGCCGATTCTACTGGGGAAGTTGTTATTGTTTACGATGCAGACAATACACCAGAGCGTATGGCAATTTGGTATTTAGTTATGGGGCTTGTAAATGACCCTAAAGCGGCAGCTACCGTGGGGAAATTTCGAGTGGTAAATGCGACTGAAACATGGTTAACGCGATTTATTAATATTGAAACAATTTGTTTTCAGTGGATGGCACAAGGTGGTCGTTGGAAGTGGTTTAACATTGCAACAATTCCAGGTACAAATTTCGCCATTCGTCGTAGTATTTTAGAACAATTAGGTGGTTGGGATGTAAAGGCGTTAGCGGAGGATACTGAATTAACAATTCGTGTCTATAATTTAGGCTATCATATCCGCTTTTTCCCTAAGGCTATTACATGGGAACAAGAACCAGAGACGTTGAAAGTATGGTGGAAACAACGAACACGCTGGGCAAGGGGAAATCAGTATGTTGTGCTAAAGTTTTTAAGCCAATTTTTCACATTGAAAAGAAAAAGTATTATTTTTGATTTGTTTTATTTCTTTTTTACTTACTTTTTATTTTTCTTCGGCGTCATTTTGTCCAACATTTTATTTATCACCAATCTTTTTTACGATATTGGACTAACTGTAGGAGATATCGCAATTGTTTTATGGGTATTGGCTTTCTTGTTATTTTTAGGTGAAGTGATGATTACCTTAAGCATTGAAAAAACAGAAATGAATCGTAAAAATTTTTTCTATGTTATTTTAATGTATTTTACATATTCACAAATGTGGATTGTATTAGTTATTTGGTCTCTATTTTTAGAGATAAAAAGAGTTTTTACTGGCCAAGAAGTGCAGTGGTATAAAACTGAGCGCTTTGCAAAGAAAACAAAATAAGGAGAACAATAATGAGAGTCTTACTTTATATTTTTACAGTCTTAATTAGTTTGCCGTTCTTAGCTGCGCATGCCCTAGCTGCGCCAATCACAGTAGAAAAACAGACAATAGCTATTGAGGCAAACAGCTTAGCAAAAAAACCATTGTTGTCTCAGGCAATTGAATTACAAGGGCCTTCCTCTTCAAGAGATTTCTATTACACGCTCAGTCAAGATGTAGAGGCAAAGGGACAAACTGTTTCATTTCAAATACAGCAGTCAGAACTGTTAATAGCTCCGTCCTCTTTTACGATAAAAGTGGATGATATTGCATTAAAATCGACTGCATTAACTTCAGATTTATTGAAGCAAACTGTGACTGTTACTTTACCGGAAAGTGCCTTAATGAAAGGAACGCATAAAATAACAGCAAGTTTCTATGGTATTTTGAAAGAAGGTGTCTGTGTGGCACCAGGTAATGAGGGAAATTGGTTACGTATCGATATTTTATCGTCTATTTCATCATTTAATGAAAGTACACAACAATGGACATTGAGCAACTATCCTGAAGGGTTTGTAGGCTATGAAGATTATAGAACAACACTTATAGTACCTGATGAAGCTTCAGAACAAACATTGAATGCTAGTTATCAACTTGCTGCTTATTTGTCAGAGCAAGGTGAGAATGACGTTGATGTTAAAAGAGAATCTGCTGTTGCACGTGTTGCTGGACCGGTTATTGTGGTAGGAGCAAAAGAGGAATTTAGTACAAATTATATGATTAAAATGCTCGGGACTGCCAATAGTCAATATGAAGATGGTCTTTCACTTAGTGTTCATAGTCTAAAAAATGAGGAAAGCAATCAAAGTGTGCCTATTTTGTTTGTGTCAGCCGCTTCTCCAAATGCACTTCAAGAGCAAATTTCGTTATTGACGGATACTAAATTGTATAGTCAATTTGCCGGAAGTGAGTTAACAGTGGATGAGTTACCAACAGTGAACAATTCTTCTAATTCAACACTTCTCTTTTCACAGCTAGGTTTTGACCATCAAATATTATCGAGTCAAGAAACGATGACTCCACACTATTATGTGTCTTTACCACAGGTTGAGGCTGATAAAGAAGCAAACATGCGATTAGTCTTAAAGAAATCAGCTCTATTACCTGAAAAGGGTAAAAGTAATGAACGTGAAGTAGAATTGATTGTATGGGTTAATGATGTACCGCATGCAGTTGACCTTCAGAAGCTAGAGTCAACTTCTTCTGATTTATATGAAGTGAATGTGCCCATTCAAACAAATGTGTTAAATAAACAATCGATGACAGATATCCAATTTGAAGTAACTGGTTTTCAATTAGAGGATCCTTGTGAAACGACGAATGAACGTTATTGGCTTTATATTGATGGTAGTAGTACATTATCTATTACAAAAGAAGCAACACCACCAACATTTACATTAAGGGATTTTCCAAATGCTTTCCAAGAACAATCTTTGATTATTGTTCCGAATAATACAGTGATAAACGATACACAAATGCTCTTGCTATATAAGTCGTTAATGACGAATGGTGAAATGGCTCAAACAATATTGAGGAAAGAACGAGACGTTAAGGAAGAGGAATTGAAACGAAGTGCGATTATTTTTGCTGGAGCTTCTTCCGATTTCACAACGCTCATAGGAAACAAAAACAATATCCCTCAATCTGTAGAGGATTTACTAAAGCAAGGATTTCTTCCAGAAACAATTGCTCAATATACATTTATTACCAAAAGCTTTTGGGATGATAAGCAACCGCTATTAATCATCCAAATGATGGATGAAGCAGCGAATCAAAAGGACTTTTTAGCCCAATTGAAGGGGACAAATGAAAAGGTAAGCTCTGCTATTGAAACAAAAGAGGGGAAATTTGTAGTTGCGGCTAGTAGTGCGGCAGACATTGAAAAATCTACCTCAGAGCAGAACAATTCTATTTCATTTGTGCTTATTGCAGAATTTGCCGTATTGATAATAGTGATTGGGCTTATACTATATTTGATTTTACGTAGAAGAAGAAAAAATCTACTGGTTGAGGAAGAAGAAGAGTAGAATTTCAGCATCAGTAGCAATAGAATAAAAGGCATCAAGTTGAATTTCTTGATGCCTGTTGTCGACAATTTGAGACTCAGTGAATTTCACTGAGTCTTTTTCTGTTAGTTTAGGTGTTATTGAAACTGCGAAAGACGGGAAAAGAAATTCGTTACGAAGTCTAAAAATATTTTTTCAGATGGTGCGATTTCTCGATTTACAGGTGAAATAATACCAACTGTTCTTGGTATTGTGGGCGATTCAATTGGCACTTTGATAGTGAATCGGGCTGCAGAATCGTATAGTGAGCTCTCAGGTAGTAGGCTGACACCAATTCCTGCGGCCACTAAACCTTTTAATGCATCTAAGTCTTCACCTTCAGATATTACATTTGGTAAGAAGCCGGCAGCACGGCATGCATCCATCGCAACTTTATGTAATATATAGCCATCTGGAAAAAGAACGAAAAGATCATTACGTAAATCTGCTAGCTGAATACTTTCTCGTTTCGCTAAAGGATGGTTTGCTGGCAATAGGGCTGCAATATTTTCGGTGAATAAGATGTTAGATTGAATTGCTTCGTCCTTTGGTGGCAGCGGTCCTAAAAATGCTAAGTTAAGCTCACGATTTTTAACGGCATCAATTAAAAAGCGATAAGAGCCTTGGCGCAATTGGAATTGCAAATCTGGGTATTCACGCTTAAAAGCAGAAATAACGGTTGGCAGTACATAACTTGCTAAGCTCGTAGGAAAACCGATTTTAATGGTTCCTTTTGCGGGATCTAAATATTCCTCAACCTGCTTGGCTGCAAAATCAATTGCTTTTAAAGCAGTGATTGTATGTTCAAGAAAAGTTTTTCCTATCGGTGTTAATTTTACATTTCTGCCGACACGTTCAAAAAGTGGTGTACCTAATTCGTCTTCTAAATTAGCAATTTGACGACTTATTGCTGATTGGGCAACATGAAGGTGTTCAGCAGCTTCAGAAATATGCTCACGCTCTGCAACCTCCACAAAATAACGTAATTGACGTAACTCCACTGGATATTCACCTCTATCTAATCGAAAAATCCGATTAATTATATTTTAATTATATAATATTTAAGATATAAAAAGACTGAAAAAATATCATGGTGCTAAAAAATGAATAAAAGATTACAATCAACTCAAATGCATTTTAAACCATTTAATGTAGATGACCAATATCTGTATATCTTTATGCAAAGTGCCAGGCACTATAACAATATTTAGCCTTCAAACATTTTTTATGAAAAAGTGTTAGGTTGACTGCAATCAATCTAACGCTTTTTCACTTTTGTCCTAGCTTCTTTTATATGTACATGTAAAATTTTGCGATGACTTCTCTGAAAGCAAAGTAAATTTTTAACATACAGAAAAAAGTTTATGAATGTTTGAACGGATGATAAGATAGTTTTTTTAAAACAATAGTAATTAATAGCACTAGTACTCTATAATTTTATTTTCTTATAGTGATTCCATTCTAATGAAATAGGATATAGTATAGATATGGTTGTTTGTGCATTTTTGTCACAAAACCGCTACAATTAACGCTTTATGCGAGGTTTCCACTATGTAGCTAGATGAAATCCATTCTCATTTAGGGATATTTCATTGAAAATAGACTTTGTCTATTCTCATTAGCAGTTTCGATTCTAAAAAATCTGAAAATGCTTAAAAAGTCTTTATAATTCAAGATCTTATCATTGAAAAATGAAAGTGGTCAAAATGGTTTGCATAGAGAACGATTTTCAGTTAAGATTAGAATGATGATAATTAAGGAATGGTTGCCCATTCACAGAACACACTATGGAGGTATTTTCATGTCAACTTTAGTAATTAAAGATCTTCACGTTGAAATCGACGGGAAAGAGATTTTAAAAGGCGTAAACCTTACAATTAATACAAATGAAATCCATGCAATTATGGGACCTAACGGAACCGGTAAATCAACACTAGCTTCTGCAATTATGGGACACCCAAAATACGAAGTTACTTCTGGTACAGTTGAACTTGATGGTGAAAACGTACTTGAAATGGAAGTTGATGAGCGTGCACAAGCTGGCTTGTTCCTAGCTATGCAATACCCATCAGAAATCGCTGGTGTAACAAACGCTGATTTCTTACGTTCAGCTATTAATGCACGCCGTGAAGAGGGCGACGAAATTTCACTAATGAAATTCATTCGTGAATTAGATAAAAATATGGAATTCCTTGAAATGAACGAAGACATGGCACAACGCTATTTAAACGAAGGTTTCTCTGGCGGTGAGAAAAAACGTAACGAAATTCTACAATTAATGATGATTAAGCCAACTTTCGCTATTTTAGATGAGATTGACTCTGGTCTTGATATCGATGCACTTAAAGTAGTTTCTAAAGGTATTAATGCAATGCGTGGCGAAGGTTTCGGATGCTTAATGATCACTCACTACCAACGTCTACTTAACTACATCACACCAGACCATGTTCACGTAATGATGCAAGGTCGCGTTGTAAAATCAGGTGGCGAAGAATTAGCACACCGATTAGAAGCAGAAGGTTATGACTGGATTAAAAAAGAACTAGGTATCGAAGAAGAAACAGAAGAACAAGAAGCATAAGAAGGAGGACGAACTAGCATGACAGTGGAACTTAACTTGCCTGTAACATTACAGGACGTGCGCTCGTTCTCAGAGGCTAATGGTGAACCAACTTGGTTTGCAGAGCTTCGTACGGCAGCACTAGACAAAGCAGCTGGTTTAGATATGCCAAAACCAGATAGAACAAATATTTCAAAATGGGACTTTATGAACTTCCCAACTCATACAGTTGTCAGTGAAGAATTTGCTTCACTTGATGCACTTCCAGAAGAGGCACGAGGCTTAATTGATCTTGAGTCACAAGAAAACTTATATATTCAACGAAACAACACACCAGCGTTTATTAAAACATCACAGGAGCTTGCTGACAAAGGTGTTATTTTTACAGATATGTTAACAGCTGTACGTGATCACGGTGAGCTTGTTCAAAAGTACTTCATGACTGAAGCGGTAAAAGTTGATGAACATAAATTAACAGCACTTCACGCAGCACTTGTGAATGGTGGCGTATTTGTTTACGTACCGAAAAATGTCGTTATTGAGCAACCGTTACAAGTTGTTTTCTTAAATGATAATGCAGAAGCTTCACTTTATAACCACGTATTAGTAGTAGCTGAAGCAAATGCAGCTGTCACATATGTGGAAACATATATTTCTACAGTTGAAGAAGCAAAAGCTCAAGCTAACATTATTTCTGAAGTAATTGTACAAGATAATGCACAAGTAATTTACGGTGCGGTTGATGTACTTGCTAAAGGTTATACTACTTATGTAAATCGTCGTGCTCGTTTAGCGCGTGATGCAAAAGTTGACTGGGCTCTTGGTTTAATGAACGATTCAGATACAATTTCTGAAAACATTACACACCTTGTCGGTGACGGTTCACATGCTGATACAAAAACAGTTGTTGTTGGTCGCGGAGAGCAAAAACTAAACTTCACAACAGAAGTTCGTCACTGGGGTAAAAACTCAAATGGTCACATCTTAAAACACGGTGTGATGAAAGATGCAGCACAGTCAATTTTCAACGGTATTGGCTATATTGAACACGGTGCTACAAAAGCAGATGCACAACAAGAATCACGTGTGTTAATGCTTTCTGAAAAAGCACGTGGCGATGCTAACCCAATTCTTTTAATTGACGAAGATGATGTAACAGCAGGACACGCAGCATCTGTAGGACGAGTAGATCCACTACAACTTTATTACTTAATGAGTCGTGGTATCTCGAAAGCAGAAGCAGAGCGCCTTGTTATCCATGGATTCCTTGCGCCAGTTGTTAAGCAATTACCTATAGAAGGCGTTCAAAAGCAACTGACGGAGGTTATCGAAAGGAAAGTTCGCTAATGATCAATAAAGACATTAAAAGCTATTTCCCAATATTAAATCAACAAGTAAATGGTCATCCACTTGTTTACCTTGATAGCGCGGCAACATCTCAAAAGCCTACTCAAGTAATTGAAGCAATTAAGCATTATTATGAATTTGATAACTCGAATGTTCACCGAGGTGTGCATACATTGGGAAATCGTGCGACTGACAAATACGAGGGTGCTCGTGAAAAGGTGCGCAATTTCATTAATGCGAAATCAACAGAAGAAATTATTTTTACTCGTGGTACGACGACTGCGTTAAATACAGTAGCTTCTAGTTATGGTCGTGCAAATGTTGAGCAAGGTGATGAAATTGTCATCACGCATATGGAGCATCACTCCAACATCATTCCTTGGCAACAGCTTGCAAAAGAAAAAAACGCAATATTAAAGTACATTGACCTTGAGGCAGATGGCACAATTGATCTTGAAAAGGTTCGAACAACGATAACACCGAAAACGAAAATCGTGTCAGTATCAATGGCATCAAATGTTCTCGGTACAATTAATCCGATTAAAGAAATTGCAAAAATTGCACATGCTAATGGTGCTGTAATGGTAGCAGATGGTGCGCAAGCTGCACCGCATATGAAAATTGATGTGCAAGATCTAGATGTAGATTTCTTAGGTTTTTCAGGTCATAAAATGTGCGGTCCGACTGGAATAGGTGTACTATATGGTAAAAAAGAGCACCTTGAAAAGATGGAGCCAATTGAATTTGGTGGCGAAATGATCGATTTTGTTGGACTACATGATTCAACGTGGAAGGAATTACCGTGGAAATTTGAAGGTGGTACGCCTATCATTGCAGGTGCAATCGGTTTAGGTGCTGCTATCGATTTCTTAACTGAAGTAGGGTTAGAGAATATTGCACAGCATGAGCATAAGCTTGTAGGCTATGCAATGGATCAACTTGAAACAATTGAGGGACTTAAAATTTTTGGTCCGCGCGATCCAATGAAACGTTGTGGTCTTGTTACGTTTAACTTAGATGATGTGCATCCACATGATGTTGCAACAGTTCTAGACATGAACGGTATCGCTGTTCGTGCAGGACATCATTGCGCTCAGCCACTAATGAAATGTCTCCAACAAGTAGCGACAGCGCGTGCAAGCTTTTATCTGTATAACACGGAGGAAGATATTGACCGCTTAGTTGCCGGGTTGCGTTCTGCGAAGGAGTATTTTGGCGATGTCTTTTAATAATTTAGATCAACTATACCGTTCAGTTATCATGGATCATTATAAAAATCCTCGAAATAAAGGATCTTTAGATACAGATGCTGTAACAATTGATATGAACAATCCGACTTGTGGCGACCGCATTCACTTAACGCTTAAAGTGAATGATGGTGTTGTAGAAGATGCAAAATTTGATGGTGAAGGCTGTTCTATTTCGATGTCTTCTGCTTCAATGATGACACAAATTGTCAAAGGGAAAAAAGTAGAAGAAGCATTAGAGCTTGCTGAAATTTTCTCAAAAATGATGATGGGTGAAGAATATAGCGATAAATACGACCTTGAGGATGTTGAGGCACTGCAAGGTGTTTCTCAATTCCCTGCACGAATTAAATGTGCGACATTGGCTTGGAAAGCAATGGAAAAAGGCGTAAAAGAATAATAATTCGTGAACGGAGGAGAAATAATGGCTAAAAAAATGCCGGATATTGGCGATTACAAATACGGATTCCATGACAAGGACGTATCAATTTTCCGTTCAAAACGTGGTTTAACTGAAGAAATCGTCCGTGAAATTTCAAATATGAAGCAAGAGCCTGAGTGGATGCTTGAATACCGCTTAAAAGCGCTTGAAACTTTCTATACAAAACCAATGCCACAATGGGGTGGCGACCTTGGAGATTTAGATTTTGATGAAATCACGTACTACGTAAAACCATCTGAAGCTACGCAAAAATCTTGGGATGAAGTACCTGAAGAAATTAAAGCAACATTTGATAAATTAGGTATTCCTGAGGCAGAGCAAAAGTATCTTGCGGGTGTATCCGCTCAGTACGAATCTGAGGTAGTATACCACAACATGAAACAAGATCTTGAAGACCTTGGTATTGTGTTTAAAGATACTGATTCGGCTTTACGTGAAAACGAAGATATTTTCAAAAAATATTGGGGCAAAGTAATCCCTTACACTGATAACAAATTTGCTGCACTAAATTCAGCAGTTTGGTCAGGTGGTTCATTTATCTATGTGCCACCAGGTGTTAAAGTTGAAACGCCTTTACAAGCATACTTCCGTATTAACTCTGAAAATATGGGTCAATTTGAACGTACGCTAATTATTGTTGATGAAGGTGCACATGTACACTATGTTGAAGGATGTACAGCTCCTGTTTATACTACAAACTCTTTACACTCAGCAGTTGTAGAGATTATTGTGCAAAAGGATGCATACTGCCGTTATACAACGATTCAAAACTGGGCGAACAATGTTTACAACTTAGTAACAAAACGTACAGTTGTTGAAGAAAACGGTACAATGGAATGGATCGATGGTAATATCGGTTCTAAATTAACGATGAAATACCCAGCTTGTATCCTTAAAGGTGAAGGCGCTCGTGGTATGACATTATCAATTGCATTAGCTGGTAAAGGACAACACCAACATGCTGGAGCAAAAATGATTCATATGGCACCTAATACATCTTCTACAATCGTTTCAAAATCGATTGCTAAACAAGGTGGTAAAGTAACATATATGGGTCAAGTACGTTTCGGTCCTAAAGCAAGTGGTGCACGTGCTAACATTGAATGTGATACGTTAATCATGGATAACCAATCTACTTCGGATACAATTCCATACAACGAAATTTTAAATGATAATGTTTCTTTAGAGCATGAAGCGAAAGTTTCTAAAGTATCAGAAGAGCAGTTATTCTACTTAATGTCTCGTGGTATTTCTGAAGAAGAAGCAACGGAAATGATCGTAATGGGCTTTATCGAACCATTTACGAAAGAATTACCAATGGAATACGCAGTAGAAATGAACCGTCTCATCAAGTTTGAAATGGAAGGCAGTATTGGGTAATTGTCTGATAAACCTTGCTTCATCAATATTTCTATATGGTTTGATTAAGGTGAAATGTGTGAAACACCCACAAATTATCTACTATATGCTTTTTATAAAGGTCGAGTGCACTGCGCTCGATCTTTTCTTTATATGTAGAAAAGTAATGACTGTAACTTACTCAATCAATTACAGAAGGGTGTAAGTTGCATAGCAAAGGCTCGATTTACACCTATTATCACTTTCAACAAGCTGTGAAAGCAAAGGGCATTACCATGGGCATGTCCCGTAAAGGTAGGCCCGCTGATAATGCCACAATCGAATCGTTTCAGTTTGTCTCTACTTAGACAGTGCAAGATAGTCTGTGAACGTTGTTTATGCGTAGTTTTATACATTTTCGTCAAAACCTTATTATAGAAACAATTTCAATCTTGTACTACTTCTGTATAAAATACGAAATCTTATTATCGTAGGTTTGTATTTCCCTAAGACACACTTCTTTTTTATATTTGAGAGAGGCTATCTCATCCCAAAATTAATGCTTCTAACTGAAAATCACTTATAGAGGATTACTATACATCTTGCCAGTAAATGTTGCTTTATATTCTCCTTTAATATACTCATGTTTTACATATTTTAAAAGACCTCTCATTACCCCATAAACTTCATGATAATACTCATAGGGTACTTCCTTAGGAATCAATGAAGCTGTGGGAAAAGTCAAAGTGATTGTTTGAACATGATCATAAACCCAAAATGGCGATACATCAGTTTGTGTTTCTTGTATCAAGGCTATAGTTGTTTCTCTTGCCTGAACAGTTAGACTAGAAAATGGTAAAATAAATGAAGCAACACCTACCATCAATAAACCTTTATTAAAAAAGTAATTCATATATGGAACACGCCTTTTTTAATAATTAATTTTACCTGTGAAAGTTGCTCTCCAAGTATATTGAAGCTTTTCTACATCTCCAGTTCTTTTTAGTTTGCCATGATACCACTTACCATCAATATACTCTTCGTAATAAATTGAATCCGGGACTGTAGCGGCGGAAGTATACTCTTTTTTTACAGTTTTAGTTATTGCAGTCCAAGGCCATCCATAAGTTGAAACATTATCTTTATTTATTTCGTATAAATTACCACTCATATCACCAACCATTTCTTTTGTATTATCTTCATTTACCTCATCTTTAGTCACCGCTTGTGGCTGAATTACAATTGAACCAAATGAAACAACCAAAACCAAAACTACTATGAAATAAATGGTTTTTTTTTGCACTTCCCTTTCTCCTTCCCTTTATTTTTTAGTATGTTTTATAAAAATCGAATATATTATATCTTATAAGTTTGAATATTTCAAAAAATAAGATATTGATGATGTGAGTTAGTAATATTTTCAATATTTTAGGCAATTCTACCTTATCGACTATAATCAAGCTTACAGAAGTGGAGATTTACAATGTATGTTTATATCGAAGCAAAGTCTATATACTTCATAGGAATAGCTCTTTTCACCATGAACATCCGACAATTATATTATTAGAAGCTGATGTAAAGCGAACATTTGCTAAAATGGAGAATGACAGACTATTAGTTGTGAATGTATTATATAGTAGAAATAGGGATATTAAAGTTTTATGTTCCTTCCAATTACGGTATCTTTCGAAAAGTGTATGTTATGATAATGTTCTTCCTGAAAGAAGTTTCTCTCTGTAGACGTCGTCGTCTGATAGAATTTTTGCAGATTTGCTCAAAAAACGTATTCGAGCGATTTCAAATGATTTATGGTAAAGTGTATGAATAGTTATAGTATAGTTGCTTGTTATGTTGTATTTCTTTCTATTCAACTTTATATGAGGAAAAGTTCAATGGACTAATTTTGTAAAAATACATGCGACTAGAGCTATTTTAGCTTTAGTCGCTTTTTATTTTTGTAAGTATTTGCACTTAGAAAGTGTGTGCTATCATTATGTACATAGGGAGGGAGTCACTTGATTCGAGTTGGGTTAACAGGTTGGGGCGATCATCCTTCGTTATATAGTGGAGTGACTGCCTCAAAGGACAAATTATTCGATTACGCAGGCCATTTTTTAACGGTAGAATTAGATACATCTTTTTATGCCATTCCGTCAGTTGATAATGTTCGAAAATGGTGTGAGCTAACACCAGATTCATTTCGTTTTGTAATAAAGGCCTACCAGGGAATGACTGGACATTTGCGGGGGGAAATTCCTTATGAATCCAAAAACGATATGTTCAATGCTTTTATCGAATGTGCTAATGAATTTAAACGTCACGGGAAGTTAGCAATAATATTGGCACAATTTCCGCCATGGTTTGATTGTCAATCAAAAAATGTACAATACTTATTGTATATTAGGCAACAATTAAAAGCGTTCGATGTGGCGATTGAGTTTCGAAATCAGACATGGTATGCAGAGAAGGTTGTTAAGCAAACAATGGATTTTTTAAAGGAACATCAATTTATTCATACAATTTGTGATGAACCGCAAGCAGGTATTGGTTCTGTCCCATTTTATCCTGCAGTAACGGCAAATAATGCACTCGTCCGTATTCATGGACGTAATATTCATGGTTGGCGTAATACGGGCAATTCGGAAAACTGGCGAAAAGTTCGTTTTTTATATGATTACAATAAAGAAGAACTACAACAACTCGGACAGCATCTTCAAAGCATAGAGCCTAATGTGCAGGAGCTATTTGTTTTATTTAATAATAATTCTGGTCAACATGCTGCAAAAAATGCGAAAGAACTTCAGGAGATGTTAGCTATTCGAGATGTTGGTTTAGCACCAAAACAATTAAATATGTTTGAGGGAGAAGTATAATGGAGTTTATTCTTTTAGTAGTAATTGCACTAGTCTCGGGGCTCATTGGTTCGCTTGTAGGGCTCGGTGGAGGGATTATTTTAGTACCTGCAACTTTATTTGTTGGGTTAAACCTCGGTATGCTCCCAGATATTACACCGCAAAAAGTAGTGGGGCTATCGGTAGTAATGATGATTTTCACTGGGCTAGCGTCCACTTTAAGCTATATGAAATCCAAAACAGTGGATTATAAAAGTGGGTTTATATTCTTTTTAGGTAGTATTCCAGGGACGATATTAGGTGCATGGGTAAATAAAGGATTGGATTTACCCTCATTTAACTTATATTTTGGGATATTATTAATTGTTATTTCGATAATTTTACTTGTACGCGATAAATTGAAACCTGTACAATGGTTTGTGAAAAATGGTACGCAACATCAGTTTATTGATGAAGCAGGACAAACGTCTGTCTACGGATATCCTATTTGGTTTGCGTTATTATTCTGCTTTGCAGTTGGCTTTGCCTCAGGATTATTTGGAATTGGTGGCGGCTCAATGATTGTGCCTGCAATGATTATTTTGTTTTTATTTCCGCCACATGTTGCAGTGGCAACTTCGATGTTTATGGTATTCCTAACTTCGATTGTGAACTCAGCGAGTCATATTTATTTAGGACATGTACCGTGGCTATATACGATTCCTGTTATTCCTGGAGCTTATATCGGGGCTAAACTAGGAGCAGCACTAAATAAAAAAATTAAATCCGATACACTTGTCCTAGCACTACGAATTATTTTATTATTATTAGGAATTCGTTCCATTATAGAGGGCTTATTGTAAAGAAGAGGTGGCTTGAATGCTGGAAAAAATTCATATTTTTCACACAAATGATTTGCATAGTCATTTTAAGTATTGGCCACGCATGCAAAACTATGTGACTACGCAACGTGCTCAGTATGAGGCTTTAGGTGAAACGAGCTTTTTAGTGGATGTTGGGGATCATTTAGATAGGTCGAATATTTATACAGATGCCACAATTGGCAAGGGCAATGTCCAATTATTAAACAACGCCGGTTATGATGTTGTAACGATAGGCAATAATGAAGGTATTACATTGTCGCATGAAGAGCTCTTTCATTTATACGATGACGCGCTATTTGAAGTTGTAGTGGGGAATGTTAATGCATCCAAAGGGGAAAATCCAACGTGGTTGAAGCCTTACGTTATATTAACAACGAAATACGGTACAAAAATTGCAGTTATTGCTGCAACAGCAATGTTCGAAATCTATTATAAGGAATTGAACTGGCAAATAGATGATGCTCGAAGCACTCTTATTCGTTTAACTCACAAACTTCGTAAAGAAGTTGATATTGTTGTTTGTCTGTCACATTTAGGAATTACTGAAGATGAACTATTAGCGGAGGAATGTCCAGGAATCGATGTTATTTTCGGTTCACACACCCATCATACCCTGCCAAATGGCAAGTTTATCAACGGTGTCTTGCTTACAGGCGGAGGAAAATTTGGTCAATATACGGGACATCTCGTGCTAGAATACGATAAAAAAACGAGGGGAATTGTTGAAAAAAAGGAGACTTTAATTCATAATAAGGACTTGCCAATTGTTGAAAATGAAAAAGAGTTTCTGCTATCTTTAGAAGAAGAAGGTAAAAGCTTATTAGACAAGCCTGTATTTACAACCCAAAAGACGTACAATAAAGAATGGTTCCATTACTCACAATTATCACATCTATTTGCGCAAGCAATCTTAGAAAGAAGTGGTGCGGACTGTGCGTTATTTAATGCAGGGATTTTTTTAGACGGCCTTCCAAAAGGCACGGTAACAGCGCTTGATTTGCATAAAATTTTTCCACATCCTATTAATTTATGTACAATTGAATTGTCAGTTTCGGAAATGAAAGAAATTTTTCAGCAGTCAAAAAATGAAGAATGGCCCAATATGGAACTTAAAGGGTTAGGTTTTAGGGGCGTAATTTTTGGTAAGATGCTGACATATGGCTTTGCTATGAATGAGGATCGTCAATTGCTCATAAATGGTAAGATTGCAGATAATGATCGCACTTATAAATTAGTGACACTAGATTTGTTTACGTTCGGTTATTTTTATCCAAGCTTTAAATATGCAAAGAAAAAATATATTTTACCTGATTTTTTACGAAACATTATGTTAGATTATGGGCAAAGTTTCTTTAAGCGATAGATAAACAAAGCTTTAAGAATGGATTGGGGAAGAAGTCATGCGATTAATTTCAATCGATGTATTAAAAGAAGGTATGGTATTAGGAAGAACCATTTGGAATGAGGCAGGTCATCCACTTTTAAAGAAAGACGTTGTTATTAATGAACGTATTATTGAAAGACTTCAACAGTTGAATACTCATTATTTATATATAGACGACAAACTTTCTGAAGGCATTGAAGTGAAGGAGACGGTTCCTACTGATGTCCGAAACAAAACCATTTCGACCATAAAAGATTCTTTTCAATCAATAAATGGTTTAAGTACTATTAATGCCTCTTATATACTTGATCAGCAATCAAAAGCGATTGTCACGATTGTCGATGAACTACTCTCAGCTGTTACAGGTAATAATGAAATTTTAACGGTTTTAACAGATGCTTATTTATTCGATGAATACTTATATCAGCATTCTTTTCATGTAACCCTATATTCGATTGCTATTGCTAAAGAATTGGGACATTCAGCCGAAGATCTTCGTTTAATTGGTATTGGTGCCTTATTGCATGATGTTGGAAAGCTTATGGTGCCGAAAGAGATACTCAAAAAACCAGGTCGCTTAACGCATGAGGAATTTGAAATGATGAAAATGCACACGCGTTTTGGATTTGATTTATTACGTAATTTACATTCCATTTCCTTACTGGTTGCACATTGTGCTTTTCAACATCATGAACGCATTGATGGAAGTGGCTATCCACGTGGTTTAGTTGATTTTGAAATTCATCCATTCGCTAAAATTATTGGTGTAGCTGATGTTTTCGATGCGGTGACTACGAATCGCGTATATCGTGAAAAAATGCTTCCTTCACAAGGGCTTGCCATTGTAGAAGCTGGCTCAGGTACACTTTACGATGCGCGTATTGTCAATGCATTGAAAAAATCAGTTGTACATTATCCGAATGGACTGATTTTAAAATTATCTGACGGTCGTCGAGGAATTGTTTCTAAACAAAATAATTTGGATTCATCCTTGCCGTGGATTCGAATTTTTGAAGAACAAAATGAATTACTTACAGCGACATACGAAATTAATTTAGTGGACTATCCAACTGTAACAATTGATAGTATTGAAACCGATTATGTAGTACCATCGAGAGTCGTATAATTTGCTCCTCCTGTTCATAAGTTGTAGAACAGGAGGAGATTTTTTTGTTTTTCCCTCGAAAAAGGATGAAATTGCGAACGAATCATAAAAGAGGAATACAGCTCAATCGTTTAACCTTATTAATTGTTGCGAGTATCATTTGTATAGTATTTTTTCTGTATTTTTTAAATGAACGTCTTAAACCCACATATTTGGAATATGCCGAAGTTCAGACGAATAAAATAGCGTCGTATGTTGTCAGTAAAGCCATTAACTCACGTACTTCTAACGTATTAGACGTTAATGATATAATCGAAGATGTACCATCTGGCACTTCTGTAACAACAAAATTTAATACAGAAATTATCAATAGAGTACGTGCAGAAACACTCGAACTTGTAAAAATGTATTTAGAGCAGGCTGAGCATGGAGAATTGGCCCATCTACCAGATTTAGATAATGTCGAATATGATATGAATAAAATTCAAGAAGGTGATGGGATTGTTTTTTTCGTCCCACTTGCACAGGCGGCTGATCTTCCTTTACTAGGTAACTTAGGGCCGAAAATACCAATCCGTTTTCATGTAATAGGTAATGTTCATAGTAATGTTACTTCAGATATAAGGGAATTTGGCATTAATAGTGCTTATGTAGAAGTAGGTATTCATATAGAAGTTAATGTACAAATAATAGTTCCATTTGCTAGTAAATCAACGACGGTATCTCAGGACATTCCGGTAGCGATGGGGTTAACGAGAGGACCAGTACCAAACATTTATACAAATGGTGGAGATGCAGTACAGCCATCCATAGAAGTACCAGTTCCGTACCAATAGAAAAGTTTAAGTTGAGAGTAAATGTTAGTTGTTGCCGTTCGTGTAATATGATACATTGACAACAGTGATGGTAGATAATATTCAACAAAAGATAACTTTGATAGGGGCGAATTTGTATGACATCCTGTAAACCTACTAGCCATGAAAAAGAAGAACATGTAAGAAAACCTGATTGGCTTAAAATTAAACTAAACACGAACGATGAATATAAAGGTCTTAAAAAGCTTATGCGTGAAAAAAATCTTCATACAGTATGTGAAGAAGCGCGCTGTCCAAATATTCATGAGTGCTGGGGTGAACGCCGTACAGCAACTATGATGATTTTAGGATCAGTTTGTACACGTGCTTGTCGTTTCTGCGCTGTAAAAACTGGTTTACCAAACGAGTTAGATCTTGCGGAACCAGAACGTGTTGCGGACTCAGTAGCCATTATGAATTTAAAGCACGTTGTTATCACAATGGTAGCACGTGACGATTTAAAAGATGGCGGCGCAGAAGTATTAGCCGAAACAGTTCGTGCTATTCGCCGTAAAAGTCCTTTCACATCTGTAGAAGTATTACCTTCTGACCTTGGTGGTTTGAAGGAAAATCTTCAACTTTTAATGGACTCTAAACCAGATATTTTAAATCATAATATTGAAACAGTACGTCGTTTAACTCCAAGAGTACGTGCACGTGCAAAA
Source organism: Lysinibacillus sp. NPDC093210 (assembly GCF_044753985.1). Lineage (NCBI taxonomy): Bacteria > Bacillati > Bacillota > Bacilli > Caryophanales > Bacillaceae > Lysinibacillus > Lysinibacillus sp. NPDC093210. The sequence continues at coordinate 56,789 of NZ_JBIVOE010000008.1, read as the reverse complement.
TACGAACGTTCATTAGATTTTCTTCGTTTGGCAAAAGAGATGCAACCAGACATTCCAACAAAGTCTTCATTAATGATTGGCTTAGGAGAAACGCATGAAGAAATTTTAGAGGTAATGGACGATTTACGTGCAAATGATGTGGATATTATGACAATTGGTCAATATCTGCAACCAACAAAAAAACATTTACCTGTAAAAAAATATTATTCACCTATTGAATTTGGCAAACTTCGCAAAATTGCAATGGAAAAAGGCTTCAAGCATTGTGAAGCAGGACCACTCGTACGCAGTAGTTATCATGCCGATGAGCAAGTGAATGCTGCAACGAAGGAACGACAACTACAAGCTGAAGTTTAATGTGAAATGATTGACGAGAAAGGTGGTGTCACTTTGATAATTATAGAAGGATATGAATATGAAATTGTTGAAGATTACCGTGAAGCTTTTCAGGAAGAAGCATTTAAGGAGCGGTACTCAGATATTTTAGTCAAATATGATTATATTGTAGGCGACTGGGGCTATAATCAGCTACGTTTAAAAGGTTTTTTTGATGATAAAAATCAAAAATCTACTTTCGACACAAAAATTAGCACGCTTCAAGATTACCTATACGAGTATTGTAATTTTGGCTGTGCCTATTTTGTATTACGCAAATGCGGTAAAGTAATTTTGCAACCCGACGTTGTAGTAAATGAAGCAAGCGAAGTGACAGAACCAAATGACAATGAACAAATAGCTGAATAAAATCAAGACCTGATGCTAATGTTTGCATCGGGTTTTTTTATTTTAGAGCGTTCAACTAATTTAGAGTGCAAATAATATAATATATAATGAAATAATAACCATCGAATTAATTTTTGAAGAAGGAGAGGAACAACTATGGAATTTTTTAATCTAATTAAAGCGATGATCTTAGGTTTTATTGAAGGAATGACTGAGTTTGCACCTGTTTCATCAACGGGTCACTTGATTATTGTAGATGACATGTGGCTACAAACAAAAAATCTATTAGGAGATAAAGCTGCCATTACATTTAAAATTGTGATTCAATTAGGTTCAATTTTAGCTGTTTGTCTTGTTTTTTGGAAACGTTTCGTTAGTCTATTAGGGTTTTATAACATAAAAAATCACAATGCAACGGCTCACTTCAATTTATTACATCTTGTTATCGGTTTATTGCCAGCAACGATTTTAGGTCTGATTTTTAAAGATTTGATAGATGAGTTATTTAACATAAAAGCGGTTATAGTAGCGCTTATTATCGGTGCCACGCTGATGATTGTAACTGATAAATTTGGGCCTAAAAAACCGAAAGTTATATCGTTGGATCAAATTACATACAAACAGGCATTAGTAGTCGGAATTATGCAATGTTTATCCCTTTGGCCTGGTTTTTCACGATCAGGAGCAACGATTTCTGGTGGTGTATTACTTGGTATGAGTTATAGAGTTGCATCTGATTTTACCTTTATCATGGCAGTACCAATTATGATAGGAGCAAGTGGTGTGTCTATTATTAAAAGTTGGAATGACTTATCTTTTGATTATTTAGGATTTTATATTGCTGGTTTTATTAGTTCATTCGCATTTTCACTTATTTCTATTCGATTCTTTTTAAAGTTAATTTCTCGGATTAAACTTACGCCGTTTGCAGTTTATCGAATTATATTAGCTATAGTGTTAGCCTTTATGGTTTATAAGTAATTTTCATTTCTGTAATATAAATTAAATATTTTGAATTGTAAAAATTGTTCGTCTTTGATATTATTGAATTGCAAAAAAATACGAAAGGAGATTTTTCCATGAAAAAGATGGTTAAAGCTTTATTTTCTTTCTTATTTGTTAGTATTTTTGCAATCGGCTCTAGTAATGTCGTCTATGCAGCTATTCAATCTAATAATGCAACAGTGTTGCTGGGGAATTTTAGTATTAGTTCTGGACAAACTAGAACTACTGATTATTGTAAAGCTATAAAAACTAATATGACATTAGGGTTTAATGCTGAAAATAGTTTTGGAAACTATAAACTTGAACATAAATCCCCTAATGGTAGTTGGAGAACAGTAGGCTCTTATTCTGTTGTTCTAGCAGGAACGCGATATATAAAAGTGGACTCAAAAGTAGATTGGTCATATCGTCTTGTGTTTAATGGTGGTAGTAGAACAAATAATATTCAAGTATGGTGTGAGTAATTTGACTATAATATTCTAAAGACTTTTCTATGTAAATTAGAAAAGTCTTTTTATCTGTTCCACAATGCTGTTTTTACTATAAAACCAAAATGAAACGTATTCATTATACATTTATAAGTTGAACAAAAATGGGGAACGATATAAAAGATTTGTATGAAAGAAAGATGTGATAACGATAAAAACAGCAGTATTTTTGGATCGTGATGGGGTTATTAATGAAGTGTTGACGAAAAGAGTTAAATTTGTGAATAAGCCGCAGCAATTGTTTTTCTTACACGGCGTACCGGAAGCGATAAAAAAATTGAACGCGTGTTTTGATTATGTTTTTGTTGTAACAAATCAAGGAGGTGTTGGATTAGGGTTTATGAAGGAAGGCCAACTTAAAAAAATTCACGTTCATATGGCGAATGAATTGAAGAAACAAGGGGCTACAATTCATGAAGTAGTGTATTGTCCTCATAAACCAAAAGCGGGTTGTAACTGTCGAAAGCCCAAAAGTAAGTTAATTGTGGATCTCGCAGAAAAATATAATGTCGATTTATCCAAATCCTATATGGTGGGAGATACAGATACAGACATAATTGCAGGGAAAAGAGCCGGCACAAAGGGCGTTTTTCTAGGTAAATGTGATCCGCTTGCAGATGCAATATTCCCCGACTTAATAAGTGCAGTAGACTGGATAATAGAAGATGCAAAATTTTAGCTCTTAATGTATTAAGTATAAATCACTTAAAAAAGGATAATTTATAAATTGGAGGTGAAAATTTTGGCGAACGATAAACAAAAGAAAAAACAATTAGACCGTGAAGAATACGGATACGGATTTGATATTAGTGTGGATGATTTAGCTGTTATTGGGCAAAACAAACAAGCGAAAAAACAAAATGATAACGAAAATAAAGACAAACCACATAATAAAGACAACCCATCAACCTTAAATAAATAATGATGTATGGATTGTCCCTGATGGTAATTCAATTAGCGAAATCCGTTAGTCGATGAGATTTTGACAAAAAAAATTCCGCTCTATTCCAGCGGGGCAGTTAATGTCAGTTTGTACGACTTCGGATTGCCCCAAGGAAATAATCAGCGGAATTTTTTTTGTATTTAAATCTTCATACGGTTGTCAATTAAGTAATTCGCGTAAGTATTCACGTAGTTCTACCGTATCTTCTTCAGAACGATTGTATACGTGCTCAAGGTAGCCGGGTTCTTCTACATCGTCTGGCCCTATAATAGCGAAGCGGCCAAATTGAATATCCATTACAAGTACTTTGCCGAAAAAGCGTCCAGATTGTAAAATGGCTAAATCGTAACGAAGTTTTTGCCCTGCGAAACTTACAAAGCGTGTTTTTGTATCTTCTACATCATCATATAAGAAAAAACGTTCCATCTTTTAATCTCCTTCCAGTCCTATAGATATGGTACTATAGAAGAGAAAAGAGTATCAACTTTAAATGATTTGAATGGGGGCTTTCCTTGTGTATTTTGTAGATCGAAATAAAATCACAACAAACTTACAGTACTTAGATAAACTATTAGCTATTTTTGAGGCAGAGGATAACTGGCTTCAAAGTGATATTACGAAATTAGCAATCGAGCGTATCGGTCATAACGTGATGGAATCAATGATGGATGTAGGTAACTTGATGATTGACGGCTTTATTATGCGTGATCCAGGTAGCTATGAGGACATAATTGATATTTTAATCGATGAAAAAGTTGTATCAACTGACATTGAAGCATCGTTAAAGGCTGTTGTAGGATTACGTAAAATGCTTGTTCGTGAATTTGTATCTGTAGATATTACTGAAGTTGTGAATGTTTTAACGGCAAGCTTACCTGCTTTAAAGCAGTTTGCACCAGCTGTGAATAGCTACTTAACAAATGAGTTAGGTCCCGTATCAGCATTTTTACCTGAGGATCATCAATGAAAACATATAAGGCTTATTGCTTTGATTTAGATGGCACTGTCTACCGCGGCAAGGAAGGTATTTCTTCCGCGGTTGCATTTATACAGAGATTACAGCAACAGGGGGTTGAACCCTTTTACGTGACAAACAATTCTTCTAAAACGCGAGAGCAATTACAAGAATCTTTAAGAGCTATTGGAGTAGAAGCACCACTTCATCATATTTATTCAAGTGCTTTAGTTACGGCAAAGTATGTAGCTTTGAATTTTTCAGGCAAGAAAGTAGCGATGATGGGCTCAGATGGTATTAGATTGGCGTTAAAAAATGAAGGAATTGAACCTGTAGACAACGAGCCGGATGTATTTGTTATGGGAATAGATCGAACTTTGGATTATATGGCATTAGCAAAGGCAACGATTGCAGTGCAAAATGGTGCGACATTTATCGCAACAAATCAAGATATTAAGTTTCCAACAGAATATGGATTTTTACCTGGGAATGGTTCATTTGCGCGTTTAGTAGGGGATGTTGCAGGTGTCGAGCCGATATACATCGGTAAGCCATCGCCTGCAATGCTCGACATCATTGCAAGAGAGCATCGTGTTACAAAAGATGAGATGGTGATGATTGGTGATAACTACGATACAGACATTATGTGTGGTATTCGTTTCGGCTGTGATACAATTCACGTCAACACAGGCGTAACGCCAACAAGTGTCGTGCTTGAAAAAGAACTGCAACCTACTTACTTAGTAGAAACGCTCGTTTAAAAACACTAACTGTGATGGACTTTATGAAAAAACAAAGGATGTTATACCGATTAATGGTATAACATCCTTTTCATATGTGTAACTTTATTTTATAGGACTCGACATTTATGTTATATAAACAATTATATTACCATAATGGATTTTCTTCGATAAATTGATATATAGCTTTTGTGAGCTCATCAGGAGAAGCGGCTTCAACTAAATCACCATTTACAATCGCATAAAAGGATTCAGAACACTTCGTACAGTAGCTGAGGCAGCCATATTCCAAAACGTCGATATTTGGATCGCGTTCGAGTATTTCATAAGTTTTCTGTGAGCCATTTGCTAAATTACTTACACAAAATTCAACCATTGGATTCATATGTTCACCTCACCATTGTTATGCTACTAGCTTTTGAAACGTTCGTCAATGTTTTAACTTGATTCAACAAAAGCCAACACTTTTTCAAGTGGGGAAAATGCTAAACTATGGACTTCATTCCGTAGCCGTTCATAATCAAAATGAATCATGTTAAGAGTTACAAAGAATGTCACAAAATTAAAGAGGTACTTTTTGAGCATGCTATCCAAAAAACTAGAGATAATAAGCTCGAGCTGTAATCGTTCTTGTATGAATTGTTGTTAAAAAACGCAAAGAAGTAATCGATATTGTGAAATCTTTCACAAAAAATGCATTATGATATTGTGAAACTTCTCACAATCGGTTATACTCAATTGTGGATACTTTGTGAACAATTATTATTAGATACATTAAAGGAGACTATTATGGGGAAATTAGTACTTTTAGGTGGCGGCTACGGCAATATGCGTGTCATGCTTCGACTTTTACCAAACAACTTACCGTTAGACACGGAAATCGTTTTAGTAGATAGAGCACCTTTCCATAGTTTAAAAACAGAATTTTATGCATTAGCAGCAGGGACATCGACAGATAAAGAAATTCGTGTAAGCTTCCCAGAGCACGAGCGTTTAACGGCTGTATATGGTGAGGCCGTTGACATTAACCGTGCAGAAAAAGTAGTCATTCTAGAAGATGGGCAACGTATTGAATATGATGATTTAGTAATTGGTCTAGGCTGTGAAGATAAATATCATGGTGTACCAGGTGCAGAAGAGTACACATACAGCATTCAGACGATGGCAAAATCACGTGCAACATTCCAAGCGTTATGTGGTTTACCTGCAGGCTCTACTGTCGGTATTGTGGGTGCTGGTTTAAGTGGTATTGAGTTAGCGAGTGAACTACGTGAAAGTCGTGCTGATTTAAAAGTAAAATTATTTGACCGAGGTTCACGTATTTTAAAAGACTTCCCTGAGAAGCTTAGTAAATATGTGAAAGCATGGTTTACTAAACATAATGTAGATGTAATAGCAAACTCTAATATTACTAAAGTAGAACCTGGTAAAATATTTAATCATGAAGAAGAAATTCCGTTAGATGCCATAGTTTGGACTGCAGGGGTACAGCCTGTTAAAATCGTCCGCGATATGGATGTTGAAAAGGATCGCCAAGGTCGTCCAATTGTTACACAATACTTTAATGTTTTGGATGATGAGCATGTATATGTTGTAGGTGATTGTGCTTCTTCAGACTTTTCTCCAAGTGCACAATTAGCGGAAGAACAGGCAGAGCATATCGTCAAAGTATTGCGCATGCGTTGGAGAGGTGAGCATTTACCAGAAAAAATGCCAGATATTAAATTAAAAGGTTTCATGGGTTCATTAGGTAAAAAACAAGGCTTCGCATACCTAGCTGATACAACTGTTACAGGCCGTATTGCACGTTTAATGAAATCTGGATTACTGTGGATGTATAAATATCAAAACGATTAATAAGTTGCTCTTTTGACGTAGAGCATTAATATATAATAAAAAAGGGATTGCTCAAAGAACTTATGAACAATCCCTTTCCTATTTTTTTTAAACGGTTTCGTCTGGTGTAAAGCCAAGGTTTTCAAGTGCAGTGAAGACAGGTTTTAATTGGACATAGCCTTCTCCTACTACTTCATCATTGATTAGGACAAGTGGATAGAAAAATTCATCTTCTTGAATACGTGTAGCATAGTCCTGGTCACGATCATTCTCAATTGGACCTTCAATATCGACATAGCGAATATCATAGGCTTGGTCTGGATATTTTCGATCAATGGCAGCTTGTAACCATTCATATGTATCTTTTGAAGAAGGTGCATTGACACAGCTAGCACAAATCACAGCTGTTCCGTAAATTTCAATAATTGGTTTTGATTGACCCATAGTATTTATTCTCCCCCGTGATTCTATATTGGATTTTTTCTGTTGCTAACATTATAATCATTATAAGGAAAGGAGTCGAGACAAATGGCAGAAGCAACGATTAACGACCAAGTTCAAGAAGTATTAGATAAATTGCGCCCATTCTTACTACGTGACGGTGGAGACTGTGAATTAGTAGACGTAGAAGATGGTGTTGTAAAATTACGTTTATTAGGTGCATGCGGTAGTTGCCCTAGTTCTACGATTACACTAAAAGCAGGTATCGAACGTGCTTTGTTAGAAGAAGTACCAGGTATCATTGAAGTAGAGCAAGTTTTCTAATCATTTCGTATAAAAAGTTCTAGCTGAATAATTCAGGCTAGAACTTTTTTTTACACATGTCGAGCTTTTTCTTTTTCTTCGCGAATAAGAGTCCATTGCTCCTTTGCCATATCGATAATTTTTACTTCGCCACCATTGCTTTGTTTCTCAATAACTTTAGAAAAGAAGCGTGTCGCATTTTCAACATCACCGATACGACGAGATAATTCGGCAATCATATACATAATGCGAACATCTGACATTTGAGTTGAGCTATAATCCTCATTTGAATAAGATTCCATATAAAGATCACGTGACATTTTCATAAATCGTTGCTCTTGCCCTTCATTTTTTAATGCACGATATAACCATGCAAGACGTAAAGTAAGGCCAGCTGTAGCAACGAATTTTTCCTTTTTAATAGTGCCACATAAAAACGCTAATTTATAAGCTTGAATCGCTTGGAATATAGTACGCTCGCCTTTGAAATCATGATGTACCCATTTTTCTGTAATTTGCGTCTGAATAACATCCTGTACGCCAGGCGCAAAATATTTTGAAAAGTCTTCAGTAAAGGAGAAGCCACAATGCTCGCAAACGAATACGTTGTAGTAAAGAGCATTAACATCGTCCGCATAAATCGGATGAAAATCAGTTTCGGTATGATCTACTTTTATGAATTTAGAGCGTACTTTTAATGTTGGAAATTCTTTTTTACAATTAAGACATTGTACTTTCTTTTCGTAATATGGTGAAATCTCCATAATTGATACCTCTTTCATAGATGTAATTAAAACTATTATACCAATTCATGTGTTTTGTACATGAATAAAAAATACTAATTAAGTGAATAAATCGGGAATTTTTGCTAATAATCTACTTGAAGCTGAATGTTTGTCATACAATAGTCAAAATTGATATGATAAGTAAGAAGGAAGGTGATTGGGATGACAAGTTTAAAACAAGTAATAGAAGTGACTGAGGCAGCCGTTTTTCATATTAATGAAATGATGGAGCATAATGAGGAGCAAGGTTCTTTTTTACGCGTAGCTGTTAATGGTGGCGGATGTAGTGGTCTATCGTATGGAATGCATTTTGATAAAGAGAAAAAAGAAGACGATTTTGAAGATGTACAATATGGTTTAACGATTCTTGTTTCCCGCGAAGATGCGCCTATTTTAATGGGAACAAAAATTGACTATAAACAATCGCTTATGGGCGGTGGCTTCACCATCGATAACCCAAATGCAATCGCATCTTGCGGCTGTGGCACAAGCTTTAAAGCGGCAAAGCGTGAAGGTACGCCTGAAGTTTGTGATTAATTAAACCTTTTGAAGTAGCATTGTTAAAAAAGGAATGTAGATACTAAGCCTTTTTAATTTGTATGTTGCAACAACATCACAAATTGGGGAGGCTTTTTTGTATGGATTTTGAAAAGGAGTGACGTACTTTAAAAGGACCAGGTGGAAAGAGCAATGATCTAGCGCTGTATTTTCTGAGGATGCCCGAATTTGTAAAATTAGTGGTCGATTTCTTCCACAATAATATTAAATAAAATGGCTCTCTTTTCTTTATGTATTTTAGTAAATAGAAGGGAGATTTTTGACAAAATAATCTAGGTTTTTGATGATTTCAAGTGAAAGCAAGTAATCAGTCATTTTGAGTATCAGTTAATTAGCGAATTATGTAAATATAATATCTATATATGAATCAATAAAACTTCTATATATTTGTGTTAAGTCTATAGGTAAATTAGTATAAGCAAAAAATTGAAGACTTTCTGATTCGTTGTAGTCGATCTGCATTTCGCCACTAAATTCCTTTGTGTAATAAACAGCTGTTACAGAATATAATTCATCACCATTTGATACTTTTAAATAGTATTCTGATCCTGAGAAAACATTCAGTAATTTTAGGTTGTGGACTAATAATCCGGTTTCTTCGAAAACTTCTCTTTTGGCTACTTCTTCAAAGCTTTCTCCTAAATCCATTAAGCCTCCTGGTAAGCCCCATGTACCATCATTTCTTTTTTGGAGCAATAACTCATTTTTATCATTTAATATAATGACAATCGAACCTGGCAATATTATTGGTTAATGACCTACATAATGTCTAAGATATTTAAAATACTCCATATATTAACCGCCTTTTTTAGTTGTATGCATAAACGATTCGTCTTTAAAGAATGGGAAGTCGCTCCGTTTATAATAATAGAGACATATAATACTCATCTACATATTGATCGTTAATATATAAAGAGTGTCTTTTAACTCCTTCAATTTCAAATCCCATTTTTGTGTATAAATGGACGGCAACTTCATTTGATGCTATAACGGTTAAATCTAGTCGGTGCAATCCCACTTGTTGTGCCCATGCCATTACATGCGTAAAAAGAGCTTTTCCTACACCTTGGCCACGGCTTTCACTATGAACGCCAATTACTATATTTGCGCGATGTGCTATACGCTGAGGCTTTTCATTTTGGACAATTAAATAACCTATAATTCTTTCTTCTACACATGCAACAAAAACTCCTGATTTCTCATTACTATGAGTTACATCAATGAATTTAGCGAACTTTTCAGTATTCACTACTCTTTCTTGCGGAGAAAATAACATAAAACCAGATTCTTCTGCATTTGTCATTACACTTACTATTTTGTCACCCTCACTGGATAAGGCTTTTCTTACTTCAACCATGAATACTCCTCTTTTCCTTTTTATTTTTCCTTTAGGTATGGTTTGTAATTATATAAAGGGGATGATTGCCGTTTAACTATTGAAGTATTTTAATTTCAATCATTTTTTTATTTTGAAAATCACATCTAATAATTGCAGGCATTTGTAGGTCTTGCCAAAATGCGAATCCTATGTTGTTATCAAAGTAATTCAATAGAAGCGTCATAATATTTCCATGGGTGCCGATGACAATTTGTTCTTCCTTATGACGGTCAAGTAATGTTAAGAACACTTCGATTGCTCTTTGTTGTGCAACAATATTGGATTCTCCTCCTTCAAATGAATAATTATCATTTTCCACACTTGTTCCATTGCTTGTAGAAAATCATAAGCTAGTGTAATTCCTAAAGTACGCTCTTTTAATGCATCAATTATTTTAATGGGTAAGCCCTTAAAGTTCGCAATACCTTCAATTGTTTGAATCGCTCTTTTATAAGGGCTTGAGTAAATAGTATGAACGTCTAGTTGTTTAAATTGTTGTGTGATCTTCTGAGCATCTAGAAAACCTTTTTCAGATAAAGGTCTATTATATTCATCATTTGTATAGACAGAATGCGCATGTCTTACAAAATAAACGATAGTCATTATAGGGAATCTCCTTGTTTTAGATGTTTAAAAATTTGTAGCAAAAAGCTCATACATGAGTATTCGATTAAACTATCAATAATTTCCTCTGTTATTTTCCCATTCATTATCATTTTCTAATTGTATGTATACATTGAAATAGTTAATTGGTGTTCATTTATTTCAATTGTTTCATTATCAAGTAAGAGAATAATACAGTGCTTTCACTATAATTCCAATAAATTTTTTTTGATCTCATTCTTGTCTTGGGTTTTTCCTCTATTAGCTGTTCTTGCAGTTGCACCACCTTCATCTATTAATATGCTTTCGCACTATAATTTCTATAAGAAGAAGGATGTTCCAATATGCTTGTTGATATAACATACCGTTTTTGTTTTTAATCTCTTGTTTTTGTATCAATAAACTTAATTTTACAATTTAGTGTAAAATTAATAAATAGTTTAATAGCAGTTATTAATTGTTCAACTTATTGTTCTATACATAATTTATTGAAATTAAAGTGAAGGTGGTTTAATTGGTATACTTGAAGATAGATTAACGAAAAAGGAGAAAGTTTTTAATTGAGGTAAAAAGGTAGGTACAATTAGTACGAAAAAAAAGAAGCCTCGATTATCTTCTTAATTGTGGGCTTCTTTATGTACCTTTAAGGAATGTTTAGCTAAGTTTAGCTAATACATCTTCATAAATTTCTTCTGAAGGTTTATCGAGTGCAATAGAGAATTCGGAAAATATAGTTTCTTGTAAAGAGTGCAATAATTTTTCTTCTTGATTTGGGAATTTTTTTTCGTTTGCTTCATATTCAAACTTTTTGCGTAGCAATGTATTTAAAAGGTTCGCCTGTTTTTGTCGATCACCTGTTTTAATAATTTCTACGTGAAATCTCATCCGATGTGTGTTTTGTTCAATCCATTCAATACCGGGAGACGTAAATGAACTTAAAATTCTAATGGCATCATCTTTTTTAATAATATCTCTAAGCTGTTTTTTTGCATTATCGATAGGAGTACGAATTGTTAATTTTGAATCGTTTAGTGGTTGTAAAACGTAGTAAGTTTTAGTAATGTCGCTAAAGGTTTGTTCACAAATATCTTCAACTGAACAAAGTCCATGTGATGAATAAATGACTACATCGCCAACATTGTACATGTATAATCCCTCCATCAAACATCATTGTCAACTAAGTTGACTAAATTAATTGTAAACAATAAAAGAACTTTTGTCAACTTAGTTGACGACTGGGTCGTTTTTTTGTATAGTAATTACGAAATTATGGAATGAAGGTGAACGAGTTGAAGGACGAATTGCAAAATCGAGATGTCATTGATTTGTTGAGCGAACGTCATGAAATACTTCGACGACTTGCTGAAGAGAAATGGAATAAATATAATACAATCCATATATCTAACTCAGAATGGCATATTTTAAGTAAAATATATAAAAACCAACCTACTATTTCAGAGGTAACGAAAGTTGTCGATTTTTCCCGTCAGGCTACTCACAAATTTATTAAAAGTTTAGAAGCAAAAGGCTTGGTAGAGGTGAGCAATGCTGAGCATAGTAAAAAACACAAAGTGATCCGAATGACGAATTTCGGTGAAGTTTGCTATGAACAAAACGAACGTAACAAAGCGGAAATTGAACAGCAATTGGTTCGTACAATTGGAGAAGAATCAGTAACGAAATTAAAAAATATATTACAACTTAATTGGAGTATTGAGCAGTTAGAGGCGTAAGAGCGGGTAGTTTTAAATGAACACCTACTAGTACTTAATTCTTCAAATTGTCGACAAAAGGAATCAAGAAGTTTATTCTTGATTCCTTTTGTCTTTTTTATTGCCTATCCAGTTGATTGGAGCGGAGGGCGGAGACTTCATGCGGGAACGTACAGAACGTAATACGCAACAAACCGCGCAACAGCAAGCAGTGCCTTACGACGTGCCGGTTGAAAGCGTAGTGAATTTTAGCGATATAGAGCCAGCCGATTACTAAGTGTGATTACTAGGTGTCAGGCACTCAAACAATTAGAATGCGATACTAGTTGATTGGAGCGGAGGGTGGCGACTCCTGCGGGAAAGCACAATGCGTAAGTCGCAGGAACCTCCCGTGCTAGCGAGGGTTGCGGCTTACGATGTGCCCGCGGAAAGCGTCCGTCCAAAGTGGAAATCAACTGTAATAGTAGTCATCTACAGTTATTTGAATTCATCTTTTCCTATCTATGTACCCCTTTTTTTATAAATTATTGCTTCTAAGTATAGAAATGAAAAAGCTATAATATGGACATAGAGGTGATTGGATATGAAAAAAGATCGTGGCAAAGTTTGGTTAGGCGTTGCGGGTTGCACTGTCAATGAGATAGGCCAATGGCTCGTTGTAAAAAAAGCCTATAGTGGTTTAAAAGGACGATGGTCATTACCAGCTGGTTTTGTTAATGCAGGAGAAACAGTTGATGAGGCAGTTGTTCGAGAATTGAAAGAAGAAACGGGCATTGATTGTTATGTTTCGGGCTTAATCGGCTTTCGTACAGGTGTTATTCGCGGAGAAATTAGTGACAATATGGCTATTTTTTATTGCAAGATGAAGGATGAACAACAACAGCTCTTTATTCAAGAAAATGAAATATTAGAGGCCAAATGGCTGTATCCCAGTGAGCTGGCACAGGATGAAATGACATCTGTAATGTTAAAGGAAATGGTGTCTAATCAATTTGAACAGCATCAATTAGATGCAATTGATGGTATCAATCCAGGTGACGTGTTTGGTTACTCCTCCTATCGACTATTTTTTAAAAAATAATATGGTGAATAATAGTGGGACGCTTTTACTAGAAGTTGATTTTTTACTAAAATATGACGAACATGCGAAATGAAGGATATGTTCATTGAAAGCACTCTCATAATCATGTAAACTAATGAGAGGAAAACGGAGGTTATACATACATGGGTGGTTCAGTTTCAATCGTGCAGTTAATCATTTCAATTGTGTTATTTTTCGTCATGTTTTTTGGTATCGGATTTCTATTGAATATGTTACTGCGGATGACTTGGTTAATGGCAGTTGTATATCCAATTGTAGTTGTCTTTATTGTTGATGATGTAAGCTTTTTAGATTATATTTTTAAACCTGGTTCAGCCTTTCCAGCGCTGTTAGATAAATTGCAAGCACTACAAGTAGTAGATATTTCGATTTTATCCGGTGGCTTTGCAGGAGCAATTGTAGCAGGAATTGTTATGATTTATTTAAGAAAAAGTGGATATCGGATGTTTTAACTTTAGAAAGACAAAATGGATATATAAAAGGAGCTGGTTCGAGGATATGAACCAACTCTTTTTTTATTGAATGAATTGATAGGTTATGATAGCGATAAAGATGCCTGTTAATGCTCCGAAGAACACCTCACTACGCTTATGACCAAGTAAAGTTTTCAACTCTTCCATTTTTTCCTGCCCATCCATCTGTGGCCAATCTTTAATATCACGTAGCAACGTCTGAAAATCTTTGCGAAGTTGATTTAATACAACTGCGTGTTGCCCTGCTTGGAAACGAACACCACTTGCATCATACATAACAATAAATGAAAACATTGCGGCTATCGCAAAAACAGGTGAATCCAAACCTGTTTCATACGCTATCGATGTTGTTAATCCCGTAACAGAAGCAGAGTGAGAACTAGGCATTCCTCCTGTGGATGTAAATAGGCCCCATTTTATTTGTCTCGTCATTAAAAAATGTATAGGAATTTTTACAAACTGTGCAAAGAGAACAGAAAAGAGGGCGACGAGTAGAGGGGTATTTTGAAGTATCGCCAAATCATCACAACCTTCACTTATAATTGCTTTTATTATAACATTCATTATTTTCTAAAAGAAGGAATAGCTAAATATTACGCGCTTTTTTGAAAGTTAGGTATAATAGAAATATTGAATGGAGGAATAATTATGCATATTGTTAAAGAAGCAAAAACATTTGAATCGATTTCTACTGAAGTATTAGTTGTAGGGGTTACAAAACATCGTGAACAAATGCAAGACTGGGCAAGTTTTTCAGCATTTTATGGAGAATCACTAAATGTCTGGCTTAGTGCAGGTGATGTTTCGACTGAATTAAAATCCATTACTAAATTGCCATTCGTGAAGGAACATGACAATTTAAAACGTATTTTATTTGTTGGCTTAGATGAGCGTAAAAACTTAACAGAAGGTGACTTACGTGCTGCGTTTGGGTTAGTCGGAAAAGAGCTTAAGGCTTTAAAAGTAAAAGACTATTCAATTTGGCTTGAATCATTTACAACAGAAGCAATAACTGTAGATGATGTTGCATTTTTAGCGGGTGAAGGAACAACGCTAGGCTATTATTCTATTCCTCATTATAAAACAACTTCAAATGAAGTAGATAAACGTATTGAAGCAGTAAATTTAGTGACTACTGCTGAGGATTTAGATGAAGTTGTGGCTAGCTTTGAAGTCGGTATCATTTATGCAGATGCGGTTAACGAAGCACGTAGCTTAATTAATCTACCACCAAATCTATTAACTGCAACAGACTTAGCAAATTATGCACAGTCCCTTGCAATTGACTATGATTTTGAAGTGGAAATTTTAGATAAAGCACAACTAGAGGAACTTGGTATGGGCGGTATTTTAAGTGTCAATCAAGGCTCATATGAGGAACCTCGTTTAATCACATTAAAATATAAAGCTACAGAAGACTTCGCTGATCCAATTGGTCTTGTTGGTAAAGGCGTTACGTATGATACGGGTGGTTATTCATTAAAACCTAAAGATTCTATGGTTGGTATGAAGGGCGATATGGGCGGTGCAGCAGCAGTGCTTGGTGCTATGAAAATTATCGGTGAATTACGCCCTAATAAAAACGTAGTTGCAGTTATTGGCTCTACTGATAATATGGTTTCTGATACAGCCTTTAAACCTGATGATGTAATTACAACGTATAGTGGTAAAACGGTTGAGATTTTAAATACTGATGCTGAAGGACGTTTAGTTTTGGCAGATGCTACTACATATGCTAAACAACAAGGAGCAACAGCACTAATTGATGTTGCTACTTTAACTGGTGGTGTTATTACAGCGCTTGGCCTAGATAAAACGGGTGCACTTTCTAATGATGATGAATTCTATGCTAGTTTCATGGAAGCAGCACAAGAGACAGATGAGTTTGTATGGCGTATGCCATTAACAGAAAGTGATAAAAAACGGATTCGTAAATCAGATGTTGCCGATTTGAATAACTCTCCTGGTCGCGATGGTCATATGATTTTCGGTGGTGGCTTCGTAGGCGAATTTGTTGGTAATTTACCTTGGATTCATTTAGATATTGCAGGTACATCGGATACAGTAGCCGCACATGATTTAGGACCAAAAGGTGGTACGGGTGTCATGGTGCGTACATTAGCAAACTTTGTGCAACGTTTAGGTGAAGAAAAATAGAGTAGGCAAAGGACTCGCGGGGTATGTATCTCCCTTCATACGATAGAGAAGAAGGGAGGGAGCCTATGCGGAATTTCGGAGGTTATCCAGGAGGCTTTGGTGGCGGTGGCTTCTTTTGGCCAATAGGTGCACCATTTTTTGGAGGGTTATTAGGGGGTTTTCTTGGGTCACAATTTAACCAATATCCATACTACCCGAATTATCCTAACTATCGTCCATATCCACCAGGTCCATATTACGGACCACGTAGACGACCATATCCACGGTATAGACCATACTAATTTGATTTCTATGATTGAGCAAAAGCTCAGCTTGTGGCTTGACCCAAAAATAAAAAGTATGCTAGGAGTACACGCTCCTCGCATATTTTTTTTTGCATTGTTCACTTTTATTGCTCTGTTTTAACGTCTAGCATTTTTAAAATGAATAAAACAACTGTTGACAGAATATACTAAATTGTTTATTATCCTTATTATATTACTAAGAATTGAAAATGGAAGCTGACTAGCAAACTAGAGGCTCTTATTATTCACAGGCATTGCTTTGCCTATGAATAGTATGAGTCTCTTTTTTTATCTATAGAAAGGAGTGACATGACATGGGGAAGGTGTACATTGTTGGAGCAGGTCCGGGGGATATTGATTTGATTACACTAAGAGGATTACGCTGCATTGAACAGGCTGATGTCATCCTATACGACAGACTGATTAATAAGGACTTATTAGCGTATGCGAAAAAAAGTGCTAAGTTGATATTTTGTGGAAAGTTACCAAATCGACATGCCATGATTCAGGATCATATTAATCATTCCCTCGTAAGCTATGCACAGCAAGGCTTTATTGTCACAAGGTTAAAAGGAGGTGACCCATTCGTTTTTGGTAGAGGTGCTGAGGAGGCAGAAGTGCTTGCACAACATCATATACCATTTGAAATCGTACCTGGAATTACCTCTGGTATAGCCGCGCCAGCTTATGCGGGTATTCCTGTTACACATCGGGATTTAAGTTCAAGCTTCGCAATGGTCACTGGACATATGCGAGAGGGAAAAGATGATGCTATTCAATGGGAAAGTCTTGCTAAAGGAATAGATACGCTTGCGATTTATATGGGGGTTGGAAATTTACCGTATATCCAACAGCAGTTAATGAAATACGGACGTGATGAGCAAACGCCTGTCGCACTTATTCATTGGGGAACATGTCAGCAACAAAAAACTGTCATTGGAACATTAGGGAATATTGTGAATGTGGCACAGCAAGAAAATATTCAAAATCCAAGCATGATTGTAATTGGTGAAGTGGTGACATTACGGGAAAAAATCCAATGGTTTGAGGAGACTTGTCCTGAAATGCCTTTAAAAGAAATTTCAGTATAGGGAAGTGTTTTGATGCAGGCTATTTTATATGTGGCACATGGTAGTCGTGTAAAGGCTGGTGTGGAGCAAGCAGTTGCATTTTTACAACGTGTGCAACAGGACATTGATTTACCGATTCAGGAAATTTGTTTTTTAGAGCTAGCCCAGCCAACGATTGCACAAGGTATAGAAAATTGCGTACGCCAAGGGGCTACAGCCATTGCAATTATGCCAATTCTTTTGTTAGCTGCTCAGCATGCAAAGCAGGATATCCCTCAGGAGATTGAAAAGGCAAAAAAACGATACTCAACAGTACGCTTTACATACGGAGAGCCACTTGGAGTACATGAGCTATTAATTGACACACTACAAACGCGAATTTTAGAAACAGAGCTGTATGCTAGCAATGCAAGCGTATTACTCATTGGTCGTGGCAGTAGTGATCCAGCAGTTAGAGAGGATCTAGCAAAAATTGCGTTAAGATTACGTGAAAAATATGGTTATGTAGCAGTCGATACGTGCTTTTTATACGGAGCGGGTCCTAGTTTGGAAGGGTGGATAAAGCAAAGGCAACAATTCAATCATCGTGTATTTATCGTGCCGTATTTATTGTTTACTGGCATTTTACGTCAAAGTATTGCCCAGCAATTGCAAGGGTATGAGGAAAACAACATGATTTTATGTAATAGCTTGGGCTATGACGACAATGTAAGGAAAGTATTAGTGGAACGTATCGTTCAATTAGTACAACTAAATTATTTGGAGGAAGGGTGTTTTTCGTAATGGTAGATAAGAGAAACGAAAATATTAATCTAGCATTAGATAATGTCCGACAAATTTTAAATACAGTTAGCCATGGTTCGATTACTTTAATTGTACAAAATTTTTACGTTGTACAAATTGAAAAGAAAGAAAAAATACGACTTAGATAATTTTAAATTATACGTGAGGTGGCATAGTTTGAAACTGCAAGTAATTAACAGTCCTTTTAATGAGGAGCAGGTGAAACTTTTAAATGAGCTTCTACCTAATTTAACAGGCGAACAAAAAATTTGGTTAAATGGATACTTAAGTGCGCCACTAGCAACCATTGATACAAGCGTAGTAGAAGAAGCAAAATTGTCGGTTGTCCCAACAACGAAAACAGTAACACTATTATATGGTTCACAAACAGGAAATAGCCAAGGCTTAGCAGAAAAATATGCAGCTGCATTAAAAGCCAACGATGTTGAGGTGACAGTCACATCTTTAGCGAAGTTTAAGCCGAATAATTTAAAGAAAATAACGAATCTATTGCTCGTAGTAAGTACGCATGGTGAAGGGGAACCACCCGATCAAGCAATTCAATTTTATGAATTTTTACACAGTAAACGTGCACCCAAACTAGAGCATCTGCACTTTTCCGTATTGGCATTAGGAGATAGCTCATATGAATTTTTCTGTAAAACAGGTCAGGATTTTGACGCGCAATTTGAAAAGTTAGGCGCAACTCGTATCGTTCCACGAACAGACTGTGATGTTGATTTCGATGAACCTGCTGCCAAATGGTTTACGGATGTTCAACAGGCATTATTACAGCATACAGATACAGCGATTAAAACGGAGCAAACGCAAATATTAGAAGGAGATGCTACATATTCCCGTAAAAATCCGTATGATGCTGAAGTATTGGAAAACATCAATTTAAATGGTCGTGGTTCTAATAAAGAAACGCGTCATATCGAGTTATCGATTGAAGGAGCGAATTTTCATTTTCAGCCTGGAGATAGCATTGGTATTCTTCCGGAAAATAATGAAACATTAGTGCATGCGTTAATAACAGCCTTACAGTTTAATCCCCAGGCACAAGTAACAGTATTTGATGAAGCAATGCAATTAAAAGATGCGCTTCAGAAAAAGTTAGAAATTACGGTTTTATCAAAGCCTCTTCTACAAAAAATAAGCGCATATACGGTGCATAAGGAATTTGCAACGCTATGTGAAAGTTCTACAGCTTGGAAGGACTATGCAAGAGGAAGAGATTTACTAGATATCGCTGAAGATTTTGCTCCATTTACTTGGAATGCACAACAGTTTGTTGACGTTCTTCGCAAAATACCAGCTAGACTTTACTCCATCGCGAGTAGCCAATTGGCAAATAGTGATGAGGTCCATTTAACAATAGGAAAAGTAAGCTATGAAACGAATGGCCGAGTGCGTTTTGGGGTGTGCTCTGGTAGTGTTGCAGGGCACGTCAAGATTGGTGATACATTGCCGATTTATGTTCATAAAAATCCTAACTTTAGATTGCCCGAACAAGCGGACACACCGATTATTATGATTGGCGCTGGTACAGGAGTTGCGCCGTATCGTGCATTTTTAGAGGAGCGAGAGGAATTAGGTATATCAGGAAAATCTTGGTTAATTTTTGGCGATCAGCATTTTGTGACTGATTTCCTTTATCAAACAGATTGGCAGCGTTGGCTTGCTTCAGGAACATTAGCTCAAATGGATATAGCCTTTTCTCGTGATACAGATAAAAAAATATATGTCCAACATAAAATCAAGGAAAAGGCACAAGCATTTTATGAATGGCTTGAGCAAGGGGCTATTATCTACGTATGTGGCGATGAAAAATCAATGGCAGCTGATGTTGATCAAACAATCCGTCAAATTATTGAGCAGCAAGGAAACAAAACACCTGAGGAAGCGAAAGCTTATATCAATGATTTGAAACAGCAAAAGCGCTACCAACGTGACATTTATTAGTAAAGGAGCGAAAAAGATGACTGGAAAAATTATTTTACCTCCACAACCTGGGACACCTAGTGATGTAGAGCGGATTAAAAGCGATAGTAATTACTTACGTGGGACACTTGAACGGACTATGAACGATCCATTAAGCTCAGGAATTCCTGAGGATGACAATAGATTAATGAAATTCCACGGAAGTTACTTACAGGATGACAGAGATTTGCGAAATGAACGGCAGCGTCAAAAACTAGAACCAGCGTATCAGTTTATGGTGAGGGTACGAACACCTGGTGGGGCTGCAACACCTGCACAGTGGCTTGTGATGGATGAGATGGCTAGAAAATACGGCAATGGTTCATTAAAATTAACGACACGTCAGGCATTTCAAGTACATGGCATATTGAAATGGAATGTTAAAAAATATATGCAAGAAATTAATGACGTACTGTTAGATTCACTCGCAGCATGTGGAGATGTGAATCGAAATGTGATGTGTAATGTCAATCCGAACCAATCGGCATTACACGAGGAAATTTACAATTGGTCAGCAAAGTTAAGTGAGCATTTATTGCCAAGAACACGTGCCTATCACGAGCTATGGCTTGATGGCGAAAAAGTAGTAGATAGCCAAGAGGAAGAAATCGAGCCTATTTACGGTGCACAATATTTACCGCGTAAATTTAAAATTGGGATGGCGATTCCACCAAGCAATGATGTCGATGTTTATTCCCAAGATATTGGTTTTATCGCAATCATTGAAGAAGACCTGCTAGTAGGCTTTAACGTAGCTGTTGGAGGAGGTATGGGGATGTCACATGGTGACCATGAAACATATCCGCAGCTTGCTCGTATTATTGGCTTTATTACACCTGACAAATTGCTTGAAACGGCGGAGAAAATTATTACGATTCAGCGTGATTATGGTAATCGTTCAGTTCGTAAAAATGCACGTTTTAAATATACAATTGATGCGCGAGGACTCGACTGGTTTATAGCAGAATTACATCGTCGTTTAGGATGGGAACTGCAAGAGGAACGTCCATTTACATTTGAACGTACTGGTGATGAATTTGGATGGATTAAAGGTGCTGATGGCAAATGGCATTACACATTATTTATTCAAAATGGGCGTATTAAAGATTTTGAGGATTACGAGCTGTTAACTGGTTTACGAGAAATTGCTAAAGTGCATACTGGAGATTTTCGTTTAACACCAAATCAAAACTTAATGATTAGTAATGTATCGCAACAGAAGAAGAAGCAAATAGCTACGCTTATTGAGCAGTATAAGCTTACAGATGGCGCACATTACTCAGCACTGCGCCGCAATTCAATTGCTTGTGTATCGTTACCTACTTGTGGTTTAGCAATGGCAGAGGCAGAGCGTTATTTACCTTCACTTATTACGAAAATTGACACGATTATAGATGAAGCTGGTTTACATGAAACAGAAATTGTTATTCGTATGTCTGGTTGTCCAAATGGCTGCTCACGTGCAGCAATGGGGGAAATAGGCTTTATCGGCAAAGGTCCAGGAAAGTACAATATGTATCTTGGCGCTAGCTTTACAGGTAATCGTTTGAATAAAATTTATCGTGAAAATATAGGGGAAGAAGAAATTTTAGCGGAGTTACGTCCAATTCTTTTGCATTTTGCAAAGGACCGTATAGAGGGTGAGCATTTCGGAGACTTTGTTATTCGTGCGGGCTATGTAACAGCAGTCTTTGATGGACGTGAATTTCATAACTAAAATATATATAAAGTAGAAAAAGTGTTAGATTGACGCCATCAATCTAACACTTTTTATGCTATGCCGTTGTTGTCTGCTACGGCGGTGCTTTCCGCGGGCACACACGTAAGCCGCAACCCTCGCTACGCGCGGTTTGTTGCGTCTTACGTTGCGTGCGTTCCCGCAGGAGTCACCGCCTTCGCAACCAACAACTAGTACTCTCTGCTAAATTATTATTCTTGCAAAAGAAAGAATTGCTGATCCAAGACAATTTACCACTATTTAGCTATGCCGTTGTTGTCTGCTACGGCGGTGCTTTCCGCGGGCACACACGTAAGCCGCAACCCTCGCTAACGCGCGGCATGTTGCGTCTTACGTTGCGTGCGTTCCCGCAGGAGTCACCGCCTTCGCAACCAACAACTAGTACTCGCTGCTAATTTATTATTCTTGCAAAAGAAAGAATTGCTAAGTTTTAACATAATTAAATAGCGATAAGTAGCGAATATATTTGTATCTTTTCATA
This sequence comes from Lysinibacillus sp. NPDC093210, assembly GCF_044753985.1. Lineage (NCBI taxonomy): Bacteria > Bacillati > Bacillota > Bacilli > Caryophanales > Bacillaceae > Lysinibacillus > Lysinibacillus sp. NPDC093210. The sequence continues at coordinate 34,248 of NZ_JBIVOE010000008.1, read as the reverse complement.
AAATTTGACCGAGTCTTGTTTTTTAAATAGAAAAATCATCTGGGATAAATACTTTTAATTGCTTTGGTCGTACAAATACATGATCGCCTACTTTTAGTTGAAGATTTGTAAATTGATCTTTTGTCAGCTCTGCCTCTAAAAATTCATCAATATCAAGACGGCGCAGTTCGATTTGTACAATTGGTCCTAACAAATGTATATGGCTTATGTGAGCAGGAACAGTGCCTGACACCGCTGTTTTTTCAATTTGTATATCGTGTGGTCGAACGTAGCCTACAGCATCATCCTGCGTATGAGCATGCGTGTCTGGCACATCAATGGCAAATTCTCCATGTGTCAGCTTTCCGTTATGTAAACGCCCTTTGAAGAGGTTGACATTACCTAAGAAATCATAGACAAATGGACTTTTAGGGTGGGTGTAAACTTCATCTGGACTGCCAATTTGCTCAATTTTACCGTTGTTCATCACGACAATTCGATCAGCAACATCAAGCGCTTCCTCTTGGTCATGCGTCACAAAAATACTCGTTATTTGAAAATCATCATGTAGCTTTCGCAACCAACGCCTTAATTCCTTACGCACTTTAGCATCAAGTGCACCGAATGGTTCATCTAATAAAAGTACTTTAGGTTCGACAGCGAGTGCGCGAGCGAGTGCAACACGTTGACGTTGCCCACCAGATAGCTGAGTTGGAAAACGATCCGAGAAATTGTCTAGTTTAACAAGTCGCAGTAATGTCATTACTTTATCAGTTATTTCTGCTTTGGATGGTCTTGTTTTACGTGGCCGTACTTTCAGCCCATAGGCAACATTATCAAAAACAGTCATATGGCGAAAAAGCGCATAGTGTTGGAAAACAAAGCCTACGTTGCGTTCCTTTGGATGACGATTAGTAATCGTTTGGCCGTCAAATAAAATTTCGCCAATATCGGAGGCCTCAAGTCCTGCAATCACACGAAGTAGTGACGTTTTACCAGAGCCAGAAGGACCGAGCAGTGCTACCAATTCACCAGATTGGATATCGATGGATACATCTTGTAGTGCTTGAAAGGAACCGAATTTCTTTGATACATTTTGTATTTGTATACTCAAGCAAGTATACCCCCTTTAAACTGATTTTGATTTCCAAGCAACAATATCTTTTATAATAAGCGTAATAATGGCTAGCACACTCATCAATGACGCAACAGCAAAGGCTGCTGAAAATTGATACTCATTGTATAAAATTTCGATATGAAGCGGCATTGTATTCGTCATGCCCCGAATATGACCCGATACAACAGAAACAGCTCCGAATTCGCCAATTGCACGAGCATTACATAATATCAAACCATAAAATAATCCCCATTTAATATTGGGTAATGTAACAAACCAAAAGGTTTTAAAGCCATTAGCACCGAGAGAAATAGAGGCTTCTTCTTCCGATGTCCCTTGTGCCTGCATTAATGGCACGAGCTCTCTTGCTACAAAGGGCAATGTGACAAAAATGGTAGCAAGCACAATGCCCGGCAAAGCAAAAACGATTTTAATATCATTGGCAAATAGCCAGTTCCCAAACAGTCCTTGTGCACCGAATAGCAATATAAACACTAAACCTGCAATAACTGGTGACACAGCAAAAGGTAGGTCAATCACTGTAAGTAATAGATTTTTCCCCTTGTAGTTAAATTTCGTCAGTGTCCAAGCTGCCATAATGCCGAAGATTGCATTTAAAGGAACTGCGATTGCCACTACTGTTAAGGTTAGTTTTATAGCAGCTAATGCATCTGGATGAGTAATTGCCTCAAAATAGACATCTGCTCCTTTTTGAAAGGCTGTTATAAAAATTGATACGAGTGGAAGAACGATAAAACAGGCTAAAAAAGCAAGCGCAATAAATGTTAATACATAACGAACAATGCGCGGCTCCTGTAGGGCAGCGGGCTTTGCCGTTGCAATGTGTGATTCAGGAGCAATAGGTTCGATTACCGTAGACTGATCCATAAATACCTCCTAATGTACAAAGCGACGATTTGCCAGCCACTGTATTAAGTTAATGGTGAACAATAAGACAAATGATGTAATCAGCATGACGGCAGCAATAGACGTTGCGCCTGCGTAGTCATATTGTTCAAGCTTTGTCATAATGATTAACGGTGTGATTTCCGTCTTCATCGGCATATTCCCAGCAATAAAGACAACTGATCCATATTCCCCTAGGGCACGTGCAAAAGCTAACGAAAAGCCTGTTAAAATGGCAGGTGCTAGTTCGGGGAAAATAATTTTCATGACTGTTTGGAGCCTTGTTGCTCCAAGACTTGCTGATGCCTCTTCGACTTCCGTACTAATGTTTTGTAAAACAGGTTGCACGGTGCGCACTACAAATGGAAGTCCAATAAAGGTTAGTGCAATTATGATACCAAGTGGTGTAAAGGCGATTTTAAAATCGAAAAATTGACCTATCCAACCATTTGGGGCATAAAGAGATGTTAAAGCAATTCCTGCTACTGCTGTAGGTAAAGCAAATGGTAAATCTACAAGACCGTCGATGATGCGCTTAAACGGAAAATGGTAGCGCACGAGTACCCAAGCGATAATGGTGCCAAAGACAACATTAAGTAAACCAGCGGCTAGTGCTGTGCCGAAACTGAGCTTATAGGAGGCAACTGCACGAGGATCGGTTATAATTGTCACAAATTCAGCCCAACTCAAGGACATCGTCTGAATAAAAATCATTGCTAAAGGCAATAGCACAAGCAAACTAACGTATAGCATCGTATAACCAAGAGAAAGATGGAAGCCGGGAATAACACGTGCCGGCTTCTTTTTTAATGTTAGGCTACTCATCTTATGCCTCCTTATTGTGGAACGTAAATTTCATCAAAGGTGCCACCGTCTTTAAAATGCTTCGACTGTGCTTCTGCCCAACCGCCAAAGTCTTCAATTGAAATGAGCTCAAGCTTTGGAAATTGATCTTGGTATTTTGCTAATATTTCTTCGTTGCGTGGTCGATAGTAGTTTTTTGCAGCAATTTCTTGGCCAAGATCGCTATATAAATGTTGTAAGTATGCTTCTGCCACTTTGCGCGTCCCTTTTTTATCTACAATTTTGTCAACAATTGCAACAGGAGGCTCTGCTAAAATACTCAATGAAGGTGTAACGATTTCAAATTCATCTTCCCCTAATTCATTGCGTGATAAATAAGCTTCATTTTCCCAAGCAATTAACACATCACCTATTTTCCGTTCAACAAACGTCGTCGTTGCGCCGCGAGCCCCAGAATCAAGTACCTCTACATTGCTATACAATGCCTTCATGAAATCCTTTATTTGCTTCTCATCATTGTTATACAACTTTGCAGCATAACCCCAGGCAGCTAAGTAATTCCATCTTGCACCGCCTGAAGTTTTTGGGTTTGGTGTGATGACTGATACATCATCTTTTATTAAATCTTTCCAGTCTTCTATTGCTTTGGGATTGCCTTTTCGTACTAAAAAAACAATTGTAGAAGTGTAGGGAGTAGAATTATTTTCAAATTCTGTTTGCCAGTCTTTATTTAGCAGATCGCGAGCTTGTGCGATTTCATCAATATCGTAGGCTAGTGCAAGTGTCACAACATCGGCTTCTTGACCATCAATAACCGCTCGCCCTTGTTTACCCGAGCCACCATGCGATTGATGTATCTTCACATCTTGACCTGTTTCGTTTTTCCACTTTTCGATAAAGTCTTTATTAAATTCATCATAAAGCTCACGCGTTGGATCATATGAAACATTTAGTAGCTCAACTGACTTTTTTGAGTCTTCCGTACTTGTATCGTTGTCTGTGGATGTGCTATTACATCCTGTTAACATTAAAGTTAAGCCAGATATGAGTACAAATGATTGAAAAATATGCTTTCTTTTTTTCATCAAAAATCTCCCCTTTTTCTCAAAAGAACACAAAAGACCATCTCTCAAAAAACGTGTACAAACGCATTTTGAGTAGATGGCCTTCAGATCCTCTGATCAGCATTTTTGTTTTTAATTAGCTTAGTACCACATTAAACATATATTTCCTATTAGTCAACAAGGAATTATAAAAAAAATTCTTTTTTTCAGATAATTAGCTATTGTGCAGACATGAGTAGCAAAAGACAAATTATTTGAATAGAATTATTTGTAAATGCTGAGCGTGACATTCAAATGGAAGATAAATTGATACTGCTGAAATAAGTTTAGTTTTTTTAGAAAACCTAGTTGACTACTAGGTGTAATTCAGTATATATTTGGTAATAAGAAGTGTGATTGCTAAATGAGGTACAAGATTACTAGTTTACAATCATCCATAAAGGCTGGCTAGTCAAACTAGAGGCGTTTTAACGAAGGCACAATGCAATTGTTGTGTCGGTTGTTAAAACGCCTTTTTCTATATCCGAAAATGTTTCGAGGGGGATTACATGTTAACATATGCAACTTGGCAGGAGCCAACGGTTAATTTTGGAGTGGATGAATCCTTTAAAGGTGCACTTGAGGTTTTACAATGGAGCTATGCACAATATGGCGATGACATCGTTTATGCCTGTAGCTTTGGTATAGAGGGAATCGTATTAATCGATCTCATCTCAAAGGTTAAGCCAAACGCTACTATCGTTTTTTTAGACACAGATGTTCATTTTAAAGAAACATATGAAACAATTGAACGTGTAAAGCAAAAATATCCACAGCTCAATATAATCTTGCAAAAACCCAAGCTTACACTTGATGAACAAAAGGCTCAATATGGAGATGAATTATGGAAGTCCAACCCTAATAAGTGCTGCGATATTCGAAAAATTAAGCCATTACATGAAGCATTATCAGGGGCTACAGCTTGGATTTCAGGTTTGCGCAGGGAACAATCGCCGACACGACAGCAGACGAATTTTATCAATCGTGATGATAAATTTAAGTCGATTAAAATTTGTCCGCTCATTCACTGGTCGTGGAAAGATGTATGGCGTTATGTTTCAAAGCATGATTTAACTTACAATCCGTTACACGATCAAGGCTATCCGAGCATTGGCTGTGAACATTGTACACAACCAGCCTTTACAATGGATGACCTACGCGCAGGCAGATGGCAAGGATCTGCTAAAACTGAATGTGGGCTACATGAATAGGGGCGTTTAAATTATGTTGGAATATATTGCGATAGCCATTAGTTTATTTTTTGCAATGAATATTGGTGCAAGTGGAGCAGCCGCTTCAATGGGTGTAGCCTACGGAGCGGGGGCTATTAAAAAAGCTTGGCATGCATTACTAATTTGTGCAGTAGGGGTTTTTGCAGGCGCTATTCTAGGTGGTGGGGAAGTCGTAAAGACTATAAGCTCAGGAATTATGCCACAAGAGTATATTACTGTGAAAATCGTCATGATTATATTAATTTCTGCCACAAGCTCATTGTTTCTTGCCAATCTATTAGGCATTCCATTATCAACAAGTGAAGTAACCGTAGGGGCAGTAGTCGGTGTAGGAATTGCCTATCGCGTGCTCTATGTCAAATCATTGCTTGTCATTATGTCCTTTTGGGTACTCGTTCCACTTATCGCATTTGTCGTTGCCCTCGTATTTGGTAAAGTACTAAATAAATTTCAAGGAAAGGGATTTTTGGCAAACCATCCGTTGTTAACAGTGCTACTCGTGCTTGCAGGGTTTTTTGAAGCCTTCTCAGCAGGTATGAACAATGTTGCTAATGCAGTTGGCCCACTTGTTGGTGCTGGGATGATAACTGTCACAAATGGCATTTGGCTTGGGGGTGCATTTGTTGCACTAGGAGCGATGCTATTAGGAAAACGCGTACTCGAAACGAATGGGAAAAAGATTGTACGCTTCGAGAAAGCTGAGGGCATTCTAATTTCAAGTACAGGTGCATTGCTTGTCGGCATCAGTTCGCTGTTTGGATTACCCGTACCGTTAACGCAAGTAACGTCCTCCTCTATCATAGGTATAGGAATGGCGAAAAGCGGAAAACAAATTTTTCATAAACATATCGTCAAAAAAATTATGTGTATTTGGATTGTTTCACCTATTTTTTCATTAGCGATTTCTTATAGTCTAATTCAGTTATTTATGAAGAAAGATTTATATGCCATCGTAATAATGGGAAGCGTCATAATCGGAACGCTTGGTGCGATTAGTTTAATGAGAACAATGCGTGAAGAGGAACGATCAATTTACGATGCAGGTGAAGGTATTTAACTATAAAACATACTATTCGAATTAATTTAGGAGGAATAAAAATGACGCTACAACCACATGGCGGTTCTTTAGTGCAAGCCTATAATCCACAGAAATCGGTAGTACATATTAAAAAGGAGATTGAATTGGATGTAATCGCGTTAAGCGATGTAGAGTTAATTGCAATCGGTGGATATAGTCCAATCGATGGTTTTTTAACTAAAAGTGATTATGAAGCTGTCGTTGAACATACAAGGTTAGCCTCTGGAATTGTGTGGAGTATTCCTATTACACTACCTGTTAACAACGAAGTCGCAGCAACATTACAGCCAGGGGATGAAGCAAAATTAGTATATGGCAACGAAATCTATGGTGTCATTGATATCACTGATATATATGAGCCAGATAAACAAAAAGAGGCACTACTCGTTTACGGTACACAGGATTTAGCACATCCTGGTGTGAAAAAGCTCCATGAGCGGCAGGCAATATATGTTGGAGGGAAAATTACATTAATAAAGCGTCTTGAGCAAAAATTCCCTACTTACTCATTTGATCCAAAGGAAACACGTCAGCTGTTTAAGGAAAAGGGATGGCAAACAATTGTGGGCTTCCAAACACGTAATCCTGTTCATCGTGCACATGAATATATCCAAAAGGCGGCATTAGAAACAATCGATGGCTTATTTTTAAATCCGTTAGTAGGTGAAACGAAGTCGGATGATGTATCAGCAGCTATACGTATGGAGAGCTATGAGGTTCTTTTAGAAAATTACTATCCTCAAAATCGTGTGCAATTAGGGGTCTTTCCAGCAGCTATGCGTTATGCAGGGCCAAAGGAAGCTATCTTTCATGCACTTGTGCGAAAAAATTACGGCTGCACCCATTTTATTGTAGGACGTGATCACGCAGGGGTAGGTGATTATTATGGAACATACGATGCACAAAAAATCTTTGAACAATTTACAGAAGATGAACTTGGTATTGTTCCTTTAAAGTTTGAACATAGCTTCTATTGCACTAAATGTGAAGGTATGGCTACTACAAAAACATGCCCGCATGATAGTGCATCACATGTTATTTTATCTGGTACGAAAGTGCGGGAAATGCTACGAAATGGGGAAGTTCCTCCAAGTACATTTAGTCGTAAAGAGGTTGTCGATGTACTTATTAAAGGAATGCGTGAGGAGGTGTTAAAATGAGTTCCAATATCGTCTGGCATGAGTCATCCATTACAAAAGAAGAACGTCGCACTCAAAACAAACACCAAAGCTTTATTTTATGGTTTACAGGGCTATCCGCTTCTGGGAAATCATCAGTAGCAAATGCCCTTGCCCGTGCCCTGTTTGAACGAGGGAACCAGGCATTCGTACTGGATGGTGATAATGTAAGACATGGTTTAAATAATGATTTAGGCTTTGACGAAGTAAGCCGTAAGGAAAATATAAGGCGTATCGGGGAAGTTTCCAAGCTTTTTGTGGAAGGCGGTCAAATTGTCCTCACGGCATTTATTTCTCCGTATAGAGAAGATCGCCAAGTAGTTCGTAAGCTAGTGGAAGAAGGAGAATTTTTAGAAGTGTATGTGAGATGCTCCGTAGAAACATGTGAACAGCGCGATCCAAAAGGTCTTTATAAAAAAGCGCGCAATGCGGAAATTGCTAATTTTACAGGTATTAGTGCACCATACGAAGAACCTGAACATCCAGAATATATTTTGGATACGGAGCGCTACTCTATTGAGGAATGTGTAGAGCAGTTAACGACGTTTTTAACGGATAAAGGCTATATTTAAAACTAGCCAGAAAAGTCCCCTGAATCGCCGGTAAAACCTGCGTAAAATAACCGCTGTAGTGAACATCAACGGCATAACAAAAAAGTGTTAGATTGATTGCAGTCAATCTAACACTTTTTATTTTTGTCTCAGCCTCTTATTTGATACCTTGTTCTTTTTTCATTTTATCAATTTCAGGACCTAGCTCGTCACGTACTGTTCCCTTCCAAGGTTTAACACCTGCTATATAGGACGAACGGGTCATGATATGTCCACCGACAGGGCCTGTAATAAAGAGAAACAATATACCGAGTAAAATACGAGGGTTAAAATGATCCTCGATAAGCCAAAAGTGAAAGAATACGCCAATCAATACACACATAACACCGAGTGTTGCACTTTTAGAAGCGGCATGTGCACGTGTATACAAATCAGGTAATCGAATTAGCCCTATAGCTGTTACGACGATAAATAGTACTCCGATAGAAATGAACAGAATAACTATAGTATTAGCGAGAATTGTCACGTTTAATGATATCTCCTTTCTCTATGAATTTAGAGAAAGCAACTGTACCGATGAACGATAAAATCGCTAACAATAATACAATTTCTAAAAAGAAGCTCGTTTCCACTAAAATTGAAAATAAAGCGATTAATGAAATTAGTGACACCCCTAAGGAATCTAGTGCTACAACGCGATCTGACGCGGATGGGCCTTTTACCATACGGAAAATCACTGCTATCATTGATAAGCAAATCACTACGATCGATGCAATAATAAACGTCATCATGATTTACTCACCTCCAAAATGGCTTTTTCAAAAGAATCACGAATGGATGCAATGGCATCGTCTACATCGCTAATATCAATTGCATGGACATACAAAGTTTTTGCATCATCCGATACATGAACGACAACGGTTCCTGGTGTTAAAGTAATGAGACTCGATAATAATGTAATTTCCCAATCTTCTTTCAGGACAGTAGGGTAAGCAAAGAAGGCAGGTTGCATATCTAGCTTAGGCTTTAATACAACTTTCAGTACTTGAATATTTGCTAATATTAATTCCTTAAAGAAGAGGACAGTAAGTTTAATAATTGCCCATATACGGAAAACATAGAGCCGTTTAAAAAAGAATCTTCTCATAATCACGAGCAATATGATACCGAGAATGAAGCCTACTATAAAGCCTGTTGCTGTATAGTTAGATGAAAGAAACATCCAAACGAAGGCAAGAGCAAAGTTTAAAATAATTTGAAATGCCATAGCTCTAATCCTCCTTCATTACAGCATCTATATAAATAGATGGGTCATTTAATAGTTTCGCAGCATCATCCATAAACGGTGTAATCCACTCTGAACCAACACCGTATGCTACTGTAATAAGCACCAATACGACAGTTGGCACAAAAAGGGTAGTATATACTTTTTTATCGACAGTACCCGTTGTCGTTTTTTCCTCTCCCCAGAAGGCATAAAGGAAAATACGAATAACAGAAAGTAGCACAAGTAAAGATGAGGCTAAAATAAAGATACTACTCCATATGCTACCAGCCTCAAAGCCCCCTTGAACTATTAACAGCTTTCCAACAAAACCACTAAGTGGGGGAATCCCTGCTAAACCGAAGGCAGCTATTAAATAAAACCAGCCTAGCACAGGGTACTTTTTCATAAGACCGCCCATTTTCCGTAAATCGGATGTGCCTGTAATGTAGATTACAATACCAATCAACATAAAGAGGGCTGCCTTTATAAGCATGTCATGGATTAAGTAGAACATCGCACCCTTTAACGCCACTTCATTCATTTGAGATACACCAAATAAAATGACACCTACTGCAATAACAATATTATAGATAATAATGAGTTTGACATCGAAATAGGCAAGTGCCCCGATACAGCCTGCAATAATCGTTCCAATCGCTAGTATCATCAGCAAATGATGTGTATACGATAAATCATGTACGAAAAATAGTGTGTATGTGCGTGTAATCGCGTAAACGCCAACTTTTGTTAGAAGTGCACCAAAAAGTGTTAACACAGGAATCGGTGCAGCTGCATAAGAAGTTGGAAGCCAGAAATAAAGCGGGAATATCGCTGCTTTTAATCCAAATACCATTAAAAACAATACAGCAATAACGGTTATGATACCTGGCTGATTAATCTCGCTAATTTTCACTGCAATGTCGGCCATATTTAATGTGCCTACAACTGAGTAAAGGAAAGCTACTGTAATAACAAACAATGCCGAAGATATGACATTAATTAAAATATATTTAATGGAGCCTTTAAGTTGTCCTTTTTCTCCACCTAGTACAATGAGTAAATATGACGCCATTAATAATACTTCAAAGAATACGAATAAGTTAAAAATATCCCCTGTCGTAAATGCGCCATTCACTCCTGTTAAAATAAACATAATACCAGGGTAATAGAAAAAGCGTTCACGCTCCTCTGTAATAGAACCAAAGCCATACCAAACAACGAAGAATGCAATGAGTAATGTCGTTGTTACTAACAGTGCAGACATCATATCAGAAACCATTGTTATACCATATGGTACAGGCCAATCTCCGAATGTAACTTTCTGCAGACCATCATTTTTTACTTTCAATAAAAGAGAAACGGCTGATATGAAAGCAAGTAGAATGCCTAGTAAAGCAAACGAACGTTGATATTTTAAATTTTTTTGCCCAAACATTAAAATCATGCCGAAGAAAAACGGAATGATGATTGGTAGTAAAAGGAAGTTATTCATCCTCATCACTTCCTCTCATTAAGCTAATATCATCTGTCTCTAGCTCCTGATATGAACGATATGCAAGTACTAGGAAGAATGCCGTTACCCCAAAGCTAATAACAATAGCCGTTAAAATTAAAGCTTGTGGTAAAGGATCAGCAAACGTTTTGGCGCCTTCTTTTAAAACAGGTGGAGCCTCCCCTGTAAGTCCACCCATTGTTAAAATGAGTAAATGTGCACCGTGGCTTAGAAGCCCAGTACCGATAATAATGCGTAATAAGCTTTTCGATAATATTAAATAAACCGCTGCCATAAACAAAAAGCCAATGACAAACGCCATAATTATTTCCATTATTCATCCTCTCCAATCGTTTGAATAATGGTCATCGTAACGCCAACAACAACCAAGTAAACACCGCTATCAAAAAGCATTGCAGTGTGTAAGGATTGCTTACCTAGAAGCGGTAGTTCGAAATAATCAAAGAAATGTGTGAAAAATGGTTTCCCCAAAAACATAGGGAATGCCGCTGTTGCAAGTGCCAATAATAAGCCCGTTGCAGTTAAATACGTATAGTTGATCGGTAAAACATTGCGTACAGTGTTTAAATCAAAGGCAAGTACTAAGAGCACGATAGCACTGGATGTTAAAAGTCCTCCAACAAAGCCTCCACCTGGTGTATAATGACCAGCTAAAAAAATATGAATGGAGAAGAAGAAAATAATGAAGAATACAATTTTAGCTGTAAATTGTATTATCACATCATTTGTTTTCATGCGATTTCTCCTTTCTATTCATACGCAGCTTAATCATTGCTAAAATTGCCATTCCAGCAATACCTAACACTGTAATTTCAAATAATGTATCGAAGCCACGATAGTCTACTAAAATAACATTTACAATATTCCCGCCACCCGCTAATGAATAGACGGTTTCTTCGTAATATTTTGAGATAGTCGGGACAAGCTTTTGAGAATGTGCCGATAAGGCTATAAGCGTCACCATCACACCAACTGCGATTGAAATAACCGCGCGATTTAACTGAAAGCGCATGCGTTCCTCACGTTTTCCGAGCTTCGGAAGATGATAAAACGCCAATAAAAATAATGCAACAGAAATCGTTTCAATAACTAACTGTGTTAATGCTAAATCAGGTGCATTAAAAATAACGAAAAATAATGCAACAGTGTATCCGACAGAGCCAAGTCCAATGATTGCTGTAAGACGTGACTTCGCAAAAATAGTAATCGTTGTGCCAATAATTAACACGACAATTAAAATTAATTGGTAAGATCGAATTGGGGCCGCACCTTCAAAGGATAATGAAAAGGCATCCTTGACAAATAAGGTCCCAATTGAAATAACAGCAATAGCACTAAACATGTACAGTAGATAGTGGCGCATAGAACCAGTCATATAAAGACGTGATACACGATTTAATCCGACATCTAAACCAAGCATTGTTTTGTCATATGCATTATTAAGCGTAAAAGCACGTGGAAATAGGTTATAGATGCCTTGCCATTTAGGTAAGGCTACAAATAGTAAGACGCCTATAATGACAATACCAATAGTCATGATTAATTCTGGTGTTAGACCCCCATGCCAGGCAGCCACATGAATATTGATATCTTTAGGGACATCATATAAAAACGGCTGAATGGCTTGTACTGCAGGCTTTACAAACGTATCCCCAATTATATTAGGGATGAAGAAAATAATGACTACCAATGATGCTAAAATCATCGGTGATATTAGCATACCAATTGGAGCCTCATGTGGTTTATGAGCGTAAAGCTCTGGTTTATATTTTCCTGTAAACGTTCTAAATACAAAGTAGAAACTATAAATAAACGTAAAAATACTCGCTACCCAAGCAACGATAGGGAAAAGAACGCCCCATGTATCAAAACCAAAAAATTCAAAATTTTGAAGTGCTAACATAGCAGTTAAGAACATTTCCTTACTTAGGAAACCATTAAATGGAGGTAATCCAGCCATCGAGAAGCTACCAATTGCCGCCACTGTAAAGCTAAGAGGCATAACGCTCATTAATCCCCCAAGTTTACGGATATCCCGAGTACCTGTTTCATGATCGATAATCCCTGCAATCATGAATAAGCTACCTTTAAATGTTGCATGGTTAATAAGGTGGAAAACGGCTGCAAAGGCCGCATATTTAAACACTGAATCAGCTGCACCGTTTACATGAAATGCAACTGCCCCAGCGCCTAGTAAAGACATAATTAATCCAAGCTGACTGACGGTAGAAAACGCTAGAATTCCTTTTAAATCGGTTTGCTTTAATGCAAAAAACGAACCCCAGAATAGCGTTAACAGACCTACTCCTGTAACAAGCCAGACCCATAACTCAGAAGCTGCAAAAATTGGTGTAAAGCGAGCAACTAAGTAAATCCCTGCTTTTACCATTGTTGCAGAGTGTAAATATGCGCTGACTGGTGTCGGTGCTTCCATTGCATCAGGTAACCAAATGTAGAATGGAAATTGTGCAGATTTTGTAAATGCGCCAAGGAGTAGTAAAACGAGTGCCCATGTGAACAATGGATTTTGCACTAAATTTGGTGCCATTGCAACAAGTTCACGAATTGAATATGTTCCACCCATTAAATAAAGAAGGATAAATCCTCCTAACATCATTAAGCCGCCGAAGACTGTAATCATCATGGATTTTAGTGCACCGAAGCGAGAAGCATCACGTGTGTACCAATAACCAATAAGTAGGAATGATGAAATCGACGTTAACTCCCAGAAGAAGTACAAAGTAATTAAATGGTCAGATTGTACAACACCGAGCATTGCGGTCATAAATAATAATAAGTAAACATAAAAATTATGTAGTTTTTCTTTATGTTTATCTAAGTAAAAAATGGAGTAAAGCACAACGAGCGAGCCAATTCCTGTAATGAGTAACGAAAATAGTAAGCTAAGTCCATCCAAATATGATACGACAGAAATATCGAGCGATGGAATCCAAGGTATTCCATCATAAAACACTTCTCCTTGGGCAACTCTCGCTATATAAGTAGCATAAATAATGGCGAGTGTTGCAGGTACTGCAAGAACAAACCAGCCTGTGTGAATATTTTTAACGCTTTTATATATAAAAGGCACAAATATTGCAGCAAGCATCGGGATGAAAATATAGAGTACTTGTAACAAAAAAATCCTCCTTTATGCAGGTAAGTGTAATAATTATAACGTACTTTCGTAGGGAATGCATATCGACTAACAGGATTTAACTTGGATAGCAGGAGAATTTTAGCTATATTATAAATAGGAAGTTATCAAAAAAAAACAGAGGAAAAAATTTTTTATGAGGAACCCTTACATATATGGTTATTTACCATTAATTACAATTTTATTGTTTAGTTTAACGTTCGGTATGTATGCAGTTGGCAAAGCATTACAATTATTTCAAGCAATCGGTGTTTATTCAGGAATGCGTGAATTTTTATCGGATTTTGAATTACGTCTATTATTGCTTGTTGTATTTGCTGTTATTTTTTTCATGGCAATTTCTGCGCTTAAATTAGTTGGTGAAACAATTCATGAACTAGGTATGTTATTTTTTTCAAAAGATAATGAAGGGGCAGCAGTAAGCCAAGCACGTGGAGGCTATGTCATTCTATTTATTGGAGCTATGTGTTCTGTCTTTGCTATTCAATCCATTTATGCATTAGCAGGTATATTCGTATTAACGATTTTTGTCTATTTCATTTATCTTATTTATAAAATGAGCCTTTTCATGTCCATGGGTGGCACGATTGGATTACTAATATTTGAACTTTTCATGTGGACAATATTATTTTCGTTATTAGTTTATGTGATTTTAAAATTGTATAACGGTGTACTGGCAAGTCTACCTTTTGCGAAATAAAGTAAGTGCCAGTCACTCAAACAATTCTGAATTCTACCAGTACTATTTTTTAATAGCCAAGTAAAAACCCACATAGCCTCTTACGGGAACACATACAAAGTAAGCCACAACAAATCGCGCGAAAGCGATGGTTGCGGCTTACAAAGTGCCCGTTAAAAGCGAAGTGGGTTTTTACGCTATAAGGGGTCGTTATTTGCTAAGAAACTTTACTCTAGTAAAACATTAAATAGCTTGTGATGAATTTTATAGGCTTCTAGTTTTTCCATTGGTTGAGGTTTATCATAGCCAAGCCAGACGGCAGCTGTATACTGATCATTTAAACCAGCTAGCCAATAATCGCGGTAATCATTTGTCGTACCTGTTTTAGCACCAACATAGTTACTATTATTATAAACACCTTGCCCTGTACCATTTGTTACAACTTCTGTTAGTAACTCTCGCATATATTTTACCGTTTTGGGTGACCATATTTGATCACGTTCGGTATCCCAGCTATATAGTACAGTGCCGTCATTTGCTGTCACCTTACGAATACTATGGGCAAGGACATATGAGCCGTCAATAAAGCTTGTGTAGGCATCCGCTAACTCAAGAGCTGTGACACCATATGTTAATCCACCCAATGAAGCGGCATACGTATGATCCTTTGCAACGATGGAGCGGAAATGAAAGCGATCAAGGTAACTAAATGCAGTTTCGACTCCAACAGCATTAAAAAGGCGAAGAGCAGATGTATTATAACTATTACGGAATGCTGTTCGAATAGTTACATCCCCGTATTTATACCCCCCATAGTTTTGAGGGCAAAAAGAACCGACACAATAACTACCACCGTTCACAATGGAATCGGGCGTGTTTGTTGTCGTTTCAAAAAAAGGTGCATAGACAGCAAGTGGCTTAAATGCTGAACCTGGCTGTCTTGGTCCTTGAAAAGCTCGATGATAATCAAATTTCTCGTAATTTTTTCCAGCATATAGACTGATGATTTCACGTGAGGCGTTATTAATTACAGCTCCTGCAGCTTGCAATTGTCCAGTCCCTAATATAGCTGTCATTTGCTCTTCATCATGATCCTGTTTAGTTGGATCAAGCGCCGTATAAATAGTTAAACCATTCTGGAACAAAGTATTGAGACGATTGTCTAGTTGTGCTTGAATCGATTTTTTTTCTTCTTCACTTTGGGTATTTTGAAGTCGATCTCTGTAGCCTTCTTTCTCGGCTACAAGCCAGCGTAGCTCTTGCAGAACGTAAGTGCTATACATCGGATAGCTTTGCATCTTATTTTTCACATTTAATATTACTGGTGTTGCTTTATAAGAAGCTGCATCTTCTTTTGTAATAGCACCACTTACAGCTAGTGTATCGAGTAGCCGTTCCTGCCTTGCCTTTGTTTCATCAAAATTTTTTAATGGATTATAAAGCGATGGATTGTTTGGAATCGCAGAAATAAAAGCTATTTCAGCAATTGATAAATCTTGAATAGGTTTTTGAAAATAATAGGTCGCTGCACTTCCTATACCATATACTTGATTGCTAAAATAAGATTCATTTAAATACATCGTTAAAATAGCTTCTTTATCGTATTTTTTTTCAAGCTCGTAGGCATAAAATAATTCCGTCAATTTTCGTTCGTACGTTTTTTCGTCAGACAAATAGCGCATTCGAACAAGCTGTTGGGTAATGGTACTGCCTCCTTGCGAAGTAGCATTGGCATTAGAGTTAGCGACAACAGCACGAATAATAGCACTAAGATCGAAGCCGATATGATCATAAAAGTCGGCATCCTCACTAGCAATAAAAATTTCCTGGGCAATTTGTGGAATTTCTTGCAGTGTTAAAGGCTGTCTCCATTCGACATATTCTTCGCTAAAGGTTTGACCATCTTGATCTATTAATGTGACGGGAAGCTGAACCTGTACTTCAGGTATATCAATCGTTTCCTCAATTTGTTGTTCATGGGCTTGGGCTGTATTTAACTCTGCTCGTATATTCGTACCAATCCACCAAATGGTAGGTAAACATAGAGTAATAATAATAAAACCAAAAACTTTTTTCATAAATGCCTCCAACTTTGAAAATAAGTCTTTCAACAGAATAGCATATTTTGGATGTATTCCAAATACTCGTTGAGACCTATTTACACGATAAGAAACTATAAAAAGAAATAGCAAAGATAGCCCGTTTCTTCCAGCATCATTTTGGGTTATACTACCATAGGTATCAACCAGAAGTTTCTTCGTTTTCAAAAATATAATTGGCTGAACGATTGTAAAATTACAAAATTCGTCAATACTTAGGTGGAGAAAACGGCTAGGAAGTATGTTAGACTAATATGAGGTCAGGAATGATCTAGGATGATCATTTTCATTGAAACTGAAATTTTACTTTTAAAGGAGAGACTCCAATGTTTCCACAATTAACAACAGAAGTACAAGAAGGCGAAGTACTAGTAGAAATGAAAACAACTTTAGGTGCGCTTAAAATTAAATTATTTCCAAAACAAGCACCAAAAACAGTTGAAAATTTCTTAGGGCATGCAAAATCAGGATATTACGATGGAATCATTTTCCACCGTGTTATTCAAGATTTCATGATTCAAGGCGGTGACCCAACTGGTACTGGTATGGGCGGTGAGTCAATTTGGGGTAACTCATTTGAAGATGAGTTTTCTGATGAATTATTTAACCTACGTGGTGCTCTTTCAATGGCTAACGCTGGTCCAAACACAAACGGTTCTCAATTCTTTATCGTACAAATGAAACACCTTCCAAGTGATATGCTACGCCAACTTCAAGGTGCTGGTTTCCCAGAAGAAATTATTGAAGCATATGCACAAAACGGTGGAACACCATGGTTAGACCATAAACATTCGGTATTCGGTCATGTTGTAGAGGGTATGGATATCGTTGATAAAATTGCTGATGTAGCAAAAGATAACCGCGATAAACCGCTTGAAGATGTTAAAATTGAGTCAATTACAGTTTTTGAATAATAATTGTAAGGACGTGTAGAAAATATGGAACATTTAATGTATCAATTTTTATATTTCCCTGAAGATAAAACAGCTTATATTCCAGCAGCTTTTGAATTTTTAATCATGCTTATTTTATGTATAGGTGTGTTTATGATTTTCCGTAAAATCTCTAAAAAGCAGGAATTAAAATCTAAGGAAATCGAAACACGTATTTTAGCTGAACGAAATAGCACAAACAATCAACAAAATGTGTAAGTAAGGGCACTTGCGTAAGCGTGCCTCAGACTATAGGCAAACTGGAATAATTTTCGGTTTGTCTATAGTTTTTTTATTACATAAAACACCCCTGCATGCAAAGTGACGACTTGAGTAACTGGCACTAGTGCATCTAATACGAAATACTCACTATCTATAGCGCAAAAAACCATTTCGCTTCCGCGGGCATAGTGTAAGATGCAACCCTCGCTGACGCACGGTTTGTTACGTCTTACAATATGTGCTGTTCCCGCAAGTGTCTAAGTGGTTTTTTGCTTGGTGAAAAATTCAGAATTGTTTGAGTGCCTTTTAGACTAAAAGTAATTATAGTGACAATGCTAGCTTAAATCGAGCAACTGCATCTTTTACAGTATCAAATGAGCAGGCTACGTTCATACGTAGGAAGCCACGGCCTTCTTCGCCATATTTTGAACCAGGCTCTAATGCAAGTTTTCCAACTTCAAGCAATTGCTTCATTAACTCCTTTTCATCCATTCCTAATTGACGACAATCGATCCACAGTAAGTATGTGCCTTGGGGCTTAGCAATGTGTATGCCAGGCAATTGCGTTAACTCTGTAATGACATAATCCATGTTATTAGAAATATAAAGAAGTAATTCTTCTAACCACGGTAAGCCTTCAGTGTAAGCTGCTTGCAGTGCAATAGGAGCAAAGCTGTTTAATGAGCCTTGACCACTCGCCATATTGACAGCCTCTAATTGAAGGCGTTTTTTCTTATCAGTAGCAATGATATATGAGACTTGGATGCCTGCAAGATTAAATGTTTTTGTCGGTGCCATACACGTAATTACACGATCGATTTCATCACCTGCAATTTTTGCAAGCGGTGTATGCTTGGCACCATCTAACATTAAATCTGCGTGGATTTCATCTGAAATAATTAGAACGTCATACTTTGCACAAAGACGAATAATCTCTTTTAGTGTAGCTTCGTCCCATACATAACCACCTGGATTATGAGGGTTACACAATATGTAAGCTTTTATATCTTGAGCAAGTGCTTGTTCGAATGCCTCAAAATCATAGACAAATGTCCCGTCTTGTTCTACTAACGGACAAGTTATCACTTCACGACCATTACTTTTTGGGATATTAAAAAATGGCGGATAGACAGGGGTTGAAATAAGAACCTTATCACCTAAATTGGTCATTGCGGTTAGAATATTCGCTAACGCTGATACGACGCCGTGACTAAACGAAATGGAATCTTTTTCAATGTGCCAATTATAGCGTTTATACTGCCAGTCTACGATCGACTGTTTTACTTCCTCACTTACAAAGCCATAACCGAAGATTGCACCCTCAGCATGTTTTTGTAGTGCCTTTGAAACAGCTGATGGTGGAGCAAAGTCCATGTCTGCTATCCACATTGGTAATATTTCTGTAGTATCGTTTAGGCCATAAATTTTCTCCATTGCGTCCCATTTTACTGAGTTAGTATAACGACGTTTTAAAGTTTGATCGAAAATAGACAAGCAAATCACTCTTTTCTTTTTTTTTTACTATGGTATCATACCTATTAAGATTAAAGGATAATAGGTGAGTATTTTGGAAAATATAAAAATGAATCGAGCAGCTGTACATCTGCTAGCGGAGTGGGATCCTTTCCACATCGGTGCTGAGAATTATGATACAGAAACAGCAGATGTTGTTGCAGCATTACAAGGTATTGATGACCCATCAGCACTTGCAAAGGTCATTCAAGAAACTTACGAGCACTCGTTTGAGCAATGGATTCCAATTGAAGATTGTGTTGCCATTTCATACAAACTAATTGCCATTAAGTTTGAAGCAAAATGCATTATTTAAACGACATATAATGTTTTTTATTGGAAAGAGCGTATGGGGCGAGCATGTATGGCGCAAAATCTCTTTCCTTATAAAAGTGAGGTTGTTTTCAATACTTAGACAACCTCATTTTCTTATTAAAACAATGGTAAAATCCCTTGAATGAAAATAAGGACAATCGCAATTGGTGATACGTAGCGAATTAACAAGTACCAAATGTTAAACATAAGACTTGAGGAAGCAAGCTCTTTTCGGGAAATATCTTTTGTATAGTAATAGCCTGCAAAAATAGAAATCAGTAATGCACCAATTGGCATGCCGACACTATTTGTGTAATAAAGTCTACAAAATCTTAAAAATGAGCGATCTAATATTTTTACGTCAGGTTAATTCCGAAAGATAAGGCACTCGGAATACCAAAGACGGAAATAATAATACCGCCAATCCATGTATAACCTAGTGCGAACACGCTGGGGAAAATAACTAAACCTGCAAGTAGCGAAATAATAATATTCATAGAGGCTACATTGATGGCTGAATTACCGATATTTTCTGTTTTCGGGAGATATGAAGCGTGCATAATCATAACGGCAATTCCGACACTTAGAGAGAAGAATGCTTGTCCAAGTGCTTTTAAAAATGTGTCAGCATTTAAGTAATACCAGTCAGGTACATACATAAATATTACGCCTTCCATTGCTCCATCAAGTGTTAAGGAACGGATAACTAACACAATGAAGAAAATGAATACATAGTGGCATCATCCACGTACTAGCCTTTTCAATCCCACCTTTAATGCCTCCCGATACAATGGCAATTGTTAAAAGTAAAAATAATCCTTGTAGAAGAATAGCTTCAATTGGACTAGAGATGATCTTGCTAAATAAATCAGCGTAATTGCCTTCAATACCATTACTTGATAATGGAAAGTCAATGAACGCCCTCAATAACTTAAAATCCAACCGCCAACTACACTATAGAAGGACAGTATTAAACCAGCAATAATCATGCCGCCCCATCTTTTGCCCTAGACTGCCAATCATAAATTCTGCAATGAACACCGGTAAGCCGATGAAAAATGTACAAATAATATATACACTTCCACCGTTCGTTCCCGCCATAAATGGGAATTTCTAAATAGCTCCTAATCCAATGGCACTTCGAATGGATCTCTAGATGGCACGAAAATAAAGCCTCCTTATACTAAAGTTATATTTTACCGCAAAAACGACATAACACAAGTCAAATTTCTGAAAATTGATTATAAATACTTTTTTCTAGCTACGGCTAAATAGGATGAAAAGCTTTCGTGTTACAGCGTAATCTTAACAGCGCAAAAGACCGATTCTATTGGTTTTATCTGCTCAAAATTATGCGCTATAACCAAATCAGTTAAAATGTAACAATTAGGGAAAATAGATCGTTACATATAAAAGGGGGGATAACGAGTGAATGAGTCCGAATTAATCGAACGAGCACAACAAGGTGATAAAGAAGCCTATATCGAACTAATTCGCATCCATCAGCGAACAGTAGAAAAATTTGCCTTTCAATGTGGCGTACATAGTAGTGATTTGGCGGATGTTGCACAAGAAGTATTTGTTAAGCTGTACCGCTTTTTACATCAATTTAAGCAGGATCGTTTTACTACATGGCTTTATAAAGTCACGCTCAATGCTACGCGTGATTATTATCGCAAGGAGCAACGGGAGCAGGCAAAGGAGGAGCTGATCAATGCACAGCCACAACATCATAGTCCCTCAGCTGAAAAGCACGTACTAAATTTTGAAGAAGATCGATTATTGCACAATAACATTCAAGCATTGGATGAAAAATATCGCTATCCACTTGTCTTGTTTTACTTTCATGAGTTGAAGTATGAGGAAATTGCAGAGGTACTTGGTATTTCATTGTCGGCGGTCAAAGTGCGAATTTTACGCGCAAAGGAAAAGCTCAAAGTCTCTTTGACACAGGATGGGAGTGTTGAAAATGGATGACAAACAATTTGACAAACGCATGGCATTATTAAAAAAATCATACGACCGAATGGAACAAAAATTAAATCCAACAGATGTTTTCAAGCAAATTGAAGAAGAAGAAGCACTCGCAAAGCAAACAATTACCACTCAAAAGAAGTCCTCCCCGAAATGGCAAAAGCCAGCAGTGTGGCTAGCGAGTATTGCAAGCGTCTTATTAGTTGGTTTTTTAGTGACGCTCTATACAATGAAACAGCAAGAAAATACCCAAACGGAAGTCCCGCAAAATGTACCTTTAAAAAAGGCTGAAGAGAACGATGCAGTCGACAATATAACGAAAAAATATAATCGTCGAAAAGAGGAAATTAGAAGAGAATTAAAAGTTTCGAAAGATGAACTGCAAGCATTTGAATTTATTCAAACAGCAGATACAATGTTAGATTTTTATATAGCAAATAATTTGCATTCGTCATCAATTGATAGTGATAGTGCCCAAAATGTAGAAGAATACGTTTTATATTATTTAATGACTCCTAAAAGGGCTATAGAGACGATAAAAACATATAACAATTTAACTTTTGATGAATCGTATGAGGTTTATAACCAATACGTTATTTCTGCAGAAGAGTTGGAAAATTTTTATAGCAAGCTCTTAAAACCCTATCAATCACTATTGAAGAACGGTGATGTAAAGAAATATACATCTGAATTAATTGTGATTATTGAAGCGGCTAATAATCAATACATGGAACTGAAAAAGGATGAAACAGGTACTTTCTACTTTAAATCAAATCCAGTCGATGGGAAACTTGCGCCAGCTTATATCAATCAATTACATCCGGATGTTTTTGGGTATTTTGAATATTTAAAAACGGGTTATTTATTATTAGTCGACGATTTACGCTATTCACGAGAAGAAACAGCAAAATCACTTAAAATAATGGAACGTTCGTTACTTGCAGATGTCAATGCCGGTTCTCCCAATTACAAACTATTACAAGAAACCTTTAAAAATACGTGGGTGGCAATATTGCAAGGTACTAAAAAATATCCTGTCCTAGCGGAAGATGGGCAAGTTGATAAGAAATATATAACATTTTTACAGGAAGTAGCCTCGGGTAAGTATGGTGAGGTCATGAAAAAGACAGCTGCTAATATCTTTAAGGAATTACAGCAAAATAATCATTCTGAAACACTAGCGCAACTTGCTGCCTATGATATATGGACTATACTTTTACAGACACGGGAAGAAACAGCAGGTTATATTAACGATAGTGATTTTAATATTGTTGATATGGATGAGTCTCGTATAGAGCAAATTAAAGGAATATATGAGCAATATAAAAAACAAAACGATATAGCTATATTAAACCAACTTCGCCCAATAAATATCGCTGCGCTTTATTTATATGCCATATCCATTGGCGATGAGTCTTTGCAAAAAACCTTATTAATGCCAGATTCCGAATTGAATATAAGTTTGTTGTTACAAACAATGAAAGATCTAGACATATTTAGTCAGCTAGGTGAATACGATGGGATTTATCCAATTGTGGCTGCTCGCGTTGCAATTAGTGAACAGGATAAGTACGGAAGGCAATTCCTAATAAAATTTTCGAAACAAGAGGAAGGCTATTATCGTATTACAGAGATCATTGATTAGTGGGACGAATTTTTGCTCCAGATATTGACGTATGTTATAATTTAACGTGATATATACGTAGCAAACATATAGAAAGTGGGCAAAGGTTATGGCAAAAAAATATGAATTAGGAGACGTATTGACCGGAAAAGTTACAGGTATTCAACCGTACGGTGCATTTGTAGCACTTGATGACGATACACAAGGGCTCGTGCATATTTCTGAAATTACGTACGGCTTTGTAAAAGACGTCAGTGAGTTTTTATCAGTAGGGCAAGAGGTTGAAGTGAAGGTACTTGAAATCGATGAAGCGGCCGAAAAAATTAGTTTATCGATCCGAGCCTTACAAGAGCGCCCAGCAGCAATAAGAAAAAAAGATGCGCCACCACGGAAATCTCTACAGGATCGTGTAGATGAATCCGATGCAAACGGCTTTAATTCCCTAAAAGATAAACTACAGGACTGGATCGAACAGTCAGGACATTAAAAAAACGAGGATGCTTCCATGTGAAGGCATCCTCGTTTTTTTTATAAACATTTTAAGAATTAAGATTAGTCCTTTTTCATCTTCCGTATACGATACTGCAAGTTTTGGCGGCTCATACCAAGCGCACCAGCAGCTTTTGTTATATTACCCTCATATAGATTTAAGACATTTTGCACATAATAGGATTCGGCTTCCCGTAAATAAGCATCAAGCGGCATGACATCATTCTGCTGTTGGAACATAAAAAATTCAGGTTCGCGTTCAGTTGTATCTTGGCTCTGCACCTTAAATCGAAAATGAACAGGGAGTAAATCGAACGTAACAGTCGATTCAGTTGTCATAAATGACACGATTTCATCAAGTAAGAGTTCGAGTTCTTTTAGATTTCCTGGCCAATCATACTGTAAGAATAATGCTTGGACATCAGGTGCTAGTTCTGTTACGTTTGATGCAAATCGCTCACGATGGCGACTGAAATAATCATCAACAAACGGTAAAATATCTTCTTTTCGGTCTGTTAAATTTGGAATGGTGATGGACATTGTTGCAAAGAAATAATACAAAGATTTTAAAAGCTTTTTCTCCGCTATAAGTGTAATCGGATCGCTACCAACACTGCCAATCAGCATATATTTTGATTGTGGAAGCGACTGTAATAATTCTAGTAATTGCTCCTGAACATGAAGACTTAAAAAATCAATGCGTTCAAAGAAAAATGTATATGCTTTGTCATCCTGTAAAAGCTCTTGCATTTTATCTAGCACTGATTTCGCTGAACGTCGACTAAATAGTGTAACAAAAGCTTCAGTATCAGATGAAGCAGCATGATGAATACTTTCTGCAACCAAATCCTTTCCTGTACCAGACTCTCCGATGAGTAATATAGGTAATTTTACCGCGGCAGCTTTTTTAGCATTAACGATAACTTGTTGCATCGTCTCTGAAACGGCGGTAATCATATCAAATGTTAGAGGCTCACCATATCGACGGAGAGGTTGATACACTAATTTTTCTAAAGATGTTATATCACGTGCGAATTCAATTGCACCGATTAGTTGATTGTTTTTAAAAAGCGGAAATGTATCGTTAATCGTTGTAATTTCATGACCATTTTTATTCCAATAGGTTTGTTTCACATTCATTTCTTGTAAGCCTGTTTGTAATACCCGCATCAATGTACTTTCATGTTGACGGAAGGAAAACAACTCAATAATTGAACGATCTGCTAATTCATCAAAATGAAATCCTTCAATTTCTTTCATTTTTGAATTATAGATAATTGTTTTACCTGTTACGTCAATCGCATGTATACCAACGGATACATTAGTTGCAATAAACTCATAAAAAGGTAATAAGGGTTCAGAATTTTTCATAAAATGTGCACCTCAAAAATTTTTTACTTGAAATATGCAACGAAATTTTGCATTATAATAAGTGTAAGAATATTTTATACGCAAAAATATTTTGCGTCAATGTTTTTTGCACACTAAATATTTACAGCTCACAAAAGGAGGATATAGTATGATTCCATACAAACACGAACCATTTACAGATTTTTCTCAAGAGGCAAACTACAACGCTTATTTAGAGGCATTAAATAAAGTTGAAGGTTATTTAGGTCAAGACTATCCACTAATTATTGGCGGAGAACGTATTACAACAGAAGATAAAATTGTTTCATATAACCCAGCAAAGAAAACAGAAGTAATTGGACGCGTTTCAAAAGCAAGCAGAGAATTAGCTGAAAAGGCTATGCAAGCAGCAGATGAAACATTTAAAACTTGGAAAAAAGTAGACCCAGCGATTCGTGCTGACGTGTTATTCAAAGCAGCAGCAATTATCCGTCGCCGTAAACATGAATTCTCAGCACTTTTAACAAAAGAAGCTGGTAAACCTTGGAATGAAGCAGATGCGGATACAGCAGAAGCAATTGACTTCCTTGAATACTATGGTCGCCAAATGTTACGTATTAAAGACGGCCAACCAGTAGAAAGCCGTCCAGGTGAATACAATCGTTATGATTATATTCCATTAGGTATTGGTATTGTAATTTCACCATGGAACTTCCCATTCGCTATTATGGCTGGTACTACTGTAGCAGCTTTAGTAACAGGGAACACAGTATTATTAAAGCCAGCTTCAACAACACCAGTTGTTGCTTATAAATTTATTGAAGTTTTAGAAGAAGCGGGATTACCTGCAGGTGCAGTTAACTATGTACCAGGTTCAGGTGCAGAAGTTGGGGATTACTTAGTGGATCATCCGAAAACACGCTTCATCAGCTTCACAGGTTCTCGCGATGTAGGCTTACGTATTAACCAACGTGCAGCAACACATAACGATGGTCAAATTTGGATTAAACGTGTTATCGCTGAAATGGGCGGTAAAGATACAATCGTTGTCGATAAAGAAGCAGATTTAGAGCTTGCGGCACAATCAATCGTAAAATCAGCTTTCGGCTTCTCAGGTCAAAAATGTTCAGCATGTTCTCGTGCCGTTATCGTAGAAGATGTATATGATACAGTTGTTAACCGTGTAGCTGAGCTTACAAATGCGTTAACAGTTGGTGACCCAGCTGACAACAGCAACTTCATGGCTACAGTAATTGACCAAGCAGCATTCAATAAAATTACTGAATACATTGAAATTGGTAAAGGAGAAGGTCGCCTTGTAGCAGGTGGTACAGCTGATGATTCAGTTGGTTACTTCGTCAATCCAACAGTATTCGCTGACGTAGATCGTTCTGCTCGTATCATGAAAGAAGAAATTTTCGGACCAGTTGTAGCAATTGCAAAAGCAAAAGATTTCGATGAAGCAATCGAAATTGCAAACGACACAGAGTACGGCTTAACAGGTGCAGTTATTACTAACAACCGTATGAACTTAGAAAAAGCTCGTGAAGATTTCCATGTTGGTAACTTATACTTCAACCGTGGTTGTACAGGTGCTATCGTTGGTTACCAACCATTTGGTGGCTTCAACATGTCAGGCACTGACTCAAAAGCTGGTGGCCCTGACTACCTACAACTTCATATGCAAGCAAAAACAACTTCAGAAATGCTTTAATTTTTACTGATTTGTGTGGCGCAAAACCACATGTTCAAAGTTGGGCTGTTTAAATAAGAAGAAAAAGCTAGCAAAGCCTCGTAGATAGTAAAACCTACGAGGTGTGCGGCTTAATTAATAGGTGAACAATTTTTTGTTTCTATTAAATAGCTCTTTTATCAGATCTTATAAACCGTCCTATCTTTATAGATTTTCATTTTAAGTTAGTAGGGAGAGAATGCTATATGTCAAAATCACAACAAGTTATTGAACAAACACAAAATTACGGTGCTGCAAACTATCATCCACTGCCAATCGTTATTGCAGAGGCTGAGGGTGCTTGGGTTAAAGATCCAGAAGGAAACAAATACTTAGATATGTTATCAGCATATTCTGCAGTGAATCAGGGGCATCGCCATCCGAAAATTATTGCTGCATTAAAAGAACAAGCTGATAAAGTAACTTTAACTTCTCGTGCATTTTACAGTGAAAACCTAGGTGAATGGTATGAGCTAGTTGGTAAATTAACAAACAAACAAATGGTTTTACCTATGAATACAGGTGCAGAAGCTGTAGAAACTGCATTTAAAGCTGCTCGTCGTTGGGCTTATGATGTAAAAGGTGTTGAAGAAGGTAAAGCAGAGCTTATTGCTTGTAACGGAAACTTCCACGGACGTACGATGCTAGCTGTATCTTTATCATCTGACGAAGAATACCGTCGTGGTTTCGGACCGATGTTACCAAATATTAAACTTGTTGATTACGGTAATTTAGAAGCATTAAAAGCTGCAATTACTCCAAATACAGCAGCATTTTTAATTGAGCCAATTCAAGGTGAAGCTGGTATTGTTATTCCACCAGAAGGCTTCTTAAAAGCTGCACGTGAATTATGCCGTGAAAATAATGTTTTATTCATTGCGGATGAAATTCAAGCTGGTTTAGCACGTACAGGTAAAATGTTTGCATGTGATTGGGAAGAAGTAGAGCCTGATATGTACATCTTAGGTAAAGCATTAGGTGGCGGTGTATTCCCAATTTCTTGTGTCGCTGCTAATCGTGAAATTTTAGGTGTCTTCAATCCAGGTTCTCACGGTTCAACTTTCGGTGGAAATCCTTTGGCATGTGCTGTTTCAATCGCATCTATTAAAGTACTATTAGATGAAAAATTAGCAGAGCGCTCACAACAACTTGGTGAATATTTCAAAGGTAAATTACGTGAAATTAACAACCCGGTTATTAAAGACGTTCGTGGTCGTGGTTTATTCATCGGTATGGAACTAACAGAAGCTGCACGTCCGTATTGTGAAAAACTAAAAGAATTAGGTTTGTTATGTAAAGAAACACATGATACTGTAATTCGTTTTGCTCCACCATTAGTTATTTCTCAAGAAGATTTAGATTGGTCTATTGCTCAAATTGAAAAAGTATTTAAACTTTAACAAAATGTTCACATTTTAATTCAGAAGTGTGTTACAATGATGCCGATATACAATCATTAAAAAAAACAAAGAGGCGATTTAAAATGTCTGAAAACTTAAATCTGTTCACATCAACTCAAGATGTTATTCAAGAAGCTCTTAATAAACTAGGCTATGACGAAGCAATGTATGAACTACTAAAAGAGCCGCTTCGTATGCTGCAAGTCCGCATTCCAGTTAAAATGGATGATGGAACTACAAAAGTATTTACTGGTTACCGTGCACAACATAATGATGCAGTAGGACCAACTAAAGGTGGAGTACGTTTCCATCCAGCTGTTTCCGAAGAGGAAGTTAAAGCGCTTTCAATGTGGATGACATTGAAATGTGGAATTGTAGATCTACCATACGGCGGAGGTAAAGGCGGTGTCATCTGTGACCCACGTCAAATGTCTATGGGCGAAATCGAACGTCTAAGCCGTGGTTATGTTCGCGCTGTTAGTCAAATCGTTGGGCCAACAAAAGATATTCCTGCTCCAGACGTATTTACGAATGCACAAATTATGGCATGGATGATGGATGAATACAGCCGTATGGACGAATTCAACTCACCAGGTTTCATCACAGGTAAGCCACTTGTCCTTGGTGGTTCTCAAGGTCGTGACCGTGCAACTGCTCAAGGTGTAACAATCGTTATCGAAGAAGCTGCGAAAAAACGTGGTATCGACATTAAAGGTGCTCGCGTTGTAATCCAAGGTTTTGGTAACGCAGGTAGTTTCTTAGCTAAATTCATGAATGATTTAGGTGCTAAAGTAATTGGTATTTCCGATGCATATGGTGCACTTCATGATCCTGAAGGTTTAGATATCGACTACTTATTAGATCGTCGTGATAGCTTCGGAACAGTAACAACATTATTTGAAAACACAATTTCAAATAAAGATCTTTTAGAGCTTGATTGTGATATTTTAGTTCCAGCTGCAATAGAAAACCAAATCACTGCAGACAATGCTCATAATATTAAAGCAAACATTGTTGTTGAAGCAGCAAATGGTCCAACAACGGCAGAAGCGACTAAAATTTTAACAGAGCGAGGCATTTTACTTGTACCAGACGTATTAGCATCTGCTGGTGGTGTTACAGTTTCTTACTTCGAATGGGTACAAAATAACCAAGGTTATTACTGGACAGAAGAAGAAGTAGAAGAACGCCTTTACAAAAAAATGGTTGAAGCATTTGACAATGTATATACAACTGCTACTACACGTAATATCAATATGCGCTTAGCAGCATATATGGTTGGTGTACGCCGTACTGCAGAAGCATCTCGCTTCCGTGGCTGGGTTTAATTAATAATAGATAATTAATAAAAAGACATTCCTAATTAGGGGTGTCTTTTTTTATTGATTGCATTTGATTTATGCTCCGGGCGCAACCTTAATTGTTTGAGTGCCTGGCACTAAGTAGTCGGCTTCAAAAACATAAAAAATCCTCTACGCTTTCCTCGGCACAGTGTAAGCAACAACTTATGCAGTTCCCGCAGGATTCTACGTGGATTTTAACTTGGATAGTCATAAAATGCATGATTAGCTTGATGAATTGTTTGAGTGCCTGGCACCCGTCCACACTCTTCGCTCCAAACAGCTGAATAATAGACATCAAGGCAAAATGCCTGATGCCATTAGTTGAGGGAAGTTTTATTTTTTTGTTAAATGCTGCAGACATGCTTTTAGGAATAAATTTTTTTAAGGTTAAAATTTCTTCTATGTTTTGCATTTTTAGGTTTTAAATCTTTGCTTTCTTCATTGTAGATATGAGAAAATCCAACTAGAAAGGGGCGAATTCAATGGATTCATTTACATTTTATAACCCAGTGAAATTACACTTTGGTGAAGATGCACTGGAAAAATTACCGAAAGAGTTAGAGCAATATGGTAGCAAGGTGCTAGTAGTTTATGGTGGTGGAAGTATAAAGAGTAACGGCGTGTACAATGCTGTTATTGAAAAACTACAACAAGCGGATAAAACGGTATTTGAATTGAGTGGCGTAGAGCCTAATCCACGTGTAGAAACAGCGCGAATTGGCATTGATATTTGTAAAAAAGAAGGTATTGATCTTGTGCTTGCTGTTGGTGGTGGCTCGGTCATTGACTGTTCTAAATTAATTGTTGCCGGTGCTAAATATGATGGCGACGCATGGGATATTGTTAAACGAAAAGTATTAGTTCAAGATGCCTTACCACTTGGAACTGTTTTAACATTAGCTGCTACAGGCTCTGAAATGAATTCAGGCTCTGTTATTACAAATGCGGCAACTGAAGAAAAGTTAGGTTGGGGAAGTCCTGCTACGTTCCCTAAATTTTCTATTTTAAATCCAGCTTACACAGTGTCAGTACCGAAAAACCATACAGTTTACGGTATGGTCGATATGATGTCTCATGTTTTCGAGCAATATTTCCACAACACGACGAATACGCCAGTGACAGATGAAATGTGTGAGGGTGTTTTACGAACTGTTATGACGACAGCACCTAAATTACTAAAAGATTTAGAGGATGTTTCATTGCGTGAAACAATATTGCTAGCAGGGACAATTGGTTTAAATGGTTTCCTATCAATCGGCTCTCGCGGAGATTGGGCATCACATAATATCGAACATGCTGTATCAGCAATTTACGATATTCCGCATGCTGGTGGCCTAGCAATATTACAGCCTCATTGGATGCGACTAAATGTGCCAGTAAATCCAGAACGTTTTGCCGGTTTAGCAACTCGTGTTTTCGGTGTTGATGCGACAGGAAAAACAGCAGAAGAAATTGCTTATGAAGGAATTGATCGTTTATCTGCATTTTGGACTTCCTTGGATGCACCGAGCCGTCTAGCTGATTATGATATTGATGATTCGAAATTTGACCAAATCATTGAACATGCAATGCAAAATGGACCTTTTGGTAACTTTAATAAGCTACAGGAAGATGATGTTCGTACAATTTTACAAAACGCGTTATAGGTATACGATAAAAAAGCCAATTGCCTGCGTAGGCAATTGGCTTTTCTTCTATTATTGTTTGTTATAGGCGGTTGATGGTCGCTCGCCGACGTGTACCCAGTTTGCTTTTCCGTCATCTTCATCAAATAAAATGGCTACTTTGGAGACGCCTTTTTGACTTAAAATAACTTCTGTTAAATGATCACGGACATCATCTAGAAATGCAAGTGATAAATTAGCATCAGCTTCAGCAACTAATTCAACGTGTAAAAATTCGCCTTCTTTTACAACCTCTAAGCGTACAATATCTTTAATGTTAGGATCATCCATCACAAGATGAGCAATATGATTGAGCATTTCTTCATCTGTTTCACCAATAACGCCGCGTGCATTATCTAAGAATACCTTTCCAACTACATAAAACATCATACAGCCAATAATGATTGATACAAGTCCTTCGATTCTCGTCCAACCTGTAAAATGTGCAATTAAGATAGCGACAAAGGCTAAAACATTACCACCTGTTGCTACTAAATCTTCCATAAAGACTAATTTTGTCGCAGGTTTTGCACGATTCAAAAATCCGAATGCTTTTGGAATAGACATCATACCAGCTTTTTCTTGCCCTGCTTCGTGAAGCACCTCTACTGCTGCTTTGGCCAGAACAGTTCCTTCTAACACAATCCCGACCAATAAAACGCCAAGTGCTATTAACATTCCTTTTGATTCACCTGAAGGATGCATAAAATGATGCCAGCCTTCTTTTATAGTCTCGTAAGAAAGGATAGCTACAATAATAACGGCAAACAGGCATACTAGATTAACAATTCGACCAAAGCCTCCGGGGAATTTTTTTGTCGGAGCTTTTTTGGATAGCGCTGATCCAACATATACAAATAGTTGGTTTGCTGCATCTCCTAGTGAATGCATCATTTCGGCAAACATTGCGACATTACCTGTGAAGAAGAAGGCAATGCCTTTTATAATACCTAAAAATGCATTTACAACTGCAGCCATTAATGAAGGCTTATTACCTTCCTTGAGTAGTTTCAATATTTCTGTCATTAGAGAATCCTCCAGCTAGTTTAAAATTTCCATTTCGATTTTTTCAATATAAGGTAAGGTACGTAATGAACGATAAAACGACAGTAAGTTATCTGAGACAATTAACGATAAACGGAAATCTAATTCGTGTAACACCTGATTATTGCCTAAAGGAATATCTTTTATACGAATGTTTTCAATCACAATATTGCTGTCTTTTAAAAATAGAAGGAACGATTCTGTATTACCATCGTCATCAATCTGGATTTTTAACGATACTTCTCGCATACGAATTCTCTTTGGTCCAATTTTCATAAGAAATGGAGACAATACTTCGATGCCGAAAACAATAATAATAACAGCCAGTGTAGCATCCATATAAAAGCCTGCACCAACAGCAATCCCAATACCAGCAGCTCCCCAAATCATAGCGGCAGTAGTTAAACCCGAAATGCTATCATTACCGCGTCTTAAAATGACTCCTGCTCCAAGAAATCCGATGCCGCTTACTACTTGGGCTGCCAGACGAAGAGGATCCATAGTTATGTTAATATCTGCTCTTGGAGGTGTTGAGTATGCGGTCTCAATCGAGATAATTGTAAGTAAGCAGCTGAATGTAGCAATAACTAAACTGGTCTTTAATCCGACAGGTTTCTTTTTTAATTCCCTTTCAATTCCGATTACTAAACTTAATGTGGCTGCAATCACTAATTTTATGCCAACTTCATATGTAATCATATTCTCCAATAATGTTTCCAAACGCACCCCTCCATTAATATTTCGTATTGCTAAGAGATATGCAAGCTGTCATTATTATATGTACATTACTTTTTTGTATTGTACATCATGGAAGTTATGATGTATAAGCTTTTTTTCTGGAGGTCGATTTCAATGAATGAACCAAAGATTCATCCGTATATCCCAATTTTTATTGGCGTTATTTCAGTATCTTTATCAGCCATCTTTGTAAAATTAGCAAATGCGGATTCAGGTGTTATTGCTTTTTATCGTATGTTGTTTTCTGTCATAATCATGGCACCGTTATTTTTCATGAAATATACAAAAGAATTAAAGCATCTATCTAACAGAGATTGGCTTTTTTCTTCAATTGCGGGGGTATTTTTAGCATTTCACTTTATTTTGTGGTTTGAATCATTAAATTACACATCTGTGGCAAGTTCAACTGTCCTAGTGACACTTCAACCACTTTTTGCGTTTGTTGGTACATACTTTTTTTTTAAAGAGGTTATTACTTTAAAAACCATTTTTGCTGGAGCAATTGCTATAGTTGGAAGTGTATTAATAAGCTGGGGGGATTTTAAGCTTAGTGGATCTGCATTCTATGGAGATATGCTTGCATTAATTGCTTGTGCACTTATTACAACTTATCTTTTATTTGGCCAGGATGTACGAAAACGACTTTCACTTGTGACATATACAATGATAGTTTACGTAGTGAGCACGATTACGTTGTTTTTCTATGTACTAATTAAAGGAGAATCATTCGGTCCCTACGCTTCAATGGATTGGATATGGTTTATTTTATTAGCCATTGTTCCAAATTTGCTAGGCCATACTTTATTTAATTGGTCTATAAAATATGTTAGTACGAATGTTGTATCAATTGCTATTCTATTCGAACCAATTGGAGCGGCTGTTTTAGCTCTTATTATTTTTAAAGAGTATTTAATCGCAACACAAATCATCGGTGGATTAGTTGTAATAGTGGGGATTCTATTATTTGTCGTGGACGAAAAAAAGATTTTAAAGTTTTTTAAGAAAAAGGCTTGATTTTTATATTGCAATATTATATATTATTACTTGTCCTTAACAAGAAGGACAGCTTGAAAATAATAATTTCAAAAAAGTTGTTGACTTCTTGTTGATAACAAGTTACACTAATAAAGTCGCTGAAAACAAGCGGTAATAAAATGAACCTTGAAAACTGAACAAGCAAAACGTAATCAATATAGTTTTTATTAGCTAACTTCGTTAGTGAACGAAACAAAATTTTGGACATCAA